>JBIOJG010000023.1:0-82050 GCA_044450645.1 Binatia bacterium
CGATCCTCAAGGAAGCCATCGAGCGCGGGCTTGATTCCCTCGAAAAAGAACACCGCTAATCAGCGCACATTACCGCTCAAAAACATGATTCCCCGCCTTTGCGGTCGCTGCACGAGGCTCTGTTTGCAGGGCAAACGGCACGCTCAGAATAATTCCCTATTGCGAAACTTGAAAAGCATGGGACAATAAACTGAAGCTGCCGCACGTTCGATGCGGCAAAGCATTTTCCACACGGACAAGGAGATGGATATATGCGCATGACGTCGTTGAAGTTGCTGCGGCTGCAGTGTGGGCTGATCCAGATGGAGGTTGCCGCTCGCGCTAAAATCTCTACCTCGCGAATCTCGTTGATTGAAAACGGGCGGGTCAAGCCGAGCGGCGATGAGGCTGCGCGCCTGGCCCGTGCTCTCGGTGTCGAGACCGCCGATCTTCCGCTCTGATCATGCGCGAGTTTGTCCTATTCGAGACCGCCGCCGTAGCTGGGGACGGCAGCTTCGAAGGCAACGCCTGTGCCTACGGGACGTTGGTTCGCGTAAATATGCCGTCTGTTTTTGAGCCCGGTTCGTTCACCGAATCTCTGCAAATTGACGGCTCGCGTGTCCGCATTCTGTGGTCGCACGATGACGCGCGCCCGATCGGCAAGACTGTAAGGCTGAGGGATTCGGCCGCCGCGCTGCAGATCGAGGGCAAGCTGTCTGACACCGCGGACGGTCGCATGGCGTTGCAACTGATACGCGACGGTGTTTGCACTGACCTCAGCATCGGCTACGAAGTCGTCCGAAGCGTGTTCGTTCCCGTTTCAGACATGGGCGCTGCTTTCTGCGAACACTACGCGCTCGACCTGGCGGGTTGCGATCAGATTCGACGCATCCAGCAAGCGCGCCTCTACGAATGCAGTATCGTCACGCTCGGAGCTAACGCTGCCGCCAAGATCACGGCAGTGAACGGCCAGCGGCAGTGGCTCAACCAGCTAGCGGCAGCTGAAGCCGTCGGTGTTGGGACGAAGCCGACTGAATTGTCGCTCCTGCCGGTGCGACGAACCCGTTCGCTTGTCGAAGTTGATTCGTTGCTGGCGCGGATGGGCGTGCCGTCAGGTCGGACCAGGACTCTTCGCGAAGTCGATCACGATTTGGCCAGCGTGCGCGTCTACTAAGGCGCGTGCGCGGAAGCGCCGCACGGCCGCCTCCACTGTGCGGCGCTTCCGCGCGAAACTCCAGGAGGACAACGGAATGTACGACGATAGATCAGCGATGGACCGCTTACGCGGAGCCGGCGAAGTGGCGCGCGTTTCTCGCCTTGTTTTCGACGTCGAAAACCTGTCGCGCTTTGAGGGCATATCTGAGCGCGACCTCGACGCGTACTTGGTTGACTGTCACGGCCAATTCCTTTTGGCCTCTGTCCTCACGCCCCTGTCCAATGTGAGAGCGTATGAGCGTTTGGGGAAAACGCTTTCCCCAGGCGCCGCGCGTGGCATGCACCGCCTGGCAGCTGCGGGCATGCGCAAATATGCCGGTTGGCTACACAACATGTCGGTAACGAAAGTCGCTGAAGCACAGCGCTCAATGCGGTCGCTGCGTGACGAAGTCCTGCAGTACGATCGGTTAGCAACCGAAGTTGAGCAAATCACAGCGGGCGCCGTGCTGCCGGCCTCGATTGAGGGTCTTGAGTCCGTGGCCGCCTTCGCAGATGCGCAACGCCCCAGTTTGAACGAAAGGACGAAAGATGATCACAACTGATTCCCTGGTCGCGCCGGAAGGACCCAGACCGGAGCACCCAACGTGTGATATTGCCGCACCGCGGGCCGAGCGTCGCCCCACGATCGAACGAGCGGACATTGTAGCGAAGAAGGCGCGCGCGCGCCGTCCAAAGCGAGCGTGCGGCCTCTTTAATCAACATCGTGAAGCGGCGGCCGTTCTTCTGCTCCTGTTGGCGTTGGTGCTTGGCGCGCCCGTGGCCCGCGCGCAATCGCCGACGCCTACCGCAACGCCGATGCCGCCGCCGGCCGGAACTCCGTGTACCCGAGTGGAGTCGCTGCGCGGCCCTGTCTGGTACGGGGCGCCGGTGAGCCTGGCGGGATCAACGGCGGTGCAGACCGTGATCGCGGCGCCGGCATCGGGCAACCGGCTCTATCCGGAAAAGGTTGATATCGCCAGCTCGGGGGCAACCCGGGTGAGCATCCTGGCGGATTATACGGAAATCGCGGCCGTGGAGTTCGGTGGGCGCGACACGAAGGCGATAACGGACTTGTGCTTGCCGGCGGATGCGCGCCTCCAGGTGACGCAAACCGGCAGCGGCACCCTGACGATCGTGCCCCGATGGACCGAGGGGCGGTGACGGGTGAGCTCCGTTTACATGACACGCGTCATGTAAAGTTGCGTGGTACGCAACTTTCACTGGCGGCCGAATCACCTTTACATCCGTATCGAGTCGAAGTGGCTGTGTATTGTTTGCGGTAAGCTGATGCGCTTGATTTCTCGCAGCTTTCTCTTTCTCACCACCCTGTGCACGATCCTGCTGGCGCTGCTTCCTCTGGCAGCCAGCGCCAGCACCGATGGCGGGGAGACCTTTAGTGTCGGGGCGAACCTCAGCGGGGCGGCGCCGTACTATCTGGGCGCGGTGGGCAGCTCAACGAACGGCGCTAACACTTTTTGGATGACGGGGAATGCGCTTGGTACATGCAGCGTCGTCGCCTCAGTGACGACAGCACCCGGCGCTGGCACTTCCTACAACATTGAGATTTACTACAAGACAAGCGCCCCTTCAACAGCCAACGACTGCGTTGCTGATCTCGCCAACATGTCCTCAGTAGCTGGCTGTACACTTTCCGGTACGAGCACGAACTGCACCGGGACGGGCATTGCCGTTCCTTCAGCGGCCGGGAGTTGTATACAAGTCAAGGCGAGTACAGCGAGTGGCAGCCCGGTGGCCCCTGGAAGCACGACCGTGACGCTCTCGTGCACCGAGGCGGCAGGTGCAGATGGCATTCCCGCCTACTCGTTTGGTGACTCCACTGGTGGGTCCGCCACGCCGTTTTATGCCGGCAGCGGCGCCACCTCCACGAGCAGCACGTCTCTCAATACCTTTGTCATTGCCACCTCTGCGCTGAACGCGTGTTCTGGTGCGGCGTCCGTTCATAGTTCAGGGAATGGCTGGAATATCGCCTTCCGCAAATCCACCACGGCGCTAGCCGCTGGCGCAGGAACGACTACGTGTGCAGACTTAACGTACAGCCAATCGGCTACCGAATGCGCGATCAACTCGACCGGTGCACACAGCTGCTCGTGGGCCATGGATAACACGCTGACGGTGCCACAGTTCGGTTGCTTCGGTCTGGTCTGGACCGGGCAGGGGGCGGCAGCGGCCACGAGCGGGGAGGATTGGGCACTGAACTGTTCGGGAGATAGTTCGACGCCGTTTACCGCTGGCGGTCCTGCCTTCTTCGGGTCCAACACGAGCAACCGGACAGCAACTTTCTACATGGGTCCGTTGTCGGGAACATCAGAATACAATCAGGAGTACTGGGTCAACGACGCGGGATACGCGCTTTCAACCTGCAACATTGCGGTGGCTTTCGGGCAGGTGGGTTCCGGCTCTAGCACGCCCACGTGGACCATCAAGGCTCACGTCTCGACCGCAGGGCTGACCAGCGCGCAAGCCTGTGGCGATCTGACGTACACCGATACGACGCTGTGCACCATGACCGTGGGCACGCATCAAAGCTGCACCGCATCCGCGCAATCACTCGATATTCCGAACGGCGGCTGTTTTCAACTGCAGGCCATCAAGGGGGGGAGCATTTCGAGCGGCACGAACGGCGCAACATGGGCGATGGATTGCACCATCGCCTTCCCGACAGCCACGGCGACGCCAGCCACGACGGCGACACCGACCGACACGCCGACGGCGACGCCGACGAACACCGTTCCTAGCGCGACGCCGACGAACACGGCCCCGAGCGCAACGCCGACCGAGACGCCAACCGCCACGCCAACTGCGACGCAACCAACCGACACGCCGACGCAGACCCCAAGTAGCACACCGACTGCCACGCCGAGCAACACTCCAACGAACACCCCGACCCAGACGCCGACGTTCACCCCAACTCCGAGTTGGACGCCGACACCCCCGCACTGCAAGACGTTCACGCCGACGGCAACGCCCACGCCCGGCGGAAACGGGTGCTCAATCCTCTCACTTCCAGTGACGCTATGAGGCTTTCAGCGATGAGACGAATTGTGTGCGCTCTATTTGCCGTGTGCATCTTCGCGGCCCTCCCCGCACGGGCTGACACGACGGCCGTGTTCAGGACGGGCATGTGCTGCACCGCCTCGGACGGCCGAGACTGCAGTGTGACCCCGTGTTCCGCAAGCGGGGTCTGCGCGTCGTTGTCGCCTTATGTAGTATGCTCCGGTGCGTCCGCGAATGACGGCGAAGTGGATGCACTCAATTCTACGACGTATCCGCCAACGACGACTCCTGTGGCGTCCACAACCACGACAACGACTGGCCCGAGCCGACGCTACGGCAGCGGTAAGTATGGAGTCGGCATTGCCGAGCTTGCCTTTGACACGAGCGCGTTGGCGTCGCTGATCCCTGGAGGCCAGCAGATCAATTCGGCTTCGTTGAGTCTGACTATTCAGAACACGGGCAACGTCAACGGGCTTGCACTGCAGATCGAATATTTCGACTGGTCGCCAACGATCGACGCGTCTGACTACACGGAGGTTCCGGCCGCAACGGCGTTGAATGCTCCCCTTGCCGATCTTGTTGCAAATTCCGTGAATACGCTCCCGTTACTCAGTCCTACAAGCATCAACATCAATGGCTTGACGTACTTTCGGATGCACATCTCGCAGCGCGTTGGGGACGCAGCGCCAACCGGATTGAATTACGTGAACTTCTACACGTATGACCAAGGCGGCTCTGGCGGTCTGCTTGCGCCGTACCTGACGGTGATCTACGGACCGCCTCCGGCGACCCCGACGGTTACGCCAACGCCAGCCGCTACGGCGACGCCGACGAACACGCCGGGGGCAACAAACACGCCGACATCGACGCCGACGAACACAGCCTCTCCGACCGGCACCCGGGCGACCGCCACGCCGACGCAAACGCCGACGAACACACCCTCACCGACTGTCACCCAGACCCCAACCATCACCCCGACACCCGGATCGACAGATTGCTGTGACTGCGGTGTACCAGCTTGCGTCAATCCAACTGGAGGCACGTGTCCCGGTGGTTGCGCGGTGACCCACAATGCGTGTTGCGGCTGCTAGCGTCCTCGCGCTTCTGCTGGGAGTCTTTACCCCGGCCCTGGCCTCATCTCCCCCGACGGAAATCATTTCGTTTCAGGGGACGACGGCAGGACTTTCTGGCGCGTTTCCGCCCGACCCGAACATCGCGGTAAGCGGCACATATGTCGTGGAAGCCGCAAACAGCGCGCTGGCCATTTACAACAAGAGCGGCGTGCGCATGCCGATCTCTCCGATCGCCCCAGTTCTCCTTTTCCGCACCCTCTTCGCGCCCTTGGGTTCGTCGTGCATGAGTCCCGTGGGTGACCCCATCATTGTGTACGATTCCGCCGCTGACAGGTGGTTGCTGTCTGCGTCCGCGAACAACATCGGTGCGAACACCTATACTTTGCCGGATCATCAATGTCTTGCGGTCTCGAAAACGAACAATCCGCTGGGTGCGTGGTGGACGTATGACTACACACTGCCCGCAGGGCTGATGGCGGACTATGAGAAAATCGTGGCATGGCCCGGCGCGAATGCCTACGTCCTGTCAAATAAGGAATACACCAAGAACGGCTCTAGCCCTGCATTATATCCGTTCGCTGGCGTCGGGCTGTTCGCATTCCAGCGCGACAAACTGCTTGCTGGAGATCCGACAGCGACAATGATTTACGTCAACTACACAGACCCCGCGGTGCTCCCGATCGGTATCGTGAATGGACCAGACGGCTTCATGCAACCGGCCACATTCGACGGCCCCACGCCGCCTGTAGGCGAAGACATTCCTTTTGCCTGGCTCACTTCGGTTTCGATGTGGGGCAACGCCAGCGACTCCGTGCGATTCTTCACGTTCCACATCGATATGGGCAACCCCGGCGCCTCCGTATTCACCGAATCCCAGACCGCCGTGCCGGTCCCGAGCTACACGGCAGAGCTAAATCCAGTACCGTTACCGGCTTGCCCCGGTTCCGCTCTTGGGAGTGCCGTGGATGCCTACGGCGACCGTCTCATGTGGCGCCTGGCGTACCGTCTTCATGCCGATGGGCACGAGACATTGGTAGGTCACCACGTGGTGGACGTGGGCGGCAACCGTTCCGGGATCCGCTGGTACATCTTCACACGCCCGACGTCTCGCGACCCGTTCACGTTGGCGGACTCTGGCACTCACGCCCCTGACACGTCGTGGCGCTGGACCGGATCTGTTGCCACCGACAAATTCGACAATCTTGCAGTGGGGTACGATGTGGCAACCGGGCATGGTGTGGACGTACGCGTTTCGGGCCACACGCCGACTGATCCGCCTGGGCAACTCAGTGGCGAGACATCGCTGATCGCGATCGATAGTAGCTATGGCTATGCCTTCAATGGTTCGCATCGCTGGGGGGACTACGCCGCGATGGCTGTTGATCCAAGCGACGACTGTACGCTGTGGTTTGTGGACGAGTACATCGACGAAAGCACCTGCCTCGCGAAGGGGAACTGGTCTACCCGGATCGGCGCGGTCCAGTTCCCTGAATGCTTAAGCCTGCCAACGCCGACGCCGTCCCCCACGGGAATGGCGACGAGTCCCCCCTGGACGCCGACACCCCCATACTGCAAGACGTTCACACCGACGGCAACGCCCACGCCGACCCCTGCGCAGCCTGTCATTACACCCACCTGCACCTCATTGACACAGATCTGCTGGTCATACCCGATCAAATCGCTGTGGAAGCTCTGGGTGGACGGGCTCTTCAGGGAATCATGGACTGAGGCGACGCCTGGCGCAACGCCGGGAAACTGGACACATCCGCTGACGAACGTGACCCCAGGAGATCAGGTTGCAATGCAGGCATGCGCTCTGCCGACCGCCACGCCAACAGTCACCGCAACGTCTACCTCCACCCCCACACCAACCGTCCCAGCTGCCACACCAACGCGAACTCGTAGACCCGACTTCTTGCCCCAAAGCGGTTGGAAGAAATACTCCGACCAAGGGTCAGCACCAGACGACGATACGCTTATCATGCGCGATGGCGTCGGTGTGTTCGACCGCTTCGGGCGGATGCTTATCGCGCCGGTGACGCAGGCGACTCTCGGAGCATCTGTTGCGGGAGCCGTCCGTGCCTGTTCCGACTGTGTGCCCGGCACGAGTCCATGTGCTGCAGGCGGCACGGGAGCGCTCGCTTACGGCGACGGGACGAACTGGCGTTGCCCGTGAAGCGCCGCAAGTTTCCGGTTGTCAAGAAAAACCGTCGCGAAATTTCACCGAGTAGACTAAGATCGACCTTGCGTGATCGGTCGGCATAACCGCATCACGCTAGGCGTAGAACGGGTTAACGGTAGAACTGTGTCGAGCAATTCCGAGCAATACGATACTGAAGCAAGACTCAAACTGCCGTGGTTCCCTTTCTTCCCGAGCGATTTCTTAGGCTCGACACAGGTCGCCCTGATGGCGCCGGATCAACGGGGCGCTTTGATCTCGTTGTTGTGTCACGCGTGGGCGCAGCCCGACTGTTCGCTTCCGGATGACGACTCAGAGCTAGCCGTCCTGTCCGGCCTGCGGGCGAGATGGAAGTTGCGAAAGCCGGCTGTCATGCGCTGCTTTGTGCCCTATCCGGCAAAGCCAGGCCGGCTCATTAGTCCGCGCCTCCATGCCATTTGGGTCAAACAAACGGACAGTTACGCAAGGTGTCGCGAAAACGGCATCAGAGGTGCGGCGAGGCGATGGGGATCGAGACCATAGCCACTATCAGGAGGGGACAAGTTGCGTGGTACGCAACAAGCAAAAGAGGGGATGAGGATGAGAACCGGTGAAGCCCCCGTCATTGTGCCGACGTTGGACGAACTGGCCGCCGACCCGGCGCGAGCCTCTGTTCTGCCGGTACACGTGGCGGAAGCACTGCTAACCAAGGGTCTCGTGGTGCTCGGCGCGCTGTGGGGCCGATGCCTTACGGCACGTGCCGCGACCGACGTGAGCGTCGAACCCGACCGGCTGTTGGACGTTCGAGCGGCGGCCGAACGGCTCAGCGTGTCTCGCGATTGGCTCTATCACCATGCCCGTGAGCTGCCCTTCACCGTACGTGAGGGCGAGAGGCTGCTGCGCTTCAGTAGTCAGGGCATCGACCGGTACATTCGCATGCACCAGAACCGCCTAGCTGCCTAGACGGATTGACGGATGAAGACGCTTGTGGTAGGGCACCGGCATGAAAACCAAAGAGCCGGTGGAGACGATAAAATGCACGGTTAAGCTGAACGCCGAACTCTGGCGCGCGGCACGGCATCGGGCGCTCGATGAACGGCGCGATTTTCAGGACGTGGTGGCATCGGCGCTCACGCTGTACTTGAAGCAGCCGCTTCGGGGAGGAAAGCCATGAGGGGCATGGGGCGTGCCTTCAAGCGCGGCGAGGTGTGGTGGATAGCCTACTTCCATCGGGGGACGGAATACCGCGAGAGTACGTATGCAACCGGCAGCAAGGGCGAGGCGCTCGCCGCCAAGTTCCTGAAGAAGCGGTTCGGCGAGATCGGCCGCGGCCGGTTGATCGGGCCGAACGAAGAGAAAGTCACCTTCGAGGCAATGGCCACGGATCTGGTCAACGACTACAAGACCAACGGCAAGCGATCTATAGGAACCCTGGTGTATCTGCTGCAACACTTGCGCGAGGGGTTTGCCGGGGTGCACGCTGTCGACATCACTTCTGACCGCGTCCGCGTCTACGTCACCGCCCGCCAGCAAGACGGCGCCAGGAGCGCGAGCATCAACCGCGAGTTGGCGGCGCTGAAGCGCATGTTCACGTTGGCCCTGCAGGCGGGCCGGCTGTCGACGCGGCCTTATATCCCGATGCTCGAGGAGCACAACGCCAGACAAGGCTTCGTCGATCACGGCAACTTCCTGGCGCTACAAAGCGCGCTTCCCGACTACCTCGGGGATCCGGTTGCCTTCCTGTACTTCTCCGGCTGGCGCGTAAGCGAGATGCGCGGCCTTGAATGGCGCGATGTTGACCTGCCCGCCAGGGTGATTCGCCTACGTCCGGAACTGTCGAAGAACAAAGACGGCCGGGTGTTGCCGCTCTCCGGGGAGTTGCTGGACGTGCTCTCGCGGGCCGCCACCGCCCGACGGCTGGATTGCTTCCACGTGTTCCACATTGACGGGCAGCGGATCGGTGACTTTCGCAAGACATGGGCCCGGGCATGCGTCAAGGCGGGGCTTGGTGCGATGGCGCCGACCGGAGACCTTACGCCGAAGGGGAAACCCAAACTGGCATACAAAGGCTTGACGCCGCATGACCTCCGACGGTCTGCCATTCGCAACATGGTGCGGGCAGGCATACCCGAGCGCGTGTGCATGGCGTTGTCCGGACACAAGACGCGCGCCGTGTTCGATAGGTACAACATCGTCAGCGAAGCGGACCTGACCGCGGCGGCGGACAAGCTGCAAGCGCATCTTTCGCAGCAGCCGGCGCCCCCCCGTGTGGTGGCCTTGAGGCTGCCCAAGAAGACAGGCTGACGAACCTTCGCCTAATTTTCCCGGACAGATACCGTACAATTTCGACCTGTACGGTTAGACGGCTGGCTAAGTACTTGAAAAGTAATGCGCCCTGGGTGATTCGAACACC
This sequence comes from Binatia bacterium, assembly GCA_044450645.1. Classification (GTDB taxonomy): domain Bacteria; phylum Desulfobacterota; class Binatia; order HRBIN30; family HRBIN30; genus JAGDMS01. The sequence goes on from JBIOJG010000023.1 coordinate 9,833, forward strand.
CGACCTCTTGATTCGTAGTCAAGCGCTCTATCCAACTGAGCTAAGGGCGCGTGCGGGGAGTCCGCCGGAGAGCCCAGGGCTTACCACGCTTCACTTGCACGTACAAGGCAGCGCCGCTGCGGTGCTAGCGCGCGGCGCGGCGGGTGAGCTGGCGGATGACTTTGACGTGATAGTCGATACCCGACCACAGGCTGATGACGAGTGAAATCCACAGAAAGTACATTCCGGCAAGGTGGAAATCGATGCCGAAGAACCGGTAGTGCATCAGCAATCCGTGGAGGGCCAACATCTGAAACACCATCTTGTACTTGCCGAGCTCTTCGGCACCGAGCACTACTCCCTGCCCGAGAGCGATGGCCCGCAGGCCGGTCACGGCGATTTCACGGCCGATGATCACCACGATCATCCATGCCGGGACGTTCGGGGTGCGCTCCATACCCGCCAGCATGATCAACGCTGCGGCCACGATGAGTTTGTCCGCCAGTGGGTCGAGTAGCTTGCCGAGGGTCGTACTGATACCCCAGCGACGCGCCAGGTAGCCGTCGAAGAAGTCAGAGAGGCACGCCAGAAAAAACGTCGCCGCCGCCAGAAGGCTGGCGGTGCGTCCGGGCTTGGTGAGGATGACAACCAGCAGCGGGATGAGGAGAATCCGAAAGAAGGTGAGGAAGTTCGGAAGATTGGCAACGCGGGAGCTGGGATCAATGCCACGCGTGGCTGGCATGTGTCGATGCCTCGGTGAGAGGGCGCGATGGCGAGTCGAAACGCCCCAGCAGCACGTGCCTACTGTTCGCGGAGGTACGAATCGCGAAAGCGCATCACGCGGGCCAGGTACTCCCACGTCTCGGGGAACGGCGGAACGCCGCCGTGCGCGTCGACGGCCTTCTCACCGGCGTTGTAGGCGGCGAGGGCGAGACGCAGGTTGCCGCCGTAGCGGTCGAGAAGGTAGCGCAGGTGGACAACGCCACCTTCAACGTTGTCGCGCGGCTCGAAGCTGCGCCACACGTTGTGCCGGCGGGCCGTGGCCGGCATCAGCTGCATGAGGCCCTGAGCCCCTTTCGGGGAAACTGCACGCGGAACGAAATCGGATTCCGCCCGTATCACGGCCTTCACCAGGGCGGCATCGACCTGATGGCGCCGCGCCGCGTCGCGGATGATGGAGTCGAATACCCTGCGCCGAGGGCCGCCCGTGGCACCAAACCCCCCGCGCCCGTAAGTCTTCCAGCTGCTGATGTCGGGGAGGTAATACTGGTATTGGGGCTCAGTGGGCGCCATGGAGAAATGCAGGCCGCCGCGCGTGTCGGTGTACATGTAGATGTCGGCTCGTGCCGGGATGGCCAGGACAATTGCAAAAACGCCTCCCAACACTCCCTTTTGCCAGCCGCGCATTGTTCGCAGGGTAATGCTTTACGGGGGCCATTTCAACCGATATTTCGCAACACCGGCCTTTTACAACTTGGCACCAGCAAGCCTGCCTGTGCTAAAGCATCTATGTAATGGACACGGACTTCCTGGTCATCGGCAGCGGCCTCGCCGGCCTGACATTCGCTCTCAAGGCCGCACAAGTTGGGTCGGTCACCGTCGTCACCAAGGACCGCCTGCCCGAGAGCGCGACCGAATACGCGCAAGGCGGTATTGCTTCCGTATGGAGCCCCGAGGACTCGTTCGAGGAACACAGTCGCGACACGATGGTGGCGGGCGCCGGACTGTGCCACTCGGATATCGTGGACCTGGTCGTACGCGACGGGCCCGATCGCATCCGCGAGCTGATCGCGCTGGGCACGAACTTCTCGCTGCGGCCCGGCACGGAGGCGGAGGACGGCGAGTACGACCTCGGGCGCGAAGGCGGCCATAGCCACCGGCGCATCTTGCATGCGGTCGACGCCACCGGCAGCGAGATCATGCGCGCGCTCGTACAGGCGGTGCGGCGGGAACCCAACATCGCGGTCCTCGAGCGACACCTTGCCGTGGATTTCCTCATCGATGCGAAATTCGATCCGTCGGTACGCAGGCCGTCATGCTGGGGAGCCTACGCATTCGATCTCGACGCCGCAGTGGTCAAACGGTTCCAGGCGCGGGCCACGCTGCTGGCCACTGGGGGGACCGGCAAAGTCTATCTCTACACCAGCAATCCCGATATCGCGACCGGTGACGGCGTCGCCATGGCCTACCGCGCTGGTGTGCCGATCGGAAACATGGAGTTCATCCAGTTTCATCCCACTTGCCTGTACCATCCGCAGGCGAAGTCCTTCTTGATCAGTGAGGCCCTGCGGGGGGAAGGGGCCATCCTGCGCCGGCCGGACGGCGATGCGTTCATGCACCGCTACCACGCCGATGCGGAGCTGGCGCCGCGCGACATCGTTGCCCGGGCAATCGACAGCGAAATGAAAGTGCGCGGCTTCGAACATGTGTACTTGGATATCACTCACCGCGATCCGGCCTTCGTTCGTGAGCGCTTCCCCCACATCTATGAACGCTGTCTAGGCTACGGCATCGACATCACCGTGCAGCCAATTCCCGTCGTGCCCGCAGCGCACTATTGCTGCGGCGGCGCGGTCACGGACGCCAACGGTGCCACCACTATCCACCGCCTGTTTGCCGCCGGCGAGGTGGCTATGACCGGACTGCATGGCGCCAACCGTCTGGCGTCGAACTCGCTCCTGGAGGCATTGGTCTTCGGGCATCGCGCCTCGGTGACAGCGTGCGATCTGGTGCGCCGGGACCACGAGTCCATGCCGGCGCTTCCGGAATGGAATCCCGGCCGCGCCGTCGACAGCGATGAGTCGGTGGTGGTGACGCAAAATTGGGATGAGATCCGCCGCTTGATGTGGAACTACGTTGGCATCGTGCGCTCCAACCGCCGCTTGGCCCGCGCGTTGAAACGTATCTCGCTGCTGCAGGAAGAGATCCGCGACTACTACTGGGATTTCTTGATCACCGGGGACCTCATCGAGCTGCGCAACATCGCTGTCGTGGCGGAGTTGATCATCAAGTCCGCCATCACCCGCCGGGAGAGTCGGGGGTTACACTACAACATCAACTACGCGTCGCGGGACGATCGCAATTGGGCGCACGATACCATTGTGTTGCCGGGGCAGGCATTTGCACTCGATGAGGAATTCAAAGAGTCGCTGAAGAAGACCGGAAGGCGGTAGAGTCCAGCGCGGTGGCGCACGGCGGCCGGCGGTGTCGGGCGGGAAACCCCAACGCCAATTGTCCGCGGTGCGCCGGGCTCACTGCGGAAAAGGGCTTTGCCCGATCGGAAACTTCCGGCAGAGCGCGATCACGTCGTCCGCAACCGACGCGAGCGCGGCGGCGTTGCCGACCGATTGCAGTGCCCGGAAGATGAACTCGGCGATCGCCTCCATTTCCGGTTCTTTCATGCCGCGCGTGGTCACGGCCGGCGTGCCGATGCGGATGCCGCTGGTCACGAAGGGTGAACGGGTTTCGAAGGGCACGGTGTTCTTGTTCACCGTGATATGGGCGCGGTCGAGCGTCTCCTCGGCGACCTTCCCCGTGAGTTCGCTCTGGCGCAGGTCGAGCAACATCAGGTGATTGTCGGTGCCGCCCGACACCAGACGAAAGCCTTTGGCGATCAACGCCGCGGCCAGTGCTTTGGCGTTGCGGACGATCTGTTGCTGATACACCTTGAATCCGGGGGAGAGCGCCTCCTTCAAGGCGACCGCCTTGGCGGCAATGACGTGCATCAGCGGCCCACCCTGGTTGCCCGGAAACACCGAGGAGTTGAGGCTCTTGGCGAAGGCGTCGCGGCACATGACCATGCCGCCGCGCGGCCCGCGCAACGTCTTGTGCGTGGTGGTGGTGACGAACTCAGCATGGGGCACCGGCGATGGATGGATTCCGGCGGCTACCAGCCCAGCGAAATGCGCAATGTCGACCATCACCACCGCGCCGATCTCGTCGGCGACCCGACGGAAGGGGAGAAAGTCGATCTCACGCGGATAGGCGCTGTATCCCACGACGATCATCTTTGGCCGGTGTTGGCGCGCCAACTCCGCCACGGCGTCGTAATCGATGCGTTGATCCGACTGCCGCACTCCGTAGGGGACGACGCGAAAGAACTTGCCGGAGAAATTGACTGGACTGCCGTGTGTGAGGTGGCCACCGTGGGTCAGATCCATGCTGAGGATGGTGTCGCCCGGCACCAACTGCGAAAAATAGACGGCCATGTTGGCCTGCGAGCCGGAATGCGGCTGCACGTTGACGTGATCGGCGCCGAACAGCTGCTTGGCGCGGTCAATGGCGAGTTGCTCCGCGACGTCGACGAACTGGCAGCCGCCGTAGTACCGCCGGCCGGGGTAGCCCTCGGCGTACTTGTTCGTGAGGATCGATCCTTGCGCTTCCAGGACGGCGCGGCTGACCACGTTCTCGGAGGCGATCAGCTCCAGGTTGTGTTCCTGTCGCTCGGCCTCATTGCAGAGCGTACGGTAAATCTCGGGGTCGACGCGCTCGAGTTCGGTCATGCTGTGGGAGTTCCTCTCGCCAGCAGCCGCAGGTCGGACAGTGCTCCCGCCGACTGCTTCACTATTGCTTGTGGCTTTCGATGTAATTGACGACGTCCTGGACGGTGCGGATCTTCTCGGCCTCTTCGTCCGAAATTTCCATGTCGTACTCTTCCTCGAGGGCCATGACCAACTCGACGATGTCGAGCGAGTCGGCCCCGAGATCCTCGATGAAGGAGGCGTCCGGCGTCACCTCGTCCTCGCTGACGCCCAGCTGCTCGCAAATGATCTCCTTCACTTTCGCTTCCACTGCTGATGGCATCCTTTACTCCCTCCCTCTCCCTTACATGTAGAGGCCACCGTTCACGCCAATGACCTGTCCGGTGATATAGGCAGATTCAGGGCGGGCGAGGAAGAGGACCGCATCCGCTACCTCTTCCGCCGTTCCCAAGCGCCCCGCCGGAATGAGCTTCACATACTCCGTTCGGACCGCTTCAGGCAAGTTCGCCGTCATCTCAGTTTCAATGAAGCCCGGCGCGACGGCGTTGACGGTGATGTTCCGCCCGGCCAGTTCCCGCGCCGTGGACTTGGTGAAACCGACGATCCCGGCCTTGGCTGCCGCATAGGCGGCCTGGCCGGCATTTCCCATACTGCCGATGATCGAGCCCATATTCACGACGCGGCCGTAGCGGGCGCGCACCATCGGCCGCAGTACCGCCTTGGTGCAGTTGAAAGTCCCCTTGAGATTGACCGCCATCACCCGATCCCACTCCGCCGCTTTGAGCCGGAGCAACAGAGCGTCGATCGTCATGCCGGCGTTGTTGACCAAAATATCGCACCGGCCCAGCCGATCCACGAGGCCGGAGACCGCGGCGTGGACGGCATCCGGATCGACGACGTCGAACGGCGCCAGGGTGGCACACCCACCCGCCTCCTGGATCAAACGGACCGTTTCCTCCGCTGCCGCGGCGTTACGCAGGAAGTTGATCACGACTTGCGCTCCAGCCCGGGCGAGGTGGCGCGCCACCATGCGACCAATCCCGCGCGACGCGCCGGTGATCAGCGCGACCTGCCCTTGTAAGACGGCGTTCATGAGGCCTCAATCAAGGCTCGCACGGATTCGAGGTCCTCGCCCGCAACACAGCGGATATCCGGAGTAATACGCCGCACCAGAGCGCTGAGCACGCGCCCCGGCCCGACTTCGATGGCTGTACGACAACCCAGACGGGCAAGCTCCTCGACGCACTCCTGCCAGCGCACCGGGCTGACCACCTGGCGCACGAGCAGGTCCTTCACCCGGCCGGCGTCGGTGCAAGCGCGCGCTTCGACATTGCTGATGACGGGGCACTGCAGCGGAGAGACCGAGACCGGCTCCAGCACCTCTCGCAGGCGTGCGGCTGCCGGCGCCATCAAGGCGCAGTGGAACGGCGCACTGACGGCTAGCGGAACGATACGCCGGGCGCCTTTCTCGCGCGCCAAGGCGACGGCACGCTCGACCGCCTCGCGATGGCCGGCAATCACGATCTGGCCGCCGCCGTTCATATTGGCAGGGCTCACCACCTGGCCGTCGGCGGCTTGGTGGCAGATCGCCGTGAGGTCGGCGAGGTCCAAGCCCAGCACCGCAGCCATGCTTCCAACCCCCGGCGCCACGGCGATTTGCATGGCGCGGCCGCGTTCGCGCACCACGCGCAAGGCATCGGCAAAGGTCAACGCACCTGCAGCCACCAGCGCGCTGAACTCTCCGAGGCTGTGGCCGGCCGCCCAGCTTGGGGACAGGCGGAACTCCGTGCCGAGCACACGCGTGAGCGCCCAGCTCGCGGTCAGCAGTGCGGGCTGGGTGTTGGCGGTGAGTGTCAGCTCGTCCGGCGGACCTTGGAAGCACAGGCGTGCGATGGGGTACCGCAGCACCTCGTCCGCTTCGGCAAACACCTCACGCGCGACCGGGAAGCGAGCGCACAGGTTCCTCCCCATTCCGACCTCCTGCGAACCTTGGCCGGGAAACAGAAAGGCAGCTGCGACACCCATGCCAACCCCGTTAGGCGCGCGCTATTCGCCTTCGATGGTGATGACCTTGCGGCCACGATAGGTGCCGCAATGCGGACAGGCCCGATGCATTACAGTCGACTCGCCGCAATCAGGACAGGCAATGACGTTGGGCGCTACCAGCGCGTCGTGCGCACGGCGCTTGTTGCGTTTTGTGTGGGACGTTTTTCGTTTCGGAACGGCCATGGTGAACTCCTTTCTGCACGCCGCGTTGGCGCGCGTCCTCTTCCTTCACACCTTCCTGCGGAGGGCGCTCACTGCGGATACCGAGGCGCAGCGTGCGCCGGAATGTATGCGCCTTTGCCCTTCACGGTCAAGCTAACGCTGAGCGCGGCAGGCCTCAGACCGACAACGAGCCAGTGCCTGGCGCATATGGCTGATAGCATATGGCATATGGCCAGGAACCATAAGCCATACGCCATATGCCAGGGCTTGAGGCGAACGAAGCGTGACTCACACTCAACGAGTTTCATGCCTCAAGCCCATTAGTGCTTGACTTTCAGGTTGCGGAGAATTGCCAAGCGTGGATCTTGAACCGCGATGGTGCACTGGCACGTCTGCGCGTTGAGGTTGATCCCGCACTGGGGGCACAGGCCCTTGCACGCGTCCTGGCAGAGCGGGCGCGTCGGCAGGGCCAACAGCAGCTGTTCCTGAATCAGCGGTGAAAGGTCAACTGCATCACCTTGGTAAAAGCTGAGATCGAGGTCCTCTTCGCTCAACTCCGTCTGCACCGCAGAGTCGGGCCGAGGAACCAGCACGAGAGAAAACTCCTTTTCGAGCCGGAACGTGTACGCTTCCACGCAGCGGGCGCACTGCCCGACGACGTTGCCAGTGATGCGCCCGTGAAAGAAGAGTTCCTGGCCGGCGCGATAATACTCCACCCGCACGGCAGCCGGTGCGGTAAAGGTATAGTCGCGCACCGCTCCGTGGACGAGGACATCGTTTAGCGGGGCCGTCGGCTCGTCGTACGCCAATTCTTTCGCGGCCTCTTCGATTTCGTGGACGTTGAGCTTCACGCGAACGACACTCCTCGGAGGAAGGGGGGCTAAAGTAGCTAAGCCTGCCAACATCGTCAAGGCGACTTTCGCTTCGAGGAATGCTGGCGCGCCGAGCGCGGGCGCGGTGCGACCGGTGGGCTCGGCTGACGTAAGGCGATAGCCTTTTCGATTTGCCGCACGCGGCGGAACAGCTCCGGCAAGCGCGCCCAGGCCGCCGACATGCGGCGCCACAGGTGGATATCGACGGCCGGATAACCGCCGACCGTGGCGCCGGCGGCGACATCGTTGGGGACGCCGCTTTGGGCTGCGACTTGCGCGCCATCCCCGATGGTGAGATGCCCGGCGGCGCCGGCCTGTCCCCCGATGCGCACGAAGCGGCCGACGCGAGTGCTGCCCGAGAGCCCGACCTGCGCCGCCAAGGCGCTGCCTTCACCGATGGAGCAGCCGTGAGCGATCATGACGAGGTTGTCCAGCTTGGCGCTGCGTCGGATGACGGTGGCGCCGACGGCGGCACGGTCGACCGTTGTGTTGGCGCCGATTTCCACGTCGTCTTCGATCACCACCGTGCCGGCTTGGACGATCTTGCGGACCGTTTCGTCGGCGCCCATGATGTAGCCGAAGCCGTCACCACCGATGACGCAGCCGCTGTGCAGAGTGACGCGGTTTCCAATCGCCACGCGCTCCCGCACGACCACGTGGGCGTAGGCACGGAACGCGTCGCCGATGCGCGCCTGCGGGTAGACGACGACGTGCGCATCGAGCCGCACTTCGTCACCCAGCACCACATCGTCGCCGAGGACGCAGTATGGTCCGATGCTCGCATTGCGGCCGATGCGGGCGCTCGACGCGATCACGGCGGTTGGGTGGATGCCGAGGTGCACGGGCGGGGGAATGTAGAAGAGTTCCAGGGCTTCAGCGAAGGCCCGATACGGGTCCGTGGCGCGCAGCGACGGCAGCGGGACCTCGCCTTCGGTGGCAGCCACGATCACGGCGGATGCGCGTGTGGTCTGCAGGTAGGGGCGATAGCGTGGGTTGGCCACGAACGTGAGCGTCCCAGGTTGTGCGTCTTCAATGGGGGCAACGGCGTGAATGTCGATGCTGCCGTCCCCGCGCAGCTCGCAGCCGATGCGTTCGGCGATTTCTGCCAGCTTCATCGCTTCCTCCGCGTTGGCGGCGACCTTAGCGGGGAAAGACGGAGGCGGCAAACGCCGTACACCGGGATGCTCGCGGTAGATCGGGCGGCGCCCGACGAACGTGGGATGTCGCACGTTGCGGCTGGGGCGATTCCTGTGTTAGGAACTTCGCCGCATGCAGGAACCGAATTTCGATAAGCGTGGCGGTCTGGTGACGGTCGTGACCCAAGATGCGGAGAGCAGTGAAGTCTTGATGGTGGCCTACATGAACCGCGAGGCGTGGCAGAAAACCCTGGCGACCGGACAGGCCTGTTACTTCAGCACCTCACGCCAGCAGCTGTGGCTCAAAGGTGAAAGCTCCGGTAACGTGCAGGACGTCAAGGAGATCCGCGTAGATTGCGATGCTGACGCCGTGCTGCTGAAAGTGCACCAGCGGGGCGGGGCGGCCTGTCACGAGGGCTATAGGAGCTGTTTCTTCCGCCAGGCCGACCAGCAGGGGTGGCGCGTCGTCGCCGAGCGAGTTGTCGATCCCGAGGCGCTGTATGGTAAGAAGTAGGACAGTAACACGCAGGTTCCCTCTCTCGGGGAGTGTCGAGTTTCTCGCAACCAGTGCTTCGACAAGCTCAGCACGAGCGGTTGGGTGTTCAATTTCAAAGAAGAATTCCGCTCACCCTTCCCCTTCTGAGATTTGGAACCGCGCTGATGCGCGGGTCTGTTGGGCCGATGAACCCCCTCCTTGCCAAGGAGGGGGAAGGGGGAGGTCGAGTTGCCGCGACCTTTCCAACCTCCCCTGGCCCCTCCTTGGTAAGGAGGGGAACCGGCGCAAGTCGGCAACGGTTCATGGGCAGCTTGTCGAAGGGTCTGTCTCCCATTTAGCGACAGTCCCCTCGACTGAAGGCCGACTGTGCCCATGAACGTCCTCAAACTCGGCGTGCCGAAAGGTAGCCTGCAAGACACGACCGTGGAGTTGTTCCGCAAGGCGGGATGGAAGATCAGCGTCTCGGATCGCAGCTACTTCCCGACGATCGACGATGCAGCCATCCGATGCTCGCTGGTGCGGGCGCAGGAAATGGCCCGTTATGTCGAGGATGGAACCCTCGATGCCGGCTTGACCGGTCGCGACTGGATCCTCGAGAACGATTCGCGGGTCGAAGTCGTCTGCAACCTGATCTACTCCAAGGCCAGTTTCCGCCCAACGCGCTGGGTGTTGGTGGTACCGGAAGACTCACCCATACGGGCGCCCGAAGACCTGCGGGGCAAGCGCATTGCCACGGAGCTGGTGAACTACACGAAGCGTTTCTTTGCGGCGAAACAGGTTCCGGTCGATGTCGAATTTTCCTGGGGCGCGACCGAGGCCAAGGCGGCCGGCGGTCTGGTGGATGCCATTGTCGAGGTGACGGAAACCGGGAGCACCATCCGCGCCAATCGACTCCGCATCGTGTGCGACCTTTTCGAATCGAACCCGCAGCTCATCGCCAATCCAGCGGCCTGGCAAGAGGCGTGGAAGCGGGAGAAGATCGAACAGATCAGCATCTTGCTGCAAGGGGCGTTGGCCGCGGAGGGCAAGGTTGGCATCAAGCTGAACGTGCCGCGGGAGCAACTCCAGGCGGTGATCGCCATGATCCCGAGTTTGACGGCACCTACCGTGTCACCACTCTTCCAAACCGGGCAACTGCACGGAGTCGAGTGGTATGCGGTCGAGAGTGTCATCTCCGAGCCTGAGGTGCGAGAATTGGTCCCGCGCCTGATCCGACAGGGGGCAGTGGGCATCATCGAGTACCCCCTCAACAAGATTGTGTGAGAGCATGAGAATGAGAACAACGCTGTTAGTATTGGTTTCTGTCCTTCTACTGGTTGGATGTAACGGCCGGACCGCCGAGACCCGCGCGCGTGAGGCGGCGGAGAAGATCAAGGAATCCATTCCCGACGTCGAGGCCAAGGCCTTGCAGCAGACGGTCACGCCCGACGAGGTGAAACAAGCGCAGGAGGCGCTCAAGAAGTCCAACGAGTACCTGGGCGAGGCAGACGGCAAGCTCGACAGCGTCACGGTGAACTCGATCGAGGCCTTTCAGCGCGCCCACGGACTCCGGGCGGACGGCATTCTGAACGACAAGACGCGCCGTGCGTTGGAGAACGCCAGGAACGGCTGATGGCTTATGGCAGACGGCCTATGGCGAAATACTTCTGATCCGACGAGACGCGATCGGCCAGAAGCGAATTCGTTACGCCGGAGGCGTGGGGACGCTGTCGTAGCCCAGAACGCCGAGAAAGGGTTCCTTCTCTTCCGCTGGCATCACGTAGATGCCGTCCCAACCGCAGACTTCTTCGCAGAGCTTGCAGCCGACGCAGGTCTTTTCGTTCACCTCGACCTTGCCGAGGTAGCCGGGGCCATTCTCCGGTGACGGATAGATGCAGTCGAACGGGCAGACGTCGATACACACGCCGCAGCCGTTGCAGTTGTCCGGGTGGACGATAGCGATCGGCCGCTGTGCCTTCTTGAGCACGTGGGTGAGAGTGCCGAAGGTGTCCAGAATGGCGTCGTCCGGGCAGATGACGCCGCAGGCGCCGCAGTCGATGCACAGCGCCGGCTCGATGTAGAACACCTTGCGCGGGTCGCCGCTGATCGCCTTGGTCGGGCAGCGTTTTTCGCAAGCGGTGCAACCGGTGCAGTTCTCGGCGATGATGGTGAACGGCATGTGTGCTCGCTTATGGCTGATGGCTGATGGCGGATAGCCTATCGCAGATCGGTAACGAGTTGTTCTCCGGAACCATCAGCAATACGCCATCTGCCATACGCCGGTCACTCCTGCATCTCCTTGAGCACCTGGTCACCCTTGCCTTCGGCAATCAGCTGGTCGTTCTTACGCGCCTCGCGCAAGCCCAGGTAGGTGAAGAAGAACACCAGCACCATCATTCCGACGATCGGAATGTTGTCCGGCTGCAGCATGATGGACAGAAACTGACCCAACGCGCTCGGTTCGTGCATAAGCGATATGTCCCTATGGATAATCTCCTACCGATAAGGTCCATGATTGTCAACGCGGTGCGGCGGCGTTGAATCAGTGCGGTGGCGTCAGCCGCTCACTGCCACCCATGTACGGGCGGAGGACGTCGGGAATGACGACGCTGCCATCGGCTTGCTGGTAGTTCTCCAGCACCGCGATCAGCACGCGGGGCAGGGCGAGGCCGGAACCGTTGAGCGTATGCACGAACTCCGGTTTCGCCCGCGGGGCGTTCGCCCGCGGCGCCGGCCGGTAGCGGATGTTGGCGCGTCGGGCCTGGAAGTCGCTGCAGTTACTGCACGAGCTGACTTCGAGCCATTCGTTGCAGCCGGGGGCCCACAGCTCGATGTCGTACTTCTTGGCCGCGACGAATCCCAAATCGCCGGTGCAGATGGAAATCACCCGGTGCGGGATGCGCAGCTGCCGCGCCACCTCTTCGCCATGGCCGACGATTTGCTCCAACGCGACGGCCGATTGGCTGGGCTCGACGAGCTTGTACATTTCCACTTTGTCGAACTGGTGCCCGCGCTTGATGCCACGGACATCGCGGCCCGCGGACATCTTCTCGCGCCGGAAACAGGCGGTGTAGGCGACGTACGAGAGGGGCAGGGCGCTGGCCTCGAGGATCTCGTCGCGGTGCAAATTGGTGACCGGGATCTCGGCGGTGCCGATCATCCACAAGTCGTCTTCGGCGTCGTGGTAGATGTTGTCGGCGAACTTCGGCAACTGGCCGGCGCCGTAGAGGCACTCCTTCTTCACCAGATACGGTGGGTAGATCTCCGTGTATCCGTGCTCGCGGATGTGAAGGTCGAGCATCCAGGCGATCAAGGCGCGCTGCAGCCGGGCGCCTGCGCCCTTCAAAACATAGAACCGCGATCCGGAGATCTTGACGCCGCGGTCGAAGTCGAGGATGTCGAGATCGGGGCCGATCTCCCAATGGGGGCGCGGGGTGAAATCGAACTGGCGCGGCTCGCCCACGGTGCGCAACACCGTGTTGTCCCGGTCATCGCCGCCCACAGGTACGCTGGCATCGGGAAGGTTCGGGATCTCGAACATGTGGCGCTCGAAGTCGGCTTCTGCCGCAGCCAGGTCCTGCTCCAGCGCCGCGATGCGGTCTCCCACGGCGCGCATCTCGTTGACGAGCTGCGTCCGTGCCGTCGGGTCTTGCTTGCCGATGGTGCGGGACACCTCAGCGCGTTGCGCACGAAGCGATTCGACTTCCGTAATGAGCGCGCGCCGCCGCACATCGACGTCCAGAACCGTATCGACGGCGGCGGCTTCGAAGCCGACCTTTGCCAGCTCCGATTTTACGAAGTCGGTACGCTCACGGAGGAGACGGATGTCGAGCATGCGCTGGCGTTAGCACGCACTGCGGCCGGTCTCAAGAAGGAACAGGAAGCCTTGGAACTCGATTTGACAAGTGTACGAAGGGCCAGTTCTTGTCCGACGAGGCGCATCAGTTCTAGGAAAGCGGCTGACTGGTGGTCCAGATGTCCCAATGTAACTTCCACGCGCCCCCGACGTTCTTCCAGACGACGACATACTTGCCCGCGTCTGCCAGTTGCCCGCCCTCAACCATCATCCGGTATCGTCCCACCTCTATCGCTGTGTCGCCGTGATCCTCGACCTCGAGCGTCTCGAGCGTTGCCTCCTTGACGCCCATGTCCATGGCGGCCTTCCAGAAATTGAGGATGGCTTCGGGGCCGGTGACGAATTCGCTGTGGGCCGGCAGCAGCTGTCCGGTGGCCGTGTACAGGGCGGCCACCCCTGCCGCATCCCCGCGCTTCAGGGTTTCCATGAACTTCGCGTTGGCCGCTCGAATTGCACTCGCTACGTTGTGCGCCGTTCCCATCGCTTACCTCCCTCTGCCGGCATTTCGCTTCACGCTTGACCAGCCGACCTCTTACACCAAGTGACACAGTTCCGCCTAGTCGCAATGGCTGAGGGTTGAAATAAGAGGTGCGTTGGCTCGATCACGGTCACAGCCGTTCGGCGCCATCGACTTTTCCGAGATCGCGATCGAAGGTGCCAAGCGGGAGATGTCCCGACTTCCGGGCGATCTCCAAAACCAGACAGTCAGAAAAGCCAAGAGACGGCTTGCGCCGAAAGTGACCAAGCGCCGCGGTAACTACATCCGGATCCTGCAGCGTGAGACTCCGGTGGTTGAGAAGCATCTCCACGGCGGTGGCACGCCGCTGGGCGTTCAGCTCGTAAACCGCCTCTAGGACCCAGAGAGTCTCTGCCAAGACGAGGTGCGATACCCAAGCGCCCTTCGCTACGAACGACTCGGCGGCCGCCACCTGCTTGGGGTCGTCCCGGGTCACCAGGCGCACCAGGATATTGGTATCAATGGCGCGCATGCTTCTTCCGCATGTGCCGCCGAATGCCCTCTTTCAGCTCAGCCAGGCGTCGCGGTTTCGGGGCCTCGGCAAAAAGCTTCCGGTGGATCTCCTCCGAACTGTACCGACCCACCCTCCGCACCACGATCCGTTCGCCGTCCTCGTCCCATTCCAGAACGGAGCCGGGACCAAGCCCGAGCTTTCGCCGCACCTCCGCGGGAACCGAGATCTGCCCTTGCGCGGTGAGTTTCGACTGTGTGACTGCCATTGACGATTTATCGCACATTACCGGAGTAATGGCAACCATGGTCGCGCACCCCTTCAGGGTGGGACGGATCTGCTGTTCGCTGCGAGGTGGCCGCTCACCACAGTCCCAGACGAAGACCGAAGCGTCGCACCACCGCAGCAGGTTCGACGACCGGTTCGAGCCGCGGTCCGGCCCACATACAGACCCCGGCCAATCCCAGCCCCGCAAGCACATCCACGACGTAGTGGTAGTGGAGGTAGACCGTTGAGAAGATGATCGCGCCGACAACAGGTGCGAACGCAACGAACGCTGCCGTCGAGGTGCGCCACGCGAAGGCGAGGCACACAACGGCAATTGCCACGTGCCCACTGGGAAAGGCGTCAGTGCGGGTGCGCTCTGCCGTTTCGATGAACAGCCGCACGGCAGCGCTGATGGCGCCGCCGCCAATCAGCCATGCCTCGCTGTGCGCTGGTACCCGTGGGCCGAGCGTGGGAAACATGAAGTAGCCGACATACGAAACGTAGAATGTCACGACGACCGTAAACACCATCTGCCGAAAGTCATCTTGCAGTTCACGACGGTAGAGAAGGACGGCAAGCACCACCGGGGTCAGGTAGTAACTGACGTACGCCAGGTAGCCGAGGTCCGTCAGCCAGGCCGGGCGCCCGAGCACGCCGCGCCACAGCGCCGCCAAGTCGCCGAACAGCCGCGCGTCAAGCCGGGCGAATTCCGCATCCCAACGTGCCGGGTTGGTGCAGTCGATGAGCGGCCCCAAGGTGTTGAACAGCACGGGAAGGATCAGCGCGGGAGAAAAAGCATGCACGATCCTCCAGATCGATCGCCGCCCGGACATGACGACTGCGAGGAGGATGAAGAGCGACAGGCTGACGAAGGTGCCGAGCAGCCAGACAGCGTCCGCGCCGAGCTGTCTGCGGAAGAAGGCCACTAGGACGGCCAGAAGAAAGATCACCGTCAGACTCAACGCGTCAGCCGCGGTGATGCGGTCACTGCCGTTGTGCAGTCTCGGGTCCACGGTGCCCCTCACATACCGGGATATAGCGGAAGACGGAGGGCGGAAGCCAGCAGCGTAGAGGGCAAAACATACGGGTGCACCGACGCACGGGTTTACTCGACGCTGGAAGGCGACTATCCCAGCACCTGTCTGCTGATAGTCCCGGCAACCCGTCTGGTCAGGCCGCGCGGCACCGCGCCGGTGAGTGTCACCAGGGCGCGGTTGGCGAGACCCGGCACGCAGACGAGCTCGCCGCGCTCCAGGCCGGCAAGCGAAGCCGCCACCACGGCTTCGGGGCTCATCCACACGAACGAGGGAATCCGTGACACATCGACGCCTGCCCGTGTCGGAAAGGCCGTGCGCGTGAAACCGGGACAGAGCACTTGCACGCGAACCCCAGTACCACGGAGTTCCTCGTGAAGGGCCTCGGTGAACGAGTTCACGAAGGCCTTGGTGGCGCCGTAAGTCGCCATGTACGGGCCAGGCTGGAATGCGGCCATCGAGGACACGTTGACGATGGCACCGCGGCCGCGCGCGATCATACGTGGGAGAGCGGCGCGCGTCAGCCGCACCAGCGCCACCACATTGAGCCGGATTTCCTCTTCCTCGCGGGCGGGATCGAGGCGGGCGAAGGAACCCGTGGTGCCGAACCCGGCGTTGTTGACGAGCAGGTCGAGTGCCGGCCCTTCGGTAATGCGCTTCTCGACACGCCGCAGATCGGCGGCATCAGTCAGATCGGCGGCGACGACGTCGACCGCCGCCGCACCAAGCTTGCGCAGCCGTTTCGCCTCAGCCTCGAGACGTGCGCGGTGTCGCGCCACGATGGTCGAAGCGTAGCCATCGCGGGCCAAATGCGCGGCGAAGGCGGCACCGATTCCGGATGATGCGCCCGTCACCAAGGCGCGGAGGTACGGGGATGCATCGGACAACCTCTCTGGATTCATCGCAGTGACATGTTGTCTTGGGGCAGGCGTTCTGTCTACTAGCAATCATGCTTTTCCTCAGGATTCTGATCTTTACCGTCTTGGTGCCGGGCACCGTCACGGTTGCCGTGCCCTACGTGTTGCAGCACAGTGACCTGGCGTTTCAGCTCGCTGTGCCGGGCACTCTGCGACTGGTAGGCGTGCTCTCCGTCGGCCTCGGTGTCGCCATCTATCTCTGGTGCGCATGGAATTTCGGGGCAGCGGGCAAGGGGACGCCTGCGCCCTATGATCCGCCGCGCTTGCTGGTGACCCGGGGGCTCTATCGATGGGTGCGCAACCCGATCTATGTCGGTATCGTGCTCATCATCCTCGGCGAAGGGCTGGTCTTCGATGCCGGCATACTCTTGCTCTACAGTGCGCTGCTCTTGTTGCTCTTCCACTTACGGGTCGTTGTGTATGAGGAGCCGCATCTGCAGGCGAAGTTCGGCGCGAACTACGACGACTACTGCAAGGCCGTGCCCCGTTGGCTTCCGAGCACAAGGGCTCGGAAGCGTTGAGCGCGGGACGTTCCGGGGGGGCCTATTCGGCGCCGCCGAGAAGACGCAACTTGTTCTTGGCGGCCTTGCCGACCTTGGTGCGGCCACACTTGGCGGCCAGATGTTCCAGCAGATCGCGGGCAACTGCGCGCTCGTCGCCGTTACCTTCGGCGAGGTTGAAGGCCACGTAGAACAGCTCATCAGGCCCGAGGAGGCGTTCCTTGCGTAGCCGTTCCGACAGTGAAAAGCTCGAACCTCCCAGTTCGCGGAGCAGATCGAGGGCCGGGTCGTGCTTGCGCGGCGTCCCTGAGAGATTATGCGGCTGGGATTTGAGTTCGGCGATGGCGAGTGCGTAGGCACGGTCGGCGTCGAAAGCCGGAGTGTCTTTGAGCAGCGCCAGCCACTTGGCGGTGCCCGGAAAGTCCTTGTTCTTGCGGAGGTGCTCGGCGCGGGAGCGCACGCGCTCGGCGAGGAACTCGGGAGCCATGCCGTTCAGAAAATGGAAATAGGCCGTATACAGGCGGTCCTCGCCCCGTTCGAGGGCGTCCCGTAACTTCTTCCAAAGCGCATCCAGAGCAGGCTTCTTCCAGTCGCGTTCGTGCACCAAAAGGATATCCGTCAAAGCCCAAGCCTTGCGCTCGTCGTCGCAGACGAGGAAATCCTTCATCAGTGCGGCGCGTGCTGCCGGCATCTTCTTGAGTGAGGCCGTGGCCTCGTCGCGCCGCGTGAAACTGTCATCGGTCAAGTAGCCGATGAGGGTCTTGATCACCGCTCCGGAGTCGAAGCCGGCGAGCTTGTGCACGGCAAAGCGCTTGACCAACGGTTGCGGGCTCTCGGCGAGGCGGTTGAGGTGCGGCAGGTTGCCGCGGTCTAGCGTCTGGCCTTCAAGGAGATGGATGGTTGGCCGCAGAATTCCGGCTTCGTCATTTTCATCGAGCAGCGGCAGCAGGGCGTCGATCTCAGTCGCGGTCAGTTTCTGGCTGCGCAAGCACTGCTGCAAGGCTGCCAGCGCATGCGTGCGGACGGCCTGGGGCTGTCGCTCATCGAGCATGGTGAACAGGCGCCGCCGCGCTTGTGGTTGACCGAGTGCTCCGAACAGTTTGGCGGCGGCAATGAGCGCGCTGCGCGGAGCTTTCGCATGGCTGGCGAGCGCGTCGGTGCGGGCGAAGAGCGCCGTGCGCATCCGCTCATCGGCAGACGGGAGTGCCGCCATGATGGCGTCACAAGCAGTGCGGTTGGCGTCAAAGTCGTCTCCGGCCATCTGCTCGAACAGCAGATCCAAGGCGGCGCTGGTGCGGACCCGCGCGCACAGGTCGATGATGGCGTTCAGGCGGCGGCGCGGCGCATCGGGAAGCAGCTTCTTGGTCGCGGCGAGGGCATTCTGTCCGTAGTGCGCCAGGATGGTCACCGCCCGCTGACGCAGGGTCTCGTCTTCGCTGTCAAGCAAGGGGAGGAGATAACTGAGGCCGAAGCGCGGTCGCACCTGCTCCAGGTAACCGATGGCGAAGTCGCGCACCACGGCGTTTTTGCCGCGTAGGGCCTCGCCAACCGCCTTCACGACAGGCTCATCAGCCGCCCGCAGGTGACTCAATACCAGTAGGGCGGCGCAGCGGGTTTCGACGTCAACGCCGCCGATCAAGCTGATGATGGCCTTC
This sequence comes from Binatia bacterium, assembly GCA_044450645.1. Classification (GTDB taxonomy): domain Bacteria; phylum Desulfobacterota; class Binatia; order HRBIN30; family HRBIN30; genus JAGDMS01. The sequence continues at coordinate 28,181 of JBIOJG010000023.1, forward strand.
AGCGTCGCATCCACACGGCTTGCGTACCAGAGGAGGAAGAAGAAAGCTATCAGGGGTCAAAGGAAAGCTGTCAGCGGTCAGCACTCAGAGACTGGAATGTTAGCACTTTTCTGAAACTGATGACGGCTGATAGCTTTCTTCTTATGCCGTTCTGTAGCGCTGCCGCGCGAACTCGATGATCCCAGGCAGAATCGAGATGAAGATGATGGCCAGAATGACCAGGGTGAAGTTTTCCTTCACTGCCGAGATGTTGCCGAAGAAGTAGCCGCCGAGGACGAACAGGCCGATCCAGGCAACCCCACCGACGACGTTGTAGCTGATGAAATGCAAGTACGTCATGCGGCCGACCCCGGCCACGAAGGGCGCGAAGGTGCGGATGATCGGGATGAAGCGCGCCAGAATGATCGTCTTGCCGCCGTGCCGTTCGTAGAACTCGTGCGTGCGGTCGAGATACTCCTTCTTCATGAAGCGGATCTTTTCCTGCTGAAAGATTTTCGGGCCGACGAGGTGTCCTGCCCAGTAGTTCACCGTGTCCCCGCCGATCGCGGCGATGCTCAGCAGGAGGAACAAGGGCTCAACTTGCAGCGCGCCACCGGCGGCGAAGGTGCCGGCGGCAAACAGCAGCGAGTCTCCGGGCAGGATCGGCGTCACCACCAATCCGGTCTCGCAGAAGACAATGAGAAACATGATCAGGTAGGTCCACATGCCGTACATCTGGATGACGACGTTCAGATGTCGGTCGAGATGCAGGAAGTAATCGATGAACATGTGGACCAGGTCCATACCGTCTCCTCAAAGGTCTATGGCGTCAGCAGAGTGCGACAACGAATTCCCCATTCCCTAAGCACTTCCCGACGCGGATTTCAAAACGGATTCGTGGCGAGCGCTTCCCATAGCAAAACCTAGCGTGGGACGTCGACCGTCTCCAGCGTCCGCAGCAAGGCGTCGAAATCGCTGAAATCTTGAAGGACGTCGCTGACTCCTTCGTCGCGCAGCCGCTGGGCCCGCCGCCCCGCACCCACGCCGAGCAAGGGAAGCTTGAGCCGGCGTGCGGTCTGCACGTCCCACGTCGCGTCGCCGACACAGACGATGCGGCTGAAGTGATCTTGACCGTAACACAGTCGCGCGCGGCGCAGGGCCAGCGCGACGATCTCGTCGCGCGAAATGCCATCGTCCGCGAATGCCGCCGGAACGTCGGTGGCATCCAGCCTGGCGGCTCTCAATTTCAGCAGGGCGGAGACCTGCCAGCTGCCGGTGGCCAGGGCGATGGCCCAGTGCGGATGCCCTCTGAGCCCCTCCAGGGCTGCGGACGCCCCTTCAACCTGGGCGCACAACTCCGGCCGCTCCTCGATGGCCTGGGCGAGCAGCGCGACGAATCGGTCCTTGAGGCGCTGCACATCCTCGTCTGATGGAAGGCGTCCTAAGCGGTTCTGGAAGATCTCCAGGGTAATTCCCGAATCGGTGCAATGCGTGTACTGCGCCCAGTTGCTGTCGATGCTGGTGACGCCGAACTCATCACGCAGGGCGCGCATGTAACAGGCCTCGTCAACCCGGGTGCTGCGGGTCAATGTTCCGTCGAGGTCAAAAATCACCAGTTGCATGCCATGCATCTAGCCGGGTCATGTACCGCGGCCGACCGTCCGACACGGAATGTGACGCTGACTCACTCGTTGATCTCCTGCCCGCGTGTTTCCGGAAGCGTCCACACGACGATTCCGGCGGCCAGCGAGAATGCCGCCGCGAGTGAGATGCCGGCGGACAGATCGGCGCGGCGTGCCACGGCGGTGATGATCAGCGGCGTGAAGAACTGCACTCCGCGCGCCACGTTGAAGATGCCGCCGACGGCCGTGTTGCGAATCGCGGTGGGAAACAGCTCGGAGAACAGCGGTCCGAAAGAGGACCAGGATCCCGTGCCGATACCGACGATCAACATGAAGACCAGGATCTGCTCGGGTTGTCCCTCGATCAGCGACCAGAAGGTGGTGATCATCATCAAGCCCACGGCCATGATGACGGCGAAGACGGTGAATACGGGACGGCGCCCGAAGCGGTCAGCAAACCACCCGAAAACACCATAACCGGCCAGCTCTCCGGCCACGATGACCAGAATCCACAGCCCCGAGTTCGCGATGCTGAGATGGCGTTCGCTTACCAGGTACGCCGGCAGCCAGGAATAGGTGAACCAATAGGCGGACATGTTGAAGGCGGCGAGCAGCAGCGCGCGCCCGGCGAGCGAGCGCAGCGGCGGTCGGAGCAGGCGCGCAAAGCCGCCGGCTTCGTGCGGGACCGTGGTCCGCGCCTCCCACACGTCGGATTCGGGCATGTACTTACGGATCAGGGTCACCAGCAGCGCGGGCAGCGCGGAGACGACAAAGGTCACCCGCCAGCCGTACGCCGGCGCGAAGAAGCTGCCCATGATGGCGGCCAGCCCCACGCCGAGAGGCGCGCCGGTCTGCATCAAGGCGCCGTAGTGACCCCGGCGTTTGGCGGGAAAGGTCTCGCTCACGAGTGTTTGCCCGGTCGCCCATTCCCCGCCGACACCCACCGCCGTAATCGCGCGCGCCACCAGCAGGGTCCAAAGCCCCGTGGCGAAGGCCGAGAGGAACACCCCCAACGAGTAGGTGAGGATGGTCCACTGCAACACGGCTTTGCGCCCGACGTAATCGGCGACGCGTCCGAAGATCATTCCACCAAGCGCGGTGACACCGAGCGACACACCGAGCAAGAGCGAAGACTGCTCCCGGGTGAAATGCAGCTCGGCGGCGATGGGGACGAGCAAGAACGAATACAGGATGAGATCGTAGAAATCGAAAAGCCATCCGGCCCAGCTCAGGGCGAGGATGGCGTAATGTTGGCGTCCGGGACGCGCCGCCTGATTCAGACGTGGCTTGAGTGCCGCAGTCGGTGCCGGAAGGGGCGACATGCTGGCAGCGCATGTAATGGCATTTGGCGGCGGCGCGCAAGGCCTTGGAGGAAAGCGCTCAGTTGTTGGCGATCGGCTGCATTGGGACCAAGACGCACCGCCTCGTACACACGCAGCACGTGGGGAGGAACATCACGTTTCCAAGACCTTCTCGGTTTTCAGCTGCAGCGGCGCCTGCTGTAGCAGGAAGACCAATACGGCGAGCCACACTACCGCGTGCACACCGGCGAACAGCGGGTGCCACGGAGAACCGGCGGGACTGAAGCGAGCCGGCATCAGCATCGCGGCCGTGGTGACCGCTAGCAAGACACCAGCCAGCAGATCACGACCGTGCGGTGATACCGCCCGCGTGGCGATGCGAAAGAGGGCGATCATCGGCAGGAGAACCAGCACATCGTCGCAAGCCTGATGGTACATCCACGGTCGGGTACTGTCCGGTTTTGAAGGGGCGGGTGTCCTAGTCTGATTTCGGCGCATCTTTCGATGCCCACTCACCGCACCAGTCTTCCAGATACGTAAACGCGAACTGTCGGTCCGAACCGGACTCAAGGGTACCGCGTATCGCTTCCGGTGGATAGCGATGGCAAGCGCCGATTTGCGATCGCTGCGGCCGTCGCGGTGCCAGTCCGGGAGGCTGATAGGGTGGCGGTGGCATCCAGTAGCGGCAGTTCTCGCATTTCTCTTCTATCTTCATCCCCGTTTCTTCTGCCCCTGTTCGAGGCCGGCAGTCAGCAGCGCAATGACCACCTCGGTCTTGCTGGCGCCGAGACGCGTCGCCAGCTGCGCGATGGCGTCGGCCTGATGCGCCGGGATCTTCATGTTGATCAGCCGCGAGCGTGCTGGTTGGGGCTGCTTCAAATCGGCAAGCCGCAAGGTGGAACGGTCGGCTCTCTGCATCGACATTCCTCACCTCCGTTCGGGATGCGTATCACGACGACTGCGACCAGAACAAATCCTGCGTTGACCTCGCAATAGGCGTGCAGTGTCCCAAGCGCGAGGCGCGGGAAAGCGTTCTTCGATTAAGTTCACAGCTTCTTTCAACGGCAGATTCGGAAGACTTGGGCTCGCCATGCGTGAATTCCCCCTTGGAGAGGAACCACACAATAACGTTGTCGAGCCTTCGTCAAGCTCCGTCGTCTTTCCGCGTAGTGTCCTAGTTTCCCGCCCCGAGCTGCTAAGACGGACAGTACCCTGTGGTGCTATGCCACCGTCACCCATGCCGGCACCCGCTCGGCCAGCTCTGGGGCTTCGGCAATCCCGTCGGGTGTAGCCGCCGATCATGACTGTGGGTTGTTCAACCCGACAAGCTGGACCGCGAAGGTTGACGGCCCACATGGTCCGGTTATACTGCGGGTATGAAAACTGCGGTGTCTATCCCCGACGAAGTGTTTGAAGAGGTGGAACGGCTGGCGCGGCGGATGAAGCGATCGCGCAGCGAGACGTACAGCCGAGCACTTGCTGAGTACGTGGCCCGTCACGCTCCGAACCGCGTGACCGAGGCGATGAACCGGACGCTGACCGAGATCTCCGAACCGACAGACCGGTTCGTGCGGGCGGCATCCCGACGTGTCCTGGGGCGCAGCGAATGGTGAGCATCGCCCAGGGCGACGTGTGGTGGGCCGACCTGCCGGCGCCGAGAGGCTCGGCACCGGGCTTTCGTCGCCCCGTGGTCGTCGTTCAGGGAGACGCGCTGAACCGCAGCAACATTGCGACAGTCGTGTGCGTTCTCCTCACGAGCAATCTGAAGTGGGCGAGTGCACCAGGGAACCTCCTGCTTCCGGCAAGTGTGACCGGCCTGCCGAAGGAATCAGTCGCAAACGTCTCGCAGGTCGTGACATTGGACAAGAGCGATCTCCCCGAACGAACCAGCACGCTCACAAGAGCCAAGCTCGAACTGGTGCTGTCGGGAATCGATGTAGTCCTTGGCCGCTGAGCTACTACTTCGGAGATTCGTCGCGCGGCGCGAAGATCTGGCGCTGTGACCGTGTCGACCCTCGCCCGCGCGTTCCGAGTAGTTGCCTTCTTCTGGCAGCGTGTCGAGGCACCGCGCTGACTCTGACGCGACCCTGGCGGGCCTGTGCGTTGGATTGCCAGACGAACGGGTTTGTGCGAACGGAAAGGTGCATGCATGCGCCGTGAGTTCGGTTTTGCGGATGGACGGATAGAGCGGTAAGCGATGGCTCGGTGCGGACGGTTGATGCGTTGGAAACGTGAGAGGAAAGGGAGAAGCCTGTGACCGCGGCTGAGAGATCACTCGGACAATTGAGCGTCAATACGATTCGAACGCTGGCAATCGATGCGGTGCAGAAGGCCAATTCCGGCCATCCGGGGCTTCCCTTGGGTGCCGCGCCGATGGCCTACGCGCTCTGGCAGCGCCACCTGCGCCACAACCCGAAGGACCCGTTCTGGCCGGACCGAGACCGCTTCGTCCTCTCGGCCGGTCATGGCAGTATGCTGCTCTACGCCTTGCTCCACCTGACCGGCTACGACCTCACCTTGGACGACCTCAAGTCGTTCCGCCAGTGGGGCAGCCGCACGCCGGGGCACCCGGAGGTGCACCATGAGTGCGGCATCGAAGCGACCACCGGCCCGCTGGGACAAGGGACCGGCAACGCCGTCGGCATGGCCATGGCCGAGCGCGCCCTGGCCCACTACTTCAACCGTCCCGGACATACCATCGTCGACCACCGGACGTATGCCCTGGTGTCGGACGGCGATTTGATGGAAGGGGTATCGGCCGAAGCCAGCTCGCTTGCCGGGCACCTGAAGCTCGGCAAGCTCATCTACCTGTACGATTGCAATCACATCTCGCTCGACGGACCGACCTCACTGACCTTCTCCACCGAGAATGTCGCGGCACGATATGAGGCCTACGGGTGGCAGGTCCTGCGGGTGCAGGACGGCAACACGGACATCGACGGGATCGGCGCCGCCATCACGGCGGCCGAGGCCGAGGCCGTACGGCCCTCGCTGATCGTCATTCAGACGACCATCGGTTACGGGTCGCCGCACAAGCAGGGCACGGCCGAGGCCCACGGCAGCCCGCTGGGGGCCGAGGAGGTGGCGCTGACCAAGCAGGCCCTCGGCTGGGATCCGGAGAAATTCTTCTACATTCCCGACCCGGTGCTGGCGCATTTTCGCTCGGCCCTCGACCGCGGGGCGCGCCTACAGGCGGAGTGGCAGCGTCGATTCGAAGCGTACGCGCAAGCATTTCCGGAGCTGGCGGCGCAGTGGCGGCAGACCATGGGCGGCGAGCTGCCACAAGGGTGGGACGCCGATCTGCCGGCGTTCACGTCCACGGAGGCCTTGGCGACGCGTCAGGCCGGCGGCAAGGTGATGAACGCCATCGCCAAGCGCGTGCCCTGGCTGATGGGTGGGGATGCCGATTTGTCGGTGTCGACGAGCACGGCGCTGAAGGATGCCGGCTCGTTCGACGGACAGAGCGGGGCAGGGCGCAACATCCACTTCGGCGTGCGCGAGCACGCCATGGGCGCGATTGCGAACGGCATGGCCTACCACGGCGGCCTGCGCCCGTTTGCTTCAACGTTCTTTGTCTTCTCGGACTACATGCGTCCGTCGGTGCGGCTGGCGGCGCTGGGTGGGCTGCCGGTGATCTATGTCTGGACGCACGACTCGATCGCACTGGGCGAGGACGGACCGACGCACCAGCCGATCGAGCAGCTGATGTCGTTGCGGGCGATGCCGAATCTCGCCGTCGTGCGCCCATGCGATGCCAACGAAACCACCGAAGCGTGGCGTTGGGCGATGACGCACCGCTCCGGTCCCGTGGCCATCGTGCTGAGCCGGCAGAAGCTGCCCGTGCTCGATCGCGGCAAGCTCGCACCCGCCGCGGGTGTGGCGCGCGGTGCGTACGTGTTGGCCGATGCGGCCGGCGGTCCTCCTGCGGCCATCGTCATTGCGACCGGATCCGAGGTGCACGTGGCCCTGGCGGCGCGCGAGTTACTTTCGAAAGAGGGAATCCGGACGCGAGTCGTCTCGATGCCGTGTTGGGAGGCGTTTGCTGCCCAGAGCGCGGCATATCGCGAGTCGGTGTTGCCGGCGTCGGTTACGGCGCGGGTTTCTGTGGAGGCCGGTGTGACGCACGGCTGGTGCCGCTGGATCGGCGACCAGGGGGTGGCCATTGGCATCGAGCGGTTCGGCGCCTCGGCTCCCGGCGAGGTGAACATGGAGAAGTTCGGTTTCACCACCGACCAGGTGGCTGCGGCTGTGCGAGAACTCGTGCGCCGGTCGGCCAGTGAGTCGGTGAGCCAGTGAAGAATCGCATTCGGGATGGCAGGTTCGAGCCGGCTCATCGCTACGCTCCTGAGCTGCCCTCTGTCACGTCGGGCACTGATCAGTGCGGTAAGTTTGCACTGGCCAAACTTATTGGATTCGCGCTATCAGGGGCACCATGGAGCGTGATCGTTTGCGAGAATACCTGGCTGCGCGCTTACCGCAGGCGACGGACGTTGCCATCGGGCGGCTGGAGCGCACCGGGGGCGGAGCGTCACGGGAAACGTGGCTGGTGGATGCGGAATGGACGGAGCACGGCGCGCGCGTGCTGCGCCCGTTGATCATCCGGCGCGACCCGACGGCCAGCGTGCTGGAGACGGACCGGCGTACCGAGTTCGAGGTGCTGCGTGCGGCGCGCGAGATTCCGGTGCCGGTGCCGCGCCTGTACTGGCTCGAGGAAGATGGCAGCTGGCTCGAGCGCCCGTTCATGGTGATGGAGCGGGTTGCGGGTGTGGCGCCGAACGTCGTGTTTCCGGTGACCGAGCCCGACGAGGTCCGGCACACGATCGCGGAGGAGTATGCCGTCTACCTGGCGCGCATCCATCGTGCCGACTGGCGTAAGCTCGGCCTGGAGTTCCTCGGCGTGCCCGCCTCGGGCGAGGCGGCGGCGCGCGCGCAGGTCGAATGTTGGGAACGTGAGTACCAGCGCGCCAAGCTCGAGGAGCGGCCCGTACTGGCGATCGCCGTGCATTGGCTGGCCACGCATTTGCCGCAGCGCTCGGAGATTGTCCTGGTCCACGCCGACTACCGGGCCGGCAACTTCCTCTACGATGCGGGTCATATCACCGCGGTTCTCGATTGGGAGATGGCCCACCTCGGCGACCCGATGGAAGACCTCGCCTGGGCGGTACTGAATTTCTGGAGCAGCGCAGGCCTGTGTCAGGGGTTGCAGCTGCGTGAGGAGATGATCGCCGCGTACGAGCGTGCCGGAGGGATGCCGGTCAACGCCGAGCGCCTCTTCTTTTATGAGGTGCTGGGCGCCGTGAAGATGGCGGTGGTGTCGCTGACCGGAGTGAAGTCGTTCTGCGAGGGGCGCAACTACGAGACGGTATTGGCGCTGGTGGGCTTCATGGTGCCGCGGCTGGAAGCCGATCTGATCGAGAAGCTGCAGATTTAAGGGAGTGACGATGCAACCTGGCGCAACTGAGGTATTGAACGGAGTGAAGGCGATCGTTTTGAACATGCTGCTGCCGGAGCTGCAGACGGAGCAGTCGCGGCAGCAGGCAATGTTCGCGAGCTTGCTCATCGAGCACGTCATCGCCCGCTGGGAGATCGAGGGTCCACTCCTTCTGGAAGAGCGGGCGGAGTTGCGGGCGCTGACGATGCAGGCGCTGGCGGCGCTCGGCGATAGCAGCGGCCTGGCGCCGCGGCTGCGGGCGGCGCTGCCGGCCACCGAAGCGGCGCCGGCGGGACCCCGCGCGATCGAGGCCGAGAACGAACGCATGCGCAGCCTGGTGCCGGCACTGGCGCGTGAGGTGTGCGGCGGACGCGATGAGCGCCTGCTCGAGCTCGATGGCGCTGTTCGCGCCTACACCCGCAACCAGCATCGCCGCGACCAACAGATCGTCCAGGTTGGCGCGCTGGCGTGGTGAGGGGACCTTCTTGCTCCCTCTCCTTCCAGGAGGGGGTTGGGGTGAGGTGATGGAATATGCAGCGGACCTCCGACTCTTAACGCTAGAGGGCACATGAAAAGCCGAGCACAGATTCTGGTCGCACCGGGAGAGTTCGAGTTGCGCGAAATCGAGATTCCGGAGCCCGGTCCGGGACAGGTGCGCATGCGTGTGCATGCGTGTGGGATCTGCGGCTCCGACAAGGTGCTGGCTCTGGTCTCCGAGCCCGGGACTGTGCTGGGGCATGAGGTGATCGCCGAGGTGGAGTCCTGTGGGCCGGGCGTGAGCGAGTGGCACCCCGGCGACCGTGCCATCCCGCTCGGTGACGACCTCGGGATGTCGGAGAAGCGCGGCGGGTACAGCGAATGGATCGTCATCGCGGCCAGCGCGTGCGTGCGCGTGCCGGCATGGATACCAAGCCTGCATGCGGTGCTCGGCGAGCCCATCGGCAACGGGCTCCACTTCGTGCGGCGCGGGCGTTTGCAACGTGGACAACGGGTCGCCGTCCTCGGCGCCGGGCAGATTGGTCTCTCGATCATCTACTGGGCGCGTCGCCTCGGTGCCGGACGTATCGTGGCCAGCGAACCGGCGCCGGTCCGCGCCGCGTTAGCGGGCGAGCTGGGCGCCGACGTCGTCATCGACCCCAGACAGCACGAGGACATCACCGCGGCGATGGTTGACGCGCTCGGTGGGCGTCCCGACGTGGTGTTCGAGGCCGTGGGCCGGACCGACGTCATGGATGAGGCCATCCGCATGCCGGGAGAGCGGGGCGGTATCGTCGTGCTGGCCGGCATCACGCTGGAGGAGCTCACCATCCGGCCCGTGATGCTGTGTATGAAGGAGACCGATCTCGTGTTCCCCATCGGTACGGTGCGTGAGGAGGTGGAGGAAGTCGTGTCCGTCATGGCGCGCGGCGAGCTGCCGGCGGAGCGTTTCGTCTCCCATCGGATTCGGCAGGCGGACATTCCGGGCGCGATTGCCGCCCTCGGCCGGCCGACGGACCAAATCAAGGTCGTGGTGGATTACATCGGCACCGGGCTCGCCGAGGCCTTGCCGTCTTCCGGGAGATAGAGGAAGCAAATGACGCCGCTTACGGAGCAAGAGGTCTTGGAGATCCGCCAGCAGTTTCCCGCGCTGGAGCGGTACACCTATTTCACCCCCAACGGCCTCGGGGTCCTGCCGCGGCGCACCGTTGAAGCCCTGCGCGAGCGTCTGGAAGGCCTTTCGAGCGATGCGATCGTGTCCGCGATCTTCCAGAACGGCCCGGTCGTCGAGGAGGCGCGAGGCCGCGTGGCGCGGCTGTTGGGCTGTGATCCGGAGGAGGTGGCCTTCTGCCGCAATACGTCGGAAGGTGTCCTGTGGGCCGCGAGCACACTGCCCATCACTCCCGGTGACGAAGCGCTGGTCGTGCAGGGAGAGTATCCGGCGAACGTACTGCCATGGATGGCGCAGGAAAGACGCGGCCTGGTGACGCGGATCCTCCGCCAACACCAGCGCCGCGTGACGCCCGAGCTGGTCGCCGAGGCATGGACGCCACGCACGCGGCTGCTCGCCGTGAGTTACGTGCAGTACAACTCCGGCTTCCGCGCCGACCTGCGCGCGCTGGCGGAGGTGGTGCACGAGCGCGGAGGGTTGCTGTTCTGCGATGCGATCCAAGGTCTCGGTGCCTTGCGGCTCGATGTGCGTGAGAGCGGCGTCGATCTGCTGGCGGCGGGAACGCATAAGTGGCTGCTCGGACTGCAGGGGTTGGGGATATTCTTCTGTCGCCGCGCCTTGCTCGATCGGCTCGATCTCACCCACATCTCCGCCGGCAGCTTGGTGATGGACAGTGATCCCGAGGATCCGGAGGCACCCTACGACCGCGACTTCGTTGCAGCCGCCCGCCGCTACGAGGAGGGCACGCGGAATTATCTCGGGATCGCGGCCCTGAACGAATCCCTGCGGCTGATCGATGAGATCGGCATCGATCGTATCGAGGCGCGCATCGGCGAGCTGACCGATTACCTGGTCGGCGAAGTGGAAAAGCGCGGCTGCCGTGTGGAGAGTCCGCGTGGGCCAGGGGAGTGGTCGGGCATCGTGCTGTTTGCGCCGCCGCCCGGTGCTCCGAGCGCCGGCGACCTGGTATCGGTCATGCACGGCGAGCGCATCACGATCAACTCCCGTGAAGGATGTATCCATATGGGCGTGCACTTCTACAACACCCGCGAGGAAATCGACCGGGTGTTGAAGGCAGTGGACAGTCGATGAGGGCTGTCAACTACAGATTAAGGAGAAACCAGCGATGCGAGCGGTAGAGATGACACGGATTGGCGGGCCGGAGGTGCTCCGGGTGGTCGATGTGCCGGAGCCACAGCCGGAGCCGGGGTTTGTGCGCGTGCGCAACCGCGCCATCGCGATCAATTTCCACGACATCAACACGCGGCGGGGCGATGAGCCGGACGTTCAGTGTCCGACGATTTTGGGAAGCGACTTCGCCGGCGTCGTGGATGCCGTGGGGGAGGGCGTCGACCACATCAAGATCGGCGACCGCATCCTTGGTATCAGCATGGGTGGGGCGTACGCCGAAGCGACGCTGGCGATGGGTCCGGTCGCGATTCCGATTCCTGCCGGATTGTCATTCGAATTGGCCGCGTCCTGCCCCGTGGCCGGCCTTACGGCGTACTTCCTTGCCCATCAGGTGGCGCCGGTAAAGGCGGGCGCAACGGCAGTGGTCCACGCCGCCGCCGGGAGCGTCGGCTGCTTCATGGGCGGCTTGCTGCGCCAGCTTGGCGCGACCAGCATCGGTCTGGTCAGCTCCGACGAGAAGGCAGAGGTGGCGCGGCGTGCGGGTTACACGCATACGGTGAACTATCGGACCGAAGATCCCGTTGCCCGCGTGATGCAACTCACGGCCAGTGAAGGCGCGAACGCGGTGTACGACTCGGTGGCCGGGCCACACTTCCAGCGCAGCTTCGACATGACCGCGATCGATGGGACGGTGGTGTTGTTCGGCCACGCCGCCGGCGACCCGCCGCCAGAGTCCTTACGAAATTGGCTGCGCTCGGGACGCAACCTCGGCCTGCGCACCTACTACCTCGGTGCGACCCTCCAGGCCCATCTCGAAATGATACCCGGCGCCTACGATCACTTGTTCAAGGGCTTGATGTCGGGCGCGATCTATCTGCCCATCGAGACCGTACCACTCGTCGAAGCGGCGAAAGCCCACGCCCGCATCGAGCAGCAACGGACAGTAGGGAAGGTCATCCTGGTGCCGTAAGATTGCAATGAAATTGGGGAAGGGCAGGAGGGAGAGAGGAGCCGCCAAGGGGGGGCGGCGACTCCTCTCAGAGGAACTGTGGAGACCTATCGGGAACGAACTGTCCAGAGGCGTACGCGCATGGTCCGCGTCGTATTACCCTTTACTGCCGTGATGCGACGGCCCACGCTGTTTCCTGATGCCGTGGTCCGGTGGATCACAATTTTTGCCAGACCAGTGGGTAGCCCAGTCAGGGTAACGCTGCCGTTACTGGCGGCGTGGAAATGCAACACCTTCTTGATGATCCGTGGTCCTGCGGCTGCGGCGCCGCCCGCTCCCGTGGTCGTATTCTGCACGGGGACGACTTCGGTGACGTCGACTGAGACGTCATTGACGGGGTTGCCACTGCTATCGACATCATCGACTTGCTGCCCGGCCGAGTTGGCCACCTCGAGCTGTACCTGGTTGGTGAAGTTCTTCAGTTCCAACCCGGTGGCGACGAACGGGGCGGTGTTCGACGTCAGCTGCACGGCGACGAACTGCCCCACAATCAGCTGCGTGAAATCGATCGGCTGAGTGTTTTGGCCGCTGTCATCGGCCCCGTCCAGGCTTGCTCCACTGACGTCCACGGTGAGGCCGAGAAGCGTAACGGTTTTCGCAGTGGCGTCGGTGCTTTGGATGGGAGCCTGGACCTTGATGTCCTGCCCGCCATTGCTGCCGCCGCCACTGTCTGCGGCACTGCCGCCACCGCTGTTGTTGCTGTCGTTACCATTGTCGTTGCTGCCGTTGTTGCCGTTCCCGTTGTCGCTGCCGCCGTTACCGCCGCCTTGATTGACTTGGGTCGCGGCCAGCGGGGTGCTGTCGCTTGCCAACTTCACCTCAATCGGTTGGCCGGCAGTCAGGGTAGTGCAGTCGCCTGTATCAAAGACGGCGGTGCTGACGTCAATGGCCAGTCCCAGGACCGTGATCGTCGGTGGTGTCGCGCCACAGGCGGAGCTGTCCAGTGGCGCTTGGATCTCGACGGTGACCTGGTCCGTCTCATTATCAGCCGCGGCACGCTGCGCCGGGAGCGCCGAGATGGCGGTGGCTGCCACGGCGGCCACTAATGCAAAAACTGTACGCTTCATAATTTCCTCTCCTCAAATGTGGTCGGGGCAGGGCAATGCTGCACGTCGATATGGGAAAGGCGTGCGGGGATGAAGAAGATCATCCCCGCACGCCGGGGGGGACGGCTAGGGACAACGGCTCTCGCAGTATTAGTTGTCCTAGCCGCCGGGCACGCTGTTGCGATGGTTACCTTTCTGTTGTCGGGTAGTGGAGCCATGTGGTCGATCTGAGCGCCTCAATGCTGTCTTGCGCAGACGTACACGCAAAGGTCTTGCCAACTGGACCAGGACGGCTTTTGCCTCGTCCAGCGGCGAAAGCTCGCTTCACACCGCGTCTGCCACCTGCGAAGAGCGCAAATGTTTGCAGGCTTGCGTCGGGCGGCTGAAAGAAACTGCAGGTCGGCCGGGAAATCGGGCTCGCTTAGCTACTGAGTTGGTTCGCTCGGGCAGGTGCTCGCGGTTCGTGCGGAACGAACGGCGGCGAGGAGCGCCCTGGCGTTGGCGCGGATCGCATCTGGCTCGCCTTGGCGGGAAGCACGTACCGCCAGCAGGTTTCCGCCGACGCCGACCGCGGCAACTCCGGCTCTGATGTAGTCCGGTACACTGTCCAGCGTGATACCCCCGGTCGGGATGAAATCGATCTGCGGGAAGGGGCCCTTCAACGCTCGGATGTACTGCGGCCCGCCAACAGGACCGCATGGAAAGATCTTGATCATGTCGGCGCCGGCCTGGTGTGCCGTCAAGACCTCAGTCGGGGTCAGGGCACCGGGTATGCACACCTTGCCGCACTGATGGGTGGCCTCGACCACGCGGCGATCGAAGTTCGGGGCGACGATGAATTCGGCCCCGGCGGAGATCGCCTCCCGGCAGGTATCGGGATCCAGAATGGTTCCGGCGCCCGGCAGCACGTTGTCGCCGTAGTGGGTGACGATCCGTTCGATGACCTCGAGGGCATTGGGTACGCCCATGGTGATCTCGACGATGCCAACGCCGGCGGTGGCGATGGCCTGCGCCGCCTGCCAAGCATCCTCTGCCGAGCCCGTCCGGATGATGGGTACCAGTCCCACATTGCCGATGCGCACCAGTGCCTTCTGCTTCGACCAGGTCATGTTCGGCAGCGTCGCCGCCGAAAGTCAGCGGGTGCCGTAGCGCGCATGCAGAAGCTGCATATAGGGCACGCAGTGGCGGCGGTTCTTGACCAGATCTCGCGCCGCATCAAGCGTCAAGCCGTGCGCCGCGTGGAGGTAGGCGATGGCGACGGTTGGGGCACGGTTCATTCCCGCATTGCAGTGCAGGTACACGCGGTTGCCGCGGCGCAGAAGGTCGCCGAGCAGGGTGACGATTGGATCGAGGAGCCCGGCAAAGGCTTCCGGGTCACAGTCGGGTACCGGCACACGATGGAACCGCAGGCCGTGTCGGCCATACGTCTGTTCGAGTTCGTGCAGGTCTAAGCCTTTGGAGGCCAGGTCGAAGTCATCCTGGAGGCTGACGACCGCCGTGACTCGATGCTCAGTGCGCAGCCAGTCCGCATCATCCAACGTCGGGTATTCGCCGACGAGGAGGTTCGGAAGAATGATGGCGAGTTCAGGACGTCCCCAACGCGTCAAGGCTATCTGCCGCGGCCCGGAACTCATTTGTGTATCACGATATGCCACTCTGCGGAGCGCTGTTCAACATCGATGACAGCGTAGCCCTCTGCCTCGGCGGCGCGGGGGATGTCGCGCGCGCCCTTGGGGTCATCGAGAAGCAGTTCTACCTCGGCGCCCGGCGGTTGCTCTTCGAGGTAGAGTTTCGCTTTGGCCCAACTCAACGGACAGCGGATGCCACGAAGATCAAGAGACATGTCACGGTCCTAAGCGCTGAGTCTCGGGTCCTGAGCTCCACAGGATCAGGCGTACACGGCGCGGCGCTTTGTGCGCTCGCACCTGCTTGCTATAGTCACTTCTGCTCATGGTCTTCAAAGCGACCGGATGTAAGCGTGTAGCGCTGCCAGGCAATCTTAGCAAACTGGTGTGTACGCGCTAGCGCCTGAGCGAGAGTTGACGTGCAATCTGACTCCGACAAGTACGTTCTGCGCCGCAGCGCACCGGTGCTGCGGGAGGAACACTTCCGCATCAACTACCGCGAGGAGCTGAATTCCGCGCAGTACGAGGCAGTGGTCACGACCGACGGTCCGATTCTAGTCGTTGCCGGAGCCGGGACGGGCAAGACGCGAACCTTGGTCTTCCGCGTCGCACGACTGGTGGAGACGGGAATCGATCCGGCCAACATCTTGCTGCTCACCTTTACACGCAAGGCGGCTGCCGAGATGCTCAGGCGGGCGAGCCTGTTGCTCGACGGGCGTTGCGATCGGGTCGGAGGAGGCACGTTCCATTCGTTCGCCAACACGGTCCTCCGCCGCTACGGCAGCGTGCTGGGATTGAACTCCAACTTCACCATCCTCGACCGGACGGACAGCGAGGATGTCATCAACCTCTTGAGAGCTGGTCTCGGCCTGGACAAGAAAGAGAGGCGCTTCCCGCGTAAGCAGGCCATCGGGGAGATGTTCAGCATGGCCATCAACAAATCGGTGCCGCTGGCGCACCTCGTGGAAGAGCAGTACGGCCACCTTGCAGACCATCTGCCGGACTTGCTCGAGTTGCGGACCCGCTACGTGGCGTACAAGGGCGAGCGCCACCTGCTGGACTACGATGACCTCCTGACAAAATTGCGGGACGTTCTGAGCACGGAGGCCGATGTGCGCCAACGCCTGTCGCGGCGGTACCGTTACGTCATGGTCGATGAGTATCAGGACACCAATGCCTTGCAGGCCGAGATCGTGCGGCTCCTGGCGGCGGAGCATGACAACGTCATGGCGGTGGGGGACGACGCCCAGAGCATCTATTCGTTTCGCGGGGCCAACTTCCGCAACATCATGGACTTCCCGAAGCTCTTCCCCGATACGCGCGTCATCGCCCTCGAAGAGAACTATCGCAGCACGCAACCGATCCTCGATCTCACCAACGCCATCATCGCTCGGGCACAGGAGCGCTACACCAAGAACCTGTTCACCTCGAAAGGGAGCGGCCCGTCGCCCGTCCTGGTCGCGGCGGAGAACGAGCAATTTCAATCCCGTTTCATCTGCCAGCGAATTCTGGAACTGCGCGAGGAGGGTGTGCCCCTCAGCGAGGTCGCGGTGTTGTTCCGCTCCAGCTTCCACTCGTTCGACCTGGAAATCGAGTTGTCCCGACACGATATCCCGTTCATCAAACGCGGCGGTTTCAGGTTCATCGAGACCGCACATATCAAGGACGTCCTGGCGCACCTGCGCATCGTGGCGAATCCCGGTGATGCCGTCTCGTGGCACCGGGTGTTACTGCTGCTCGAAGGAGTGGGGCCACGCACGAGTGAAGAGATCATTCGGTGGATTGCGAGCGAAGGAGAGCCGAGGGCTCGGCTCGAGACCTTCCCGCGGCGCACACTGACGACCGACTTGCGCGCGCTGGCAAACCTCGTTGGCCGCCTGCATGACCTGCGCGCCGTACCCGG
This sequence comes from Binatia bacterium, assembly GCA_044450645.1. Lineage (GTDB taxonomy): Bacteria > Desulfobacterota > Binatia > HRBIN30 > HRBIN30 > JAGDMS01. The sequence goes on from JBIOJG010000023.1 coordinate 44,876, forward strand.
CGAGCAGGTCGACGAAGTCCTGCGCTACTACGAGCCCATCCTCAAACGCGTCCACCGTGAGGACTATCCGAAGCGCCGCAAGGACCTGGAGCACTTTGCGACCATTGCGGCACGCTACAGCGAGCTCGAAACGCTGTTGACGGACATGGCCCTCGAGCCGCCCAGCGATAGCGTGGCTGACGTGTTGGCGGTAGATCCGGACGAGGGCTTGCTGACGCTGTCGACCATCCATTCCGCCAAAGGGCTGGAGTGGCACTCCGTGTTCGTCATTTGGGCCGCCGAGGGAAAGTTCCCGTCCGAGTACAACCTGCACGACGAAGAGGAAGTGGAGGAGGAGCGCCGGTTGATGTACGTCGCCACCACGCGCGCCAAGCAGCAATTGTACATCACGTATCCCATCAGCATCTACGACCGGAGTATCGGGTTCGTCATGGGGAAGCCGTCTCGCTTCATCGAAAATCTCCCGCACGAGCTGCTGCGACCCGTGACGCTGGTGGAAGAAGCGGATTGGGAGGGCTAACGGGCAGGCGGGTCCTCTGCGCTAGGGTGCTTCGGCAGCCCCCCGGCGCGCGGCTACTGCCGAGCAACACGCGTGCGAAGCCGCAGAGGTGTCGCACGCGTAGCGCTGCCACTGTCATTGGCAACAGACAGGTCCGACCTCACGGCCGCACAATCTTGAAAAGGGACCCACTGAGCACGAAGCTTGCTGATGCCGGTGGGCGATGATCAGCATCGATTCGACTCGACGCGAGCGGATAATCGGCTGGGGGTTCCGGATTGGATTCGCGCTGGTGGTGGTGCTCAGCCTGCTCATCATGATCCGACCGGGCTGACGCGCCTTTCAAACGCACTGAGGAGGCGCCGTTCCTTCAGGCGCCGTCTCGAAGGGTACGCTCTTGGCAACGCGCCGCTGAACTGACTGGCATTGGGTTAATCCCGGCGCCGCCCGACTGCCAGCAACGAGAGCCCGACGCGACAGTTGAGGTGATCTTCGAGCCGGAACAGGGGCACTAACAGGTCATTGATGCGTGCCTGGAAGGCGGGGACGGCGCGACGGCGGAGAAGGCGCGCGTTGACGTACCAAGCGAGTGCGCCGATGATGTTGAATGCGGACAGGTGTTCGACGGCGAACCCGGCCGCCTCGAGTTTGTGCTGAAGCTCGCTACGTTCGTAGCGGCGATGATGGCCGATGGCGCGGTCGATTTCGCCAAAGAGGCTGCTGAGACCGGGGACGATGAGCACCAGATGCCCGTGCGGTGCGAGGATATCGTAAATCCGGCGTAAGGCGGCAAGATCGTCCTCGACATGTTCCAGCACGTTGAGGCACAGCACCGTGTCGAAGCCCGTGCCCACGTCTTCGGGAACGTAGTCTGCAGCCAAATCAAACAGGCGGACGCGGACGTGCGGCATCTTTTCAAAGCCGTCGCGCAGCAGGGCGAGATAGATGGGATTGATGTCCGTGGCAACCACGCGCTCGCGAGAGGACAAGAACCGGGTCATGTTTCCGATGCCGGACCCGACTTCAAGCACGCGTGTGCCCACGTACGGCGCGACCTTGCTCCACAGCCACGCGTTGTAGCGGTGCAACCGCGCCATGCGCTTGAGGGTCTTGTGACCGGGCTGGGTGTTCACGTCATCAATGATGGCGTACTTGAGGATTGTCCATACGGCAGTGACGCCGTCGCGCCAGCCGATCTTCTTGCCTTCGAGGTAGCTGCGCCCGGCATACGAAATCGGTACTTCGTAAATGCGGAGGCGCATGCGTGCGAACTTGGCGGTGAGCTCGGGCTCGATTCCGAAGCGGCGGGAGCGCAGCGGGATGCGCTGCACCAACTCGGTGCGGAACGCTTTGTAGCAGGTTTCCATGTCCGTGAGGTTGAGATTGGAGAACATGTTGGACAGCAGGGTGAGGAAGTGGTTGCCGACGGCGTGCCAGAAGAACAAAACCCGGCGGGGAGACCCGGTGAAGCGCGAACCGTAGACGACATCGGCCTTGCCATCGAGGATGGGCTGGATGAGCTTAGGGTAGTCTCCAGGGTCGTACTCGAGATCGGCATCCTGAATGATGGTGATGTTACCGGTGGCGGCGGCGATACCATCCGCAACGGCTGCGCCCTTCCCCTGGTTTTGCGGATGGATGATCAACCGGAGCTCGTTCGTGATGTTTGCGCAGGTCGTTCGGGTGATCCGATCGCCGGTGCCTGCCAAGCCGATCTTGGCAAGCTCTGACGGCGTTCCGTCGGTGGAAGCATCGTCGACGATGATGATTTCTTTGTCGAGCGGCACCTCGCACACACGCCGGATGATCTCGGCAATGGTGGCCCGTTCGTTGAACACGGGGATGATGACGGTCAGATTCACGAGTCGCTGGCGTCCTGGCCCCGGAAGGCCGCTGCCTTATCTCGGTGCAATCCCTCGAGCGTGCTTTCCGGTGCTTGCTGGGGACATTTGCTCAACTCTAGCCGGCACGACGCCACCGGTGATGCCAGAGTCGCGAGCCCGTGGCAAGTGTGTGGCATTCCTGCCGATCCATTGGCAGGCGGCTGCCACGAACCCGCAGGGCTGTTGCCGGAGCGGGCGACGAGCGGTATGGCGATCTCAGCGACGGTGATTGAATTGTGCTTCGGCGAGATGCTTTTTGCTTTCCTTCGCGCAACATGCGAAGTAGATTAGATGTCCGAGTCCTAGGGCCGTGCGTTCGGATCGTGCCGAGCGGGTGCTGGTGAAACCAGTCGCTCGTATGCCGGCTCAGCGGTTAGTGTCCGGGCAAGCCGAAAAAGGGCACCTCGTTGTCCCGCTGCCTGGCACGGCTCTCACGTTGCGGACGCGGCGAGAGCGTGGACACTGAGAGAAGGAGTTGATGATGACCACCACCCGTCGGGGCGTCTCGGGTGATTTCATGGCGCCTGACAGTGCCTTCGCGGCGGAACGCGGAGATGCCGACACAGGCGAACAGGGGATCGCGGAGAGTTGGCAAGCGAGTCCTCAACATGGTTCTGCAGCCACTACTGTTCCGGGAGGAGGTGCCCGCAGGAAGCGACGCCGGCAACGCTCACAGCGGGGCAAACGCCAAGGACCCCCACAAAGCCGGAGTCGCCATGGGGAGGGCGTAAGTCGAGAGCACATCTTCCAGGAGCTGGAAGGCCTGCTGCGGCAGATTCGAGAAGAGGCGGAGGAATCCTTGAGCATTGCCGAGGAGCAGATCAGCGAAGTCGCACACACCGTGAGCACCTTCACCAAGGCCCTGGACGAGCAATCCGATCCAATTTCAGAGCGCCTGCGCAGCGAGTATCAGCGCATTCGCGAGAAACTCGTTCACACGCTTCGGGGCGAGCGATAGGCCTGGGAGAGTTCATGGCACCAACGCTCGAACTGTTGATGGAATACTCCGGCACGCTGAAAGCGCCGGTCGTGGTCGGTCCTGGACCGTTCGGCATGCGGCAGATCTTCGACGTGAGCGGTGGTGAGTTCCACGGGCCACGCCTGCGGGGACGCATCCTGCCCAGCGGCGCCGATTGGCTGCTGATCGGCCCCGATGGGGTCGGACGCCTTGATGTCCGTGCCACCTTTGAAACCGATGACGGCGCGCTGATCTACGTGCGCTACTTCGGCATGCTGCACATCGATGAGGGCGTGGCGCAGAAGATTGGCGGCGGCGGCAGCAGCGAGTATGGAGACTTGTATTTTTTTGCCCAGCCGCGCTTCGAAACCGGCGACCCGCGTTACGTCTGGATGAACCGTATCTTCGCGATTGCTCAAGGGAAGGTCGGCCCGTTGCGGGTCGACTACCGAGTCTACAAAGTCGGTTGATTTTCTTCACTGAAGCCGCAAGGTTGTCGGCCGGTGCGGCGATCCGCCCTTAGTGGCCCGCTGTCGCACCACTGTGGTCGCGCAACCTCGGCCGGTTATGACGTCGGCGACGGCCCAGCGAGTTCCTCGACCGCTCCGGTGGCTGGGTCGTACAGGACGTGGCCGAGATGGTCTCGGGTGAACACGCGCTGGCCATCGATGTACAGCGAGAAGCCCTCCGGATAGCCGCGGTAGCGCACCTGGCCGTCAGGTCGATCCCAAATGATCGTCAGATCCTTTCCGTGGTAGCGCAGGCGGTCGAGCAGGAAATGGGTCCAGTGCAAGGCAGCCGGCTGCAGCTCGATCTTGGCATCAGTACGTGGCGTCAGTCCGACCACCCCCTCGACGATGAGCGAGCAATACATGGAATGGAAGTCGTGCGATATGTCGGATGGTTTGGGACGGCTGGAGACCTGGTGCGGTTCCCATTTGGAGTAGTACTCGTGCGCGTTCGGGCGCCAGAGAGGGTCAAACGGATTCACCCCGGGATACATCAGCGAGGTGAAGCGCGTCATCAATTCCATGAAGTGGTCGGGCGTGATGACACTTTGATGATAATGCTTCAACACCTGCAGCAAGGTGCGCGCCCCCATGCTGATAGGGTGCGGCGCGATGTTGCGCGTCAACCCATCCATCTCCCAGGTCCAGCGGCGATAGTAATACTGGCTCGTGATCACCGGCGGGAAGCGCGCCCAGAACTCGTCCGCATCGACGAATTTCTCCATGGCCCGCAGGTAGCGCGGTTCGTCGGGAGCCAGCAAAGTGGTGAACGGAAAGAAGCCATGCAGCTCGCGAACCGGAATGCGGGTGTGATCAGGCGTGCGCTGGGGATAGAAGAAATGTGTTTCGTCGTCCCAGAGCTGCTGCAGAACCGGTGTCCGAATGCGCTCGGCGATGCCGTCGAATTCAGAGGCGAGCGCCGGGTTAGGAGCCTGGCGGGCGAGTTCAGCCACCGCCCGCGCATTGGCGTAAACAAAGCTGGCGAAGTCGACACGCTCGAGATTCGGCAGATCGGCGTCGAAGTCGAGCTTCATCCCGGTGAAGAACCAATAAGAAAGAATGTCGAGGTCGTAGCCGGTGACACGCGGCCGATTCCGTTCGGGGAGCCCGTTGCCATCCCGGTCGTAGAGGTTCATCCAGGCGCGCACATCGCTGGCCATCGCCGGCAGCAGCGCGCTCAGTCGGTCCGGTGGAATGGGGTGAACGCGGCGGAACTCGGCTACGGCGGACGCAATCCAGTGCGAGTAGGTCTCCCCCCAATACGGGCTGCCCGGCGGGTCGACGACCGCGCCGGATGACAGGTTCCGATAACTGTTCTCCGCTTGCTGCAACCCGAACTCCGGATCCCGGAGGTAGGTTAGTTCTTTGATCTGTGCGGGCACGGCGAACGAGATGACATTGTCGAAACCCAGCTTGCCTTCGTAAAACCGGTACCCCTTCATATCGGGCGTGTCTGCCTGCGTCATGTTGAAGCGCACGACCCACCAGCGGTAGTACCACATCTTCTTGAACGCCGGTTCGGAGGCGTCAAAGTAGGGCACATTGTCAAAGAACCATCGATTGTAATCACGCTCGTGCTGGGCGAGCAGGTCGTCGGGCAGCGTTGGTGCCGAGGTGTCGCGACGCCGGTTCTCGAAGCTGACCGCCACCTGCGCTCGGAGTGGCGCGCCGTCCGGTGTTACGTCCAAGGTCCGGTGGAGGTGGATCGCCGCGCTCTCGAGTCGCGAGAACCCAGGTGCATCCAGATACGTGAACAGCGGCAGCTGCTGGAGCGTGCCGCTACCGAGCAAGGGGTACGCCGCGGCGCCTGCGTTGGGCATAGTGAAATACGCTGCAGTCACCTCGATGTCGAGTGAGTGCGCCTTTTGATCAGCGGAATGCGCCTCGTAGGTGCAGACGGCTTGGTCGTCGTTGGTGATGTATTTGTATTCGGCGATTTCGACCGGGTCGACGAGATACCTTACGAGGGTGTGGCTGGGTGCGCGTTCGATACGGTACTGGTTATCGTAGATCACGACGGGCTTGCCGTCGACGAAGAACTGGACGTCAAATAACCGCTTCAAGCAGAAGCTCGAATGGAGGTAGCAAAATTTGCCTGCGAGTCCTGGCTGATTCAGCAGCTCGCGCGTCCAGAGGCGGCGCCCTGATGAGAGTAAGAGTTGATCGTCATCCAGCATCAGCTCGCGTGCGCTGGCGGGTGGCAGGCCTTGCGGCGGCATTTGAAAGACCTGATGCTCCAGTACTGCGTCGACGTAGGCGTCCTGCAAGTGCACCTGCCTGGTGGGGTCGAACGGCTCGAATTTCAGCCAGGCGTTGAACAGCGGCTGAGACTGGTCGGCTTGCGTTGGTGGCGCGCTCGGCGCCTCAACCCCTCGCGGCCGCAGCAGGATGAACGCCGCCGCGACGACGCCCGCGGCCAGCACCGAGGCGATGATCCAGGACCACTTCCGGTCGGGGCTCTTGGGCACGACGGGACGCTAGCACGAAACTGGGACCGATGCGGAACCCTCTGATACGCGCGCGTCCGCAGCGCAGGCCCAAGCCTGGCGCGAACGCAAGCGGCGCGCTAGCGGTGCACGCTGCAGTGCACTTCCGCGCCGACGAGATCGTAGCGACCACCCTCGGGACACGTGGGGATGCGCAAGCCATCGGCTTCTAGTGCGGCCCACGTTGGGGTCTCACCAGGATGGTTGACGGACCACAGGGCGATGTCGCGTTCGATGATCTGTCGGTTGCTGCGACAGGCGACCGCCCGGGCCGCATCGATCGCGGCAATGCCCTTGGAGCGCTCGCCCGGGGCACTCTGCAGCTGGAAATACCCGAAGTACAGCGCCGCGGCGATCAAGAGCGCCAAGAGCACGGCAACGAAACTGAACCCGTTCTGTCCGAGCCGCCGGCTCATTCTGAGAAGCCTTTGCTGCCGTGGCTGATGGCGTCGCATACTCAGGACTCAGGACTTGATGAAGCCGCGCACGGGCAGGCCGGCTTTCGTATATACGGCATCGATCACGCGCATGTTGGCGATCGCGTCGTCGGGTCCGGTCGGGAGCGGCGTGCCGGAGCGAACGGCGTCGGCGAAGGCGCGGAGCTGGTGCGTGTACGTCGCATCACCACGCAGGCGTTCGGTGCGGGTGCCCACGTCATTGCGCAACGTCAGTCGATGGTAGAAATGCGGAACCACCGGGTTGATCACGAACAGGTCGCCGCGATCGCCGCGCACACGGGCGCTGGCACGGATGAGGACGGGGGAAAGCAGGGCGCACGTAATCCGGCCGGTACGGCCGTCGGCGAAAGCGAAATCGGCAACCATGGAACGGTCGACGCCCGGTGAAGACAAGCGCGCTTCGGCGTGCAGCACTTCGGGTTCGGCACCGGCGAGAAAGCGCAGGATGCTGATGGCGTAACAACCGGTGTCCATGGTTGCGCCGCCGGCGAGATCAAGCCGGTACCGGATGTCACCCGGCAACAGCAGCGGAATGCAGAAGTGTGCTTCGATGTGGCGCACGGTGCCCACCTCACCGGCGTCGATGATCGCCCTCATGCGTGCGGCCAGTGGGTGATAGCGCCAGTGGAAGGCTTCGACCAGCACGCGGGCGGCTCGTTGCGCCGCGGCCGCCATGCGCTCGGCTTCAGCGGCGTTCGAGGCGATGGGTTTTTCGCACAGCACGTGCTTGCCGGCTTCGAGAGCGCGGATCGTCCACTCGCAGTGCAGGCTGTTCGGAAGCGGATTGTACACTGCATCGATCTCCGTGTCGTTGACCAGGGCTTCGTAGCTCGGCAGCACTCGCGGGATACCGTGTTTGGTGGCGAAAGCCTGGGCGCGTTGCGGATCGCGAGCGGCAACGGCGGTTACGGCGACACCGCCGACCTCTCGGGCGGGACGCACCAGCGCCATCGGTGCAATACGCGCGGCCCCAAGAATGCCAATACGGATTGGGTCGTCACTCATAAGACTTCACGAGACTTCATTTCATCGGTGGGTGGTACAGCAACAACATCACGTAAAGCAGTGCCGGTCTGTCGCTGCCAGCGACGTGCACATTGATCTCCTGCGTGACCTGCGTGCCCCTCGGTTTGGCTTCCACGGCGAGCAGCCGTGACCGCGCATGGACCTTGGCGCCGGCGGGGACCGGGCTCACGAAACGGAGCTTGTCGGCACCGTAGTTGGTAGCGTTGCCGAAACCGACGATTTCAAAGTCAGAGCCGGCGCGAAGGACCGGGAGCAGGCTGAGCGTGAGAAAGCCGTGGGCAATCGTCTGACGGAACGGGCTCTCCTTCTTGGCCCGCTCGACGTCGATGTGAATCCACTGTCGGTCCCCCGTGAGGTCGGCGAACTTGTTGATCATCTCCTGCGTGACCGCAATCTCCGGCCCGAACGGGCCGAAGGTGTCGCTGATCTTGGACTTCAACTTTTCAACATCGTCGAAACGGATGGCTTCCATCGATTCCTCCCCGTCTGCTTCTGGTGCATTACATAGTACGGTACGGCATTCTGGTCCATGCGCTCTGAGCCTGCCAGAAAGCAGCACATTACGGTAGGGCCGTGCCAGGCGATGGCTCGTGACCTTCCGCGGAGCGGCTTGAACCCATTGCGGCCTGAGCGTACATTCGGTCCAAGTGAAAACACAGTGTTCCGGTGCTGGTGGAACCAGGCCGCATCAATCGTAGAGGAGTGAGAAACACATGACACAGCTAGAAGCTGCGCGGGCCGGCATCATCACGGCGGAGATGCGTCGTGTCGCTCAACGAGAGAATGCGACCCCCGAATTCATTCGTGACGAGGTGGCGCGTGGGCGGCTCGTGATCCCAGCGAACATACGCCATCTGGCGGGTAGTGCGGGCGAAGCGCCGAGTGCGGGCGCAAACGGCAACGGAGCGTCACCCCGCTATCCCGCCGCGCCGGTTGGGCATCCCGGCGCGCGGGTAACGGCGCTGCACTGGGTCAACCAAACCGTGTCGCAGCGCTGGCAGGTGATCAACGACCCGGCCTTCATGCGCGGGGAGCGTGCAGCAAAACGCCTCGATCCCACTGGGATCGGCCGCATGATCACGACTAAGATCAATGCCAACATCGGCGCGTCGCCGGTGAGCAGCGGAACGCATGCCGAGGTCGAGAAGCTGCAGTGGGCGCAGAAGTACGGCGCCGACACGCTGATGGATCTGTCCACCGGCGGGAACCTGCACGAGTGCCGGCAGGCCATCATCGACCACAGTACCATTCCCATCGGCACCGTACCGATTTACAGCATGATCCTCGGCCGGCGCATCGAGGATCTCACCTACGACGTGATCCTCGAGGAGATCGAGCGGCAGGCCAAACAAGGGGTCGACTACTTCACTATCCATGCCGGCGTGCTGAGGGAGCATCTGCCACTGATTCGGAATCGGCTCACCGGCATCGTCTCCCGTGGCGGGTCCTTGCTGGCCAAGTGGATGATCACCCACAACAAGCAGAACCCGATGTACGAGATGTTCGACGAGATCAGCGCCGTCATGCGCCAGTACGACGTGACCTACTCGCTGGGGGACGGGCTGCGCCCCGGCTGTACCGCCGACGCTTCGGACCCGGCGCAACTCGCGGAGCTGCAGACGCTGGGAGAGTTGGTGCACCGCGCGCGCGCGGCCGGCGTGCAGGCGATGGTGGAAGGCCCCGGCCATGTGCCGCTGGATCAGATCGCCTTCAACATGCAGCTGCAGCAGCGGGTGTGTGACGACGCGCCGTTCTACGTGCTCGGCCCCTTGGTTACCGACGTCTTCCCCGGGTACGACCATATCACCAGCGCCATCGGTGCCACCGAGGCGGCGCGCGCCGGTGCGGCGATGCTGTGCTACGTCACTCCGAAAGAGCACGTCGGCTTGCCGAAGGCGCGGGACGTCCAGGCCGGGTGCATCGCGTACAAGATCGCGGCCCATGCCGGTGACATTGCCCGCGGTATTCCGGGCGTGCGGCAGTGGGACGACGATTTGTCCCGCGCCCGCGCGGCGTTGAATTGGCCGCGGCAGTTCGAGCTAGCCTTCGACGGCGAGACAGCGCGTGCGCTGCATGACGAGGACCTCGAGGTCGACACCGATTTCTGCGCCATGTGTGGGCACGACTGGTGCAGCATGCGGATCTCCAAGGAGATCGAAGCCTTCGCTAGTGGCAAGGATCCGAACTTCCAGCCCGAACGCAAGGTGCTGCGCAGCCCCGGCGTGGGTGAGGAAGGGTTGGAGTTGCTGCGGCAGCGGGCGCGGGCGTTGCCGGTGGTCGAAGGGAAACACGCCTGTCATAGTGATGTGACTCCGAATCCGGAAGAGGCGAAAACGGTGCAGGCCGAAGTGCTGGGGGCGGGGTGAGGGCTGAACAAACTCGAGTTTGAAGCGTCGCGACTTTTCAGTTAGCAGTGGCGCATGCGAAAAGAACTGGCGTTCGGGGTGGTGCTCGTCAGCTTCCTTCTGGTCTCCGCTGTGGTGTTTGCCGGGGTCGAAAACTGGAACGACGCCAACGTCCACTGGATGGCGTACGACGACGGACTGGCGGCGGCAAAGAAGAGCCACCAGCCGATTTGCCTGATCTTCTACACCACCTGGTGTCCGCACTGTGCCAATTATTCGAAGCTGTTCAGCGACCCGAAGGTCGTGGAGAAATCCAAATCCTTCGTCATGATCCGGCTCGATAAGGACAAGAACCAGGAGCTGAGCAAGAAGTACAAGCCGGACGGAGAATATATTCCGCGGACGTACTTCCTGTCGTCTGGCGGGGTACTCGACGAGTCACTCGCGGAGCAGCGTGAGCAGTTCAAGTACTTCTACAGCGAGAGTGATCCCGCGTCGATCCTGGCGGGGATGGACCGGGCGCTGAAGAAGCTGCAGTGATCACCCGGGGGTCTGATCCCCCCTTTGAATCCGAGCGGCCGATGCGTGTATAGTGCGGTTGTTGTGAGGAGGTGGAGGGGATGGCGGTGCGTTCCCTGGTTCACGCGGGCGAGGTTTGGCGGGCCGGCGACGCGAATCGTGACCAACGGCTTGGTCGCACGGCGGTTTCCACTTTCTGTGTCGCCGCCATTGCTGTTGCGCTGACGTGGGTATTCGCAGCCTGGCCGGCACCTGCGTGGTCCGCGGTGGATGGGGAGGGGGCGCACGCTTTGGATCTTGTGCGCCGCCAGCCGCTGCGTGCCGAAGGTTTCGTAGAGTTGGCCGCGTGGCTGTTCCATCAAGGCGACATTGCCCGCGCCGTGGCCGCTGCACGGGAGGCAACACGGCTGGAGCCTGAGGTGGCCGGGCATTACCGGTTGCTGGGCTACCTGTGCGCGGCACTGGGCGCGGAGCGCGATGCAGAGGCAGCTTTCGAACGCGCCGCCGAGCTAGATCCCTCCGTGCGTACGCCGCTGGCGGACTTTCGTCTGGCGCAAGCCTGGGCGGAGTATGAGGAGGTCTTGCGGCTCGGGGTACCGAATGCCGCGGTCGAGGAGCGCCTGCGCGGCATCGCGGCGCTTGCCGCCGGGACTCCAGAACTCGAGACGTTACTCCGCTCGCCGTGGTCCTCCAAGCCGCAAGCAGCCGAGTTTGTGCCTCCGGTCGCACTCGGCGATACAGCCCAATACGCCCTTGTGGTCGAGAAGCGCAGCCAGACGGTGCGGCTGTACACCCGCGACGGGAGTGACCTCTTCCTGCTGCAAACCTATCCATGCACGACGGGGCAGGAGCCGGGTCCCAAGTGGCGCCGCGGGGATCGGCGTACGCCAGACGGCGTCTACGTGGTCACCGATCTGCGTGCCGGAGACCGGCTGCCGGGCATTTACGGCGCACTCGCAATGACGCTGAGCTATCCGAATGCTTGGGACCGCAGGCAGGGTCGCGACGGCTACGGCATATGGCTACACGGATCGGACCGCCTCAACGCTCCGTTTACTCAGCGCGACACGCGCGGATGCATCCTCATGCGCAACGAAGACTTAAGCCAATTGGCGCAGATAATCGCTCCTGGAGTAACTCCGGTCCTGATCGCCGAAGAGGTCCCGTACCGTCGCGCTTCTGACTGGCATACGATCGTGCAACAGCTGGTGGAGCAATTCCCGGTTACCGGGTTGCTGGCCGTGGTGGCGACGCCCGACTATGCCGTGGTCATGCACCGGGACGGTACGGATGTCGTGCGAGACTTCATGCAGCCGCAGCCTTGGCACGTTGCGGCTAGCGAGAAGGCCCCGCTGCTGGAGGGCGACGCGTGGAAGCAACAACTTGCCGAGGTGTTGCCGGGCGCAACGGCAGCGGTCGTGCACGTCGGTGTGCACGAAGGGGAACAGGATCCGTCGGTGGTCATTGAAACCAGCGAGCGCGTCCAGGCGCGCGGTTTCCGCCCGGACAGTGGCGATCGACTCTACGTAGATCTGCCGGGTGTTCGCCCCGGACCAATGCCATCCACGGTGTCCGGTGAGGGTCCTTGGGTGAAGGAAGTGAGGGTTGCGGCTACGAACTTCGACCCGCCGATAACTCGGGTCGTCATCGAGCTACGGCAGCCAAGTAGCTATCGGATTGCGAGCGAAGGGAATCGGATCGTCGTGTCGCTTGGTCACAAGTGAGCCGTCGAGAGTCGCCGGCTCAAGGGGTTGAGTCGTATCCCACCAGGAGGAGGAGCGGAGATGAGGGGACAACATGGACGGGGTTTGGTGGAACGGCTGCGACGGGTCGTGCTAGGGGATTACGCGCAGACGACCCTGCAGTTAAAACATGAGATCGAGGAGTTGCGGCGGACGCTGGATGATTCCGCTACGCTGCGCGCCCGTCTCGTTGAGGGGCTTCATGAAGAGGCGCAAACGGCGCCAGAGAGACTGGCGGCCGCGCTCATGCCGGTGGTCGACCAGTTGCTGCGTCAGCGGACTGCCAGTCCTTCGCAACCATCGACGCGGCACTACTGGCCATGGCTGTCGGCGCTCACTGCGGCTGGCGTCGCTGCCGTCGTTTTGATGAACTGGCACGGCCCAGCGGCGGTCGTCAGTGCGGCGACCGAGCAGGCGCCGGCGTCGGCTGTGGAGTACGCGGCGGCGCCACTGCCGCCAATTCTAGAAGAGCAGGCCGCTGGGTTCGGCCTCGGTCAAGCAAGTGTGCGCGACGAAGAGCTGGCCCGTGAAGTGCGTGCCCGTCTGAGCGTGTGCGAGCAACTGATGGGGGCCAGGGTGCTCTTTTCGGTGAAGGACGGGTGGGTCTGGCTGCGCGGCGGAGTGAGTGCCGGCGGCCGTGACGCCGCCGACCGCGCCCTGGCCGACCTGGGGGAGGGGGTCGTGCTGGTGAACCAGTTGACGGTATCCGACTCGACTGCAATGGCGGATCACTGAAGGCTACTGGTTCGTTCGCCGGCCATCTTCCGGCGCTGAAGATTCGGGCCAGGCACTGTCTCGAATTATTTGAGAACCGCTTGTGAGGTCTCGAGCACGGGCTAAAGACGAAACAAGATACCGAGCAATGTGAGTGCACTAAGCACCAGGAGAACCGTGATCCTGGTGCTCAAGAGGGCCGTCCGCTCGCTCAGGGGGTTCGTGACGTCGCTGATTCTCGTGATCAACGGCCGCTCCAACGCTGCCAACTGCGCTTCCAGCGTATGCAGGAGTTGCTCGGCGCTCGGGATGGACTTTGACACGCGCTCCTCCAACAGGTCGAGCTTACTTGCGATCATGTCCATCCGTTCCAGGAGCACAGCGTCCGAGCGGTTCGCGCCGCTCACGGACACATGCTTCTCCAAGACGTCCAGCCTTGCTGCAACGTGCTCCATTTGCTCCTGGGACATCCCGTTTGCCAAGCTGGTCTGTTGAGCCGGTCGCGGTCGGCGTACGAACCAGTGCTTCCAGGACGGTCGACTCTCCTGGCCAACAGGCCGTGATGCACCTGATGACACGAGCACCTGCCGCTGGCGCTCCCTCTCGATCTGCTTTAGTGCGTCGTGCACCTTCGCCATCGTGTGCCCTCGCTACGCGTGGTAAGCAGCGTTACCCCCTGTGACTTCGATGGTACTGGCTGCTCCTGATACAGCCAGCCGTCGCGCCAGTCAATCCCGTGGACGCGACTTTCTTGATGCGTGAAGGCGTGGGGAAGCGAATCTCTTCGCCGTGCCGTCGTTCCGAAACGGTCGGTTTGCTACGGCGGAAGCTGAGACGATGGCGATGGAATTATTTTGAGCGGTGCGTTCCCTATTTGTCGGAGGGCTCGGCGTTGGGGAGCGGCTTCAGCACTATCTCGGCGGCGATCTTCCAGCCCGTATTTTCCCGCTGCCAGCGGAGGGCCTTCACCTCGTGAGCGGCGGTTGTCCGGGAGCGGTACTGTTGGTCGAAGACCGTGATTGCTGCTGCCCCATCATCGACCACGAAGATACTCGGAGGCGTAATCTGTACTGAAATGCTCCCGCTCTGTTCAAACAAGGACTGCTTGCGGGCGCGCCAGCGCCCAAGCGTAGGCTCCGATTGTGGCACGAATGACGAGCTGTACGCAGCAACGTACTCGTCGAATTGCTTCTGCTCCCATACGGAACGCCAACGCTGGAGTGCCTCGCGTATTGCAGGCACCATACTGGAGTCTGTCGGCAGCGCTGGCTTTTCCATCACGATCCAGATGGTCCGCCAGGGCACAACCTTAGCCGCAAGGGAACTGAAAGCATTCTGCCCAACCCACACGACGTCGCCCGTGACTGCGGCGTGCTCCGGCGCGATCTTGAGAGCGCGCCGACCGGTTGCGTCGGACAGACGAATGCGCTGGCCACTCGTATCGCCAGTCACGAGCCATTGTGGCCAGGATTCCACGTGAAGCTTGGCTATGGGGAAACATGCATCAGGGGCAATGACCTCAGCAGTCCGCGTGTAGAGGCACACCCGGCGCCGCTCCGTATCGATCGCACCGGCGGTGGCGCCTAGCGGCTCGAGTGCCGCGACGCCGGCCGGAACCGGAATGCTCTCCGTAGCGGCCGTTGGTTCCGGAGGCGCCGCTTGCGCCACGGGCGGAGAAGGTGCCGCTCCTGTCGCCGCTGCTTCGGGTGCCTGAGCGGCTGGTGTGTCCGGTGTCAGGCCAGGCTGCGGCGTATGTTCTGTGTGTTTTGCCAGCAAGACTTCGACGCGCTGCAAGTTGAGACGGGCGCGTTCGTAGTCAGGACGCAATTCCAAGGCTTGCCGTAGTTCTTCGGCGGCCTCGCTGAGCCGTCCCTGTTCTACTTCCACAACTGCCAGGTTGTTGCGGGCCTCCGCACAGCTCGGTTGCGATTGTACGAGTGCTGTGAAATGTACGACGGCGACAGAGAGGTCAGCTCGCGCGAGCGCCTCCAACCCCTCAGCGAATTCCTGGCGTCCTTCCGGACGACATTCGGCGGTCGCTGATGCCGAATAGATGAGGAGAATCGCAAACCAGATCCGTGTCATCCGCGCACCATGCAACGGTGCGCCGCTACGATTGTCGCTGCGACGGCGGCTCTTGCCTTCCGGGCTCGCAGGAGATTCAGACCCGCACCGATAGAGATGGCAAGTAATATGATGGCAAGCACCGGCATAAACAACGGCACCGAGGACCCGAAGACGACCGGGCTTCCTCCATAGAGAGTTTCGACACTGAGGGTAGTCAGAAATGCCGGTGCTGTCACCGCAGGAGCAGGCGCATTGGCGAACGAGGTTTCGACACTCAGCGTTGTGGGCAGCCACATCACTGGTGACAGCAACAAAGGCGTAAGGCCGCGAGACATTGCCGTACCAATGCCGGCACAAAGCGCCAGCACGCTTCCCAGCCCCACCGGCCAGCCGCCGGCCATCAGGCTCATCGCGAGCACCGCGAGGCATATTGCTATGGCGGGTGACCCCGCTTGCAGATCCGCACCGAGCAGCAATCCGGCACAAAACGCATCAAGCGCCAGCACCGCCGTGAACGCTACGGCTGCGGGCCACCACCGGCCACGCCGCGCCGCTAGGACCCTTGCGACGCCGTGCGCCAGCAGCAGTGCAGCCGCAGTCGACCGAACACCTGGCGCGACCTGAACGAAGCGGGTGAGCCACGGGGCAGCAATCAACCCGAGTGACAACAGCACTAAGGCAAGCAGGATTCCGGGTGCCGTAAGCATAAGCCAGGAGGCGCGCGCCTGAAGCCGTTCGTTCACCACGCGGACGCCTGTAGCAAAGCTGCCCGGACCTGCTGGGATGCTGCTCTCTTGTGGCTCCACGCTGCGCACCGCTTCAATATCGTTTCGTGACGGCCCCGTGGACGCTTCCTGTCGGGCCGCAAGGGCCGCAAGGCGCTGCTCGGCAGCTCGTACGGAGCTGGTCAGCACATCCCAGCCCGCAGAGAGGCGATCCAACAGTTCTGTGGTCCTCGCTTCACGTGCCTGTGACGCGGCGGCCACCGTCTCGAGGCGCCGCACGGTTTCGTCGGCACGGGCGAAGGCCTCGTCGGCGCGCGCCGCAGCCTGTTCAGCGCGGGCCCGTGCTTCGGCCTCGACGTGGCGTTGCTCAAGCTGCGCCTGGTCGATCAACTGTCGGAGTTCCTCCAGACGTGAGTCGTGTTGGGCCGCGACCGCCACAACGCGCTGCTCGACATCCCGCACGGAGGCGGTGAGCGCATCCCTATCGGCGGAGAGGCGGTCCAGCAGTTCGGTGGTGTGCGCCTCGCGCGCCTGTGTTGCCGCGGCCAGTGTTTCGAGGCGCCGCAGGGTGTCGTCGGCGTGCGTCAAGGCCTCGTCGGCGCGGGTCGCGGCCTGTTCTCCACGGGTCCGTACTTCGGCTTCGACGTGGCGTTGCTCAAGCTGCGCTTGGTCGATCAACTGGCGGAGGTCCTCCAGGCGCGACTCGTGTTGGGCGGCGAAGGCCACAACGCGCTGCTCGACATCCCGCACGGAGGCGGTGAGCGCATCCTCGTCCGCGGAGGGGTGAGCGGGCAATTCTGTGGTGCCGGCCTCAGCGGCCAGTGCTTCGAGGCGCTGCAGAGTTTCGTCGGCACGCGCCAACGCCTTGTCAGCGCGTGCCGTGGCCTGCTCGGCACGCGCGCGCACTTCGGCCTCGACGTGGTGTTGATCAAGCTGGACTTGGTCGATGAGCTGCCGGAGTTCGTCAATCTGAGATTCCTGTTGCGCCGCCGCGGCGGTAAGGTGTTGAGTGACGTCTCGACTGGGGCTGGCGGGCGCATCCCCAGCCGCAAAGAGGTGAGCCGGCAGTTCTGTCGTGCCGGCCTCAGGGGCGAGCGCTTCAAGGCGGCGAAAGGCTTCCTCGGCACGCGCCAAGGCCTCGTTGGCGCGTACGGCGGCTTGCTCACCATAGAGAGCTATCTCGGCCTCGGCTTGGCGTTGCTCAAGCTGGACTTGGTCGATGAGCTGCCGGAGTTCGTCAATCTGAGACTCCTGATGCGCCGCAAACGCCACAATGCGCTGCTCGATCACTTGAACGTGCGTGATCAGTTCATCGCGGTCGGTGTGGTCGCCCGCCTGAGGCTTTTCCGTTGGCATCGCCTTTCCCGTATTCTAGCCTAATCCAGCAGCTCCGGCATTCAGCAAGGCGTATGCCCTTCTTTCGCTTGTCGGCAGTCGTGAATGGATCGTTACGTGACGCCGAATAAGTAACGCAGCCATTTGTCCCGCCAGGATGTCGCCGGGCGTCTGAATCGCGCCAAGAAATTGTTTTTTCAGCTACTTAGGGACGATTCCTCATCTTCTAGGAGCGAAGAATCCAAGCGCGAACGTTCCTGTTGGAAGCGATCATTTACGCGCAATTCTTTGTCCGCATGGCGCGGGAGGTCATCGAACTCCTAGCGGACGAGGTCCGTACGCGTCAGATCTTCTGCCACGAACGCCGGCAGCTCATCGCCTTCCTTGACATCCTCGAAGTAGAGCTTCCTGCGTTCAGCCATCTGCGCTCCGGCCGCTTATCCCTGATGCCCGGCCTTGGGGGCTGGGAAATTCTTCAGGCTGTTGCAGAGGTTTCAGCCTCCGGTTTATCGAGCACCTCCTGCGCCACCAACTCGCGGTTCCACGTCGCGTCGCCGAAGGTAACCTCCGACGCCTTGGCACGCTTGAAGTACAGGTGCATGTCGTGTTCCCAGGTAAAGCCAATGCCGCCGTGTATCTGAATACCCTCAGCGCTCACATACCGATACGCGTCGGAGCAGTACGCCTTGGCCATGCATGCAGCCAGGTGGGCATCTGGTGCGTCGTTGGCTACTGCCCAGGCGGCGTAGTAAGTGGCGGACTTGGCGCTCTCGGTCTGCACCATCATGTTGGCGCATTTGTGCTGGATGGCCTGGAAGCTGCCGATCGGGCGGCCGAACTGCTCGCGTACCTTGGCGTACTCTACACTCATCTCCAACACTTTCTGGGCGCCACCGCACATCTCGGCGCACATCGCCACCTTGGCCCGATCGACGACCCGCTCCAGCAGCGGCCAGCCCTTGTTTGCCTTGCCGAGGACGGCGTCGGTGCCGACCGTGACGTTGTCGAACGTCACCTCGCAGAGTTTCCGAGTCTGATCCATGGTCTTCAGCAGAGTCGTGTTGACACCCTGCTGTTTGGCATCGACGAGGAACAGGGTGATGCCCTTCGTCCCCTTGCTCCCGGTGCGTGCCGGAACCACCAGCACGTCGGCCTTGTGCGCGTCAGGCACAAACAGTTTCGTGCCTGAGAGCTGGTACGCCTTTCCGTCCTTCTTGGCAGACAGCTGAATCCCTTCGGCGTCCCAGCGGCCATTTCCTTCGACCTGCGCCAAGGTTGCCTTGAGGCTGCCAGCGCAGATCTGTGGCAGATAGCGCTTTTTCTGCGCCTTCGAGCCGCCGAGGTCGATTGCCAGCCCGCCGATGATGTCGGCGAAGAACGGGCCAGGCATGACGGCGCGTCCCATCTCTTCGAGCACAACGACGAGGTCCACCATGCTCAATCCCGATCCCCCATATTGCTCCGGGAGGATGAGGCCTGTCCATCCGAGGTCAGCCATCTTTTTCCACTGCTCTTCGGAGTACCCGGCGTCATCGTCCAGCATTTTGCGGACGTAAGTCATGGGGCACTCGGTATCGAGGAACTGCCGGGCGCTTTGCCGTAGCATCTCTTGTTCTTCGGTGAATCCGAAATCCATGGTTCCTCCTGGTCTGGGTTCGCGGGTTAACGGGTGTGCGAGTGCGCCAGTGCGGGGAAGGTGTTTACCGGCTCACTGGCTTACCGGCCCACTCGCAGGTTCGTATGCCGATAAAGCGGTTCGCTTGCAAGCGCCATCGGTGGCTCACTTGGTCACACCCTGGCTTCGGCTGGGGCGGTCGCCTCGCGCAAGCTTTCCGCGGCTTCGATGAGGCAGCGTTCGGTCGTCTTCCAATCGATGCAGCCGTCGGTGATGGAGACCCCGTATTCGAGTCCGGCGCGCCCCTTCACCAGCTTCTGGTTCCCGGCTTTGAGGTTGCTCTCCAGCATGAAGCCGATGATGGAGTGGTTGCCGGCACGGATCTGGCCAATGAGGTCGGCGAGGATCTCCGGCTGACGCGCGTAATCCTTGCCGGTTTGGGCGTGGCTACAGTCCACCACGATGCGTGCGGGGAGACCAGCCTTGGCCAGCATTTCTTCGCATTTGCGGATGCTTCCGGCATCGTAGTTTGGCGTGCGGCCGCCGCGCAGCACGATGTGGCGATCGGGGTTGCCCTCGGTGTGGATGATCGACGTGTGGCCGTCCTGATCGATGCCGAGGAATGTGTGCGGCCCGCCGGCCGATTCCAAGGCGTTTATCGCCAGCTGGAGGTTTCCGTCGGTGGTGTTCTTGAACCCAACGGGCATGGAAAGTCCGCTGGCCATCTCGCGGTGGGTCTGGCTTTCCGTCGTTCGCGCTCCGATCGCGGTCCAGGAGATGAGGTCAGCGAGATACTGCGGGGTGATCGGATCGAGCAGCTCGGTCGCGGCTGCCAAGCCGATGCGATTGATGTCAAGAAGCAATTGGCGGGCGAGACGCAGCCCAGTTCCCATATCGCAGGTGCCATCGAGATGGGGGTCGTTGATCAGACCCTTCCAGCCCAAGGTGGTGCGCGGCTTCTCGAAATAAACGCGCATGACGACAAAGAGCGTGTCGGCGACACGGTCGCTCACCTGGCGCAAGCGCTTGGCGTAGTCGAGTGCGGCTTCTGGATCGTGGATAGAGCATGGCCCGACGACGGCAAGAAGACGCCGGTCCTTCCCGTTGATGATGTCGCGGACGGCCGCGCGGGCGCGGACGACCACCTCGTAGATGGCGCCCGATGCCGGAAAGTCGCGCTTGAGCGCGCTCGGCGGTACCAGCGGCTCGGTCTTAACGACGTGAAGATTCTGTGTCTTGAGCATGGATCGAGTGTGGCGGGCACCGACCAATAGGTCAAGCGTGACCGGACCTCTGCAGCAGCCCAAGCAAGATGCAAGAGCAGCATCGTTGCCGCATCAGTCCAGATACGCCCCCAACCTACCGCTTTCCGGGATTGCGTGGCCGCTTCTGGCCGCGTGCCTGTCTTCCGCGCGTCGGTCGCTTCTTCTTTTCTTGGCGTGGGTATCGCGGGCCGGCGTTGGCGCCCGCAGAGCGGAGACGCTCCAGCACGGCGAAATCGATCTCACGCCGCCGCAAGGATACAGTCGTTGCCTCAACGAGGACGCGGTCGCCGAGACGAAAACGCCTACCGGTGCGCATGCCTTTGAGCGCGCGCTCCTCCTCGATGAAGTAGTAGCGGTCATCGGTCAAGGCGTCGGCCCGAACCAGACCCTCGATCGGATAGGCATCCAGCTCCACGAAGAAGCCGAAGGACAGCACCGAGACGATGGTTCCCGGATGCGGCTCGAGCAGATGGTCGAGCATGAACTCGGCCTTCTTCAGATCCAGCATGGCGCGTTCCGCCTCCATGGCCTCGCGCTCGCACTGCGAGCTTTGTATGCTGGCGGCCTCGACGGCTTCGGCCTCGCTGCGTGCGGCTTCAACTTGGCCATCGAAGACACGGCTGAGCTGGCGATGCACGATCAAATCCGGGTAGCGCCGAATCGGCGAGGTGAAATGGCAGTAGACCGGGAAGGCCAGGCCGAAGTGACCGGCGTTCACGATGCTGTACTGCGCCTGCTTCAGTGACCGGAGGACCAGGCGTGAGAGCACGCGTGAGAGCGGGTGGCCATCGAGTTGCTCGAGTAGATGTTGCACGTCTTGTGGCCGGACGTCGCCATCATAATTCACTGCGAAGCCGAAGACCTGGAGGAACTCGTTGAGATCGTCGATATCATCCGGGTCGGGTGGCTCATGGATGCGGTAGGGGAAGGGCACGTGTCGATCGGTGAGGAAGGCGGCGACGGCACAGTTGGCCTCGAGCATGAACTCCTCGATCAGCCGGTGGGCATCGTTGCGTTGGAACAGCCGCACTCCGACGCTGCGACCCTCTTCGGAGAGGTCGATAAACGCCTCAGGAAGGTCGAGATCGAGCGAGCCCGCGACTGTGCGCTTGTGGAGAAGCTTGCGCATGAGTTCAAGCATGAGACGCAGTTGCGGCAGCAGTGAACTCAGCTCGTCACGCCAGCGGCGGATGTCGAGCGTATCGGCTTCCGACAGTACGGCGGCGACGTTGGCATAAGTGAGGCGGGCCCGGCTGATGATCACGGCGCGATAGAAACGCGCCTCCTGTCGGTGCCCGCGACGGTCGTAGGTCAGCTCGGCCACCATGACCAGGCGGTCACGTTCTGGATTCAACGAGCACAGTTGATTCGAGAGCTGCGGCGGCAGCATGGGGATGGCCCGGTCCGGGAAATACACGCTCGTGCATCGCCGTGCGGCTTCGGCATCGAGTGCAGAGCCCGGCCGCACATAATGCGAGACATCAGCAATGGCGACCCACAGCCGGTAGCCGCCATGTGGTAGTGGCTCCAAGCACACCGCGTCGTCGAAATCGCGCGCGCTCTCGCCGTCGATGGTCATGAAAGGAAGGCGGCGCAGATCTTCCCTCCCCGCGAAGTCGTGTTCGGATGGGTCGGGTGGCAAACGCTCGGCCTCGGCGAGCACCTCGGGTGGAAACTCGATTCGGAGCCCGTGCTCGAAAGCGATGGTGAGGAATTGGACCTCGGGGTCGTCGGCGGCGCCGAGCACTTCTTCGAGTTCGCCGCCCGGGCCGCGGGTTGGCGTGGGCGGTCGTGTCAGGCGAACCAACGCGACCTGGCCAGCCTCCCGCTGCTCGGGCAGGTCACGGCCGATGATTGCCACGACGGGCAGCAGTTCATTTTCCGGCAGCAGGTGCCAGCCCTCGCGGCCATAGCGAAGCGTCCCAATGATCTTCTCGTGCACGGGACCGGTGACCGCCGTGATGCGTCCGACGAAACGGCGCGCCCGCAGGTCGCGGCGGATGATTTCTACCGCGACGCGGTCGCCGTGCAGCGCCGCGCCGGCCATCCCCGCCGGGATCAGGACGTCGCGCGGGAAGCGGTCGGCCGCCTGGCCCAGCACTTCCACGAAGCCGTAACCGGCGCGCACGCGGGAGTAATGCCCTTCGATTCGTGGCGCCGGCCGTTTCTGCAGCTTGCCGCCCTCGCCCCGAATTCCCGGGGTACGGACGCCACGGCCGGCTGCGGTCACCCTTTCGGCTTCCCGGATCCACTGGTAGCGGGTCTTCCCAATGCGGCGTAACTTGTGGTTGGCAACCTCGGTTTCGAGCACCGCCTTGAGGTGTTTGGGATCGTAGCGGTCCAGCTCGAGCGCCCGCGCCATCTCCGTAATGGAGAGTGGCCGCGGCGCCCGCCGCTCCAGGAGTCCGAGAAAGGCGTTTGCCTGTGCGTTCAGCTTTGGCGTGAGCGGCATGCGGGGCGCCTGCGGCACGCTTATCAGCCAAATCGGGACAGGGTGCAACTCTTCGGTTTCCGGCCCTGCGGCGTTCGCTCTCCCACCTCCGGGATGGTAAGAGGGGGCCGTGCCGACGGATGGTTCGTACGAGTTGTCGACGCAGCAGCGCGACGATCGAACCGTCGCGATGGCGATCCGTGGACGGATCGAGATCGGGAACGCGCAGAGGCTGCTGAGCGACATCGTGGAGCGGGTGCCGAGCCACGCCCGCCAGGTTGTGCTGGATCTATCCGGTGTCGACTATTTCGACAGCGGCGGGGGCGCCGTGTTGATCGGCCTGCGGCAGCGCTTGGTCCGAACCGGTGCGGAGCTGCGTATCGCGCGATCGACGGCGGCCATCGACGGTTTTCTGAGCGTGGTTGACGAGCAAGCGCTCCTCGCGCCGCCTCCGCCTCCGGCGCCTCCGGTGGGTCTCACGACCGGAATCGGGGCGGAGACACTCAAGCTGCTTGCCGACTTCCACGCGCTGGTGGTGTTTACCGGCGAGCTCGTACTGGGGCTGTGGGAGGGGATGCGGAATCCCCTACGCATGCGCTGGCGGGAAACGTGGCTCTACATGGAGCGGACGGGCCTCGACGGCGTGCCGATCGTGTCCCTGATCAGCTTCTTGATGGGCTTGATCACGGCCTTTCAAGCGGCCGTGCAGCTCACGCAGTTTGGCGCCGATATCTACGTCGCCAATCTGGTCGGGTTATCGATCGTCCGCGAGCTGGGCCCGTTGATGACAGCCATTATCGCCGCCGGCCGCTCGGGTGCCGCCTTTGCCGCGGAGATCGGAACCATGAAGGTCTCCGAGGAGGTCGATGCGCTCACCACCATGGGCCTCGATCGGACGCGGTTCCTGGTGACACCCAAGGTCATTGCGCTCCTGGTGATGCTGCCGTGCCTCACGGTGTGCGCCGATCTGGTCGGCATTCTGGGCGGGCTCACGGTTGCGACCGTAGGCTTGGGTCTGCCGGCGCAGGTGTACCTGCGGCAGACGCGTTTGGCGCTCACCGTCTGGGACATCACCTCCGGCCTCATCAAGAGTGTCGCTTTCGCGATTCTGATCGCCGGCGTCGGGTGTTTGCGCGGCTTTGAGGCGCGCGGTGGTGCCGAGAGCGTCGGCCGGAGCACCACTTCAGCCATTGTGGCGAGCATCTTCCTCATCATCGTCGCTGATGCCATTTTCACGATCGTGTTCCATTACTGGTAAGATGCGGGAGGAAAGGACCTTGACCGGTGTACATAGGGCTCCAGCGCTTCCGGTGATCGAAGTGGAACACCTGGTGGCGCGGTATGGGGAGAACACCATACTGGACGACGTCAGCCTCCAGGTGCAACGCGGAGAGCGATTTGTCATTGTCGGCGGATCGGGGTGTGGCAAGACGACACTGTTGCGACACATGATCGGCCTCCAACATCCCGTGAGCGGCCGGGTGCTTGTTGACGGAGAGGACATCACGCATGCCGACGAGGATCAGCTCCGGCGCGTGCAGCGTAGGATCGGGGTGCTCTTCCAATCAGGGGCGCTGTTCGCCTCGCTCACGTTGGGCGAGAATATCGCGCTGCAGCTGGAGGAATACACGACTCTGCCGCCGGCGACCGTCGAGCTGCTGGTACGCATCAAATTGAGCATGGTGAAGCTCGCGGGATTCGAGGATTTCACCATCTCCGAGCTGTCCGGAGGGATGAAGAAGCGGGCGGCGCTGGCGCGGGCCATGGCCCTCGATCCCAGTATCTTGTTCTTTGACGAGCCGTCGGCCGGACTCGATCCGGTGACTTCGGCCGAATTGGATGAGCTGATTATCCAGATCAACCGCAGTCTGGGCACCACCATGGTGGTAGTGACGCACGAACTGTCCAGTATTTTTGCGATCGCCGAGCGCGTCATCATGCTGGACGGGGAAACGAAGAGGATCATCGCGGAAGGCAAGCCGCAGGAGTTGCGCGACCACAGCGCCGACCCCCGTGTGCATGCCTTCTTCAATCGGGAGCCGTCAGCGACATTCCGGAGGAGGAGCGACAGTGACCACCGAAGCGCATAAATTCCAGGTGGGCGTTTTCGTCATCGCTGCCAGCGTGACTTTGGTTGCAGCGGCGATCTGGCTAGGCGCCAGCCGCTTCTTGGAATCGACCAAACGGTTCGTGACGTATTTTTCGGAGTCGGTGCAGGGGCTTGATCCGGGCGCCGCCGTCAAGTACCGCGGTGTGCCAGCCGGACGGGTGGAACGCATCGACGTCGCTCCGGACCGTCAGTTGATCGAAGTGGTGATGGACATCGACACCAAATTCGTGCCCGCGTTGCAGGGCGATGAGACGTTGCGGGCCCAGCTCGAGCTCAGCGGCATTACCGGTCTGCGCTACGTTGAAATCGAGCGGCGCTCTGGCGATGCGCTCAATCAGGCCCCGCAGATGAGCTTCAAGCCTCACTACGACGTGATCCCGTCGGCGCGCTCGAGCTTCAAGGCCGTGCAAGGCGCCCTCGCCGATGTGTATGACAAGATCATGCAGGTGGATCTCGGCGGCATCTCGGCCGATGCTCGGGCCACGTTGCAGTCGGTCTCCAAGCTCTTGCAGGATGAACGGATCAATACCCTGCTGACCAATTTTGCGGCCGCGTCGCAGGCGACCCAGAAGGCGGCGAAGAACGTGGAGACGATGACCACAGGGGTGCAGATCAAGCCCGTGGTAGAAAACGCCACACGTGCGACGCAGGAGGCGAAGACCCTCTTTGCCAATCTCAACCAGGGAGTGAAGGGGGAGGAGCTAGGCCGGACGCTCGACCAACTCAACCGCCTGGCCGTGAGCGCCCAGCAGTTCATTGTGACTCTGCAATCCGCGACGGCACGTCTCGACCGCACCGTCGGAAATCTGCAAGGACTGACCGATGAGATTCGGCACCAACCGTCGCTGCTGTTTTTCGGGGAGCCTCCGGCGGCACGCCGCTCCGGCGACGGGAGTGGCCAATGAGATGGCACCGCTGGCTGCTGCCGCTGGTCGGGCTGTTGGCCGGCTGCGTGCGCCTCGGGGTACGGGCGCCGCAGATCCGCGATTACCGGCTCGATTACACGCCACCGGTTGTTGCCGGTGCCCCTTTGCCGGTGATCGTGGCGATCGGACCGCTGGCGGTTGCGGCGGTGTACGATCGCGAGCCGATCATCTCTCGAGAGAAGACATACGCAACCGAGGCGTACTTCGACAGCCGCTGGAGTGCTAACCCAGGGAACATGGTGGCGGACCTTCTGGCACGCGACTTTGTGGACAGCGGCTTGTACCGAGCGGTGCAGCGCGGCCCGTCGTTGCTGCCGAATGATTACCAGATCAGCGGCCAGATCGAAGAGATCGAGGAGCGTGTCACGGACCGTGCCTGCACGGCGCACCTGCGGTTGCACATCCTGGTCGTGCGCATGCGCCCCACCAAGGGTGAGGCCGTGCTGTCGCAGCAAGTGTACGTGGGCGATGAGCCCTCCGCGTGCAACGCGCCACCTGCGCTGGCCGCTGCCATGAGCCAGGCAATGGCGGACGTCTCGGCACGGATGCAGCGTGATGTTCACGATGCAATTGCTGCGGATTCGGCGGCAGCCAGGTTGCCTTGACCGGCTGATACCCCGCTGCTAATCCCGGCGATCTATGCGCATTGTACTGAGAGCTGCAGCGTGTGCCGTCACGCTGGCGTGCCTGCTGCTGACGCCCGCACGGGCGGCGCAATCCTACGCCGAGCGCGTGCGTGAAGCGGTCCTCCCCAACGGCTTGAAAATCCTGTTGCTGGAGGACCACAAGGCCCCTGTTGCTGTGTTCCAGGTGTGGTACCGGGTCGGCTCGCGGAACGAGCAGCTTGGCCGCACCGGCCTGTCCCATCTGCTCGAGCATTTGATGTTCAAAGGCACCAAGAAGGTGGGGCCGGAGGAGTACTCGAAGATCATTCAGCACAACGGCGGCAATGACAACGCCTTCACGTCGGATGACTCGACGACGTATTTCGCCACCATCGCCAGCGATCGGATCCCGATCGTGATCGATCTGGAAGCGGACCGGATGCAGAATCTTACCTTCGATGACGCCCAGTTCACTCCAGAACTCCATGTCGTCATGGAAGAACGCCGTTTGCGTACCGACGACAATCCGGTGGCGGCGCTGTTCGAGCAGATCAGCGCCGTGGCCTACTCTGCGCACCCGTACCAATGGCCGACGATCGGCTGGATGAACGACCTCAAGCAGGCGACACGCCAGGATGCGATGGAGTACTACCACACCTACTATACCCCCGGAAACGCGGTCGTGGTCTGCGTCGGCGACTTTTCAGCGGAGGCGTTGCTGGCACAGATCGAAAAGGCCTTCGCGTCCGTCGCCCTCGGGAACCCGGCGCCACCGGTGCGCGCCATCGAACCCGTGCAGCAGGGTGAGAACCGTACGGTGCTGAAGCGCGAAGCGCAGCTTCCGTTCGTCGGCATCGCCTACCATGTTCCAAATCTCAGCAGCAAGGATGGCCCGGCGCTGGAAGTGCTTTCGGCAATCCTTTCAGGCGGGAAGAGCGCCCGGCTGTACCAGCAACTCGTGTACGACAAACGCCTGGCGCGCGACGTCGGTACGAGCTACGAGCTGACCTCGGTTGACCCGGGCCTGTTCCTCCTCTACGCGCAGCCGTTCCCCGGGAAGACCGCCAAGGCAGTCGAGCAGGAGATGCTGCTGCAGGTGGATCGGCTGCAGCGGACGCCGGTGAGCGAGCGCGAACTGGCCAAAGCAAAGAACGGACTCGAAGCCGGCTTCGTTCTCGGGCAGGATTCGCTCTTTTACCAGGGAATGGTGTTGGGACAGTATGAAGTCGCAGGCGATTGGCGCCGGATTGATGCCTACTTGCCCAGCATGCGTGCGGTGACCGCCGACGACATCGCGCGCGTCGCTTCATTCTACTTCACGCCGCGCAACCGCACCGTCGGCACCCTGGAACCGCTGCCGGTGTCAGCCGATCACCCGCCACGCCTGCAGGCGCCTGCGTCAGGAATGGTGCGCTGATGGAGTTACTGGCTCACACGACCTGGGTCGTAGGCTGCGTCATGCTCGCGTGGTCGACGCTCGCTAGCGCAGCCACGCCTCCGGCGGAGCGCTACACACTGAGCAACGGCGCGCGGCTCGTCGTATCGGAACAACATGCCCTCCCATTGGTGGTCGTTCAGCTGCTGATCGACGCCGGAGCACGCCGTGACCCGCGCGGGCAGGAAGGCGTGGCAAACCTCACCGCAGACCTGTTGACCGAAGGGACCAAGACGCGCGCGGCGTCACAGATCAGTCAGGGCTTCGACTTTATCGGGGCGTCGTATAGCACCTCTGCGGACACCGACTACGCCACCCTGAACCTGAGCGTGCTGCGCAAAGATCTCGATACGGGCTTGAACCTCCTCATGGATGTGTTTCTGCATCCCAGCTTTCCGGAAGCTGAAGTTGGCCGGCGGCGCGAAGCGGCCCTGGCCCAGATGAAAGCGGAGGAAGACGACCCGGGCAAGGTCGCACAACGGGCCTTCGTCAAGACCGCATTCGGGGACGGAGCCTACGGCCACCCGGTCGTTGGTACGCCCGACGCAGTGCGCAAGATCACGCGAAGCGAGATCGTATCGTTCTACACGCAGCACTATCGGCCGGAGGGGACCATTATCTCGGTAGTTGGTGATGTAGCAGCAGGCGATATTCGAGACCGAATGGAATCGGCGCTACGGGATTGGAAGAAAGGTACGTTGGAGCCTTTCCGCTACCCGCCTCAAGACGCGGCCCGTACCGGCACGGTGACGATCAACAAACCCATCAGCCAAGCGAACATCGTTCTTGGCCAACTCGGCATCGCCCGCGATAACCCGGACTACTACACCATCCAGGTGATGAACTACATTCTGGGCGGCGGTGGGTTCTCGTCGCGGCTGCTCGACAACATCCGCACGAAGGCCGGACTAGCGTACTCGGTGGCGAGCTTCTTCACGGTGAACAAGGCGCCGGGTAGCTTTCAGGTGGTCATGCAGACGAAAAACGCGTCGGCGATTGACGCGATTCAGCGTGCTTGCGACGAACTCAAGCGCATCCGCCGCGAGCCGGTGAGCGATGAAGAATTGAACGATGCGAAGCTGTATCTCACCGGAAGTTTCCCGCTGCGGCTCGACAGCAACACGAAAGTGGCCGGTTTTCTTACGCAGGTGGAATTCTTCAACCTTGGTGATGACTACGCCGACACCTACAAGCAACGGATCAACGCCATCACCAAGGAAGACGTACAGCGCGTTGCCCAGCAGTACCTCCACCCCGAGCAGATGCATCTGATCGTGGTGTCCGATCTCTCCCAAGTCCAGGTTCCGCAGACGGCGGCTTGCGCAGGGTCCCCGGATTAAGAATCGGGGCCGGGGGTTAGTTGGGGCCAGGCGTCGCGACGCCAATCCCGGCCCCAGTTTTCAGCCCCCGTTGTCGGCAATGCTCGCATAGGGCAAAATGGGGTCCACCAGATTATCGGAGATCCCAGTTGCGACGCTCGGGACGGAGCTGTTTCTTGACTGTTGCGCCGTGGAGTCTCTGCGAGAAAGGGTGGGTCGGAGAAAATCATGCCCGATAAGTTTACGACGTTGACTCCAGATCTGTATTCCTACCTGGTGGCGCACGGTACCCAGCGTGATGGCGTGCTGGCGGCGCTGGCAGAAGAGACGGAGCGGCTTGGGGCGCTCAGTTTGATGCAAGTGGCGCCGGAGCAGGGGGCGTTTCTGACACTACTGGCGCGCGTCATCGGTGCACGTTCCGCGGTGGAGGTGGGCACGTTCACCGGCTACAGTGCGCTGTGCCTGGCACGGGGCATGAGCGACGATGGGCGCCTGTTGTGCTGCGACGTCAATGACGAATGGACGGCGATCGCTCGCCGCTACTGGAAAGAGGCAGGGGTGGCGCACAAGATCAAACTGCGCCTGGGCCCAGCGCTGGACACGCTGCGAAACCTGCCGCGCGAGACGCAGTTCGATATTGGATTCATCGACGCGGACAAGCTGAACTACCGCAACTATTACGAACAGATCCTTGTGCGGTTGCGGCCGAACGGGTTGGTGCTCTTCGATAACGTGCTGTGGATGGGGCAGGTCGTCGAGGTCACTGCGACCGACGAAAACACGGTGTCGATGCGCCAGCTCAACGACTTCCTGGCCGCGGACCGGCGGGTCGAGACGGTGATGTTACCGATCGCCGACGGGCTGACGCTGGTCAGAAAGCGGGCAGCAGGCGAGAAGGCGTGAGCACGTGAAACAGGGGAGCGCGACGCGTAACGGATTCAGTCGCCTTCGACGGAAACCGGACGGCGTAGTGCCTTGGTCTCGGCGCGCACGTGCTTGGTCTCCAAAATCTTCTCCTTCGCCCGGCGTGAGCGGCGCCGCTTCTGCCGGCGCACTTTGGCAATGCGCTGCGCCTCCACGCTGGCAGCACCGAGTATCCGGCGCTCGATTTTGTCGGCGAGCAACTGGCGCGCGTGGAAGCGGTTCAAGGCCTGAGAGCGCTCTCGTTGGCATTTGACCATGGTGCCCGTCGGACGGTGGACGAGCACCACGCAGGTGGCGACCTTGTTGACGTTCTGCCCGCCCTTGCCGCCTGAGCGCACGAAGCTCTCGTCGAGATCGTCGTTGCGAATCCCAAGGCGCTCAAAACGCTCGGCTAAGGCCTGCTCTTTGGCTGCGGAAACGGGGAACATGCATCCAGTAGAGCCATTCCGCGTGATCCTTGCAACCAGCGGGGTAGTGTCCTAAGGGCGCTGAAATCGGCCTATCGATCAGAAGGGAGATTGAAGTGCGCGAGAGGCCCTGCCTGTGCCGTTGCCTCCGCTGTCGAAACGACTACCCTGCGCTGCCGGGTCGCTTCAGCAGCAAGAGCAGCATGATCAACGGTGTCCTGGCCTGGACGCTGTGCGGTAGCTGCGCCGGCATGTGTGCCCAAGTGCCTGCGGTTGCCTCGATCGCATCAGTACCCAGCGTTACGCGCGCTTCGCCTTTCACGATCTGCACAATGGCCGGCATCGATGCGGTGTGCTCCGAGAGTTCCTGGCCCTTGCCAAAGGCGAAGACGACGGCCTTAACCCGCTCGTCATCGTAGAGGGTCCGACTCAGAATACCGTCCGACGGAATCTCCTGCGCTCCGAGATCCGAGACCAGGGTGTACGTGTTATCCATTCGGGCGTTCTCCTTCTCGCGCATTCTTTGTAGCACGTCTGCGGGCAGCGGGCGCACTTCGACGCGGCCGAGCTGCAGCGGCGCACTTGCGGACTGGCAGCTCCGGCGGCCATCGGAACGCCTCAGGGCAAATCATTGAATGTCGTGCACAGGTTCTGATTGCCGAGCGCCGTAACGGTGTCCCAGTTGAGCGGGCTCTGGTCACGGTTGGCGTAGGGCCTCACTCGGATGCACTTGCAGTTGCCGTCAGCGAGCGGAACGTTGTCCAGCAAGTATTCCGGAACCACCGACTGCTCCAGTGCCTGGGCGGCGGTCAAGGCCACCGGCTTGCCGGCAAGGAAGCTATTCTTGACGGAAAAGCCCAAGCCGGCAAATCCGTACCCGATTCCATACAGATCGTACAGCACGTCCGCGCCCTGCGTGCTTCCCGTTGGCTGAAACGGAGCCCCCTGGAGTTCGAAGGTCTCGACCCCGACAGCGACCGCATTGAGCAGACTCAACGGCACCTTGGTGTTGGCCTGGTCCGAAAAGGCTAGCGCAGTGCAGTACACTTGCCGGTCTACGGGATCGGTCGGCGAAGCCGGACAATCTGTAGGCGTGTACATGGCCCCCAGATCGGCAACAACCGCCTTGAACACATTCGGCCAGGTGGCCAGGATCGGTTCCACCTTGGAGGGATCCAGCGGACGGCATCGCATCGCCACCATGTCCCGAGTCGGGTTGGGATCAGCGCCGACGTAGTGAGCGATTTCTTCCACGGTGAGCGGCGGTTGATACATCACCGTGGCGCTGAGGAACGCCCTCTTCTGTACACCGTTGTCTCTCCCGATTCTGACGACGGCTTCCGTGTCCTTGGGATAGAAGATGCGCTCGAAGTCGTTCGTGAGAGCGAATCCGGTGTGTGGATCGGAGCCGCGCGTTTGATCTGTGACCAGCGCCGGCGGGGGCGACACAGCCTCCGCTCTCGAATCCTCCGAACCGCACGATGTGCTGGTGACGGCAATGATGAGCAACAGCCCCAATTCCAGCGCCGCTGAAGAAAGTGAAACGTTTGTGTGTCGGGCTCCGACGGGACGCATCCAGTTTACCTGTGCCATCGAAAGATCCTCCTTCTTTGCATGGCGGGGCGGGTGGCGACACTGCAACCAGCGTCCGTCGAGTGGGCATCCACCGGCGCACACTGCGCGTACGGAGGACGGTTAAGCAACGTTGGTGCCAGGAGCCGCGCCAATTGGCGGCGGGAGAATCAGGTGGCGCACCCGTTCAGCACGTTATCAACCGCGGTGAGAATCTCAGCGACCGTAATCTGGCCATCTCCGTTGGCATCGCCCGCTTTGCAAGCTGACAGCGGGACACTCCCCAGCGCCGCGTTTACTATCGTGAGAATCTCGTCGACGGTCACCGTGCCGTTGCCATTACAATCGCCGACGCAGCGCGGCGGGGTTGGGGAGGGAGACGGGCTCGGCGCAGTCGTGCCCGCTGGCGTCGGTGCCGGATTGATTGGTACCGCAATGATTGCCCAGTTTGGGGAGGACAAGTGCCATGACATCGTGACGGTGGCCGCCCCGGATGCGATGCTCCCGGCGCCGGTTATTTGCGTGGATGCCGCGCCGCCGCTTACCGAGAGCTGGTACTGCTGCGTTTGCCCGCTCCCAGTCGTGGTGAAGGTCGTATTGGGGTTTGCGGCGACGGCGTCAAGCACGACTGCGCCGGGGATGCTGGAGACGGTGACGTTTGCGGGCGTTCCGGTGTCCGCGGAATTTATCGCTGCTTCACCGAGCGGGGTCGTCTGATCGACGCCGAAGAACGAGGTCGCCCCGCCAACAATGCGGTGCGTTGAGGGCAAGGCGATGGCGATGTCTCCGGTACCCGCAGGCGGATTCAGCAAGCTCCACAACTGCACGGTGACGTTCCTCCCGTTGTTGGTGACCGTGCCCACTCCAGTGAGAGTGCACAAGCAGCTTGATGGGGTGCATGTCGAAGGGCAGCTCGTCGCACCCGTGCCCCACCGCACACTGGTTACACGGGTCTGACCGTGTACTTCCACGCCTACCATCAAGAGTGAGTTCGGCCCGGAACCGATCGCGTGGGAAAAACTCAACGCCGCGGTGTTACCGTATGAAGAGCTTGTCGTGTCAATGGCGATCTGTGCCTGAGTGGCGCTTATGCACAGTGCCGACACCGCAACCGTGGCAGCCAGTGCCGTTACGCCGAAGATGCTCGCTGTTCTCGTCCGAGCCCCCACGCCATTGGTCGTCGCGAATCGGGCCGGTGACCGCCCCAAGGCTTGCGGTCCGCAATAGCCGCTTAGATTAGGAGGTTGCAGGACAATACTCCTGTCCCTGGAGGATTCCAGAGATACTCTAGTATTCCAAGCGGCTTCCTTACGTGGGTGGGCGACTGAATGGCTCCTGCGGTTGACCCTCGCCGGCGCAGCCGGTCGCGCCGGACGTGAACGCCGAGGCCCTGCCTCGCCGGTTATTGCGGGGGTTCTTCGAGCACGCCGGCGCGGATGAGTGTGTCGATCTCGGTTTCACTCATCTCCAGGAGCGACCGGCAGAGTGTCCGCGTATGCTGGCCAAGCAGCGGGGCTGACGCGACACGCGGCTGGGGCATGCCGCTCGCTCGAAAGCCGGAGCCTTCCAAGATGACGGGCCCGAGTCCGATCTGATCGATACGCTGGAAGAAACTCCGCTCGGTGAGGTGAGGATCGTTGATCTGGTGCACCGGGTGCTCAACCACGGCGGCCGGGACCCCATGGCGCTGGAGCAACGCCATCACCTCCGCGGGCGTGCGCACGCGTGTCCACGCTGCAAGCGACTCGTCGATCTGCTCACTTGCCTGGCGCCGTCCCGCGACAGTGTCGTACCGCGCCGCGGTCAAGGATTCGGGAGCCCCAATCGCGGTGCGCAGTGCCTGCCATTCGGCATCGCTGCGCACGTTGATCACGCACCACTCGTCCTCTCCAGCGCAGGGGTAGACACCCCACGGCGCGCCGCTGTCGCTGCTGTTGCCTCGCGGGTGGACCGCGCCCGGGGCGATGCTTTCCTTGATGAATAGCTCGCCGAGCAGCTGCACCAGCACCTCGAACTGCGCCACCTGTACGTGCACGCCACGGCCGTCCCGGTGGCGGCGCAGCAACGCCGCGACCACGCTCAAGGCCCCGAGCCGACCGACCAGGTGATCGGGATGAATGTTGGTCGAGCCTTCGGGCTTGTCCTCTTCCGGATAGTTCCATAGGTACTGCAAGCCGCTCACGGTATGCGCATTGGGCCCGTAGCCCGACCAGTTCTTCCACGGTCCCGATGCGCCCAAGAGCTGCGTCGAGAACATGATCACGCGCGGATTGAGCTGCTTCAGGTCGTGGTAGCCGAGCCCAAGGCGGTCCATCGCGCCGGTCGCGCTATTCTCGATCACCACGTCTGCTATGCCTACCAGACGGCGCGCCAGCGCGGCCCCCTCCGGTGTCTTGAGGTTCACGCCGAAGCTTTGCTTGGTGCGATTTGCCGACGCAAACGGCGGGTTCATCGGGCCGGGGATGACTTGGCGGATGAAATCTGCCGCGCGGCTGCTTTCGATCTTGATCACCTCGGCGCCGTACTCGGCCAGCAAACGGCCCACCTCTACGCCGGCAACCCCGACGCCGAAATCGATCACGCGCAGACCTACGAATGGGAGAGAGGGGTCGGCCAGCACGGACGCCGTTGCCGCGTGCTTCCGAGGCGTTGCCCGAACCTCGGCGGCAACCGCCTGGTTATGCTGGCCCACAGTGGGCGCGCCGCGCGTGGGGCCAAGCCGCGCGCCGTCGAACTGAAAGAAGCCGGACGGCACCCTGGCCCGCAGGCCCGGCAGGAGGTCCAACTCGACGAAGGTTCGGCGAGCGCGCGTGTGCTCGTTGTCCAGCACCTCGTGGGGCTCGAGTACCGGTGTGGCGGGAATGCCGCGCGCCTGCGCTTCGCGCGCCGCGGCCTCCTTCGTTCGCGGTGCGAGGAAACCCTGGATGATCGGTTCGATGGCTGCACGATTGAACACGCGCTGGAGGAAGTCGTCGTACGTCGGATCTTGCAACTCCGCCGGCTCGCCCATCCAGGCGCGCAGCGCGCGCCAGTGCTTCAGGCTGATGATGATCAGGCGCAGCCAGCCGTCGGCGCAGCGATACACGGGATACATGCCCGCGCCTTCGCGGTGGGTGTAGAAGCCCATCATTGAGTACAGCGGCACGCTCCAGTCGGCGAGATTCGACGTCGCTTCCTGCACGGAGACGTCGAGCCATTGGCCGCGGCCGGTCTGGAGGCGATGATAGATGGCCAAGGCGGTGGCGAACGCGGCGGTGATGCCGGCGGTGTCGTATGCTTGTGAGCCCGGAGCGACAATCGGCGGCCGATGGGCCGCACCGGCGCGGTACAGCATGCCGCCCATGGCGTAGCCGATCATATCGGTGGCGAGGTAGTCGCGATGCGGCCCGAACTGGCCGAAGTCGGTGATGGAAGTGATCACCAGCGCTGGGCGCGCGCGCAACACATCTTTTGGGTCGAGACCCTGACGGGCCAGGACGCCGGGCGGGCTGGATTCAATCCACGCGTCCGCCGTATCGAGCAGGTGAAGCAACTCCCGCCGCCCACCGGCACTGGTGATGTCGAGCGCGACACCACGTTTGCCGGCGTTGCGGAAAGCAAAGGAGAGGCTCGTCTGCCCGTCCGCCGCCAGTGCCGCGGGCGCCAGCGGCGGCGCCTGTCGGAAGAGCGAGCCTGATGGCGGCTCGACGTAGATGACGTCGGCCCCCAAGTCGGCGAGCACGCGCCCACCCAGGGCGCCGCGCTCGTCGGTCATGTCGATGATGCGAAATCCGCTCAATGGCTGCATGCGATCTCTCTACTGCTCACGCCTCAGGCGCGCCGATATCCCACTCCCGGCTCATAAGTCTTGCCAGCGCGGCTTGCGTTTGTCGACGAATGCTTGGAAGGCCTCCTGTAGCTCGCCCGTGTGGGTGCACATGACCTGCGTGCGATTTTCCAGGTCGAGGGCATGCCGCATGCTAGGGGCGTCGATGGTCTGCCACATGGTCTCCTTTGTCATCCAGGTCGCCAGGGGCGGGTTCTCACAGATCTCACGCGCTGTCGCCAAGGCGCGCTCGATCACGGCGCCATCGGGCACGACATCCAGCACGAGCCCCATCTCGCGAGCCTCCGGCGCCGCGAAGATCCGCCCGGTGAGCATCAACTCGGCGGCCCGCGACGCACCCACCAGGCGCGGCAACAGGTAGCTGGTCCCCATGTCGCAGGCCGAGACGCCCATTTTGATGAAACGTGCGCCGAAGGTAGCCGACGCTGCCGCGTAGCGGATGTCGCACGCCAGAGAGAGTGAGAAGCCGCCGCCCATCGCCGGGCCGTTCACGGCCGCGATGACCGGCTTCGAACAGCGGTGGATTTTTTCGTGTAGCGAGGCGAGATGCTCCTGCGTCAGAAATATGGCCGCCACCTGGCCCATGCCCGCGGTGCCGGGGGCGCCACTGGCCTCCTTCACGTCCGCGCCGGCGCAAAAGCCGCGCCCGGCGCCGGTCACGATGACCACGCGTGCGTGTCGGTCGAGCGCGATGCGGTCGAAAGTGGCGTGTAACGTCGCGACCAGCGACTGGCTGAGTGCGTTCAAACGCTCCGGCCTATTCAAGGTGAGAAGGGTGATGCCCGTCTCGATCTCCTGCACCAGTAGCTCAGATGCCGCCGTTGATGTGTCCATACCATGCTCCTATGCTTGCGCGTCCGTACTTAGTCGAAGGTCACCAAGCTGGTCAACGTCACCCGAATCTTGCCGCCGGCTTTGCACAAAGAGTCCGGTAACCGGCGGGCACCCTTCGATACGGCCCCTGAGAATGGGGCCTACTCAGGGTGAGCGGTAAAAAGGGGGACCAATACATACCCAACCGCTCGCACTGAGATACTCTCTTCATTGTCAAGCGGCCTCCGGGAGTTTGCGGAATTTGGCCCCATCAAAGTCGGTGTTGGTTTTGAGCATTCCCCAGATGGCGTGCAGGAGCTTACGCATGACAGCCACGAGGGCTTGCAGGGGCTTTTTACCGGCAGCCAAGAGCTATTCGTAGAAGGCGTGGACATGCGGCTCATGCTGACTGGCGACCAAGGCTGGCATGTAGAGGATTCGGCGGATATGGGCGTCGCCCTGCTTGGAGATCCGGGGCGCCTTGTGGACCGACGTGCCGGAGTTGACGTGGCGCACGTCGAGGCCGCTGTGGGCCACCCACTCGCGCGCGCTCATGTCGGCGGGCAGGACCAGCAACGCGCCGAGCAACTGGATCGCCGTGGTGTCGGCGATGCCGCAGACGCTGAGCAAGCGTTGGTAAACGGGCTTGAGCTGCGGGTTC
>JBIOJG010000024.1:0-80531 GCA_044450645.1 Binatia bacterium
CCCACGGCACTTCATAGAAGTCCCTTGGGGTTCGTTTGGGCTGCAGCGGCCAAGGGTTCTTCCCTTGCTCAACTTTCACCGGAAGAGAAGGGAACTCCACCTGACCTTGCGGCGTTGCTGGGCGTAACTTTGCAACCACCTCACTATCAATGGCCTGGACTTCGGTTTCGCTCAGGGCTTGCGCATCCTCTTCTTTAAAGGTCAGTACGTCCGGGTGCTCCAACAGATCATCATGCCAGTTTGCTAGCTCACTAAAGGGAACAAACTTGCCGACGAATGCGACATCAAAGCCGTTGGCAATTGCTAAAACCGTGTTGAACGTGAGTTCTCCATAGTCCGGGTCTTCGCACCTAGAAATCGTGCCCTGCTTCAAGCCGGCCCGCTCTGCCAGTTTCGCCTGTGTCCACCCAAGCTTCTTTCGTAGGGCTTGAATTTGTAATGGCACACCGCGCTTAAGCTGCGTGGCGACGAAGGCCTGTCGGTACTTCCTGTTGCGAAGCTTTGCCCAGAGCTTAGAGATCGAAATCATGCGTAGTTCCCTTTCCTAGATCGAAGTCCTGCTTGAGAATGACGGCATGATCGAATGTATCGGATTGAATATTTGTTCTTCCTTGCCCCTTGGTGCAGGCGGTCAAAAAGACGAAGTCGCCCGGAACTAGTTTCCCGTCAACGGACACCGGCGGACGCAGGATGAATCCGACTGGGCGACATTTGAGTTTGACTTCCGTCCTTTTGCCGCTTGGTTCCCGTTCGGTACGCTTCAACCCGAACGGGATCTCGCAAAGGTCATAACCCGCGTGTTGCTGATCCAGCATTTTGGCGCGTTTGGGCGTGAACCAGTCTTCGAGATGAGAAAGCTCACCAACGACGAACTCAAATCTAGTTTGCACGTCTTCACCCGACGCTACATACCATTCCGCAGTGTAGTCCCTATTCTCCGCCGACCGATACCTTTTGAACCTCCACCAGAGCATTCTTAGCTCCGATCATCCCCGATTGCAATGCAATTTTGCATTTCTCTATTGACTTCCGATATGCAAAATTGCATAATTAGGCAGGTCCGAACGGAGAAGGGAAATGGCAAACGTACTGAAGCGGGACAAGCGGGTTGCGGTCATCAGTCAGTTGCTGGAAGGGTCCAGCGTTCGCAGTGCGGAACGTATCACAGGTGTGCATCGCGACACCATCCTGCGGCTGATGGTTCGCGTTGCTGGCGCCTGCGCCACGTTCAGCGACACCACGTTGCGCAACCTGCACTGTAACCGGATCGAGGTTGACGAAATTTGGGCGTTCGTCGCCAAGAAGAACAAAAACGTCCAAGAAGACGACGACTGGTCGCGCATTGGCGATCAGTACACGTTCGTTGCCCTTGATCCCGAAACCAAGTTGATCCCGAGTTACAAGGTCGGCAAGCGCACAGCCTACACCACGATGGAGTTCATTGACGACCTGGCGTCGCGTCTCTCTACCCGCGTGCAGATCTCCAGCGATGCATTCCCGGCTTACTACCACGCCATCGCAACGGCGTTTCCGACCGGCGTCGATTACGCGACCGTGGTTAAAGAATACGCAGAGACGGCAGCAGGCCGCGGGCGCTACAGCCCGCCGAAGGTCATCAGCTGCGAAAAGGAAGACCTGCTCGGCATCCCGGACATGCGGCTTGTTTCAACCTCGCTGGTCGAGCGCAGCAACCTGAGCATCCGGACACACTGCCGGCGCATGACGCGCCTGAGCCTCGGCTTCAGCAAGAAGCTGGAAAACTTCAAGGCGTCGATGGATCTGTATTTTGCCTTCTACAACTTCGTCCGGTTCCACCGCACCATTAGGGCAACGCCAGCCATGGAGGCCGGCATACTGCGATCTGCGCTTTCCGTTGGCGATCTGGTAGACATGGCCGCATGAAGCACGTCGAGCGCTTACGGCAGGCGATCCGTGACCTGCACGGACTCGATAGTGAACACGTCGAGTCCGTGCCCATCACGGAGACCTTCCAGGGCAAGACCGTCTGGCAAGGAACGGTTGACGTGTTCCGCGTCCGGGGGCACCCGACAGCAACGCACGCTTACGCTTGGAGCTACAAGGCCGAGAGTGGCGAGATACGGCACGTTGCTGTGCTGGGCGTGGCGCCGATCGACAGCGCACAGGCTGCCGTGAAGGCTGCCGTTATGGCGCATATCGAGAAGCACGCCCGCTAGAGACTGACCGATGAACAGCAAAGCGGTTCTGCGGCAAGTGATTCTCGATCTGCACGGGCTTGAAGCCGACCATCTGGCTTCAGTACCGGTGCATGCGAAGTTTGACGGTGGCGCAGTCTGGCGTGGTATCGTCGAAGTATTCCGTGTGAACGGGCATCCGCACGCCGCACGCGCCTATGCCTGGAGCTACACAGACGGCAGCGGTCGAAAGCACCACATTGCCGTTCCGGGCGTGCCGCCGATCAACGGTGCACGGGATGCCGTGAGAGTTGCCGTGGTAACGCGCATCAAGAAGCAGTGGTGTACGTCGTGAGGGCGCCGTGATGACGCACATCGAGAAGCAGCAAAAGGACAATTAGCGCCTTCCCTTGGCATGCATGGGCATCTCACCTAGAGGCCCATTGGAAGACGTGTATCCCTTACTGATTTCGTGCTCTGGTCGTTCCGCATCACTGACTACTGGCGGAACCGGCAATCGCTCGGCACCCAACGACGACCGGAAGAAAATAACAGAATCCTTGTGCTGCCAAGCAACCTTCCCCAGCTTCCGGGCTACTTTAGGGTCGGCGACAACGAATGTTACTTGGTCAATGAGATGCTCCTCAATTAGCCGATCTACCAGGCCGTCGAGACAGGAAGCCGAGATTGCCTCGGTCATATCAAGTGCGATTTCGACCGGACCATCCTTCAGCATCGGCAGAAGCTTTTCGAACGCCTCATGCCCCTTCGGGCGCGTTAGGCAGGGACGTGCCAGTTCGTCGATTCGGACGAGTCTTTCCATCCCTATCTCCTGCAGGGAATATCCGCTTGGATATGGACCCCGCTCAGATCGTGCGCCATCGAACCAAACCTCAGCCGTCTTTCTCTTATAATCACATACCCCTCTCCGCTTGCAAGGCAAATGCTACCACCCAAATCGCGAATGGTATCCTGCACCTCCGTAAATCCCGTCCCGCCGCCGCCATGGACACGCTTGGTCACGCCCTGCTTCATCGCCTCAAGCACGGCAATTTCATGCCGCTGCTGTGCGAGATGCTTATATTTCGGGTTGGACGAGAGGCTTGCGCGAATTCCGATTCCACAGTCACCTATCCCGAGAGAGACTCGGTGGCTCCGAGGATAGAGTTGCATGACAAATGCCCCGATGCGCTGTACGCCGGACGGCGTAAAGGGTTCGGCGTGCTGAACGAAGTTATCCACGAGTTCGGCCACGAGTATCTTGACGCTGGGGATATCGACGGTCACTTTGTTATTATACAAAATTTCCGCAACCTGTTCTGCCATGTCATCGGCAAGGGTTGGGCTGGCTATGATATCCACGAGATCACCAATCGAGGTCGCAGTGACCAATCGGTGCGGCCGCTCAGAGCCATTGGCGGGACGCAAGTTCAAACGCTCAAAGAAATTCTGCCGCATCAGGAATCGATGGACCTTGTTGCTCCTGGGCCGGCGAAGTCTGACGTGACCGCCTTGGCAATACCGCAGGCGCATGAACATGCTCAGGTAAACCAGCGCGAAGGGCTCAATCCATTCGACTGACGACAGATCAATGAACGCGCGCTCCTGAGCCTGGTCGATCGCTGCACAGAAGCGGTCAATAGTCTGGAAATTTAGCCTCACGGACTGGTATTCGCACGGACGCGGCAGCTTCCGCAAGGAGCGATTTTGGGGCCTTGCGACTCAAATTAGGACACTACCGCATGCCCGTTTCGGCGTCTCTTGATCGGGTGGGTGGGCTCGGTTACTCTGCAGGCTCGAAATAGCAATTGCCCGAGGCAAACGATGGGAGTTCTATGAAGACGCTCTTTCTGAACCCGCCTGCCTATGAAGACTTCGACGGCGGGGCAGGATCACGTTACCAGGCGACCCGAGAAGTGTGGTCGTTCTGGTATCCCACCTGGCTCTGCTACCCGGCCGGACTGGTGCCGAATAGCCGCGTCCTCGATGCGCCGCCCGAGCACCTCGACCAGGAGCAAACGGTAGCCATTGCCCGCGAGTACGACTTCGTCGTCTTGCACACCAGCACGCCGTCGTTCCGCCTCGATGCGCGCACGGCGGAGATGATCAAGGATGCCAATCCGAAATGTACCGTCGCGTTTGTCGGCGGCCATGTTACGGTGCAGGCGGAAGCCTCCTTGAGAGCGTCGGCGGCCATCGACCTGGTGGCGCGGAAGGAATTCGACTACGCCGTACGGGACGTTGCCCTGGGCAAGGACTGGGCACGCATCCCAGGCATCAGCTATCGTCAAAACGGCAGCGTCATTCACAATCCCGACCAGCCACCGCTGACCACCGCGGAGCTGGATACGTTGCCTTTCGTCACTCAGATTTACCATCGCGACCTTCAGTACCTGAAGTACAACAGTCCCTATTGCCAGTATCCCTACGTCTCCATGTACACCGGCCGCGGCTGCCCCGCGCGCTGCACGTTCTGTCTCTGGCCGCAGGTCACGACCGGCCACTCGTATCGCACCCGCAGTCCGGAGAACGTCTTCGAGGAAGTCAAGGACATGAAACGCCTCTTCCCGGAGATGAAAGAGCTGTTCTTCGACGACGATACGTTCACCGCGGATCCAGATCGTGCCCGCCAGCTGGCGCAGCTGTTCAAGCCGCTCGGCTTGTGCTGGTCGACCAATGCCCGGGCCAACGTGGACCGGGAGACGTTGCGGGTTCTCAAGGAAGGCGGGCTGCGCTTGTTCGTGGTGGGGTACGAGTCCGGCAACGAGCAGATCTTGAAGAACATCAAGAAGGGTGTCAGCCTCGAACGGGCACGCCGCTTCACGAAGGATTGCCACGACCTCGGCATCCTCATTCACGGCACGTTCATCGTCGGCCTCCCCGGCGAGACGCTGGCGACCATCGAGGAATCGATCCGTTTCGCCCGTGAAATGAACCCGGAAACCATCCAGGTGTCGCTGGCATCGCCCTATCCGGGTACGCACTTCTATGAATACGTGCAGGAGCACAACTTCCTCGTGCAGGACGTCTACAACGACGAAGCCGGCTACCAGCGGTGCACGGTCAGTTACCCGGAGGCTTCGGCGGAGGAGATCTTCGCGGCCGTCGAGCGCTTCTACCGCAAGTACTATTTCCGGCCGAAATATTTCATCAAGGCGGCGAAGAAAATGGTGAAGAGCCGCGATGAGCGCAGACGCATGTTGCGGGAAGCCCGCGAATTCCTTTCTACCATGCGCAAGCGCCGGACGGCCGGAAACGGTGCCGCCGCCGGCGTCACAACGCCCGCTGCGTAGTGGGCTTGACGTTGCGCTGAGGTTCTGCGACGCAGCGCGTATGGAGTTCGCTTCCCTGTTAGCCATTCTCGCCAGTACCTTGCTGACGCTCGGCTTGTATCTCATGAAGCGTCAAGCGGAGCATTTGCCGTCCCTCGGTGGTGGCTGGCGCCTCAGCGCCTGGTGGGCCTTCGTTCGCGATCCCTTGTGGATGATCGGTCTGGCGCTGCAGATCGTCGGGTACGGGTTCTACTTCATGGCGCTACGCTCAGCCCCGCTATCCATCGTACACACGGCGCTGAATGGAGGCATCGTCCTCTTCGTGATCCTGTCCGTGGTGGGACTGGGTGAAGAGCCGCGGCCGGTCGAGTGGCTCGGTGTCTTGCTGATCACCGTCTCGCTGATCACGTTGAGCGTATCGTTGTCGAGCGATCCCGCGGCACACCGCGCGGCGCATGACCTGTTCCTGTTTTCGGTGGCGGTGCTCGCCCTCTCCGCGTTAGCGTGGTTTGCCGATCAGCAGCCGGGCCGTGCCATCGGCATGAGCGTCGCCAGCGGATTGATCTTGGGCTTGGCGTCAGTCTATGCAAAGGGGCTTGCCGACGATGGGTCATTCGCTTCCCGGGCTGCAGTGATCTATCTTGCTCTGACTACGGGCGCCAATATCGTCGGATTTGCCCTCATGCAGGCGGCATTACAGAGCGGTCGCGGCGTGGTGGTGATGCCGCTTTATTCCGGTCTGTCGAATCTGGTGCCCATCGTGGGTGGCATCATGGTGTTCGGTGAAGTCTTGCCGAGCGAGGAGCCGGCGTTGGTGCTACGGCCCCTGGCCTTCACGCTGGCGATCGCAGGCGCCGCTCTGCTGGCGGGTTTCGGCGAGCGCTCGGTACCGGCCCCTCAAATCGCTCAGCCCGAAGAGGCAAGCTCCTCGTAGCTCAGGCGCTCGATCCCGCTCGCGCGCAGCGCCTGGTGAACACGGGGGCTGGTCAACGCCGCCAGTTCGGCCTCGCTTTCGTAATCGGCCGGACGCCACCGTCGTGCTTCGTCATCGGTGAGGGCGGGATGGCAATAGACTTCGGTGACGCCGGTGGGCGCTGCGTTCAATATGCCGAGCAGGTACGGTTCGTTGACGTGACCACTCTGATGCAGTCCGAACAACTGATCGGGATGACGGATGCCCTGCGCCGCTAGCCGCGGGCGGGCGTAACGCGTGAGGTTGCGGAAGATCAGCGCTTCGATCAATTTGCGCCGGCGTTCGCGGCGATCCAGTTGCAGCGAGATCTGCCACGGCTCACGCGGCAGGCGCATGGCCCGGACGCCGTAACGCGGGGCGAGCCGCAACAGGATCGCCAGCACGGATGGATGCATGTGGATATTGAGGTGGCCGTCCACATGCGAGAGCGGCAGGCCGGTACGCCGGTATTTTTCCAACTGCGCACTTACTTCGTGTTCGATCTGTGCGCGCATACCGGGCGTGAAGAAGTAGCGCAATCCCGCCGCCACCGAGTTGTTACGGAACATGCCGGCGGCATCGACCAAACCGGGTACCTCGTGCGGCGTCGAAATGGCGCGGCCCTGCACCAGAACGAGATGCAGGCCGACCGCCAGCGTTGGGGTGGCGCGCGCAAGTTCGACCGCTTCGACTAAGGCGGCCGCGTTCACCATCAAGCTGGCGTCGGTCAAAATGCCGTTGCGGTGCGCCGCGATGATTCCGGCGTTGACGCCCGGCGACATACCAAAGTCGTCACCCGAAACGATCAGCCGCCTTCGCCCGGGGGTTCGGGACATGGGCCGGTCGTGCATTGCGCTTGCGACTCTAGCGGACGAGGGGTTGGAAGACGGGCCGCGGCGCCAGTTGCTGTCGTGACAGAATGAGCATCCCGACGAGCGCCCAGGTCAACTCGCGTATGCGCCGCAGGATCCCCAACGCCAAGCCTTTGCCGGGGTCGAGGCCAAGCAGGGCGAAAATGAGCACCTTCCCGCCCTCCTGCGTCCCCACCTTCGCCGGCACGAAGAAGAGCATTCCATCGATGGCGACCGAGAACACTTCGATGGTCAGGGCGCGATGCACGCTGACGGGCACGCCGAGCAGCCAAAGGATCAGATAAATCTCCACGACGCCCATGGCCCACCCGGCGCAGAAGCTTGCCGACGAAAGAAACACGGCGCCATTGGTGTCACCATGGAAACGGGCGATCTCCGCATCCAGGCGCTGCAGGCGCCGCGCCAACTCCGGTGCCCGGTCCGGTAACCCCAGACGTTGCGCCATGCGCAACATGGGTGCGAACATGCCACGGCGCTGCCCGAAGATCAGCGCCAGCGTCAGCGCCGAAAACGCCGCCAATCCAA
Source organism: Binatia bacterium (assembly GCA_044450645.1). GTDB lineage: Bacteria > Desulfobacterota > Binatia > HRBIN30 > HRBIN30 > JAGDMS01. Next base: position 7,775 of record JBIOJG010000024.1, read on the forward strand.
AGAGCAGGCCGTGCCGGACGGTAGGCGGGAGTGGCGTGTCGTCGAGCACGAACGCCAGACCGATGATGACGAACGCAATCTGGCCGATGGTCTGGGTCAACTTGGCGACGGCGACCGACGCCACCAATGACGTGCCTTCGGCTTGGCCGCGTAGATAACGGGTCCGTACGAACTCGCCGCCGAGGGTTGCGGTCGGGGTGAGGTAGTTGACCGCGTCGCCTGCGATCCGTGCCGTGAGCAGCTGTGAAAACGGAATCCGAGGCCGGGGAGTCGGGAAAGCCGCCCGCCAACCCAGCGTGTTCGCCACGTACGCGAGCGTCTCCTGAAGGACGATCGGGACGATTCCCCAACCGGCGAGTTGGAGGTTGATCAGCACGGTCCGCACCCCGAGTTCACGCAGGAGGAACCCGAACAGAATCACCCCGCTGATCAGGAAGAGGCGTTCGGCGATATGGAATGCACGCTGCGCCGACATATGCTGTGTGCCTATGCCTCCAGAACCAGGGATTGGATCAGCCGCGCATGCCGGGCAGACCAGAGCGCGAGAGTGACTGTGTCAGCTGGCCAGCGTCCGTGCTCATGCGGCATCACGCCATCGGTAAATCCACACCAACAGAATCGCGAAGAGATAGGTGCCGAACGCGGCGCCCCAGAAGAACCAGTACAGGCGATCGACCACTGCGAGCGCGAGGAGCAGGTAGGCGAAGTCGCGATTCATCATGGCCTCGAAGACGCTCAGCAGCTTCTGCCGTGCCTTTCCCTTGAACGTCACCGGCGTGCCTCCGCTGCGTGCGAAACCCGGCCGCCGAACGAGAAAGAAGTAGCTCAGGGCGGCGTCGCACGCGAATCCGCCGAGCAAGATGGCGATCAAAAGAGGATAATGGCCGCTGGCGTTTTGGTGGTACAGGCCGAACGCCAAGCCGATGAAAATGGCGGCATGCACGATGTTGTCGGTAATGACGTCAAACTTCTCGCCGAACGGGGAATCGAAGAATGTCAGTCGCGCCACCTCGCCATCGCAGCCGTCGAGAATGGTGGCGCACAGAAACAGCAGCGTGCCGGCCACGCCGGCCCAGTAGGTGCCGACACTCAGGATCGTGGCGGCGAGCAACCCGATCGAGGTCCCGACGATGGTGATGTGGTTCGGCCGCACGCGTGTGTGGTTTGCGAGCCAGCGGCTGATACGGAGCGAGATGCGACGGTCGATCCAGTGGGCCAGAGGCCCATCGCTGGCGGCGCTGTCAGCCCGCAGGCGTTTGCACAAAGCCAGCTCAGCTGCGGCTGCTGAGCGTTGGTCACGGACCGGCAGGCAGACCTCCCCATCGAGCGGAAGGATCCGCGCGCCGCGCGCATCGAGCGCCGCCCACACCGCTTCAGTTCCCTGTGCCGCGAGCGCGTCGAGGCCGATACCGGACAGCATCGCGGGCCGGCACACGGCGATGTCATTGCGACCGTCGGCACCGAACAACAGGGGCCGGCCGTCCACACCGACCGCATTCACGCGTGCGAGAGTCGCAGCGGTCAGTAGACGATCGCTCGGGATCACTGTCACCGATGCCCCCTCGACTTGCGGCAGGCCAGCGGTCACTTCAACGGCACGTGCGCGCTTGTCACCGGCAAGCAGCCTGCGCAGATGTTCGGCCCGTCCGTTTCCGAGCACGACGATACGATCGAAATCGCATCGAGCTGCGCTCAGCACGGTGCGCTGAATCAGCGGTAAGCCGGCGACGGTCTGGAAGCTGGCATCCGTCGGAGGAAGAATCACGGCGGTTTTCATTTCCGAAAACCTCCCTCAAACCACTCGCTGAGTCGAGGAACGTCGATTGGCCGCGAATCATCGGCATCGGAGGCATATGCCAGGTCGAGCATGAGCAAGCACCACTCAGCTTCCATTTGATTCGTGCCCCGCATGTCCGGCTCATCCAGCTCTTGGCGAAACGAGTCCACCACCCCGGCAAACCATTCCGGGTGGTGGGAGCCGGCGGACAACGCTGTCGCCAACTGCTGCGAGCGTCGCGCCGTCTTTCCCTGCATCACAACCTGGTCGTCGTCGATCAGCAAATCACCGTCGTTGCCAACCAGCCGCCACTGGGTCCGGCGTTCGGCCGCGGCCCAGGTCAAGCGAATCTCCGCCACCAGCGACGGAAAATCGATGGTGCATGTGGCGGTATCTTCGACCTCAGCATCGACGTAGCGGCGCCGCTCCAGTGCGGCGCGGATCCGGCGCGGCGGTTCGTTTGCCAGCGCCAACAGGAGATAAAAGGCGTGCCAGCCGTGGTCGATGAGAATCCCGCCGCCGGCGACGGACGCCTGCACGCGCCAGTTGCCGCTGGTGCTGCTGGCGCAGCCGTTGCGCGCGGTGTCGAACGAGATCGCGCTCAGCGAGCCAAGGCCGCCGGCCGCCAACAACCCCCGCGCCGTGCGAAATGCTTCCGAGTATTTCCAGTTGTGGACCGTATGCAATACCACGGCGCCCTGGCGGACGGCGGCGCGTACAGCGCGGTACTCGTGCAGCGATGGCGTCACGGGTTTTTCGCACAATACGTGCACGCCGGCCCGCGCCGCGGCGATGATCGCTGGCGCGTGCAACGAGGGCGGGGTGGCGATGTCAACGAAATCCAAGCGCTCGTTGCGCAGCAGCTCGTCGCAATCCATGTAGGTGCGGACGCCGGGGATCGACTGCGCCGCCAGCGCGCGCCGGCCCGCGTCCGAGTCGGCTACGGCGACGATGCGGAAGTCGGCGCGCTGGCGCCAGACGGGTAGGTGACCATTGGCCGCCATGTTGCCGAAGCCAATGATTGCGCCGTCACGGATTCTCGTCATCGACGGTAGTTGCCCGTTCGTGCCACCTCGGCAAAGACCTCATCCAGGATGGCGACGCCATCCCGCGCTTCCGTTTCTGTCAGGATGAGAGGTGGATTAATGCGCACGCGCGCAAAGTACCCCATCAGCAGCAGGCCGCGCCGGAGCGCGGCACGGAAGATCTCCTCGGTGACGGTTGAGGACAACGGTTGTTTCGTGGTCCGATCTTTCACCAGATCGAGGCCGATCAAGAGGCCGGAGCCGCGGACATCGCCGATGAACTCATATTTGTCCTGCAAGCGACGCAGTTCGTGCAACAGCACCGTGCCGACGCGCTGCGAGTTTTCCACGAGTTCCTCGTCCAAAATCGTTTCGATGGTGGTCAGCGCCGCTGCCGCGCCCAGCGGGTTACCGCCGTAGCTCGACGAGGAGGAACTCGGTTTGGCAAAGGGGTAAGAAGCGGTGATCTCGTCGGTGGAGACCAGGCCGGTTACCGGGAACCCGGACCCGAATCCCTTGCCGATGGTCATGATGTCCGGCTCGGTATCGGTATGGTCGCAGCCGAACATGCTTCCGGTGCGGCCGAAACCGGTGATCATCTCGTCGATGATGAGGAGCGCATCGTTCTCGCGCGCGACCTCCGCCACCGCAGGCAGGAACTCGGGTGGCGGGATGACGTTTCCCGCCGTCCCTTGCATCGGTTCGATGATGATCGCGGCGATCGCCCCAGCGGTAGTGGTCTTGAGGGACTTGCGCATGAAGTCGACACAAAACAGGCCGCAATTCGGGTAGCTCAGCTTGAAGGGGCACCGATAGCAATCGGCATACGGCACGACGTGCGTGCCTGGAGCGAGCGGCCCCCATTTCTGCTTCCACTCATCGCCGATCAGCCCCATCACCCCGCCGGTCTTGCCGTGGAAACCACCCCAGAAGCCGACGACCTCGTATTTCTTGGTGTACGATTTTGCCAACCGAACAGCGGCTTCGACCGCTTCGGCTCCCCCGCTGTAGAGCTGGGACCGTTTCAATGCACCCGGCGTCAGTTCCGCCAAAAGTTTTAGCAACGCCGTGCGTGGCTCGTTGGTAAAGCTCCCCACCGCCAGCCTTTCGAGCTGATGGATCAGCGCGGAGACGAACCGTGGGTGAGAGTGACCGAGACTGGCGACCGCGACGCCCGCGAAGAAATCAAGGTATTCTTGGCCGTCGGCATCGACCAGCGTGCACCCACGCCCTTCCACCAAGGCGATTTCGGAGAGCTGGGCAATGCGTTGCAGTCCCGGGGCAATGTACTCACCCTCGGTGGCGATGAGGGCGCGTGATTTTGGCCCGGGAACTCGATCGTGGGCCGGCGCTTTCTTCGATGCAGCTTTTCCCATCAGGTCGCGGCTTCTCGCGCATGCAAATAGGCTGCTATCTCAATGGCCGCCTCAGCGCGGCACGAAGCGTAGCTGGGCCAGTCGTTCAAGTCAATCAACAACAACCCGCCATTCGCATCGTAAACACAATCCCCACCGTAGATTTCGACGTCGAGCGCTTGCGCCGCGCGTCGGCCGAGTACCTCCACTTGCGCGAGTACGTCTGCTGGCAGAGCCGGCCTGTCGAGCGCGGGCACGCAATGAAAAAACCGTCGCCAGACACCGTAGAACTTCAGAACCATTCCCGACACATGTCGTTGCACCAGGGCGGTACGGATACCCCTCTGCTGCAGCTGCTGCAGCGCGTCGCGCGCGGCGGCGCGGCTGTCGATCCGCACCACATCTCCCGCCTCGGTGGCGTGAACGTCCCCCCGCTTCACCCATGCCCCCTGCGTCACCCATTCCGGCAGAACGGTGCGGTCGCTCGTTTCCACAAGCACACTCTCAGGGAACGGAATCTTTGCCCTGGCGAAAGCTGCAATCGTTCGGTGGCGCTGGCAATTGAGGATGCCGTCCGGGCTGTTGATGATGCGCACGCCCTGCAATTTCCACTGTTGCAACCGCGCCAACGCGGCGGCGCCTTGGCCCATGGTAAACACCAGGCTGACGCCGGTCGGGTCCGGCCAATCGGGTTCGTCGGCACGGAACATCGTTACCGTGTGGCCCCGTTCGCGCAGGTGGGCGGCGGCGGCCTCCAGGATGGCGCTATCATCCTCTACTTTGCCGGGTGAGAACACCCGCTCGCGGGTGATGCCGAACAATTGACTCATTCTGTGAATCCACTGCGGACGAACGCCTCGGCGACACCGATATCTTCCGGCCGGTCGACGTCGACGGTCTTGGGAATTCGCTCGCCGTACAGACGGTAGCCCCGGTGGAGCAAGTGTCCCAAGAACTGGCGTAGCGCCGTGAAGCCGGACTGCCGGGCAAGGGCGACCTCGCGAAAGATCACGGGGTCGAACACGTAGAATCCTGCCGTGACCAGCGTGGCACATCGAGCTTCGGCGCCCAGCGCCCTGATGCGACCGTCTGACGCCATGCGCGCATAGAGCGGCTTTTCGTCATCGACGAAGGCACTCAATGCCAGTACCCCGTGTGCGTCGTCGTGCGCAGCCGCTGCGCGCAGGAATTGTTGCAGTACCGCCGGCGCAAAAATCGCATCCACCGTCAGCAGCACGAAGCGGTCGCCTTCCAACAACGGGCCCAGCGCGAACAAGCTTTCCATCGAGCTCGGCGTGGTGCGCCGGATGAACTCGAATGTCAGCTGCGGCCAGCACGCCTGACAGTGCTGCTCGATCCCGCTGGACTCCTCGTTGACGATGCACGCGATCTGGTGCACTCCCGCCGTGACCGCGGCGCCCAGCACGTAGTCGATCAAAGCTCTACCGGCCACGGGCACCAGGGGTTTGGGAAGTGTGATGCCGTGCTCGCGGAGCCGCACGCCGAGCCCGGCAGCGATGATTCCCGCTTTCATCTGCGCTTACGACTGAGCCGCTGCGCTCTCGTTCGGGAAGCGGTCCACGATCCGTTCCACATCCGCGAGGCAGCGCACTCGCACATCGACACACTGCGGGTGAGAACACGGACGGTCCGTCGTGCCGACCAGCCAGGCGGTGCGTAATCCGGCCATATGTGCCCCAACGATGTCCTTCTCGAAGGAATCACCGACATACAGCGCCTCTGCTGGTGTACAGCCGATCTGCCGTAGCGCCAACGCGAAGATCTCTGGATCAGGTTTTCTGAAACCCACCACGCCAGAATCAATGACGGTGGCCAGCAAGGGCGCCAGGCCGGCTTCTTCGAGAATCCGGTGCACGTTCCCGTAGAAGTTCGAGATCACTCCCAGCGCGACACGGTGGCGGAGCCGGTCGAGCACGAGGCGGCTCTCTTCCAGCCCCATCCGGGAGGCGTGGAGGAATCGCGCAACCACCGTGGCGGCACGGCTGGGGTCGGAGATGCCGAGGTGATCCATCTGCCGCTGCACGTGATACCGCACGAGCGTCTCCAGTCCGAACCCGGCCACCGCAGGGTCCGCGTAGGCGCACTGTGTGGCATGATCGAAGGCGGCTCGCAGCCGTTCGAATGGCAGATCGAGCCCCGATTGGCGATAGAGTTCCTCGAAACGAGTCAGCCAATGGCTGCCCGCCCCATCCAACGTGCCACCGTAATCGAACAGTATCGCTCGAAGGAACATCACCGTACTGTAAACCGTGACCAGCCTTCGGAGTCAACTGAATCAAAAGGCGTCATGGTGTGCGATATCATACTGCCATCTTGAAGAATGACGCCGTCAGCGGTTCCGGTTGACAAACCGGGGAGGGGAAGCGAAGGTGGCGGCTGGCTGAAGCGGCGGTGTTCTACCTGCATTCATATGGCGTATTCGCGCGATTTCTCGTTTCGAACCCGAGCCAAGAATCTCGAACAGCTCTCGCGTGACCAGTTCGACGTGCTGGTGATCGGTGGCGGCATCACCGGTGCCGGGATCGCACGGGATGCGGCGCTGCGTGGGTTGCGCGTTGCCCTGGTGGAGCGGCGCGACTTTGCCGTCGGCACCAGCAGCCGATCTTCCAAACTGATTCACGGGGGCGTCCGCTACCTGCAACAAGGCGATGTTGGCCTGGTCATGGAAGCCGCGAATGAGCGCCGCGTCCTGCGACGCCTGGCACCCCATCTGGCGCGGCCGATTCACATGCTCGTTCCGGTCCACTCGCGTTCGGCCTATGCCAAGATCAGTGTCGGCCTGTGGACCTTTGATCGCATGGCGCGAGTCCTCGAGGACGAGCGCTACCGGATGGTCGACCGTGACGAGACGCTCGCCTTGGAACCGCTATTACGGCCGAAGGATCTGTACGGTGCCGGTCTCTACTTCGAGTACCTCACCGATGACGCACGCCTGGTGCTCGACACCCTGAAGTCGGCTGCCGCGCTCGGTGCGGTCGTGGCCAACTACGCCGAGGTTACGGGCTTGGCCAAGGAAGACGGTAAGTTGTCGGCCGCGATCGTCAAAGACTCCATGACCGGTGGCGAGTTCCGCGTGCGTGCCAAAGTGTTCGTCAACGCCGCCGGTCCATGGGTCGATGCCGTCCGCCTGTTGGAGGGGAAGGGGGAAGTTCCGCGCCTGCATCTTACCAAGGGGATTCATCTTGTCCTGCGGCGCGAGCGGCTAACGGTTTCACACATCGTGGTCATGAACACGCCCGATCACCGCGCGGTCTTCGTCGTACCGCACGGTGACGTCGTCTATATCGGTACAACCGACACGGATTACGATGGCCGCTACGACGACCCCTGGATCACGGCGGAGGATGTCACGTACCTGCTCGATGCCGCCAACAATACATTCGGTGTGGATCGACTGACGGAGAGCGACGTCGTTGGTGCTTGGGCCGGGCTTCGGCCGCTGCTGCACCAGGAGGGCAAGAAGCCGACGGAAATCTCGCGCAAGGATGAGATCATCGTCGGCCCTACGGGCCTGATCTCGATTGCCGGCGGCAAACTCACGACCTATCGGAAGATGGCTGAGCGCGTGGTGGAAATGGCGGTCGAGCGGTTGTCGACCGGCGAACCACTGCCCGAGAAGAAGGGCGACAGCGACAGCGTGCCATTGTGTGGAGGCGAGACCGGTGATGATATCGAGGCATTCGTTACGCGCCTGAAGAAACGTTGGCCGCAGGTGGCGACCGACATCGTCGACCGCCTGGTGGGCCTCTACGGCAGCAATGCGGAACGGATGGTGGAGGTCATGGTAGCGGATCCGGTGCTGGCGCGCCGCTGCGCCGCCGACAGCGCGGTCACCCGCGCCGAGGTGGCCTACGCCGTTCGCCAGGAGATGGCGATGACGTTGGAGGATTTTCTCGAGCGGCGAGCGCGTTTGTTCTTGTGGGATGTCAACAACGGTCTCACGGTGGCCCCCGAGGCGGCACGGTTGATGGGCGATCTCTTGGGTTGGAATGCCCGTCGTATCGATGCAGAGCTCACAAACTATCGGCGCCACGTGCGTGAAGTGAACACCTTTTCGCCGGAGCTAGCAGCCGTCACCACACCGCGCGTGGCCCATGCTTGAAGCCGACCTCATGCATCATCGCCAGGAACTCACCGGTCGGCTCGGTAGCGACGTCGTCCGGTGGGATGACGACAGTCTGCGGCAACACAGCCGCGATACCTGGTGTCTCTCCGTGTTGCGCGCGCTACGTGGCACCCTGACTACGCGTCCCCTGTGCGTCGTAAATCCCACGGGAGTCGAGCACGTCAGCGCGGTGATCGAGTACGCCAATCAGCAGCATCTTCCGATCGTACCCTTTGGCGCCGGGTCCGGTGTGTGCGGTGGTGTCCTGCCGGCCGACGGGGCCATCGTCATCGACCTGCGCCGGATGAATCGGATCGTCGAGCTCAACGAGACCGCGCTGACCGTCCGCGTGCAAGCCGGCATGATGGGCAATGCCTTCGAAGCGGCGCTGAACGAGGCGGGCTACTCGATGGGGCATTTTCCGCAGTCGATCGACGTCTCTACCGTCGGCGGCTGGGTGGCGACGCGGGCAGCGGGCCAGTACTCCACGCGCTATGGATGCATCGAGGACATCGTTCTGGCGCTCGAAGCCGTGCTGCCCGACGGTCGCGTGCTGCGCACGCGGGTGGGACCGCGGTCCGCAACAGGGCCCGATCTGCGTCACTTGTTCTTGGGTGCGGAAGGTACGCTTGGCGTCGTGACCGAGGTGACGATCAAGATGTTCCCTCGACCCGAGACCGGCGTCCCCCAAGCGTACAGTTTCGCGTCGGTCGATGAAGGCCTGGAGGCGATTCGCCACATCATGCGCGCGGGGTGGAAACCGCCGGTGGTGCGGCTATACGACGGCCTCGAGACCGCGCGCTTGTTCACTGGCGCCAGCACCGGCAACAATTGCCTGCTGCTCCTGCTGTCCGAAGGGCCGGCCGCGTTGACCGCGGCCGAAAGCACGGCATGCAACGCCATCTGCTTGGCGAATGGGGGACAGATCGTCGGGCCCGAGCCGGTGCAACACTGGCTGGTCGAGCGCAACCAGGTGCCCGGCTTCGAGACCTTTCTCGAACGCGGTTTCGTGCTGGATACCATCGAGGTCGCCACCACCTGGGATCATATTCATGACCTGTATCGCGAGGTCATTGCCGCGCTGCAACAAGTCGAGGGGGTCGCGGTGGCGTCGGGACACAGCTCCCACAGCTACCCGCAGGGCACGAACATTTACTTCACCTTCGTCGCCCGCCCCGACGATCCACAGCAGGCGGAAGCGACGTACTTGGCGTGCTGGCGGCAGGCGATGGAAGCGACGCTGCGCTGTCACGGCACGATTTCCCACCATCACGGCATCGGTCGCCTACGCCTGCCGTGGATGGAGCGGGAACTCGGCAACGGTCTCGCGGTGTTGCGGCGCATCAAGGAGGTCCTCGATCCCAACGGCATCATGAATCCGGGGGTGCTGATCCCCGAAGAATCGTGAGTCGCGTCCGTGAGTCGTGCTCGGAAAGAGTTTCTCTCCCGTTGGGAGAGGGGCGGGGTGAGCGACCACGAGTACGATTTATGAGCACGATTCACGTTTGTTCCCATGGCATACGTTCTCGCGATCGATGAAGGCACGACCGGCGTGCGTGCGCTGGTCATCGATGACAGCAGCGCCGTTCTGAGCATCGCCTATCGCGAGCTGACCCCGCGCTATCCCCAGCCCGGTTGGGTCGAATTGGATGCCGAGGAGATTTGGCAGGCGACCCGTGCGGTGTGCGCGCGGAGTTTGGCGGCCGCACGGCTGACGGCCGCGGACCTCACCGCTATCGGCATCGCCAACCAACGATCCACGACGATTGTCTGGGAACGCGCCTCGGGGTGCCCGATTTACCCCGCCATCGTGTGGCAGGACACGCGTACGGCCGATCGCGTGCCCGAGTTGCTGGCGAACGGCATTTATACGAATGCCATGGCATCGGCCACGAAGCTCGAATGGGTACTGCGTACGCTGCCGGATGGCTTGCGGCGGGCTGCCAACGGGGAACTCTGCTTCGGCACAGTGGACACTTGGCTCTTATCGAAGCTCACCGGTGGTGCGGTGTACGCCACGGATCACTCCAACGCCTCGTGCACCGGCCTCTACGATGCGATGCAAGGCGGCTGGGATCAACAGATCCTGGAGTTTCTGAAAATCCCTGCAGCCATGTTACCGACCATTCGCTCATCGAGTGAGACCTACGGCCTCGCCACCCCGCATGCCTTTGGCGCGGAAGTCCCGGTAGCCGGCATGGCCGGCGATCAACAGGCCGCGATGTTCGGCGAGCTGGGCGTCGACAAAGGTGCGGTCAAGATCACCTACGGAACCTCGGCCATGGCGGACGTCAACGTCGGCGAGTTCCCGGTGCTCTCGATGCACGGCGCCTACCCGTTGATCCTCTGGGGTCTGGAAGGGCGTCGCACGTACTGCTTGGAAGGGACGGTACCGACCGCGGGTGCCGCCGTGCAATGGCTGCGGGACGGACTCGGCGTACTGCACAGTTTGGAAGAGAGCGCTGCGCTGGCACTGCAGGTGCCGGACTCCGGCGGCGTGTGGGCGGTTCCCGCGTTTCAGGGTTTGGGAACGCCCTACATGGACGCGGATGCGCGCGCCGTCATTGGCGGGCTGTCGCGCGGCAGCACGCGAGCGCACGTGGTCCGCGCCGTGCTTGAAGGGATCGCCTATCGCAGCCGCGAGGTGCTGGAGACCTTGCTCGAAGATTCGTCGACGCCACGGCCGCCACGCTTGCGAGTCGATGGCGGCGCTGCCGTCAACGACTTTCTCCTCCAACACCTGGCTGATGTCCTAGGCCTGCCGGTCGAGCGGCCGCAATCGGTGCAGGCATCGGCACTCGGTGCGGCGTACCTAGCCGGCCTAGCTACCGGCGTCTGGCACAGTTTAGAGGATGTCCGTCACGCCTGGCGCTCCGGACGCATCTTCGAGCCGTGCTGGAGCGCCGACGAACGTGAGAGCCGGTTCAAAGCCTGGCAGCGTGCCATAGGTGCCGCACGCGAGAAGATTTTCTAACCTGCCTTCAACTCCGCTCCGGCGTCCGCTGTGGCGTGGGCGTGGTGCGGAAGTGAGAGCCCTACGGAAGTGGCGATCAACATCAAGGCTGCCGTCGTGATATACGGCGCGGTTGGTCCGCCGTAGTCAAACATCAAGCCTCCCCAGAGTGGTCCCAGGATACGCGCCAGGCTTCCGAGGGATTGGGAAATCCCGAGCACGCCGCCGTGTCCCTCCCTGCCGCTGGCTTTTGAAATCAAGCTCGCCAACACCGGCGAGGTGATACCTTGGCCGAAGGCCACCGCGCCCAAGGCCAAGAGGAGCGTTGAGATCGGTGCCGCGTACGGCGTCGCTCCGATACCGACAGCGAGGAGCGATGCGCCAATGACGACCAATCGCCTCTCGTCAAGGCGTTGAGAGAGACGGCCCAGGAGCCCACCCTGCATGAGCGCGGTCATCACGCCCAGGTAGGCAAACAGCCAATAGATTTGCGAAGCGCGCATCTGGAAAGAAGCAGCGCAGAGCAGCGAAAGCGTCGTCTCGACGGTCGAGAATGAGAAGACGACGGCCGCGAACATGAACATCAACGCACCGAGCTGCGGCCGGCGGAACGCTTCACGCAACTGCGTCACCGGGTGTCGGCCTCGGGTCAGGTGGCGGTGCTCCGGGGCAAGCGATTCGGGCAGACGCCACAGCGCAGCGATGAAGTTGAGTCCACAGATGGCCGTGGCCGCCAGACCTGGGGCGGCATGACCGTAGTGCGCCAGCAACCCGCCCACCGCTGGCCCAAAGACAAAACCGAGACCGAACGCGGCCCCGATGAGGCCCATGCCGCGAGCCCGATCCTTCTCGCTCGTGCTGTCGGCGATGAACGCCTGCGCCACCGGAATGTTGGCGCCAGCGATGCCGGCAAAAATCCGGGAGATGAAAAGCATGCCGATGCCGCCGGCGAGCGCGAACAGCAGATAGGACAAGGTCGAACCCGCCAGGCTCACGAGAAGAACCGGCCGCCGGCCAATGCGATCCGACCAGCGTCCCCACAGCGGTGCACACACGAACTGCATCGCCGAATAGATGGCGATCAACGCACCAGCGGTCATCCCCGAGGCGTGAAACTCCCGCGCGTAGTACGGGAGCAAAGGCAAGACAATGCCGAACCCCAACAGGTCGACAAACACGGTGAGGAATATGATGGTGAGCGCGGAACGCTGCTGCGGCGCCGATTTGGCCATCAAAACTGAAGTGGATTAGCATGAACGGCCAGGGGTCACAACGACGCCTTGCCAGGATATACGCCGGAATCGGGGCGGGCGACCTTGTCCTCGCCAGCCTCGCCATTGTGGTTTTCGGTATCGGGGCTTATAGCCTGCGACGATACGCCCTCACATACGCTCGCCGATTGTCATCTGTCGGCTGGCGGACGTTTCAGATGTGTCTCAAATTTGGGGTGCCACTCGAGCCCGTCTCGGCACAAATGACAGTCGGGACCGAACGGGCACTGCTGCGCATCCTGTAGTTCCACGCTTTTCCCCGACAGCGGCTGACCAGGGTGCCAGCCGGCAGGCAACTCGTTTCCGTTCGTCAAGCGCACTTTCATTGAGACTTCTCCTTTGCCGCACCGAGAGTGCCCCAAAATGAGCGGGGTCCGTAAGCAGTGCTGCTGGCGAGGGTCTTCGATGAACCCGCCACAACCCAGAATACGTATACCACCTTTCTCCATGAAATCGCACCCGGAGACAGGTATTGTCCTGAGAACCCGAACAGTACCCGCAAGTGCGTGCTGACAAGCTGCTGCCTTGAGTGTAAGCTCGCAGTGGTCGGAAGGGAGGCCTCATGAAGAAAGTCTCGTGCGTGCTGGTCCTTCTGTTGGCGGCTGTGATTGCGGCGCCAGTATGGGCCGCCGAGCTGGTGCCGGTGGGTGAAGAACCTGCGTCACAGGTGACGGAGACGACGCCGGGTTACACGCCTGATGCAGGGGCGAGTCTGCTGGCGGCGTTGACCAATATCGTGTACTTCCCGCTCCGTTTGACGATCACACTGGTCACCGCTGAGGTCGGTGGTTTCGCCGGCTGGATCACCGGAGGCGACAAAGCGGCGGCGCAAGCGGTGTGGCAATCTACCGACGGCCAAGCTTACATCAGGCCTGAGGTGCTTGAAGGACGCGAACGCCTGCGCTTCGGCCGCTGGCAATAGGCACCCTGGCATATGGCGTAGGGCATCTCGCTTATGGTTGGTAAGGAGATGCGATTCGCGACCGTTGACGCGCACGAGACCTCACCGCATCGGTTCTGAGGCGAAGCCTCCTTGGCGACGCTTGGTGGTGCAAACTTATCAGTCGGTGCGGATCGGCCGGATCAGGGCTTCCTGGGACACGGTCGCGATGTGGCGGCCGCGGCGGTCGAAGATGGATCCGACGGATAAGCCTCGCGTGCCGACGAGTCCACGACAGGTGAAATCGTGCAGGTGCCATTCGTTCACCCGCAGCGGGTGGTGAAACCAGATGGCGTGGTCGAGGCTGGCGCTCCAGAACCTTCGCTCCGCGGTATCGCGCGGCGGGCGATTGGGATGGCGCGCGACCACGGCGTCGGTTGGCAGATCGTCCGAGAGGTACGCCAACGCACAGGCGTTCAGGAGAGGATCGTCGCCGATGTCTTCCGCGAATCGCATCCAAGCGCCGACGCGGCCCGGCGCGATGTCCTGGCGCAGGAGGCGCCGTTCGATGAGTGGGCTCCAGCTATTGGGGGTGAGTTGGTCGGGCGGCGGGACGCGCGGCATGTCCTCCGTTTGCACCTCGGGGCCCGCCTCGGGCACGTGAAACGACGACGACATGTTGAGGATGGCGCCAACGGACTGGCGCGCGACGACACGCCGGGTGAGAAAACTGCGGCCGTTGCGGATGCGGTCGACCTCGAGCCGGATGGGCTCCGCCGCGTCGCCGAGGCGGATGAAGTAGGCGTGGAGCGAGTGCAGCTGGTAGGCCGGATCGACGGTGAGTGAGGCGGCGCGCAGCGCCTGCGCGATGATCTGGCCGCCGTAGAGTCCGCCCCAGGGGGCTTTGCCTTTTAGCTCAAAGTTGCCCAACAGCTCAGGGGGCTGCCCAAAAGCTCGCACGCCATACCTCGATGCTTGAGTTTATCAAGCGTTCGGGCGAAAATAGAAATGTGGCCGGGAAGAGATGTGGAGGGGCGGAATGGCTATGAGGAAAATCCGGCAACGCCTTAGGGCAACAGAGTCAGATTGCACCCTGTGCGCGCCCGTGTCGGTCCAGTCGGACCGACTGGATTTCCCAATCGAGCAGTTGAGCGCGTTTTGTTGGACGAAGATGCAGGCCGAAGCGGGTCAGTCACTTCATCGCATCCTGCATCGCAAGGAACTCGAACGTATCGCCGGGGACGGCCTGTTCTTTTGGGGTGTCGGAAACGCTCTAGGTGATAGGCTTTCTATGCTTGTGCGATTGGTCAGAGCACCAAAGGTCGCCTTCTCGGTTATGAAGTCTAAACCGAAGCGCGAGGACACGGAACCGGAGCGGTTGCTGATGTGGAACGCATACGTTGATGCGTTGGGGCAGCCCCGAGAACTTCCTGATCACGTTCTTTTGCTGAGCCGTGGCACCACGCAGAATGGAGACAAGAAGAGACATTATGCGCTTGTCTGTCAGAGCGCCGTTCCTCTTGGCCTCGGAAACTGGGGAGTTCTTGATGCGCAGCACCTTCGGAATTTGGGTAGCCCGAGCGAACGGCTTGGCGCATCGCAAGTAACGGCCATCGTTCAGCACACATCGGCGGTTGACTCCGCCGGTAATACAACCTATCAGCTTGCAATGCTCGCAGACTTCGTCGCTCCATATTTTGTGCGGCTCGCTGATCCAATAGCGCTGCCGGTACAGCTTGCGCGCACGATAGACGCGCTTTTAGATAGGCAACCGCATGCCGACACATGGAGTGAGTTCGTAGGCAATCTGCGACGACACGCGCGCACAATCGCTTCGCGTGAGACTTCAGGAAGTCATAAGTCACTCGAACTATTCCATTAAACTACTAATCGGTATTGTCACTCGCTCTTCAGGAGGACCGCATATGGCTCCTTGAGAGCCGCAGCATATCTGGCGTGGATCACATGGGATGGCCCTGCCTGTTGGTATGTTACATGTTCAAGGCATCCCTTGTCGACATGGCCGTGGATGTAGTTTGCTCCGTTACGGCCAGTTGAAGGTCCGGCGCCGACTTGGTACGAGCTGAGATCGATGTCGAGATCCCCCTCTTCGAGTTGGTCGAGGACCAGAGCATAACGCGATCCACGGACGCGTACTCCGTCGGGCATCGGGAGCCATGTGGTACCGTCCGAAGAATAATGCGTTGCAAAAACCTCCGTCGGGGGATGGCGTGAAATGATCTCCTGCATTACCAGGCTTACCCTTTCACCGTGTTGCACTCGCATCCTGACAAAGGGTTGCACGCGGTTCAGGGGGTGCATCGTGCCTCCGCCATAGCCCCAAAAGATACGTCCAGCGGCGTCATACTCGCGTCTCTTTCGTTCCAGAATTGCCTCGAAGGTTTCTCCGGCGTGATGGCCAACCTTCATGAAGATTATTGAACCGAGATCCGCAGCAACGATGGTCATCTATTTGTTTCCCCTCCAGACTTGAACTTTTCCAGTGAATACGTCCGATCGTCGGCCTTTCCGCGACCGACGCCTGGCGCTTCGCGTACATAATGGATGCGAAGAGGATTGGCGCGACCGTAGAAGTTATCAAGCCGTCGTGGATCGAGGCGCGAGTTCTGGACAGTATCAGGCCCGATCTTCCTTAGTATGAGCGCACAGGAGCGGAGTTCGGGGGCATCCTCCAGGTGATAGGAGTGAAGCGACGGAACCATCTGGGCGACAATCATGCCATGCTGAAGAGCGGTCGCTTGGGCACGGCGTAGGACTTGATTTGTCCAATCAAGCGACTCATCATCCGCAATCACTACAATTCCCAGGCCTCCAACACGAACGAGATGGATCGCACGTTCGAGGAACACCGCGACGCTCTCGCCGTCATTGTGCTGTCCCCACGGTGGATTGATATGAAAAGCGTCGAAGCTGCCTACCATCGCACTCGGAAGCGCATCAATGACATTATAGAGATGTGCGCCAATTAGGCCTTCGCACTCGTACCGGGTGGCAAAATTGTTTATTGAGTTAACCTGGCGCTCGTCAAAATCAAGTACAGTCATGCGTGATGGACCATGCTCGAATACCTTCTCGTTCAGGAGGTGAGCTAGTGATAGCCCCACCGCGTCGCCGTCGCCCACAAATACGACGCGCTGATCGCGCAGACGCCGCGCCATGAACTCGGCGTGGACCACAAGATCACCGAACTTCATATAAATCTGGTCGAACTCGCGGAGTGGGGATGGCCGATTCGCGACCACATCGGACAGCGCATTAAGGGCCAGCCGCAGATCAAGGGCCATTAGCCACCTCCTTGCCAATCAAAGCATCGAGGCTGAGGCGCACGGGTTCGCTGAACAAGTACTTCACGACTATGAGACCTAGTCCGAAGACGTTGGTGAGAACGGATGGAATCAAGATTTTTATCAGTACAGTATCAAGCGCCAAATACGTGCGCCCTTGCAAGATCACTATAGTAAAGACCGCTAGGACCTGGAAGCCGATGAGGCCAAAGATGCACTTTGCACAAAACGAACGCATTGAGCGTTCGTGCGTCATCTGCTCTGACCATGCACCGAGGATCGTGTTAGCGCGCTGCTGTCCTACCCATTCCTCGAAACTCCTGGGTTGCCATATGGCGGGATCGCCAGGCTTGATCTCGTCACGGACCTCACCCACGATCTCCGGTGTGCTCAGCTTGCTCATTCGGTCGAAATCCGCAGTCCATCGAGTCGGAGGTCCATTGCTTGTCGAGAGACCTGGAACCAGCGCGCCATGCCTTCAGCATCTCGAATCTCTCTCCACTTGCGGTGCACAAGGTCCCCATTCATGAGAAGTTCGGATGCGAAGACGTTGGCTTCCCATTCCCGCCGTCGTGCATCATTCCAGGCCGCATCTGGATCGAAAGTCGTGCGGAAGTTATCCGCATTATCAATTATTTGCCCCTCGCGCTCGATCAGATGAAGTATTAGGTGACCCAGCTCGTGTGCAATCGTGAACCTCTTGCGAACCGGACTGTCATCGGTGTTGACATAGATGGTGGCGCGGCCCTCTCGCTTGGCAAGGAGACCATGCACGGTCTCGTCACCGAATTTGGCATTGAAAACCTTGACCTCCAGGCCGTGTGCTAGTCCGATGGGATCGACGGCCATGTCCAGCATTCCGTGATCACGCAGAACTTCCCGAGCACGCTCTTCGATCCCTGCTTTAGTCACGGTCGCTTCGCCTCTTTCTTCTCCCGTCGCCGCGGCAGATCCCAGTACGGGCTTTTGCACTTCGGGCACACGCGCGGGTCCCGCGCGGCGTTCCGTGCCTGCCACGCGTGCTTGCATCGCGTGCAGGTGTACTCCCAGATCGTGACCCTGCGTTTCGGCATGCACCGCATGATGGTTACGCATCGGGGCGAAATCAAGCCCTTCCGCAAAGATATGTACCCATGGGTATTGACTCCGCAGCGTAGGCGGTCTATGTACGTATAGGTACATAGTGGAGCGGAGGAGACAATGGACGCACGGCAACAGAAGGGGCTCGAAATCGCGGCGACAATGAACCTGACGAAGCAGGCGGACGGGACATGGTCGGTGCCGTCACAAGCCGGCAACAAGCGGTATGCGGTCGATGCGGCTACGAAGCACTGCACCTGCCCCGACTACGAGTTGCGGCAGCAGCCCTGCAAGCACGTGTTCGCCGTCGAGTTTGTGCTGAAGCGTGAAACCGTCACCGAGACGACGCCGGAGGGTGCTATCACAACGATAGTAACCGAGACTGCCGCCGTCCGCGTCACCTACGCCCAGAACTGGCCCGCGTACAACGCCGCGCAGACGAACGAGAAGGCCCACTTTACCGCCCTGCTGCACGAGCTATGCGCCACCGTCCCGAACATCGAACAGAACCATGGGCGCAAGAGCGGCCGGAAGCGCCTGCCCCTTGCCGACATGATCTTTGCGGCGGCCTTCAAGGTTTACTCCACGGCAAGCTGCCGCCGCTTCATGACCGATCTCCGGGAAGCGCAGGATGCCGGCTACATCGGCCACACGCCGCACTACAACAGCATCTTCAACTACATCGAATCGGCGGCGCTGACGCCGATCATCCAGCGCCTCATCACGCAATCCGCCCTGCCGCTGAAGGCCGTCGAGACAGACTTCGCCATTGATTCCACGGGGTTCACGAGTACGCAGCTTGTCGGGTCGTGGCAAGTGGAGAAGTACGGGAAGCAGGCCCACCGCGTCGAGCACCAGTGGGTCAAGCTGCACGCCATGTGCGGCGTAAACACGAACGTGGTGACCGCCGTGGAAATCACGGATCGCAACGGCCACGATTCCCCGCAGTTTGCTCCGATCGTCGAGACGACAACGGCGAACTTCACCGTGGAGCGGGTGCTCGGAGACAAGGCGTACAGCTCTCACGACAACCTGGCGTTGGCGCGGGAAAAGGGCGCCATGCCGTTCATTCCGTTCAAGTCCACGGCGCTGGTGACCGGTCGCTCGGCGACATGGGATAAGCTGCTCGGCTACTTCCTGACGAACCGGGAAGAGTTCCTCGGGGTGTACCACAAACGCAGCAACGCCGAGTCTACGTTCAGCGCTATCAAGCGGGTGTTCGGGGACTGCCTCCGCAGCAAGACCCCAGTGGCTCAGATCAACGAATTGCTGTTGAAGGTGCTGGCGCACAACATCCGCTGTCTGATACACGGCATGTATGAGTTGGGGATCAATCCGAGCTTTTGTGCAACCCCGATTCCTGCACAAAAGCTCGGGGCATTATGCTAGCTATTGGGCAAAGCCGCCCCAGGGATAGCGCGGACCCGTGGCCACGAATGTGTCCGGCCCGTGCGGCTCGAGCGCCATCATGCTGCAGAAGTCCGGGCTAATCATTCCGGCTCCCCGCCGGCCTGATGGTCCCACGTCGCCGCTCGGAGCGCGTCGGCGCACAGCAATGCCAAGAAGATGGTTGCGATTTGCATGCTGCGATCGTATCAAGTGGCGCCAGCGCGGCAAGCCCGGTGGCGAATCCAGTCGCAATCCCCGCTGCGTTCCGGAATGGAGACGCCGGGCGGCGCGCATGCGGGTGCACGACAGAAATGTTGCACAGGACTCCCCTTCCGTTCGTCCCGACTAGCCGCCCTCTTCTGGCGGCGTATCGAGGGACAGGGTATGCGTGTGCCCATGGCTCGGCCGTTCTTTGCTTACATGCTGCAGTGCGCCGATGAATCGTACTACGTCGGACACACGGATGATCTGGAGCGGCGGGTCGCCGAGCATGAGCACGGCGGAAAATGTGCCTACACTGAGACCCGCCGGCCCGTGCAGTTACTTTGATCACAGGAGTTTGCAACTCGCGAAGAGGCATTGGCCGCGGAGCTTCAGATCAAGAAGTGGAGCCGAGCCAAGAAGCAGGCATTGGCGACTGGGTCCTTTGAAGAGTTGCGGAGGGCAGCAAAGAAGAGGGATTGGGATGCGTATCGCCAGCGCAGTCACCAGCCGTGAGCCTGCCCTTCGATACGCCTGTCCTGAGCTTGTCGAAGGGTCCCCTGAAAAGACGGGGGCTACTAAGAAACAAGCGCCGGCAGCTGGCCTATGCCCCTCGATACACCGGCCCAAGAGACGGGCCGGCACTCGGGGCGAGCGGGTGGGAAAGCATCAGATCGAAGAATGGCAGATCCGTTCACCCCGAGTAGGCCCCGTCTTTTCAGGGGCCGTATCGAGGGGCGGGTGAGGTTCGGCCAGTCCGCAGTTTCTTCCCGACAGGTGGCGTGCAAAACGCCTGACGATGCTACTCGGGACGAACGGGATTCTTACGGCATGGGCTGCCGAAAGACGGTTGCGACCAAACCTCCATGGTGTCACGCAATTCTGCCAGTCTCGGTAGTTCCTCACTTTCTTATCCTGCACTCGGTCCGGGACTGATCGTCGGAAACCCTTGTGGCACAAGGATTCTCGCGAGAAGAACATAGATTCCTATTCTATGTGATTTCTGTGCATCGGCGCCGCTGCGTTCAGGAATGGGGAGGCCGGCCGGCGGGCATGCTTGGCGTTTCTTGGTCAAGGGGAAATGTGCTACACGTGCGCTAGAAAACGCGCTGGGGGATACAGCCCTATGAAGCGGTCCGTAACACGGCTCTTTCCTGTTGGGTTGGACGTGTGGACATCAACGGCACTCACGTGTGCCGTACTGTTGATCGCCAGCGCGTACACGGCGCGAGCGGCCGGCGTGGTCGGCACCGGCACGGCAGCCAGCTGCACAGACGCGGCGCTGAATACAGCTCTCACCGGTGGCGGGCTGGTGACGTTCAATTGTGGCGGGGGTCCGGTGACCATCGACATCAGCCCCGGCGCGGGCGGCACTGGTACCAAAAGTATCGCGGTCGACACCACCATTGATGGCGGGGGCGTGGTGACGATCAGCGGCGGCAACAGCGTGGGCGTCTTCTCCGTGAACACTGGCGTCAACTTCACGGTCCAGAACCTGACCATCGCCAACGGCAATAGCGCAGGCAGCGGCGACGGCGGCGGCATCTTCAACGGCGGCACGCTGACAGTCACCAACAGCACCTTCTCCGCTAATAGCGCGGGCGACGGTAGCGGGGGCGGCATCTTCAACAACGTCGGCACGGTGACGGTCACCAACAGCACCTTCTCCGGCAATCGCGCGGACAACGGCATGGGCGGCGGCGGCATCTTCAACAACAGCAGCACGCTGACGGTCACCAACAGCACCTTCTTCGGCAATCGCGCGACCAACGGCGGCGCCATTTACAACAGCGGCACGATGCTGACGGTCACCAACAGCATCGTCGCCAATAGCACCTCGGGCGGCAATTGCAGTGGGACTATCACTGATGACGGCCACAACATCGACGACGGCACGACGTGTGGCTTCTCGGGAACTTCTCTCAGCAATACGAACCCCATGCTCGCCCCGGCGGGTTTGGCCAACAATGGCGGGCCTACTCAAACCATCGCGCTCCAGGCGACCAGTCCGGCGATCAACGCGGGCGACAAGTCCGTCTGCGCGGCCCCGCCCGTGAACCACCTCGACCAACGTGGCTTCGAACGCCCCGGCATCGGCCATACAAGTTGTTCGATTGGCGCTTACGAGGCCGACGCCATTGCCCCGTGCGTTGTGGGTACGGGCACGACTGCGAGCTGCACCGAGTCGGCGCTGGATGCCTGCCTCCCCCGCGGTGCGAGTTTCAACGGTGCGGTGACCTTCAACTGCGGGGATGCTGCGACGATTACCGTCACCAGCACCAAGACCATTAGCGCCGACACCACCATTGATGGCGGGAGTTTGATCACGATCAGCGGCGGGAACAGCGTGGGCGTGTTCTCTGTTAGCACTGGCGTTGCGTTCACGGTCCAGAACCTGACGATCGCTAACGGCAATTAGCGCGATCGGCGGCGGCATCGCTAACAACGGCGGCACGCTGACGGTCACCAACAGCACCTTCTCCGGCAATACCGCCGCGGGGGGCGGTGGCGGCATCGTCAACAGCGGCATGCTGACGGTGACCAACAGCACCTTCTCCGGCAACAGCGCCGACAACGGCGGCGGCATTTACAACGGCGATGGGGGGACAGTGACGGTGAAGAATAGCACCTTCTCCGGCAACAGCGCGGAGTCCCTCGGCGGCGGCATCTTAAACATAGTGGGCGACGGCATCCATAGTCAGCCGGCAACGGTGACCGTGACCAACACCACATTCTCCGGCAACAGCGCGGGCAACGGCGGCGGTGGCATCGGCAACGGCGGTACGCTGACACTCACTAACAGCACCTTCACCAGCAACAGCACCAACGGCAACGGCGGCGGCATCGCCAACGGCGGCACGCTGACGGTCACCAACAGCACCTTCTCCGGCAATAGCGGCGGCAGCATCTCCAATGCCATCGGCACGGTCACCGTCACCAACACTATCCTCGCCAATAGCACCTCGGGCGGCAATTGCGCCGGCGGCGTGACTGATGGCGGTCACAACATCGACGACGGCACGACGTGTGGTTTCACGGGCACCGGCTGCACCAGTACCAGCGGCCGCTCGTTCTGTAACACCAACCCCCAGCTCGAGCCCGCCGGGCTCAAGAACAATGGTGGCCCGACGCTAACGGTGGCGCTGTGCACGGCCGTGGGCACCCCCGTCTCGTGCACGGGGGCGAGCCCTGCCATCAATGCCGGCGACGAGAGCGTATGTTCGACGACCACTGGTACGGCGGCCGTGGGTAATCTCGACCAGCGCGGCTTCATCCGGCCCGGTACGGGCGCCGCCAACTGCTCCATCGGCGCGTACGAGGCGAACTCGCCCGGACCTCCTCCGTGTGAAGGCGACTGCGATGGCAGCGGCGATGTCACGGCCGACGAGATCCTCTCCCTTGTGAACATGGCGCTCGGCAACGGCGGGACGTGCCCAAGCGGGCTTGCCGCAGGCGTCACACCGGATGTGTCAGTGATTCTCACCGTAGTGAACAACGCGCTGAACGGATGCAGTGGCGGTCCCAATGATGGCCTCGTCGTCTACGGGTGTGGGAACCAAACATCAGGGACGGTGGGCGCCACATTCCTGGGCATCCCCGCATACTGCCAGCCGCCGTCCGGCAACGGCTTCTACCAGTGCGACGAGCTCGGCAATCGCTTCATGCGTGACGCGTTTCAGCACCCGAACATTGACAACGTGATGTTGAATTCTGCGTCTTCGATGTGCCAAAAAGCTGCCACTATGGCCGCGTACTCGGTGTGGCGACCCGGTTTTCGCGCGACCGCCGGTCACGCTCCGGTCCCGGGTGACCTCGTGGTCTGGGCTGTGTGGCTGGGTGAAACCGTGGGGCACGTTGCCGTGGTGACGAGCGTGCTTTCCACCTCGATCAACTACATGCAGCAAAACATGCCCGTTCCCATCGGGAGTGTCGGCTGGGACGAGGTCACCTCATTCTTCAGCGACCCTGACGCCGAGTGCTGGATTCATCCCGAACCGAGTTCACCGGCAACGCTGCCGAGCAGCCCTGTGTGCGGGTTGAGCTGCATGCATGATTATTGCGGCCTCTCTATCATCGACCACGAATGGTGGTACGGATGCCACGTGGACACGGGCGGAACGCCCCCGAACTACGGCGCCCTCTACTCCTGCAATGGCGGTATCTTTACTGTCAAGCGCCCGTGTACGAATTGCGTGACCGTCACGTTGCACAGCTTCGGGCAGTGCATGGATTGAGGGGAGTGGCGTCCCCCAGGGATAAGAGCGGTGGACGTGACCGAGATTATCACGATGGTGAACATCACCCTCGGCAACGCAGAAATGTCGGAGTGCGAAATTGGCGACGCCAATGAGGATGGCAAGATCACCGTGGACGAGATCCTCGTGGCGGTGAACAATGCGTTGAATGGGTGCGCATGAAGACAGGCCACCCTCCAGGCGCAGCCATCGCCGTGCGGGTTCTGCGCAATCGGTCCGGCTGACGGGCTCAGCCTTTGCCCTCAATCGGCTCCTTCAGCGGGAGTTGCGCCTCGGCAGCTTGCGTGAGAGCGTTGACGAACTCTTCAGCGTCTGTCAACCAGGTCCGAACTTCATCCTCCTTGAATTGCACGAAGTCGTCGTAGTCACCATGTTGTCTCCGCGTGAAGAGCCGGCGGTATGTGCGGCCGAGATCCACCCTGATCCGTCCGGTCTTCACGAAGTGCCGTTCGAATAACGCCCGCACTCCAGTGTGCTTGGCCGAAGCGTACCCTTCAGGGAGCAAAAGGGCGGACACGGCATAGAAGCAAGCGTAGTACAGCCGGTTCACGCAGGCATTGCAGTGGCCGCCGTCGAGCAAGAGACGAGCTTCGGCCATGGCCTCGCGGGCTCGTGCGAGGCGGTAGCGAACCAGGTCGGCTTGCTCGGGCGTCATAGAAGGACGCCGTGCCGATCAACGTTCTGGTGCAGTGGCAATGCCTGATACCGGGGCTCGTCCCAGCGCTGTCGACTGAGGACGATTTCCGAGATGATCACGCCGTGTTCAAGCTCGACTTCGTACAGCGCGTCACCAATGCGATCCTCCAACCCTGGCTGGACCTCGCCCTCGATCAGAATCAGCACGTCGTAATCCGATAGGGGTTCAGGGTCCCCCCGAGCCCGGCTCCCATACAGGATCACTCTCGCGTCCGGAGCGACCCGCCGGACAGCCGACTTGCACTCCTGGAGCAGAGATACATCAGCGCGGTCGGTGCCATGAAGAGCAAGGTGGTTCATGTGCGTCCTCTAGCACAACTCCGCAGCGGCCGGAACGTTTTTGTCCAGCCGCTGCGCGCCGCATCGCGGAGGGACATGTGCAGTGAGGTGGCTACGCCGGCCGCCCGAGCGCCTGCGGCAGGCTATCGTCCTGCTGCCACTCGCCGTCTTTGGTCTTGCGGATCATGGCGCCGACGTAGTCGTAGCGGTGCCAATAGATGATGCGCTCGGCGGCACCAGCGGGGTCGCGCCGCGGGCCGCGGTAGGTCCACTTCTCGTTGAAGTGCATGCCGTGCTCTTCGCGTTCGCGCGGCTCGTTGACGCTGCCTTCGGTCTGGTTCGGTGTGCCGAAGTATTTCACCACTACGTTGCGAAGAATCGGTCCAGGCATGCATCCTCCAGCGCACAGCTTTCAGTGCTCAGCTCTCAGCTCGTTTGTCGAAGCCATCATCTAATCCCCTCACCCTGACCCTCTCCCGGATGGAGAGGGGACCTGATCTCCGAAGCTGACCGCTGTTAGCTGAATGCTGACGGTTCTTCTCACATTTCAAAACTGTTCGGCAATGGGCAGCATTTTTCACGGATGTGCTGCTCGAACTCACCGCGGAAGCGCTTGAGAAAGTTGCCGGCCGCCCATGCCGCCGCATCGGAGAGCACACAGATCGTTTGCCCCTCCATGAAACTGCAGACCTCGGCGATGGTGTCGAGATCCTTTTCGGTGCCGTCGCCGTTCTCGATGCGGACGAGGAGTTTGTACAGGAACGCGGTGCCCTCGCGGCAATTGGTGCACTGGCCGCAGGTCTCGTGCCGGAAGAAGCGCGCGATCACGGCGGCGGCGCGCACGACGCAGACGGAATCGTCCATCACCACGATGCCACCGGTCCCCAGCAGCGTGCCCGCCTTCTGCAGCGAGTCGTGATCCATGCGCACGCCGATACTGTCAGCGGTAAGTACCGGCATCGATACCCCGCCGGGAATGATCGCCTTCACCGGCCGGCCGTTTGCCAAGCCGCCGGCATGCTTCTCGATGATCTCCTGCATCGGCGTGCCGAGCGGCAATTCGTACACGCCGGGCCGGCGCACGTGGCCGCTGATGCCGAAGAGCGTGTTGCCCGTGCTCTTTTCGGTGCCGATGCTCTTGAACCACTCGGCCCCGCGCGCGACGATCGCTGGAACATGGGTCATCGTTTCGACGTTGTTGACCGTCGTCGGGCAGGCCCACAGTCCCGACGCAGCCGGAAACGGCGGGCGCTTGCGGGGCTGACCCTTCTTACCTTCCAGCGATTCCATCATGCCGGTCTCTTCGCCGCAGATGTAGGCGCCGGCGCCGCGGGTGACGTAGACGTCGAACTTGTTTCCCGTGCCCATGATGTTATCGCCGAAGAAGCCGCGCGCGTATGCCTGCTCCCTGGCCTCCATCACGGTGAGGTAGGGAACGACGTACTCGCCGCGCAGGTAGACATAGGCGGCCTGGGCGCGGATGGCACGTCCGGCGATCAACACGCCCTCGAGGAACTGATGTGGGTTGCGCTGGAGGATCTGCCGGTCCTTGAAGGTGGCGGGCTCGCTCTCGTCGCCGTTGACGGCAAGGTAGCACGGCTTCTGCGATTCCTTCGGCATGAAGGTCCACTTCATGCCGGTTCCAAAACCGGCGCCGCCGCGGCCGCGCAGGCCGGAGGCCTTGACGATCTCTTGAATTTCTTCGGGCTGCATCTCGCGCCAAGCTTTCTGCGCGGTTTGGTAGCCGCCCACCGCGAGGTAGTCGTCGATGGCGCGGCGTGCCTGCCCATTGGGCGGGAGGAGATAGCCTTCGACGCCCTCCGGTATCATCGAGACTTCCGGTGCCTCGCGCGTGATCTTGAGCGGCTCGTCGGCTTTCAGCAACCGGCCAATGTCATCCGCTGTCACCCGTTCGAGGAACGGCTGGTTGTTGAGCTGGAGCGCGGGCGCGGTGCCGCACGATCCGAGACACTCCACTTCGGCAAGCGAGAACTTGCCGTCCGGCGTGACCTCGCCAGGGCGAATGCCCAAGGTGGATTCGATTTGCCGTACCAGCTTGCGCGCACCACCCAAGGCACAGGCGATGTTGGTGCACACCTGGATGTGGCAGCGTCCCACTTTGGTGCTGTGGAACATGGGATAAAACGACACGACCTCCTGTACCTGGATGGGGAGCAGGTCGAGCAATCCCGCAATTTCGTCGACGATCTCGCGTGGCAGATAGCCGTACTCCGCCTGTGCCAGGTGCAAGGCCGGCAACAGCGCCGCGCGGGGCTGCGGGTAATTCTTGCGCAGCGCCACAATGCTTGCACGACACTCGTCTGACAGCTTATGGCCAGCGCGGCTGCCTGCTCGTGTGCCGGAGACCTCGGCGCCGCCCGTGTGGACGTGCTCAGCGGTCACATTCTCCTCCGATCATGTTGAGCAAGTCGAACGTCGGGACCAGATCGGCAATCAGCCGTCCCTGAATCATGCGCGCCAGCGGCTGGGTATTCGAAAAACTCGGCGTGCGGGCGCGGCACTTGTAAGGCTTGCCCGTGCCATCGCTGACCAGGAAGAAGCCGATCTCACCGTTGGCCGACTCGGTGCCGACGTACACTTCGCCGGGCGGCGGCTTGACCCCTTCGGTGACCAGCTTGAACTGGTCGATGAGCTCTTCCATGCGGCCGAACACCTTCGACTTCCCCGGCCAGCGAGTCGCCGGGTCGTCGATGTCCACCGGACCAGACGGCACCATGCGCAAGCATTGCTCGATGATGCGGGCACTCTGTCGGAGCTCCACGAGGCGGACCAGATACCGGTCCATGTTGTCGCCCCGTGTTCCGAGGGGCACATCGAATTCGAGCTGGTCGTACACCAGGTATGGCTGCGCCCGCCGCAGATCGAGATCAACGCCGGCCGCCCGCAGCACCGGACCGGACACGCCGTAGGCGATCAGCTCCTCGGCCGGCAGATAGCCCACACCTTCCATGCGGGCGCGGAAAATCGGATTCTCGGTCAGCAACTTCTCGGTGTCGTCGAGCAGCTTCAATGCCTTCGAAATCTTCGCTCGAGCGAGTTCGGCGAAGCCTTCCGGCAGGTCGGCGCTGACGCCGCCGATGCGGATGTAGTTGCTGGTGACGCGGCCACCGCAGAGAGCGTCGACTACGTCCCACACCAGCTCGCGTGCCTGGAGAAGGTACAAGAAGGGCGTGAAGGCGTTGAGCTCGAGCGCGGTGGCGCCGACACAGAGGAAGTGGTCGGCCATGCGGGCCATCTCGCCGGACAGGACCCGCAGGAATTGGCAGCGCGGTGTGGTTTCGATCCCCAACAACTTCTCGACCGCCATGCAGTAACCGACGTTGCAGAGGATCGCGGAACTGTAATTCAGGCGATCGGTGTAGGGAATCGCCTGATAGTAGAAGCCGCTCTCGCATTCCTTCTCGAAGCCACGGTGCAAGAATCCGACCTGCACGTCGGCGTTGGTGATGGTTTCACCGTCCAGATCCACGACGATACGCACCGTGCCGTGCGTAGCAGGGTGGGACGGCCCAAGCTGTACCCGCATCAGGTCCGCCCCCAGCATGCCTGTGCCGTGCGGGGGTTTCGGCAAGTCGGTGGAGTACGGATGTTCGTCGCCGGTAGACTCGCCGCGGCGTGAGCCCGGGCCGATGAGCGGCTGCCGCCTGTCCTTGGGGTAGTCCTTGCGCAAGGGATGCCCCTGGAACTCCTCGTACAGATAAATGCGGCGCAGATCCGGATGACCGGCGAAACGTATGCCGTACATATCGTACGTTTCCCGCTCCAGCCAGTTGGCGCCCACCCAGACGGGGGTCACGCTGGCGATGGGGCGGTCTTCCGGCACGCGCGCCTTCAGCCGCAGCCGGTGATGGTGTGTGGTGGAATACAAGTGATACACCACTTCGAAGCGCGGCTGCTGTCCCAGATAATCGACGGCCGTGACGTCCAGCGGCATATCGAAACGCAGCGCGGGATCGTCTCGTATGAAGCGCGCCACGTCGAGGATGCGTTCCGGCGCTATGCTGGCGCTGACGTCTCCGCGATACAGATCGACGCCGGTCACATCGTGTGGAAATTGCGCCTGCAGGCGATCCAGAATCGGATGGGCTGGGGCGGGCGGGCTTTGAACGACAGGTTCAGCCATCGGCTTCGAGCTTTCAGCTAGCGGTCGTAGCCGCGGCGCAGGTGTTCGAGGCGTTTGCCGAGCTGCGAGACGGGGACCAGCAGGTCTTCCTTGTGCCAGAGCATGGCGCGCCGGGTGTAGGTGGCGACCTCCACGCGCTGGCTCATGACGATCGCTTCCTCCGGGCAGGCTTCCTCACACAGGCCGCAATACATGCAACGTGAGAGGTTGATGTCAAATACCGCTGGATAGCGTTCGATCTCGTCGGCAGTCTCCGCCGGGAAAATCGTGATGCAGTCGGTAGGACACGCCCACTCGCACAACCCACACGCCACGCAGCGTTCCTTGCCGTTGTCCATCTGCACGAGAACCGGCATGCCGCGAAAGGCGTTGGGAAGTTCCAGCCGTTGCTCCGGGAACTGGACAGTAAAGACCGTCGGCTTGCGGCGGATGAAACCCCATAGGTTGCGCATGAAATGACGATTGGTGACCCACATCCCGACCAGCACCGCCAGGGCCGCGCGCCCCAAGTGCTGCTGCATCGGCTGCGGCCGTGAAACGGAAACCGCCCGCGCCGCCATCAGGTGGCTGCTCCCGCACTCGCTTCCACGACGGCAATGCCGAGCGGGCCGACGCCCGCGTAGGTAAGTCCGGCGTACGCCGGCACCGCTGCGGCAATCTCTTCGAGGACCGATTCCGGTTGAAAGGTCCAGCGACCTTCACTGAGCTGCCCGAGGAGGCGGCTGAAAATCTCCCCATCGCTTGGTTGGCTGTTCAGGGGTTCGAAGGCATGCTGCAGCCGCTGTACCCGCCCGGCGTGGTTGGTAAACGTCCCGACCTTCTCCGCGAACGTCAGCGACGGCAGGACGAGGTGGGCGCGCTCAACCAGCGGTGAGCGGAGAATGTCCTGCACGATCAGGTACTCGAGCCGATCGATGGCCTTCGTGAGCAAGGCGCGATCGGCGGTCTCCCACAGATCGGGTCCGCACACGTACAACGTCGTGATGCGCCCGCTGGCGGCCGCCTCCAGCAGCGCTGGGAGGCCAAGGCCGTTGGGGCTCGGCCGCAGTCCGACGTCTCTCGCGCCCCGCGCGTTTGCCGCCTTCTCTGCCTTGATCAGGAGGTTGTCGCTCGGCCCGGTGCGTACGGCAACATCGACGTTCGGCACACCCAGGACCTGCAACAGCTGCCAGAAACGGAAGTGTTCTTCGTTGGTGAGGTGGGGCGAGGCGATTGCTCCGAGACCCCGTCCCCCACTGTCACGGGCGGTGCGCCGCAGGCGTGAAGCTGCGGTGGAAAGGGCCTCTTCCCACTCACACGGTTCCAGCTGTCCGTTACGGCGCACGAGGGGCTGGCGCAAACGATCTGGACTGTTGACGTAGCGGTAATTGAGTCGTCCCGCATCGCACATCCAGGTCTGGTTCACGGCGTCGTTGCGCCGCGGCATGAGCCGCCAGATGCGCTCACGATAATGATCCACGGTGATGTTGCAGCCGTTGGAGCAATTCGGACAGACGCTCGGCGTTTTCTTGAGAAACCACACGCGCAGGCGGTGGTGAAACTCCTTGTTCCCCAGCGCGCCGACGGGACAAATGTCCGCCGTACAGATCGAATAGTCATTGGCGAGCGGTGCATCGTCCAGGATGTCGAGGACGGAGCGGTCGCCCATGTTGAACACGCCCAACTCGTTGGTGCCGGTGATCTCGCGGCAGAAGCGCACGCAGCGCCGGCAGAGGATGCAGCGCTCCTGATCGAGCACGATGCGCGGGCCGATATCTTTGCGCTTCTGCAGCTTCCGCCGCGGTTCGCGGCTGCGCCCCTCCCGGCTGCCGAAGGTGAAGGAGTAATCTTGCAGCAGGCACTCGCCGGCTTTGTCGCAAATGGGACAATCGAGCGGATGGTTCACCAGCAGCAGCTCGAGCACCGCGCGCCGTGCCTTCTGTACCGCCGGCGTCGTCGTCCGTACGACCATGCCGTCGCGCACCGGCGTATTGCACGAGATGACGAGCTTCGGGCTGCCTTCGACCTCCACCTGGCACATGCGGCAACTGCCGTCGATGGACAGCTTCGGATGCCAGCAGTAGTGCGGGATGTGAATGCCGTTCTCGAGCGCGACCGGCAGCAGCATGGCGTTTGCTGGTGCTTCAATGGCTCGGCCGTCAATCGTGATGGTCGGCATGGCGTTTCAGTCCTCGATCAACCGCCCGCTGCCGTGCACGTGCGGCAACGGTTGCCCTCCGCGTTCTTCCTGCACACGCTTCTGGAGTTTGATCAGACCGTCCAGCACGGCTTCCGGGCGGGGCGGACAGCCCGGGATGTAGAGATGGACCGGGATGATCGTGTCGATGCCTTGCACCACCGCATAGTTGTTGTACGGGCCACCCGACGACGTACACGCCCCGAAGGACACCACCCATTTGGGCTCGGCCATCTGCTCCCAGACGCGCCGCAGTACCGGCGCCAGCCGATGGGAGATCGTGCCCACCACCATCAACAGATCAGATTGTCGCGGCGTAAAGCGGGGCAACGCGGCCCCGAAACGGTCGAGATCGAAGCGCGGCCCCGCGGCGGAGAAGTACTCCATGCCGCAGCAGGCCGTGACGAATGGATAAGGGAAGAACGAATATTTCCGGGCCCACTGCACGGCGTCGCTCAACCGGCTGAGCAGGAAGCTTTCGGCAAATGCATCGCCTGCCGCCAGTGGCTGCCCTGTGGCGGCGCGCAGCCGTGTGAGAAATCCCTCGTGTGACGCAGCGTGATTAGAATCCCTCGGTGCTGCCATCGATCCCCTCTGCCAGCGGACAGCTAGCTAGCAGGCCATTTCCGACTAGTAAATACGCGGGCTATTAATTCTTCTCGGCCCTTGCGGCGCTTCCTCTAATCCGCCCTGCCGTGGCTGAATGTGAGTAGCAGGCGTCTGCTGTCGGAGGCAACCACTTTTCGCGCGGCACCGAGATAAGGGCAAGAACTGTTCCGCAATCACCTGCTCAACGGTCATGTCCGGCACTACTAATGATCGGGCCGGTCATGATCTCCGATCCCGCAGGGGCCGCGAGCGTGGAGGTGAGCGGGGGCGCACGCCCTGCCGCTTGCCTACTGCAGCGCCGCACGATAGACGACAGCCCCTAATGCCCGGTGGACGATGATCAAAAAAAGATTCGGGCAGAGCGGGAAGGGCCTTGACTACCACCCATGACCTTGTCTAAATGCTTTTCCAAGCTAAGATTCGTCTGATAAGTGAGTACTCCTCCCCCTAGAAGGCGCCCCTGGGTGTGAAGCTCAAACCCGCGAAGAGCTTCGGTGGCAACCGGATCTGACCAGGCATAGCTGTGCGCAGGCCTCAGAAGTGTATAGCTTCGAGGAATCCCGTAGTCCGGACCTCCCCTGAAGCCGTTTCGGTCTCCCGATTGTAGGAGTCGGCACGAGAGAGCGAGGCATGGAGAGAAAACGCGAGCAGCGAGGAAAAAAATCCCCCAAAGCCGAAGTGCCGGCGGTGACCCCGTTCGAAGAAATCGGCGACGCCCTGCCGCACGATGCCGCTCCGACCGACGAGATTGAGGGCGCCATCTCGATGCTGGGTGAGATCGATGTGGAGTCCGTCGATGCCATCGCCGAGCCGACCCTTTCCAAGGATGATGAAAAGGAAGAGTGGGTAGAAGAGGAGCGTGAGGAGAAAACCTTCGGCGAGGATACGTCCGACCCGGTGCGGATGTACCTACAGGAGATGGGCGCGGTCTCCCTCCTCACCCGAGAACAAGAAGTCGAGATTGCGAAGCAAATCGAGGCTGGGGAGCGCGACGTTCGTGACGAAGTGCTGGCGCTTCCATTCCTCATCACCTACCTGCTCGATCTTGCAGACCGAATAAAGGCTGGCGAGATCTCGGAACGAGAGTTGCTTGACGAGGAGGCGGAAGAGGAAGACACGGAATCCGTCGAACCCGTCGAGAAGGAACCCGAAGGGGTGATCCTGAAGCAGTTGGAGCGATTGCGCCGCTTGGTGACGGATCGTAACGCGGCCGCAGAGGCGGTCCGGCAGCGCCGCAGTCACCCGCGGACGGCCCGCGAGGCCGAGCGCCGCTCGGCGCTGCTGAATCGGCGCATCACGAAGGCCCTTGAGGAGCTGGAAATCGGCCGGCGGCACATCGGGATCGTTGTCGAAAAACTCAAAATGGCTGCACGGTTTATCGGGCAACAGCAGGACTTCATTGCGCGTTGCGAGCGCCGGAGCGGCCGCTCGGTGAGTGAGATCGTCAAGGTGGGTGGCAAACTGCGCTCGGAGGATTCTCGTGCAGCCTCAAGTGCCAGCCGGCGCCTGCATCTCAACGTCGAGGAGGCCCGGCGGCTGGTTGATGACGTGCGGACGGCGCGCAAGAAGATTGGTGATGCCGAACGCGAAGTAGGCATGAACTACGAGGCGCTGACACGTACCTTGCGCGT
Source organism: Binatia bacterium (assembly GCA_044450645.1). Lineage (GTDB taxonomy): Bacteria > Desulfobacterota > Binatia > HRBIN30 > HRBIN30 > JAGDMS01. Next base: position 40,928 of record JBIOJG010000024.1, read on the forward strand.
GGTCCGGGGCGGCGAATATAAGGCGCAAGATGGCAAGAAAAAGCTGATCGAGGCGAATTTGCGGCTCGTTGTGAGCATCGCCAAGCGCTACACCAACCGCGGCCTCGGGTTCCTCGACCTGGTTCAGGAAGGCAACATCGGCCTCATGCGGGCGGTGGAGAAATTCGAGTACCAGCGGGGATACAAGTTCTCGACGTACGCGACCTGGTGGATCCGCCAGTCGGTCAGCCGTGCCATCGCCGATCAAGCCCGTACCATCCGTATCCCCGTGCATATGATCGAGACCATCAACAAGGTCGTGCGCTCCTCGCGCTACCTGGTGCAGCAGTTGGGTCGCGAGCCCTCGCCGGAGGAGATCGCCGCCAAGATGGAGATGCCGCTCGACAAGGTGCGCAAGGTGCTCCGCATCGTCAAGGAACCAGTCTCCTTGGAGACGCCCATCGGCGATGAGGAAGAGAGTTCGCTCGGCGATTTCGTCGAGGATCGGCAAACCGTGTCGCCCGCCGACGCCGCCGTCTACACCAGCTTGGAAGAGCAGACGCGCAAGGTGTTGGCGACCCTGACCCCCCGCGAGGAGCAGATTCTGCGCATGCGTTTCGGGATTGGGGAGAAGTCGGACTTTACACTGGAGGAAGTGGGCCAGCGCTTTGCTGTCACCCGCGAACGCATCCGCCAGATCGAAGCCAAGGCGTTGCGCAAGCTGCGGCACCCGAGCCGGGCGAAGAACATGGAGTCATTTGTCGGAAGCTGAGCCGCTCCGGCAGAGTAGGAGGCAGTATGCTCAAGAGCAACCTAGAGAAAGAACTGCACAAGTGGCGCGAAGCGCGTGCACGTAAACAAGGCGGGCGACAAACGCCGGCTGATCGTCGTACGTTGCGGGTGAATGGGCAGGAGGTGGTGGTGATTACCAAGCCGAAGCGCGCGCTGGCCTAAGGCGCACACTCTGCGGCCGTGTGCCGGCCGCACAAATTCTTGCCAGATTGATTTGATACCCAAGCGGTTGCCTCAGACAGCCGTTCTCCGGGGTGGTGTTTCTAGCGCTCAAATGTTATGGCGTCGCAGCGGAGCGGTCGCAGGGCCGGCGGTGATCACGCTTGCCGATCCGCAAAGTGACCACGCGCTTCCTTTACTCTCAGCGGCGGGAACAGTAATATCCCGCGCTATGTTCGCCCGCCTCTTTCCGTCCGAAGGCAAGGTCTTCTTCGAGTTGTTCGAACGCCACGCCGGCAAAACGCTCGAGGCGGCGCGGCTCCTGCAAGCGATGCTGAACAACCCGGTCGATCTCTCCGACCAGGCGCGCCGCATCAAAGAGGTGGAACATGAGGGCGATGTGATCACGCATCGCGCCGTGGAGATACTGCATCGGACCTTCGTGACACCGATCGATCGGGGCGACATCCACCGCTTGATTTCCCGGCTCGATGATGTGCTCGACCTGATCGATGCAAGCGCCGAGCGCGTGTGGCTCTACGGCATCGACAGCGTCGACCGCGATGCGTGCGATTTGGCTGGTACGCTGGTCAACGCTGTCAGCGAGGTCAGCCGCGCCATGATGGGGCTGCGTGATTTGAAGAACCGTGAAGCGCTCCTGCAGGTGTGCATGGAGATCAATCGCTACGAGAATGAAGGTGACACACTGCTCCGGCGCGCCGTGGCGCGCTTATTTCAAGACAGCAAAGAGCCGTTGATGGTCATCAAGTGGAAGGATATCTACGAGTTTCTTGAAGACGCCATCGACCGGTGCGAGGACGTGGCGAACGTGGTTGAGGGCGTCGCACTCGAGTACGCCTGACATCGCTTCCGTGGGCAGAGGCCGCAAATTCACTCATTGGGGCAGGGGGCGGAGATGTCGTTGGCAGTGGTGGCGGTTCTCATCGTGGTCGCGCTGGCGTTCGATTTCATGAACGGCTTCCACGATGCGGCCAACTCGGTTGCTACCGTGGTCTCCACCCGGGTCCTGAGCCCGCGCCAAGCGGTGTTATGGGCAGCGTTCTTCAACTTTGTTGCGGCATTCGGTTTCGGAGTCAACGTTGCGAGCACAGTCGGCAAAGGCATCATTGACCCCAGCGCCGTGACCCACGGTGTCGTCTTCGCCGGACTGGCCGCGGCGATTGCTTGGGATGTGTTGACCTGGCTCTACGGGTTGCCGACGAGTTCCTCTCACGCGCTGATTGCTGGCTTTGCCGGTGCCGGCGTCGCGGCCGCCGGTCCGCGTGTGTTGGTGATCGGCGGCTTGACGAAGGTTTTTCTGTTCGTCTTCATTTCACCGGCGCTTGGTCTGATCCTCGGCCTCGTGCTCATGACCCTGGTCACCCACTCGGTGAGACGTAGCACTCCTGCCCGTGTCGATAGCGTGTTTCGGCGGCTGCAGCTCGTTTCCGCCGCATTCTACAGTCTCGGCCACGGTACCAACGACGCCCAGAAAACGATGGGAATCATCGCCGTGCTGCTGTTCACCAGCGGGTATCTTGGTCCGACGTTCTCCGTACCGATCTGGGTGGTCCTGACCTGTCACGCGGCGATCGCGCTCGGCACGACATTCGGTGGCTGGCGGATCGTGAAGACGATGGGGATGAAGATCACCAAGCTGCAACCCATCGGGGGATTTTGTGCCGAGACCGCCGGTGCGTTCACCATCCTTGGCGCAGCGGCAGCGGGTATCCCTGTGAGCACGACACATACCATCACCGGCGCCATCGTCGGAGTCGGCGCCAGCCGGCGTGTGTCGGCGGTTCGCTGGGGTGTGGCGCGCAACGTGGTCTGGGCCTGGGTGCTCACGATTCCGTGTACCGCCATCATTGCTGGCGCGATATACCTCCTGATCGCTGCGGTCTAAGTCCCCAATCCACTCCTTTACCCTCTTGCCCCAGTGACAATCAGACTGCCGGCGCAAAGGCCGGGGATATTGAACGTCTCGGCAAAAATGATATGGTGTAGCCCGACTTCAACTTGGACATGCGAGAGAAAGGAGATCTCATAGTATGAACCGGCAAAAAACTTCCCTGACCCTTTTGATCTTGCTCCTCCTCATGGTTGCTCCGGTGGCGCGTGCCCAGCGGGCTCCAGCGAAAACTGAGGGTGGCGGTCCGTTCTTCGGAGTGGATTTGGGCGTCTCAGAGCCGACCAACGGTAATTATCGCGCACACGTCCAGACGGGAGCTACGGCTGCCCCGTTTGCGGGGTACATGCTGAACGATTGGCTCGGCATTCAGGGCCAACTGCATTTCAATTATCAGCCACCGGACAATGACCACCGCGGTTTTGACCACGAGAACCGGGACACGACCATGGCCGGAGCAACGGTCGGCCCACGGATCGCGCAGCCCATTGGGGACCTTCTGGAGCTGTACGCCACCGGCCAGGGTGGCGGCTTCAAGGGTATCAGCGGGCGTTTGAATCAGTGGGCGCCAGGTTTTTCGTTGGGTGGCGGTCTCGATGTCAATGTGGCTCCGAATATGTCAGTGGGCTTGTTCGGCCGCTGGAACCGGGCGTACATGGCTCCACATCCGTATAATCTCGTCGGCCAAGTTGCCAACGAGCAAGGACCGGCTGACATCGAATGGGTCACGGCTGGCGTCGGCTTGAAGTGGTCGTTCAAAGAAGCCGCGGCAGCGCCGCCGCCCCCACCACCGCCACCACCGGTTGCGAAGGCTCCAGCCCTTCCTCCACCGACGAAGGAGAAGATCGTCCTGCGCGCCGTGCATTTCGACTTCGACAAGTCGAACATTCGGCCCGATGCCCGGGTGATTCTCGATGAAGCCGCGAGCATCCTCAAGGAGCGGAAGGATATCAACGTCGCCATCCAGGGACATACGGACGGTGTCGGCAGCGACAAGTACAACATGAAGCTCTCGCACCGCCGGGCCGCTTCGGTAGAGGAATACCTCGTCAAACACGGCGTTGCTGCCGGCCGCCTGGCCAGCGAAGGCTTCGGCAAGCGCCAGCCCGTAGCCTCCAACGACACCGACGAGGGTCGCGCTCAGAATCGGCGCGTGGAACTGCAGGTGAAGTAGTCGTCCGGCCCGCGCACCAGGCCGTCGTCAAAGAGGGAACTCCGCATGCCGGGGTTCCCTCTTTTTTGTCCATCATTTCGATTCCGGCTTTTGCGCCGTGGATCGATGACGAGGCCCTCCCGCTGCACCCGAGTTTCATTTTTCGCGGTTTCACCAGACTCCCGGTGGAGTTGGTGCCGGGATAGGCTAGAGGAGGCGGTCTTTCAGCTGTTGAATCGTGTCGTCGGATATCCCCGCGGCCCGGGCATATCCGTGCATCGATCCGTACTTCGCGCGCAGCTTTTCGAGGAAGCCAATCATCGTTTGCGGCCGCGCATGCATGGTGTCCGGCGGCAACGATTCGAACATCGTGCGGTACCCCTCAGTCGCCAGCAACCGCTCGATGATTCCATCCAGGTTCTCCTGCGTGAGGGCGTAGTCCGCGACGATGATCTCATCCTCAACCTCCAGGATGCCGAGAATCAGCGCCGAGATTACACCGGTCCGGTCCTTTCCGGCGGCGCAGTGATACACGGTGGGCCCCGTCGCTTCGGCCACAGCGGTGACAACGCTGCCAATGGGCTGCATGGCAAACTCGGCGATGAGAAAGTAAATGTCGGCGAGGTCGCGGTCCTGCCGGAGATCTCTGCCGCCCGTGGCCTCACCGTCAAATAGCGGCAGGTGGTAAAAGCGAATCGGCTCGCGCTCGAGAAGGCCGCGCCCGTCGGTGCGTAATTCGGCGGTGGAGCGGAGATCGATGACGTCGCCGATGCCAAGTTCGTAGCGGAAACGCGCAATGTCCTCGGCGGTGAGCAGGTGCAGCGCGTCACTCCGGAACACCTGACCGGCTCGAACCAACCGACCGCTCCGAGTCGGGTAGCCGCCGAGGTCACGGAAGTTCAAACACCCATCAAAGCGAACGGAACGTTGCCAGTCGCGAGTCACCGCTTCTTGCTCCTCGGGAAAATCAATTTCACCCTAGCGGCAGACTCAATCGATTTCTACCGCCAGCCCGTCAGACGCCAACTCCATTTCAACTTCGCCGCGCCGCGCCAGCACCTCCCGACCGAGGTGCGTCAGGATCACGCGTTTGGCGGCGAAACGGGAGCGCTGCTCCGCCAGACGTGGGTAGTCGATATGGAAGGGCTGGCGCGTTTCGAAATAGCTGCACTCGCAGATGAAGAGATCTGCATGGCGCGAACGCGTGATCAATTCTTCGGTCCAGCCGGTATCGCCGGAGTAGGCAATGCTGCGACCGGCTACGTTCAGACGGAATCCAAGGGAGATCTCCTTCTCCTGGTGCGGGACGCGGAAGGGATCGATCCTGAGTTCACCGAGCGATACCGGGACATCCGGTAGCAGTTCGATGAACTCCAGCGAAAACGGAAGAGGCTTGGCGGCGGGCTCTTTGTACGCGATCGAAAACAGGGATCGCACGCGTTCTTCCGTGCCGGGCGGCCCCATGATCCGCAAGGGCCGTTGCCGGGGTCGCTCGTAGGTGTACTCCAGCAGGAGGAACGGGATGCCGGCGAAGTGATCGCCGTGCAGATGGCTGATGAGAATCTGGTCGATCGGCGCCGTATCGATGCCGTACTGTTTCATCGCGGTGAGAGTCGAGGCCCCACAATCGAGCAGGGAAACACTCCCGGGGGTTTGCACGAGATAGCCGGCTTGGTGACGCCCGCCCGCGGAGAAGGCGTCGCCACTGCCGAGGAAGACTACGCGCCCCGCGGCCATCACGTGTCGTTGCGGTCGGCCAGCCGGCCGATCTCACGCATCACCACCAGCAGCGCAGCGAGCGTTGCGCGCCGGGCGCTCTTGATGTCGCTGACCAATGCGCGCAGTTTCTCAAGCTGGGCCTGGTGTTCCTGAACATAGGCGTGCAGGCACGCCTCAACCTGGCCCCCTTCTTCATGGCAGCGAAGGAGGACGTCATGCGCCAGTTGCCGCCGCGCGTAAACCAATCCTTCAATCAAGCCTTCAACCGCGCGCCGCTCCCAGCGGTCTTCCGCCGGCAGCTCCATCAGGCTTTGGCGAACCCAGCCGAGATCGACCAGGTCATCCACCTGGTAGTATGCTTCGGCCGCCATGGCGCGCGATGCATCGAGTTCGCCGGCGATATGATCGACTTCAAATAGTTCCGCCAGGCGTTCGAGGGGGGCGATGCGTTCGGCGAGGGCGCGAGGGGTTCCCTCGCTGGCCAAGGCATCAGTCGCAGCTGCCAAGCCCGCTCGCGCCGGAGGCGGCAGAACGCGAGGCAGGATGTTGAGCAGCTCTCTTGTCGAAGCGCCCAAGGCGCTGGCGAGCTGGGCCGCCGGCAGGGTGGGTGGTTGTGTCTCGATGATCCATTTGCTGGCGTGCTCGACCGCGTCCTGGAGTGTCAGCCAGCAGTGCACCTCCGCTGCCACGGGCAGTGCCGGATCGGCATCGCCGATCTCCGCCCACAGGTCGGCAGCGCCGCTCACCGCGGCTGCCAGGGCCCAGGCGCGGACTACCGTTGCGGGGTCGGTGCCGGTATCACGGACGACCCGGCCGACGAATGCCGCACCCATCGTATCGATGAGAGCATTGGCGACTTCGACGGCGATGATTTCACGCCGCAGGCGGTGGCTGCGCACGGCCTGGCCGAAGCGCGTATCGATCACCTCGGGGAAATACCCGCGCAGGTAGGATTCGAAGAAAGGATCGTCGGGCGCGGCCGAGGCCAAGACGTGATGCTGCAACCAGAGCTTACTGTGCGCCAGCAATAGGGCGAGCTCCGGCCGCGTCAGGCCGACGAAAACACTACGGCGATTGCGGAGCGTGTCGCGATCCGGCAGGCCTTCGAGCTGGCGGTCGAGCACTCCTTCGCTTTCGAGTTGGGTGATCAGCTCGCGGAAGTCGTTGAGCCGCGTTTGGCTGTGGAGTTGATCGAGGCTGAGAATACGGGCCTGGCGGCAGTTGTGCGAGAGGACGCGGTGCGTGATTTCTGGAGTCAGGTCCGTCAGCAGCTGGTGGCGTTCGGCCAAGGTCAGGTGCCCCATCTCGACCGGCCCGGCCAGCGCGATCTTCAAGTTCACCTCGTGGTCCGACATGTCCACGCCCGCGGAGTTGTCGATGGCGTCGGTGTTGATGCGCCCGCCGCGGAGCGCGTACTCGATGCGGCCGCGTTGCGTGAAGCCGAGATTGCCGCCTTCGATCACCACGTGCACCCGCAGTTCCGCTGCGTTGATGCGCACGTAGTCGTTGGCGCTGTCGTTGATGTCGACGTGCGTTTCATCACTGGCCTTGACGTAGGTTCCAATGCCACCATTACACAACAGGTCGGCGTCCATCCGCAAGATGGCACGCACGACTTCCTCACCCGTGGCGTATTCACTGTCGAGCTGGAGCATGGCGCGCACCGGTTCCGACAGTGGCACTTTCTTCGCCGCGCGGCGAAACACACCGCCGCCGTTACTAATAAGGTTGGCGGTGTAATCAGACCAGCTCGACCGCGGCAAACGAAAAAGCCGCTCGCGCTCGGCAAAGGCACGGGCCAGGTCCGGGGTAGGATCGACGAAGATGTGGACGTGATTGAAGGCCGCGCGCAGGCACAAGCGGCGGGAGAGCAGGAGCGCATTCCCAAACACGTCGCCACTCATGTCGCCGATGCCGACGACGGTGATGACGTCGCGGTCCGCGTCCCTTCCCATTTCATGAAAGTGACGGCGCACGCACTCCCACGCGCCACGCGCCGTGACGCCTTCCTTCTTATGATCGTAACCGTGCGCGCCGCCAGAAGCGAAGGCGTCACCGAGCCAGTACTGATGTCGTGCCGCAATCTCGTTGGCGATATCAGAGAACGTTGCGGTGCCTTTGTCCGCCGCCACCACCAGGTAGGGATCGGCATCATCGTAGAGCAAGGTTGCTGCTGGTGGAACCAGGCGCCCCTGAACGAGATTGTCGGTCACATCCAGGAGCGCGCTGATGAACGTCCGATAGGCCGCCACGGTCTGGGGCGAGCTGAGGACTGTTCCAGGACGGTGCTTGGGGATGAAACCACCCTTGGCGCCGGCTGGTATGATGACGGCGTTCTTGACCATCTGCGTCTGCATGAGGCCGAGGATTTCGGTGCGAAAATCATCCGGGCGGTCGCTCAGGCGGATCCCGCCGCGCGCCACCTTGGCACCCCGCAAATGCAGTCCCTCCACGTGCGGGGCGTGAACGTAGATCTCGTATTCCGGGTGCGGGCGTGGCATTTGCGGTATGCGGGCGCATTCGAACTTCACGGCGATTGCCGCTTGCGGCCCACCGTTTCCGATGCGCGCCGCGTTGGGCCGCGCCCGGTCCGTCTGAAAGGCAACGAACTCCGGTCGGAAGAAGTTGGTGCGCACCGTGGCGGCAACGGTACTGAAGAGGGCACGCAGCATGCGATCGTCGGCCACGCTTTGCACCGCATCGAGGCTGGCGATGAAGCGCTGCTCGATTTCCGGCAACGCGTGCGCCAGCCGATCGCGCATGGTGGTGGGCTGGAGCGGATCGAACTTGGCCTCGAAGTATTCCCACAGAAGACGGGCCGACCCTGGAGCGCCGAGCAGTACGTGCATCAGGGTGCTGCGGGTGGGCGCGGCACCGATCTGCACCCCGTAATTCACGTACGTACGCAGCAGATCCACTTGGCGCCAGCCCAAGTCGGCCTGTAGGATCAGGCCGTTTAGTCGGTCGTTTTCGACGCCTCCCGCTTGCAGCGCCAGCAGCGCCGGCTCGAGCAAGGGTGCCGCACGTGCGATATCCAGGCGCGCGCCGGCGGTATCCTGGACCAAAAACGTATGGATGCGCACCCGTCCGAGCTCCGGGAGGGCGACGCTGACCGCGTCTTCGGCAAACACTTTGAGGCCAAGATTCTCGAGCACCGGCAGAAAATCGCTGAGGACCAATTCCGTCTCCGCCAAGTAGAGTTTCAGGGCAGAGAACCGCTCGTCGCCGGCAGCGCTGTCGTTCATGAGGTCGACCTGCGGCGTTCGCGTGGCCAACAGCGCCTCGACGCACTGCAGGTCGCGGATGGCGAGGGTGATGTCGGTGGCGGCCTTGTACGCGTTCGAGAAAGCGCTCGTGTACCGATCCGCGAGCGTGCGTGCCTGGTCACGCGAGAACTGTTCACGGAGCGAGTCGCGCAGGCGGTCGTCCCACGTCCGTAGCAGGCTGGTGACCTGCGTGCGCAGGTCTTCCGCTGCCACGGCGCGGACGTTCTGCGGCGAGGCCGCGAGATAGAAGTGCAGCCGCACCTGATCACGTTCGTCCATCACCAAGCGCTGCTCGAGCACGGTGGCGGAAAACGCCTGCGCAATGCGGGTTTCAATCCGCTGGTACAAGTCGTTGGAAAAACGTTCGCGTGGCAGGATGATGGCGATGAATACGCCGCGGCCGAGGGCGTCAGGGCGCTGCAGCACCTTCACCTCGCTGCCACCCTCGGCTGCCAGAATAGCTTTGATTTCAGCCCGGAGTTCCGGGGCCGAGGCGGCGAGCAGCTCGACCTTCGGGATGCTGTTGAACACCGTGACAATCGACTTATAGTCGTACGAATCTTCGAGTGCGCCCTCGGCCTCGAGAATGGCGGCCAGCATACGCCGCAGCAGGGGTGCCTCCGCCGATTCCTCGGTGTAGGCCTTGGAGGTGAACAGGCCTAGGAAGCGCCTCTCGCCGACGACCAAGCCGTTCTGGTCGATCTCCTTGACGCCAATGTAGTCCATGTGCCCGGCGCGATGTACGGGGCTTTCGGCATTGGTCTTCGAGACCAGGAGCAGCGGCGGTTCGTTCAGCCGGCGGCGCAGCGCGTCGGGCAGTGGCTGCGGCGTGGCGAAGCTTGACCGATCCTCCTGGCGTAAGATCCCCAGTCCGGAGCCATGCCGAACTTCGGCCGTGCGCTCAGCCCCTCTTCCCGCAAACTGATACTCGCGGTACCCCAAAAAGACGAAACTCTTCTCGCCCAGCCAGCGGAGGAAGGCGGCGATCTCATCGAGATCGGCATTCCACGGCGGCCGCAATGGTCGCGTGCGCAGCTCCTCTGCCAGCTCTTCCACTTTAGAGCGCATGGCTCGGTAATCCTCGGTGGCGAGGACGACTTCGGTCAAACGCTGCTGGAGCAGAGCGGCCAGTGTTTCGGGATCGGGCACGCGCTCGACTTCGACGTGCACGAATGACTCCTTGTGTCCGAGCACTCCTGCCGGGCCGACCGCCGACACCATGCCCCGCCCGTCCCGTTCCAGCGCGAAAACCGGGTGCAGCAATCGATGCATGATGCAACCGGAGCGGCGCAGGGTCTCTTGAATCGTGTCGACAATGAAGGGGCGGTCGCGCAGGATGCTTTCGACGACTGAGCACGGCGCTCCCCAGCCCTCACGAGTCATATCCGGATCAAACACGCGTACCCGGGGCTCCTCCTGACTCCGCTCGGCGACGAATCGGAAAGCCACCACGGCCATCGCGGCCAATTCGCTGACGTCCCGCTCGTCGAGGAACTCCGCACCATCCTTGTCAAACAGCTGGCAGGCGAAAGCCTCGGCCAGCGGGCGTTCTCCGACTGTCACTTTGGCGCGAACTGCGTCAAGGACCTGGCGCAATTTGGGCACGTCCGCCGATACCACCTGCGGCTGCGCGCGCTCGCGCTCTTCCATGAGGCGCGCGATGGCTTTGGACAACTCAGCCACGATAGGCCTCGCGCAACGGATGCTCACTCATCACTGGCCAGCCTCTTGACGAAGTATTCGCCGGCCGGTTCAAGACCGGCCATCGCGAAGAACTCACGGGCAAGGGTGCCCGTCGCCGGCAACGTGCACGAGAGCATCGCGCAGCCGCGCTTGCGGGCACGGCACGTGGCGAAATCGAGTAGCGCTGCGCCGATGCCGCGGCGCCGAAACGAGTCCGCAACCACAAGCTGGTTGAGTCCGGCCCGAGGTCCATGCCCGAGTTCCCGCGCATACGTTACGTGTACGAGACCGACTGGTGTGCCGTCAACCAAAGCGAGATAGAAGTCAGTCCCGAGGTCGGCCACGATGTGCCTGAAACGCCTTAGCGTGGCGCGATCGGGCGGCGGGACTAGCACGCCGCTGGCGCCCAGCAACTTCATCACCGCATCAAAGTCGGTGCGTCGGCTCCGCCGGATGTGCAGGGGAGAGTCAGGCATGCAGGCCTCTTAGCACAAAAACCCACTATTGCTGTACCCTTGCGGACTGGCAGGCTTTTTTTCGCAGTAGCACTCGACTTTTACCCTTGATTTGATCTCGGCGGGCAACTACGATGCGGCGGTGCGTGGCTGAGTGATGCGTTTGCTGTGGTGGGCCAAACAGGCGATGGGAGTTTCGGGGGCAGTGGCTTTGTCGCTCTCGAGCGCCTGGGCAGGAAGTCCCCCAGCCCAGAAGCTGCCCTCGGCCCTGCTCGTCTTTCCGCTCATTCAGGTGTCTGAAGATCAGAGCCAGCAAATTACCCAGGACACCCGCATTGAATTGGTCAACCTGTCCGGTGATACCCAGTTGCTCCAATGCTACTTCATCGATGGGACATCGTGCAACGAGATCGGCTTTATGCTCGTTTTGACGCCGTACCAGCCGACGGCGTGGCTGGCCAGTTCCGGGCTCAACAGTGGGAGCAGCGCTGCTCCGCCGATTTTTGGGACGGGCGAATTGAAGTGCGCCGTGCAGGCACCCTTGCCAGATCTCGATTTCCACAACACTATTCAGGGGCGTGCGACCATTTTTACCTTGTCGAACGGGCAGTCTGCCTCTTACGGCGCCGTAGGCTTTCAGCGTCTCAGCGTTGGTGACTACACCGGCGTGTTCAACCTCGATGGCACCAACTACGCGCAGTGCCCCGGCAAATTGCACTTCGACGTCCTCACGGCGGATCAACCAACCTCTTCGAGCGAGATGGTTCTCGTGCCCTGCACCGAGAATTTGCTGACGCAAACCCCGACTTCGCTGGGGGTACAGTTTCTCATCTACAACGAGTTCGAATCGCAGTTCTCCACAGCCAGCACTCTGAAGTGTTTCGATCAGCGCCCGTTGACGGCGATCGGCGCTGGCAGCCTCACCCGGGCAGTCTTGGGTACCGACACAGCGCACGTGATCGTGCGTGGGTCGGGTGGACCGCTCCTGGGGTTGGTCGTGGATGAGGTGTCGTTCCATGGTACTGCCAGCACCGCCGGTAATGAACCCTCCTTCGAAGGAGGCAGCTCCGCGACTGTGACCTTTCCGTAGATGCTATGAGTGAGCTGCTCCGCATACTGGCCGCCTTGTCTTTGCTGTACATGCACCATGTCGGTCATGGGCGGTTCACGTTTTTGCCCCGGCGCAACGTACCGACAGCAACCGTAGCTCTGCCGACGGTGACCCCGCCGCCAACTGCGACGCCGACGGATCCTCCACCGAATACGGCAACTCCGACTCTCGTTCCAACGTCAACGACGGCGCCCAGCGCCACACTGTCCCCAACAGCGACATATACGGCTACTTCCATCCCCACCGTGACGGCATCGGCAACCGCCACGCCGAGCCCTTCGTCGACGGCTAGCTTCACTCTCAGTCCCACGCCGACGGCGACTGGTACCAACACACCGCGACCCACAGCGACGGCGACATTTACCGCTTCACCGGTGCCGACGGTCGCCACCTCGAGTTCGGATCCCACCGGGTACCAGGTTGTTGGTGTGCCGCCGGCACAAAAGCTCCCGTCGGCGGTGCTGATTTATCCGCTGGTTCGGGCCTCCGCGACGGAGGATACGCGCGTTGAAATGGTGAACCTCACCGGTTCCGGCGTGGCGGTGGAATGTTTCTACGTCAGCAGCGGAACCTGCAACGAGATCGGTTTTTCTCTCAACCTGACGCCGAATCAGCCGGTATCATGGATGGTCAGCACGGGCGCGAGCGGGAGCGGCCGCCGTATCGCTTCGCCCTTTTTCGGCGACGGCGAGTTGAAATGTGTTGTGACTCCAAGCATGCCGAGCGCCGGCCTCAGCTCCTATAATGCCTTGCAAGGCCGCGCGCTGATGTCCGACATTACCGGCCAGACCGTTGGCTACAGCGCGATTGCCTTCAGACGCTTGAGCCCGGGCGATTTCACTGGTGTCGTCTCGCTGGACGGGATCACCTACGAGCAATGTCCGGACCGCTTGCATTTCAACGTCCTCGCCAATCAAGCCGGATCTGACAGCGACTTGGTGTTGGTGCCGTGCTCGCAGGACTTGGTCGATCAGCTGCCATCGAGTGCCAACGTGCAACTAGCGGTGGTGAATGAGCTCGAAGAGCGGTTCTCTGGTGGGACCATCGTCACCTGCTTCAACCGCTTGCGCTTCAGCTCGCTGTCTGTCCTGCGCCGGAGCGCTGTCGGTACCGACACCGCACACCTTGTCGTGCGGGGCACGGACGTCCCGGTGGTCGGTTTGGTGATCGACCGCTTTACCATTCCGGGCTCCGGCGCGCTGTCGACATCCAGCAACGATCCCTACCTCGAAGGCGGGCGATCGGCCACCATCAACTTGAGCTTGCCCTGAGACTTCGTTCGTTGTGTCGGGCGCGGGTTCTACCTCCTGCCGTTGCGGCGGGGCATGGAAGGACCCCATACAGTACGGAGTGACACGCTGGCACCGGAGAGTTTCGAAGCGGTCTCGACAGCGCAGGTCACCATTTCTCGTATTGTACGGCGCGGCGTTCGTATCCGCCACGGCGTAGGAGATCGCGTAGCTGCGGGACGATCGCACCGACGCCGCAGATGTAGAAATGGCGCGCGCGGTCGGTGTCGCGTGCAAGGTAGTGCTGTGTAACGAACTCGACTAGCGGGACGCCCAACAGGGGGGCAAAGGTGAATCGTGGCTGCTCCTGCGCGGCCCGCTCGAATTCGTCGGCATATAGGAGGTGGGCTGCACTCGCGGCGCCGTAATGCAGCCGCAGCGGGGAGATTGACCCGCTCTGCAGTGCGCGCCACAGCATCGGGCGGATCGGTGCGATGCCAGTGCCCTCGGCGATGAACACGCATTCCGCCTCCGGCTGCCGGTCCAGCGTGAAGGTTCCCCACGGCCCAGTGAAGCGTATGGAAGCGCCAACCGCGAGGCTGAACAGATATCGCGAGCCCACGCCGCCGGGGACGAGGTTCAGGCAGATCTCGAGCAGTGCGGGTTCGTCTGGGCTCGATGCGATCGAGTACGGCCGGATGGCAGGTCCACCGTCGAGCGGAAGCAAGCAGGAAATGAATTGACCGGGGATGAACGTGAAGCGTCGCGACGGCGGAAGACGCAAGAAGAGCGACTTGGTGTGGGGTGCACGCTCAATGATGCGTTCGACCGTCGCTTCGTAGGTCACGCGCTGCGGGCTGTCGATCTCACGCTCCACGCTCTCGTTCCCTCGCGCCGCCTCCCTCATGCCGCGTTGATCGTGAAGCGCGGAATCAAGACGGTGAGCTCCGCGTCATCCTGGATGACGGCCTGACATCCGAGACGCGACGTGGAAGTTAGCCCCGGCGCCTTGTCCAGAAGGTCGAGTTCGTTCTCCTCCGCTTCAGAGAGCTTTCGCTCTCCGTTCTTCACGATCACGTGGCAGGTGGTGCACGCACAGTTGCCGCCGCAAGCGTGTTCGAGATGCACGCCATGGCTGAGTAGCACGTCGAGGATCGATCCCGGCCGGCCGTCATGCTGGAATGGAGCCTTGGCGGGGTCGAACTCGATGGTCCGTTCCGGAGCACCACTCTCGAAGAGCACGCGCAGCTTAGCCATGTTTACATTTCAACGATGACAGGGTCCGGAAGTTCTTAGCAGCCACGACGGCCCAGAGCGAGTACCCGGCTACCACCACAGCCCCCCATCGGCGTAATCCCAGAGGAGGAAGCCCACGATGCGGTAGTCGAACGGCCGGGCGTCGCCCGCAACCGGAACCTGTGCGCCGATGCCAACGGCGATGTGGCCGCGCTTGCTTAAACCCTTGTAGATCTGCGGCGTGACCAGCACGTGATGCTGATCCGTGGTGACATTCTGCCGCGTTTCGACCTCGACGGCCGGCACCCAGGCACGGCGGAGCCTTGACAGCGCGTAGCTGAACGCAAGGTCATAGCGCACCTCGCGGTCGGCGCGACCCTCGTCTACCGGTGCGACGCCGCGAATCTCGCCCTGCATCACAAAATTTCCGAGTTCCTTTCCTGCCAGCAGTGCCGGCTCAAAGCTTACGGTGCCATTACCGAGGCTGCGTTTACGGTCGCCGGTGGGGAGAACCAAGTCCAAGCCGGCGGAAAGAATGCTCCGGTTCCGCAGGCTGGCGTAGAGAACGTGTTTGTACGCCGTGGTGATGTCGCCAACTCCGCCGGTGGTGGAGCCGCCCCGCATGTCGTGCACCGCCAACGGTACGGCCAGCTCAATTTGACCGCGAGGGCCGACCCGATGTTCGACCGACGCCTCGGTGCTCCAGTCATGGACGCCGTCACGCCCTCTGGCGAAGTCTTCGAACAGCAGTGCCTCGTCCTCCGGAAATGCCTTGGTGGTGAAGATGGGGCGGCGGAAGTTCAACTCTCCACGCGGCCAACGCGGATCCCGGCAGAGGCTGCGGACGTAATCGAGCACTGTCTGTCGCTGGTCGGGCGTCAGAACGTTTGCGAATGCGGGCATCTGTGGAGACAAACCCAAGCCGGCGCCGCCGTACTCGATCAAGTGGAGCCAACTCGCGTCGTCTTCACGCGTGGCCGTGCTGCAGTCAGTGAAATCCGGCAGGGGGACCGTGATCGCCGTGCCCTCGGGGGCACCGCGCCCATCCACGCCGTGACAACTGGCGCACGCGCCATCGTAGATGTCTTGGGCGCTTAATGAGGCTGTATCGTCGGAGGCGCGTGACGTTCCGATCACCGCCAGAGCAATCCCGACTGCAACCGCAGCGATTGGGCGGCGCATTACGGCAAATTGAGGGTGGCGTGCGCCCCCTGCGGGTGCACAACCTGCCCGCTACGCCCGATATTGAGAATGTCCGCCATGCCCCCGCTTTGCTTCGGACGATCCACTTTGCCGATCAACGCCGGCAAAGGCAAGTTCAGTTCGCGCCAATGTGGAGACGTTGACAGCCTGAGCACGCAAGTCTAATCGTCGAGCACCCATGGTCATCGACGATCTTGCCAGGCGTGAGCTGAAAGCTCTTCGGACGGCTGGATTACAGCGCCGGCTGCGTTGGATCGACGGAGCCCAAGATGCTTGGGTCACCGTGGATGGCCGCCGCGCACTGCTCTTGTGCTCGAATAACTACCTCGGCCTGGCACATCACCCCGTCGTACGAGAAGCGGCCCAAAAGGCCGCTGTCGATTACGGCGCCGGTGCAGGAGCATCCCGCCTGATCTCTGGATCCATGCGTCTGCATCATGCACTGGAAGAGCAGCTGGCGGCGTTCAAGTGCGCCGAGGCGGCGCTCCTGTTCAGCTCAGGGTACCACGCGAATATCGGTACCATCGCCGCCTTGCTGGGCAAGGAGGATGCGGTGTTCAGCGACGAGTTGAACCATGCCAGCATCATCGACGGCTGTCGCCTGTCGGGGGCACGCATTTGTGTCTACCGGCATAACGATGTCGAAGCGTTGGCCGCCTTGCTTGCCGGCACTGCCGCGCGGCGGAAGCTGGTGGTGACCGAGTCAATATTCAGCATGGACGGTGACACGGCGCCTTTGACCGCCATCTGTGAGGTGGCGGAGCGTCATGGTGCGTTCGTCATGGTGGATGAGGCGCACGCTACGGGTGTCGTGGGGCCACAGGGCCGTGGCGTGGTGGCGGCCGAGGGGTTACAGCAACGCGTTGCGATCCAAATGGGTACGCTGGGTAAGGCGGTGGGAACCTTCGGCGCGTTCGTCGCCAGCAGCCGTGCCCTGGTCGACCTGCTGCTCAATACCGCGCGCAGCTTCGTATACACCACGGCCCTACCCCCGCCGGTGGTTGCGGCGGCGGCTGCCGCGCTCACGATCATCTCCAGCGATTCCGAGCGCAGACAGCGACTCGAAGACAATGCCGCCTACCTCCACCGTGGGTTCAATCAGATCGGTCT
This sequence comes from Binatia bacterium, assembly GCA_044450645.1. Classification (GTDB taxonomy): domain Bacteria; phylum Desulfobacterota; class Binatia; order HRBIN30; family HRBIN30; genus JAGDMS01. The sequence goes on from JBIOJG010000024.1 coordinate 57,932, forward strand.
GAGCGTCGGCGCGCGGCCAACTCACATCCTACCGGTAGCGATCGGTGACTCGGACCGCGCCATGGATGTTTCAGATCGTTTGCTCGCCGCAGGCGTGTTCGTGCAAGGCATCCGGCCGCCCACCGTTCCTGTCGGCACGGCGCGACTCCGGGTGACGGCAATGAGCCCGCACACACCGGAGGATCTGGCCTTTGCGGTGGAGGCCTTTCGACGGGTTTTCTCGGAGGAATCGTGACTCGCTTCGACCCTGTCGAGTTGGCGAGATGGGACCACGCCCATCTGTGGCATCCGTTTACCCAGATGCAGGAGTGGCTGGCCGAGGAGCCGCTGATCATTGCGAGCGGCGAAGGGGCGTACCTGATTGACGTCTCCGGCAAGCGCTACCTGGATGGGGTGTCGTCACTCTGGTGCAACGTGCATGGACATCGCCATCCTGTACTGGACCGAGCCCTGCACGAGCAGGCAGAGCAAATCGCGCATTCCACATTGCTGGGACTGGCGAACGTGCCGTCGATCGTCCTCGCCAAACAGTTAGCGGAAATCGCCCCACGCGGTTTAACCAGGGTGTTCTATTCGGATGCTGGTGCGACGGCGGTGGAAATCGCGCTGAAGTTGGCACTGCAATACTGGCAACTCCGAGGAGAGACTAGGCGGACGCGCTTTGCGGCCCTGTCCGAGTCATACCACGGCGATACCCTTGGCGCCGTCAGTGTGGGATACTCGGAGACCTTCCACCGTTTCTTCGGGTCCGCGCTCTTTCCGTGCCATCGGCTGAACCCACCACATGTCTACCGCTGGCAGCGTGGGATGAACGACGAGGAAGCGCTGCAAAGCGCGCTCGCGGAGGCCGAGGCGCTACTGGGATGCAAAGGCGATGAAATCGCCGCGCTCATCATCGAGCCGCTGATGCAGGGTGCCGCTGGCATGTGGGTGCAGCCTTCCGGCTACGTGCGGGCGCTCCGCCAACTGACCCGCCAGCACGGCGTCCTGTTGATCTGTGACGAGGTCGCCACCGGGTTTGGCCGGACGGGGAAGATGTTCGCTGTCGAGCATGAGCAGGTCGAACCGGATCTCATGTGTGTCGGCAAGGGCATCACTGGTGGCTATCTTCCCCTCGCCGCAACCTTCGCCACTGAAGAGATCTTCCAGACCTTTCTCGCGCCGTACGAGGAGTTCAAGGCCTTCTTTCACGGTCACACCTACACGGGTAATGCACTTTCTTGCGCGGTGGCACTCGCAAGTCTGCATGTTTTTGAGAACGAAGGGGTGCTTGAGAACGTGAATAGGCGCAGCCAGCAACTGCGCCGGAGGCTTGAGAGTGACTTTATGTCGTTACGCCATGTCGGCGATATACGACAGCTTGGACTGATGGTAGGAGTCGAATTGGTGCAAAATTGCGACAATCGACATCCGTTTGCTGCTTCAGCGCGTGTGGGCTTGCGTACCACCATGGAAGCTCGAAAACGGGGAGTCATTCTGCGCCCGCTCGGCAACGTAATTGTGTTGATGCCGCCGCTTTGCCTTACCGAAGGCCAAGCGGATTTCCTCTGCGAAGTTGCTCGCGATGCGATCATCCAGGCTACAGAAGGGTGCTGATCTGTCCCCCTTCCCACGGAGTTAAGAAATTCTTTGCAGTCTTCGCATTCAAATCAGCCCCGTCTTCGCTCGCCTGGCCGTTGTGCCAGGATACCCCCCCGATGGCATAACCGTTGCTGTGAGAAAACCCCGGAGGGTTATTATGGAGCTGGTTTACAGCCGAACGTCATGGAGAGCCGATGATCTGGCGCCTGAAGACACACGCGACATTCCGTTCTTCGGGTTTGTGGCCGGAACAGTCGTCAGCTTGGCGCTCTGGGGTATCGTTGCGTGGACCTTATGGGCGGTGGTGAGTTAGGGCAGCGTAGGTTCCGCTTCTTTCCCGCCTTGGTTTTGCTAAATGAGACCTGCTGAGAGGCAGGTCGTCGCTTGCAGTTCAAAAGTATCTTTGTAACCGGCACGGACACCGGGGTCGGCAAGACCACGGTGTCCAGCGGTATCGCAGCGGCCTTGAGCCGGAGGGGATGGAGGGTAGGGGTGTACAAGCCGGCGGAAACCGGCTGCCCTCCTGATTTCAATGATCGGCCCCTTACGTTCGATGCCGGTCGTCTGCAATTCTTTTCAGGTTGTCGCTCCGAACTGAAAACGATTTGCCCCTACCGCTTGCGCGAGCCGCTGGCCCCGTTGGTTGCTGCTGAGCGTGAATCCGTGATCATCGATCTGGACCGTCTGCTGTGGTGTTACAAGACCATTGCGTCGGCGCACGATGTTTCATTGATCGAGGGTGCGGGAGGGGTACTCGTGCCGCTGACGCCCACTCTGACTTTCGCTGACTTGGCCAAGCGTCTCGACGTTCCGGTCCTGGTGGTGGTTGGGTCACGGCTCGGTGCGATCAATCATGCCTTGTTGACCGTGCGTTACGCCGAAGCCATCGGCCTGCGCGTCCTGGGCTACGTGGTGAATTTCCTCAGCGCTGAGAGCGATGAAGCGGCCCGATCGAACGTGGACACCTTGGGCCGGCTGCTTGGCCCTGCAATCGGCGTCGTGCCGCACCTGGGGGAGATCAGTGCCACAGCGGAGACTCGGCGGCGGCTGGCGCAGGTGTTCGCGGAGCGCGTGCGGATCGACGATCTACTTGTTCCGTGCTGAGTCTTGTGCGGCGGCCAGCGCAGCCTGATAGATGAGCTTGATGGGAACGGCCTTCTCCTGCGCCAGTCGTTTGCAGTCTTCGTACTCGGGCGCGATGTTCTCGTAGCCGCCCGGACTCAGGGCAATTTTCACCCGGACCGTTCCGTACGGAGTACTGACCTCCCGGGTCTCTCGGGACAGCACCAGTCGCCGGGCGGGATAGTAGCGCAGGCCGATGGTTGAGGTTTCGTTCAACACGATGCCCGAGAGCCGTTCGCATTCGCCTTCGGTGCACAGAACGGTCAGCAAGACGCCCGGCCGGTTCTTCTTCATATGCACCGGCGCGAAATAGACGTCACGCGCCCCGCCTGCGAAGAGCCGATCCATGACGTGCTCGTAGAATTCCGGATTGTAATCGTCGATGGTAGTTTCAATGACGACGACGTCGTCTCGCCCGGTAGGCGCGACGCTCTCGCCCACAATGGCGCGTAAAAGGTTCGGCCTGTCGCGCAGGGTGCGCTTCCCGGCTCCGTATCCGGCGGCCTGAATACGAAGCTCGGGAGCCGGCTCCGGGACCGCCAGACTGGCGATGATGGCGGCGCCAGTGGGGGTGACCAGTTCGCCGTCGCCATCGCCGGGTTGCGTTACGAAGCCGCGGAGCAGTTCGACCGTTGCCGGGGCGGGCACGGGCAGTGAGCCGTGCTGCGATGGCACCACGCCGGAGCCGAGGGGGAGCCTGGAAACGTACACCCTTTCGTTGCCGAGCCACGTCATGCCGATCGCTGTCCCGACGATGTCGACAATCGAGTCGACGGCCCCGATTTCGTGGAACTCGACGGCATCGGGCTCGACGCCGTGCACCCGCCCTTCCGCTTCTGCCAGCTTGGTGAAGATCGCTAGCGCGCCACGCTGCACCGCCGGTTGCAGCCCGCTTCGTTCGAGCATCTGCCGAATGTCACGGAACGCCCGATGCGGATGCCCGCTGGGCGAGACCTGGACTTCAAACCTGGTTGCCGAGATCCCATGGACACGTTGCGGCGTCGCTGCGATCGAGTAACCGCCGAGGGAGAGTTGCGCCAGCTCACTCCGGAGCTGTTCAAGCGGGAGCCCGAGCGCCAGCAGCGCGCCGACGGTCATGTCGCCGCTGATGCCAGCGAACGTGTCGAAATACAGAACCTTCATCGCACGCCCACGCGGGATCCGGCTGAGGGCTCAATGCACCGGTTCATAAGTTCGGCAACGCACGCGGGTCGGTTTCCTCGCCTCCGGGAGAGGGTCAGGGTGAGGGTGAGGGTGCTACCTAGGGCGCGACAATTTCCCCGGGGTGTGCAGCGTAGTTCTTCAGTTGGATGCGCATCGCGGTTTCGCTGACCCGAAACAGACGTGCCATGTCTTTGACCACGGAATCAGGATACTCCCGCCTGATGCGATAGGGTAGGTGGCGGTCGATCATCCACAGCGGCATCAGTAAGGTTGCCGCACCCAGATCAGCCTCGCGTTCAAAGACGTTACGCCGCCCGTCGCGGTGGTGCTCCGAGGTGCGGCAGGCGGTAAGGTTTTGCAAGTGGCCGCTTCGGAAATGCAGTTCCGCGTGCATGATCTCGTGCGCCAACGTGAATCGCAGCCGGGTGCGTGGGTTGTCCTTGCGCAGGTAGATGGTTTTCTGTTCGCCATCCGGGGTCAAGAAGATTCGCCCATCGAGACCCAGCGGCATGTCGACTTCGAAAATCTTGTAGGTCTCAAAAACCCGAAGGAAATCTTCGAAGCGAAACGGTGGAAAACGAAAGTCCAGCCGGTGGTGGATGCGATTCACCACGGCGACGATATCCCGGTTGCGCTGTCCGTCCTGAACGTGTTTCCCCATTGACCTTAGCGGCAAAAAGCCAGATTTTGCTATCACGAGTTCGCCCCGGTGGCAACGGGCAGGGAACCCGCCGGTGCCGGATACGCGATCGGGCGTGTATCGGATGTGAGTGCAGAAAGGGCGCGTCAGACGAGCTCGAAGTGGAGGTCGAGGCACGTGTGGGTAGCGTTCGGGCCGGTGCGGAAACCGGCCCGAACCTTGTCGCCGATCTTGATCGGCTTGCGGTCGAGCAAGTAGCTCTTGATGATCGTGCCGACGCCCTCGATCTTGACGTCGATCTGATAGTATGGGCACTCGATCTCCAGCCCGGTGCCGCCGCGCTCCACGTGCGTGTAGGCATAGATGTAGCCCTTGGGATCCTTGACTTGCTCCCACACCATCGGCTGATGGCAATCGGGGCAATCGGCACGCGGCGGCAGCCAGAGGTCACCGCGCCCCTTGCTGATGGGGCAGCGCGCGTTGACGCAGCGGGTGGCCATCAACCGGCCCTCGCCCAGGCCGCGGAAATACGGGGTCAGCATCCCGTAGGTGTGATAGTGCGTGCCTTCCTCACCGAAGCGTGGGAAATGCAGCAACCAGACGTCGTCGACCGCCGTGATCTGCGACGGACGGGTTTTTAGCTGAACCTTGTCACCCATTGTGATTCTCCTCTCAGAGCTTGTGGTCAAATCGGGCGTTCGGTACATGACGCGAGCCTCAGTAGACGCTCATAGCGACCAACGGGAGCGGACCCGCCGCACGGACGCGGGGCGCAGCCCTCACACCTTTTCGAGGATCGAGCAGACGACGTGGCTGCCCACGCCCGCATGAGAGATCGCCAAACCGCGTCGTGGATTCTTCACCTGCAGGCTCTGCCAGTCGTCGGGTTTCTTTTTTCCGTACCGCTCCCAGAGCTTCGGATCACCGTGGAACTTGTCGTACTTGCCCTGAAGTTGCCAAAACACCTCTCCGGCCTGGAAGATCCCGGTGGCTCCGACCGCGTGCATCGTACCCAGCAGTCCGCCGGACAGATTGGCCGGACACTTCCCCTGTTTCCCGGTGTGGGGATTCTTCAGGTAGCACTCACCCGAAGTGACGTAGTCTTGTTCTTTACCGTAGAGGGTGAGGCCGACATCGCCGTAGGTTTGCAAGTCAGAGATCGTAAAGGCGTCGTGGGTCTCGACCAGATCGAGATCTTCGATGGGATTTTTGACCCCAGCCATGCGGTAGGCCATGTAGGCCGCGAATCGGGTGGCGCCGAAGCTTTCAAAGCCCGGCCAGCGTCCGTCCTGCTTCTCCATCTCCTTGTAGAGGTCCCGGTAATCCTCCTCTGTCTCATTGGGAAGCAGCGGGATGCGCATCGGCCGGCGGTCGCCGGTCCGCAACGTGTGCGATCCGCCGGCGGTGTAGACCCGTACCGGCTTGTCGGTGAGCTTGAACGCCAGCTCCTCCGAGCAGAGCAGCGTCGCCGCAGAACCCACGCTCATCGCGCAGCACTCCAGGAAGCGCAGCGGGTCGGAGACGATCTCGCCTTTGAGGACCTCATCGATGGTGTGCCGGCCCGCTTGCTGTGCGTACGGCGAGTTGCAGGCATAGCCGCGGTTCTTCACCGCGATCTCGGCACGCACTCTTTCGTCGACGTGGTACATCTCCTGAAAGCGGCGCGCCATCGGGGCGTAGTAGCTGGCGTAGTTGCGCGCCAACCGCGTCTCGAAATCTTTGCAGGCCGCCGAGGCAATGTAGTAATTGCCGGTCCAGGTCTGGACTTCATCCATCCGCTCCCAACCGAGGACGAGGGCACAGTCGGCCATTCCGCTGGCGATGGCCATTGCTCCGGTCAGTAATGTCGAACCGCCGGTCGCCCCGCCGGTCTTGATGCCGAGGTTGGGAAGCAGGTCGAGTCCCAGGTAGTCGTGCACCTTGGCCTCGCAGAGCAGCTGATCCTGGAAGTGATCGGCGAACTCGCCGTAGCAGGCGAAGTTGATCAGCCCTTTGACCGCCAGCGGATCCATCTTGAGGTCGTTTTCCTCGAGCAGCATCCGAAACGCCATCATGCAGAGCTCTTCGAGTTTCTTCTGTGGATAGCGCTTGCGGTAGTCCGTAGTTCCCGCCGCAACCATGAACACGGGACGTGTCCACTTGGGAACCCTAAGGTTTCCAGGCTGAAACTCGATCATGTCTCATCTCCTTCTGAGTGTTCGTCCGATACCGCCGGCCACAGGTGACCGGCTCCGCAAGACCGGCTTTCCTTAGCCTACTGTGGCGCCCAAAGCCATAGGCGGTACGCGAGACGCCATGCTTCGATGCCGTCGAGCTACGGGCGTGGCCTCGCTCCTCCAGGCGCGAACTGCGCATCGGAACGTTCCGGCAACTTTCCCCTGCCTCGGATCACGTCTAACGGAGAGCGGCGCCGCACGCTGCTCAAAACCATCTCGAGAGGCAGCGGTGCTTGCAGGTTGCCCCCCTTGAGCTGCGCAAGGGATCGACGGAAACGATCCGCGGCTTTCAGCCCGTGCACTCACACGTCGTGGCCAGGTTATTTCTCCGGCTCCTCCACACGCCGGAAGTGCTCCAACGCTTCGGGGTTGGCCAGTGCTTCGGTGTTCTTCACGGGGCGCCCGCAGAGGACATCGCGGACGGCGATTTCGGAGACCTTGCCGTTGCGGGTGCGCGGGATGTCGGGGACCTGGGCGATGATTGCCGGGACGTGCCGGGGGCTGGCGTTGTCGCGGATGCGCTTGCGAATGCGGCTGCGAAGCGCGTCGCCGAGATCGACCCCTTCGCGCAGCTTGACAAATAGCACAAGCCGCTGGTCACCATCACCGGTGTCTTGTCCGACGACGACGCTCTCCTCCACCTCCTCGAGTTGCTCGACCTGGCGGTAGATTTCGGCCGTGCCGATGCGCACGCCGCCCGGATTGAGCGTGGCGTCGGAGCGCCCGTAAATGATCGCGCCGCCGTGCTCGGTGATTTGCATCCAGTCGCCGTGATGCCAGACGCCGGGGAAACGTTCGAAGTACGCCGCGTGGTAGCGCGTGCCGTCCGGGTCGTTCCAGAACCCCACCGGCATGGAGGGGAACGGCGCGGTGCACACCAGCTCGCCCGGCTCTCCAACCACCGAGTTGCCGTTCTCATCGAAGACCTCCACCTTCATCCCGAGACCGCGGCATTGGATCTCGCCGCCATATACCGGGAGCACCGGGCAGCCCAACACGAAGCACGAAACGATATCCGTGCCGCCCGAAATGGAGGCGAGGTGCACATCGCGCTTCACCGACTCGTACACCCAATCGAAGCTCTCCGGCACCAACGGCGAACCCGTCGATAGAATGGTACGCAGCCGCGACAGATCGTGGGTACGGCTCGGCTCAAGTCCCGCCTTTTTCGAGGCGTCAATGAACTTCGCCGAGGTCCCGAAGACCGTCACGCCTTCCTCGGCCACGAGGTTCCACAGGGCACCGGGGCCGGGATGGAAAGGATTCCCATCGTAGAGCACCAGTGTCGCGCCGCTGGCGAGTCCGCTCACCAGCCAATTCCACATCATCCAACCGAGCGTGGTGAAGTAGAAGAGACGGTCTCCGCGGCCCAGATCGCAATGGAGTTGATGTTCCTTCACGTGCTGCAGCAGCGTGCCCCCGGCGCCGTGAACGATGCACTTCGGTTTTCCCGTGGTGCCCGATGAGAACAGGATGTACAGCGGCTGGTCGAACGGAAAGCGCGCAAACTGGGGAGCGGGAGGAGTTTCCCCGCCCGCGAACTCGCTCCACAACACGGCATTTCGGAGGTCGTGCAGCGGTGGATCATCGGCCGTGTACGCCACCACCACCGTACGCTCCACCGTGGGCAGGCCTGCCTGGATGGTGGCGAGCTTCTCCAGAGAATCGAAGCGCGTGCCCCTGTAAAGGTACCCGTCTGCTGCCAGAAGAAACTTCGGCTCAATCTGGCTGAAACGATCCAGCACCCCGGCAGCACCGAAGTCCGGCGAGCACGAGGACCAGATGCCGCCCAGGCTCGCGACCGCCAGCACCGCCGCGACGGCCTCCGGGATGTTGGGCAGGATGGCGGCCACCCGGTCGCCAGGCTGTAGCCCTGCGGCTCGGAACGCGGCGTGAAGCCGCCCCACTTCCTGTTGGAGCTCGCGGAAGGTCAGCTGCCGCCTGAGCCCGTCCTCGCGGCGGAACAGAACAGCGGGCTCCTCGTCGCAACCCTGCAGCAGGTTCTCCGCGAAGTTTAGTCTCGCCTCGGGGAACCAGTGGGCTCCCGGCATGCGGTTGCCGGAGACCAGAGTGTGTTCGCCACGCTCACCCACCACCGCGCAGAAATCCCACACCGCCTTCCAGAAGGCCTCTCGCTCGGCAACGGACCACCGGTACAGGTCCTCGAAGTTCTTCACCGCTACCCCGCAAGCAGCCTGACGGCGGGTGAACTCCGTGACGCGAGCTTTTTTGATCCGTTCTGTGACTGGAGCCCACAACGGTTCAGCCATTCCGCAACTCCTCGGGGCTGCGTCCCGCGTCTTTTGGGCGGATCTGCTCCCCTCCTTCGACTGGGCTCAGGACAGGGTTGGGTCGCTTCGGGCTGCCCGACGCACGCGACTCTGACGTCATGTTGATGCGAACCACGGACCAAGGACCTACGGTCGAAGCGTCGGAATGAAGTGCCGTCGCGACGCCGGTCTTTCTCTGCATGGCGGAGGAAGATACCCGAGCGGCCGTCGGCTTGCCAGTCGCGACCGCGATTCGCGAGGCGGTCGAGGACGCCGGCGGGCCGGGCGTCCGTGTCGAAGGAGGCCAGGTGCTCGTCGTGTTGTCCTACGACACTGAGGTGTCGCAGTAGGCTGCCAGGTACACCGTCAGCCTCCAGCTCATCGGCTGTCCGGGATGCGCACAACGCGGTCGGCGAGGTCGGCGACGATCAACTCGCGACTAGCGGCGCTGTACGCGATGCCCATCGGCGTGTCGAATGTCACGCCACGAAGGCTCTGTCCCGTGATGGTACGCAATAACTTTCCGGCGCGGTCATAGCTGCGGACCTCTTTTGCGCCCGGCACCGTGACCCAAATGTTGCCGCGCGTATCGAGGGTCACATACGGTTCGGAATACACCCCGCTTTGCCATCCCGGCACCGGAAACTGACTCACGAAATCCCCGTCGCGGGTGAAGGTCTGTAGCCGCCCATTGCCGTTGTCGCATACGAACACGTGCCCAGTGCCGTTCACCGTTATGCCCACGGGCTCCAGGAACCGTCCCGGCTCGGAGCCCTTACCGCCCCATTCCTTCTCCTTCTGGCCGGTCGCCGACAAGCGCACGATCCGGTTGTTTCCCGTGTCGGCGACGAATACGCTGCCGTTCGCATCCGCCGCGATGCCGCGCGGTCCGTAGAAATCCGCCGCCATCGCGCGCACGAAATTGCCTTCCGCTGAGAAGACCTGGATACGGTGGTTCCACGTGTCGGCGACGAAGACTTGTCCGGCCGGATCCACCGCCACCCCACAGGGCTGGTTGAACTGTCCCGGCGACTCACCTGCGCCGCCCCATTGCCGCACGAAGCTCAGATCACGGCCGAACTCCTGAATGCGGTTGTTACCGAAGTCGCATACGAAGATATGGCCATCGCCGATTGCCGCTACACCGCGCGGCTGATGCAATTGTCCGATGGGAATCGGCGGTTCCACAGGTTGCGGGGCGGTCGTTTGCGCAGGCATTCCGGTTGCAGCTTCGGGACTCACCAGCAGCGCCTTGGCGAAGACCGGGCCGTCCTCCTCCGGATAACGCACGTCGACTACCCGGTGCTGCGGATAGCGCTGCGCCAATTGGCGCAGAACCGTGCTGCTCGGTTCCTCGTTGGCCAATACAAACGCCAGTCCCTTGCCGGCTACGAGCCCCGGGCGCATCCGCAACAGTACGGTGACATCGTCTAGCCAGGTATAGTTGCGCTGCATCGGATCGACTTGGCCGGTGTACGACAGATAGGTCAAGGCGTCGCGCGGGAAATTCGCGCCGCCTACCCAGATGCCGTACTGCGGCACCAGTGTCTTGATGTAGTTCCCGAGCACAGTGGTCTCGGGGTAGTAGCCCCAGACCGCCCGCCGGTGCTGACCCAGGTACTGCGCAAACGTCGCTTGCATGGCCGACGCTCCGGCAATGACGAGGAAAGCCGCGGCCAGTACATGGCCGACGCGGGGAATGAGCCGCCCGATCTGCTTGGCGAAGAACATGGCTCCCAAGGCGGCGAAGAAGTAGATAAATGGCATCGTGCCGACGTCCCGGTTCATGTTCGGCTTGCTCACCAAGCCGGGGACGATGTTGATCACGAGACCCAGCAGAAGGAACTGCACGCGCTCATCGCGGATCCGGGCGAGGCCCCACAAGATCCCAAAGGCTAGAAATATCGCGGTAGGATATTCCAGCGCCGGTGTGTTGATGAAGAAGTCGTCGCCGTTCCCCCGGTAGTTGAACAGCAGCGCGGTGGCTCCGAGGGCTTGGGACAGTGAACTGGCGCCCGCCAAGGCGTGCGCCCGGCCCTGGAAGACTTCCCAATGATGCACGGCATACCAGGTCAGTGGGGCCATGGCGACGCCGAAGGTCGCCGCCATGGACAGCAGGCCACGCCAATACTGGCGGGAAAACCCCCGCCAGTGCCAGGACTGCAGCAGGACGGCAACGAGCCAGAGCGGGAAAAGCGCGGGGAAAAGACGCGAGCCGTTGTACGTGTTCAAGGTTGCCGCCAGGCCGATGCCGCTGAGGGCGAAATCCAGCGCGCGACCAGTGTGCATGCCGCGCATGAAGAAGCAGCAGGTGATGGTCATGAACAGCGGCTGGAAATCGGAACGCCAACCGGTGCGGCTGAAGACCAGGTGCCAGCCCGACACGCCGAGGAAGAGGGTCGCCAGCAGACCGAAGCGTGTGCCGAACATCTTGCGCGCCCAGACGAAGAAGAAGGGCAGCATGAGGATGCCGGCCACCGTCGACGGCAGCGTGACCGCCAGCCGCGTTGGGCCGAGGAGCAGAATGCTCAATGCCCGCAGATAGAAGGTGAACGTTTCTCGACCCCAGGCTTCCGGGGTGTACGGCGTGTAGGGCAGTCCATGGAGAATGCGGATGGCGTACAAGCCCTCGTAAGCAGCGTCGTGATTCAAGCCCGGCGGGAACTGATTGAGGCGAAAGACGGTGAAGAAGATGCCGACAGCCAGCGCCAGCGCTAGCCAACCCCACTGCGCATACCGTGAGCCCGCACCGTCGTTCGGAGACGGAAGGTCTCGAGCATCACGTCCGAGGATGTACAGAAGGATGAAGCAGACCAATGCGGCCGTCCATGCTTCCGCTGACCAGAGCGCTACGTGCTGGATGCTGAGCCAATATTGGCCTGCCGCGGCGCTCGCCAGCGCCGCCACCAGCAGCAGCACCCGCAGCAGTCGCCACCTGACTGGCGTGGACGACGTCAACGGCGCACGCGTCGTTTGGATCGTTGTCCCTGAGGGAGCCTCGGTCGCGTGCATGGGTGCCGTGTCAGCTCACTTCTGCGTCAGCGGAATGCGCACCAGGCGGTGATCGAGATCGCTGATGATCAGTTCACGGCCGGCGGCGTCGTACGTGATCCCCATGGGCGTACTGAAGCTCACGCCGGGAATGCTCTGGGCCGTGATCGTGCGCAACAACTTGCCGGTCCGGTCGTAGTTGCGCACCTCTTTCGCTCCCGGCACGGTCACCCAGATCGCGCCGGACGGGTCGACGGCCACGTTGGGTTCCGAATACACCTTGCTCTCCCACCCGCTCACTGGGAAGGCGCCGACGAAGCGGCCATCGCGGCCGAACAACTGTAGCCGCCCGTTGCCGTTGTCGCAGACGTAAACCATGCCGGCTGCATCGGTGGCCAGCCCCACCGGTTCGAGAAAGTGCCCCGGCTCTGGTCCCTTCCCTCCCCACTCCATCTCCTTCTGTCCATCGGCGGCGAAGCGCACGATGCGATTGTTGCCGGTGTCAGCCACGAACACCGTCCCGGTGGAGTCCACCGCCACACCGCGCGGGCCATAGAAGCTGGTTGCCCATTCGCGGACGTACTCCCCTGCCTTGGAGAACACCTGCACGCGGTGATTCCAGGTGTCAGCGACAAAAACCTCACCGTTCGGGCCGACAGCGATGCCGCAGGGTTCCTTGAACTGCCCTGGCAACTGGCCTGCGGTTCCCCATTCGCGCACGAAACTCAAGTCGCGGGCAAACTCCTGGATACGATTGTTGCCGAAGTCACACACCACGATATCGCCTTCCGGCGTTACGGCCACGCCACGCGGCTGATGCAGCGTGCCGGGGGCGTCCTGCGGTGGTCCCTGCTCGGGTGCCGGCTGCGCAATGTCCTCGATCGTGGTCACAGGGATGGTTCCCGTAAAGCGGCCGTTCACCGCGAAGATCGTGACTCCGGGATTCCGGTACACCGGGGTCAGCACGTCGCTCCATTGCGTGAAGCGCTCGAGGTTGCCACCTGCGTACACCCGACGCTCCAGGGCTCCGACGAACACCATGGCGACGTGATAGCGTTGCAGCAACGCCGCCACCTTGTCCTTGCTGTTGCTGGCGTACACCGTCTCGATGTCGCTCTTGCGGCGATTGATTTCGGCCTGCGGGTGGCCGCGCTGGAAGACGTGATACTCCCAGCCCAGCACCGTCGGCAGCCCGGTGTTCATAGAGACGCGGGTGAACTCCTGGTACGAATCACCGTGCGCTTCCAAGATCACCGGGATGCCCTGAATATGCCGGTTCAACCACTCGAACGCGGCCAGCTCGAACGGGGCCTTCTCGCGGAGATACGCCATGCCGTCAATCGTCGGTTTTGGGGTCGGCACGCGGTTGGTGCGGATCACTCCCAGCGTGTCAGTTGCGGCAGTGAACAGCGCCACGGCGATGAGTAGCGAGAGCGCGACCTGCCAGAGAGGCCGAAGCCACGGCAGCCGCACGGCGCCGTTCCAGAGTGCACCGGCGGCGACCGCAGCGGCAATTGCCAGCAAGAACCATCCTTCCAGATAGAACTTGAAGATGGTGTTCATGCGATCCCACACGTACACCAGATCGCAACCCGCGGTGATGGCGAAGGCAAATGCCGCCATGGTCAACGGAATGCGCCAGCGGCGTTCCGTATTGAACGCCAGCAGAGGACGTAAAGTCAGCAGAAACAGAATGGCGGAGAACACCCGCGTGGAGATCGCCAGGCTGACGAGTATCAGCGCGATCGTGGCGATGAGTAACAACGACCGGCCAACACCGAGCGGTTCCTGTCCCCGCCGGATGCTGCGCGTCCAGAGCGCCAGCACGAATGGTACGAGGACAAACAGAAACAGACCGAACATGGTCAGAAAGTCATAACCCTGGACCAGCTTGTCAGGCCCGAGACGCTCCCAGCCCAACCACGCGCCCTCCGCCCGCGCGAAGTGGCTCCAGTACGGATGGAAGAGCGCATAGGCACCGGCGACGACCAGAGCGCTCGGAATGCCGACACGGGTGATGCCGCCGAAAAGAAAGCTCAGCCACCCGCGGTGCTCCGTTTCCGTGAGCCAGAGTGTACCCAGCAAGAAGACAAAAAACAGAATGTAGGTGGGCGTGCTCCAGGTGTTGGTTACCATGATGGCGCCCAACGTCAGGCACAGCAGAACGAGCAGCGCCAGAGATGTGCCTCGGGGCCGTTGCTGGCGCGACTGCAGCAGTTGCGTGTGCACCCACAGTACGGTGAGACACAGGAACGTCAACGAGACCGGCATCACCAGCACGTGGGCGTGCAGATCCGCGAACAAAAAGCTCCACAACGGGAATTCGTTGATCGTATCCTTGATGACACGCGATGTTGCCCAAAAGTAATCGAAGCCTATTGCGTGGCGACTGAACCATTCCCGTGGGCCGGCGAGGTTGCCGATCAAAGCAACGAAGAACGCGGCCAACAGGCCAGTGTGCCATCGGCCCGTGACCGCCGCGCCGGCAGAAAACGCCGCTACCGCGGTCAGTCCACCAATCAGCGCAATGCCCAGGTTGAAGGTGAGCGCCGGATCGAGATGCAATGTTTTGCCCAACGCAGCGATGGTGTAGTGGCCGAAGTAGCTGTACTGCAGGGGTGAGCCGGCAAACCAGGGCTCCGCCGGCGGCAGCGTGGTGGTGCGGCTCAGGGTGTTCAGGAAAGAGAAGTCCATCGGCTTCTCGCCCCAATAGACTTCGGGATTGTACATGCGCACGACGAGAAAGTAGGCGAACGCGCCCCAGAACAGCGCTTCCGTGGCGATGATCTCCCCGCGCGACAACGGAACGCGAGCGCGCCGCCACATCAGCGCGCCAACGGCAGCCAAGCCGACGGCCATTGCACTGAGCGTTCCTTGAGTGAAATCGGCCGCGCCCAGGCTGATCATCAGCCAGGAAAGGTAGGCAAAGAGCAGTACGCCGAGCGTTTTGCTCAACGCCAGGATGCCAACGCCGGTCAACCACACACGCAATACCGGATAGGTGGCCAGACTCAGGATCTCCACCAGCGCCGCAAACAAGACCAGTGCGAGAATGCTTGACTGAATGGGGGGCGCGGCGCCGGTCGTTTCCAGCGGTAGGCCGCCGCTTGGATGCGCCAGCAGGAGATCATTCCGAGTCAGCGGACGCGACGGCAGGCCGCGGAGGATCTTCTCGGCGATGACGGGTGCGGCTAGGCGCTCCGCGTTGCGAAAGATCAGAACTTTCGGATGGTCGTAGACCGTCAGTGACTCGTCCGCCAGCTCGTCCGGAATTTCGAAGCCGAAGAGCACCGGCCGCGCGGCCACTTCTTGTTCGAGGGCATAGCCCAGGTCGCCGGCGAACAGCTCGTAGAAGTAGTTGGTGGTCAGCGGGAAGCGTTCGGGGGCACGGGTCACTGCACCGTACAGGCGCTTGGTCTGGAAGACGATGTAATCGGCGCTCGCCAGTTCTTGGCTGAGCCGCTGGATCTTGGACGAGCTGTCCGGCTGCTCATAGTATCCGAAGGGTACCACACGGTAGCGTTCCGCTTGGGCTCCGGGGAGCGGCAACGACATCGGGAAGCCTTCGTCCCAGTCCTGCGTGAGAATCTTGCTGCCCGACGGAATGTGGCGGTAGACCCATTGCGAGGCGGTGACTTCGGTGAACGGCCGCGTATAGGTCGACATGAAGGCACCGGCCGCCGCCAGCGTGCCGGCCACCACCAGTGGGGCGCTGAGGCGGCCGAAGAGTGTCCCGCTCCGATACTTGCGGACCAGCCACTCCGCCGCCCAGAGGATCATGAGCGGATAGATCGGCAGGAGATAACGCGGAAACTTCACCTCGAACCAGCCGGTGATCAGGAAAAACGGAACGACCCACGAGAGCAGGACCCATTCCTCAATCCGGCGCTCCCGGAGTGCCCCCACCACCCGGGTCGCCGTTCCCCACACCGCCGCCAGTCCGAGTGCTGGGGCCATACCCCAGATGATCAGCTGCTCTAGGTCGTACCAGTACTTCGGCGTCCCCATGTACTGGGTGGTGTAGGGGAACGCCCCCGCATTCCGCACCATATGGCTCTGTTCCAGGATGTCGTGGTAGAAGCGGCTGAAACGGATCACGCCGTACGGTTCGGCTACGGCAAATGCCAAGACCGCTGCCGCCACCGCCAGGCCGCAGCGAGCGGCGATCGGCACGAATCGGCGCTCCACCCAGAGCCGACGTAGCGTGGCGATGCCCAGCGGCAGAAAGAGCGGCATGGCGCTGAACTTGGTGGCGGTCGCCAACCCGATGGTCACGCCGGCCAGGATGAAATGCGTGAGTCGGCCCTCGGTGGCAACCCGCATCAGGAAGTAGAGCGCCAGCAGAACGACGAAAGTCAGCGTGACGTCCACGGTCATGAAACGCGAGTTCTGCAAATGGAGGGCGCACGCGGCCAACAGCACGCCCGCCAACAGCCCGACGCTGCGGTCGTACAGCCGACTGCCGAGGATGACCAGCAGGAACACCGTGAGCGCTCCGATGACGGCGGATACACGTCGCCCGTTGACGATGAGGCCGTCATACGTCGCCGCACGCGGATCGACGAGGCCCAAAGCACTACTGGTGATTTTGGCCAGGTAGATGGGCAGCGACCCGTAGGCGAAAAAGTCGGGATCCATCTGCAAGGGCTGGAACGACAGCCGTTGGACGGCAAACGCCACCGCGCGTTCGTCCGGATGGAAGAAGTGATTCTCGTCCCACTCGATATGTACCAACCGCACCGCCGCCGCGCAGACGACGATCACGACGACCCACACGCGAGGGCTCGACCACAGCGAACGGAGGACCTTCATCTTGGACCCAAAACTTTCAACCTCATAGAGCGCGGCGGCGCTTGTGTCGAGGGCTAGCGGCCGGCGTCATCGGGGTTTTTGTGCCGTGACGATGAGGCACTCACCCAAAGCCGCCGGCAAGAACGCGCGGTTTCTCGGCCAGAAGACCTGCACCGCCGCCGGTGCTCCGAAGATCACCCGTTGCACCATCGTCGGGATGAAGCGGACATAGGGGGCATCCCACAGGCCGTCGCTACGGACACTCACGACTTCCAAACCCGCCCTTCGCGTCAGCATCATCCATTCCCCGCGGGTCAACAAACTGACGTGGGTGGGGTCACGGTACGCAAACCACCGCTGCCCCTTCAGGCGATGCCCGAGCCCGCCGACATGCGGCACCACGAAGAACAATATGCCGCCGCCCACGAGCTTGGCAGTCAGCGCCTCAATCGTCGGCAGTGGTCGCGGCACGTGCTCCAGCGTGTGCAGCGCTACGATGACGTCGAATGTCCCATCGGGGAGGGATTTCCACTCTTCCAGAATCACTGCGTCCGGAGCGTTGGCCCGGCTCTCGTGGCGCGCGTGTGGTGCGGCATCGTATCCGAACGCTTCGAAGTGCGCCGACAGGCGTCTGAGTAGGTGCCCGGTCCCGCAGCCGAAGTCGAGCAGCCGCCCACCGCGCGGACGCAGTGTGCGCACCACCCGTGCGTACCACCACAACGCGATCCGGTCTTCAGAGAGGTGGTGCGCGCAGTAGTATTGCTGGTTCAAGAGCTGCGTCGTCATCATGCGGCCACCACGCCGAATCGTCTTTGGGTAATTGCCTGAGCCGGCAACACAGATCAACGGCTCCGCGCCGCCCAGCGAATCAGGTCGATCTCTCCGAGCTGATCAATTCCGCAAACAGCTCTTCGTACTGGCGTACCGACTGGGCTGTGTCAAATGCCCGCGCCACCTCTGCCCGCGGACGAACGTACGCCGGACGCTGCTTGATCACCCGCACGAGGGCTGCCGCGAGCGCCGCGCTATCGGCGGGTGGTACGATCTCGCCCATCCCCGTCCGCCGCACGGCCTCCCGTACGCCCGGAAGGTCGCTGGCCACCACGGGAGTCCCGGACAACATGGCTTCGATCTGCACCAGCCCAAACGCTTCCGTGCAATTGAGACTGGTCACGGCGAGGACGTCACAGAGCGAGAAGAAGCTGGGCATCTCTTCGGGGCGCAACAAATCCAAGAACGTGAGGCGGTTCGCATAGCGCCGCAGCAGAGGTGAGAGGCTGGCGAGATATTGCTCCTCGCCCACCGTGTCCTTATAGGCACCGGTGAAGATGAGGTGAAGATCGGGCACCTGCTCGATCACGGCCGGCAGCGCCTGCAGCAAATACTCGACACCTTTTTCCGCGGCAAAGCGGGCGGCGAATCCCACCCGTGCCCGGCCGTTGAGCTGCCAGCGCTCCGCGAGCCGCTGCGTGATTGCCGGATCGGGCTCCGCCATTTCGACGAGGGGTGGAATGGGGACCACTTTCGGCATGAATTGGCTGAGGAAGGGGGAGTTCCGCGCGTAATCCTCCGTCGTCGTGACGATTCGGTGCGCCAGATGGGCGGCCGCGCGGTTGAGTGGCCCCAAGCTCGATTGCACGAGTCGATTGAAGATGCCGCTGGGCAGGCGGAGATCGCAATGGTAGGTGAGCGCGACCCCTTTGCCGAACATGCGCGCCAGAAGTGCCAGCATCGCTGCCTCCAGTTGCGGCATGTGGATGCTGACGACGTCGTGGCGCCGGATCAGGCGCGCGGCATAGAGCGGGAACAGCGGCATCACCACGCCTTTACTGATTTTCGAGACGATGGGGACGCGGATCACTTCAACCCCGTCGAGAGATTCCCGCGCCGGTAACGCCGGGTGGAAACGGGAGGTCAGCACGGTCACCGCGTGGCCACGCCGCGCCAGACCGCGCGCCAGCCACTCGGTGTAGATCGTCAGGCCGCTGACGTGGGGTCGGTAGTAGGTGAGCGCGATGAGAATGCGCATCCCGCTCATCGCCGATACACGGTCGTGCCGCCGCGGGAGAAGGCGACCGGAAGCTGGGCGAACTTTGCCAATCCCGCCGCCTGATAATCTTTCCGTTCGAGTTCACCCACGACGACATACTTGATCTGGTAGTGGTCCAACAGCGCTGCGGCGTCGGCGAGGGTCGAGGCGTTGTACATTCGTACGACGTCCGCGCGACGATCGGCGACCTGATGATCGTTGTTGCGCCACAATCCTTCGTGGTTGGCCCAGCCCATCACGGTCGGCAGCCCCGTGTTGCTGGAGAAACGCGCATAGTACGAATACGGATCGCCCGTGGCTTCGAGTACGACCGGCAGGTCGCCAACGGTCTCACGCATCCACTTGATGGCGGCAAAGTCGTCCGGATGCTCACGCGACAAATACTCGGTGCCGTCCAGCGTGCTTGCAACCACACGATTGTGTAACCGGGTAGCCGTGATCCCCACGGGATAGGCACACGATGCCACCACCAGAGATCCCACGGTCATCACCGCCAAGGAGCGCATCTCGGCCGGAAGCCGCTGCCGATCGACAAGCTGCGCCCAGCACCACGGCGCCGCGATGGAGAGCAGGATCCAGGACTGGAAGTAGAGCTTGAACACCGTGTTCATTCGGTAGAGCTTATCGCCGTACGGATCCTTGATGTACACCAGTTCGCAGGCGAGCAACGCGATGCTGGCACCGAGGAGTAACAGGAATGGCGCCCGGCGCTCGCTGTCTTCACTGGCGTAAGCGCACACCAGCGCCGCCCCACCGAAGCCCAACAACACGACGAACACGGCGTTGCCCGCCAGGTACGCGACGAGCGTGGCCAAGACGCCGCCCGTCACCAACAGTTGGGCTTGCTCCTGGCTGATCGAGAGCTTTGCTCGCACCTCGGTCGCGAGCAACAGCGTCGCCGGGAACAGCAACCCGCCGAAGACAATGAGAAACTCCACCAGCGATGTTTGAGCAAACTTGTATCCGACTCCGCCGGGCGGGGCTGCAAATCGCAGGTAGAATGGCAGATACAGGACGTACGCCACCACCAACATCACCATCACCCTGAGGGCGAGCCGAATGCGAGCCCACGAGACCAACGGCCGCAGTGGCAGCTCGCTCCCCAGAAGCAGAAACGTGATCATCGCCCCGACCGGAAGCTCCCATGGACTGATCACCACCATCGACGCCAGGACAAAGGTGACGGGGACGTACGGCCAGATGTCCCGGAACGTTTGCGCGGGTCCCTGGCTCACGGCACGTTTGGCGCGTTCCGGATCGAGCAAGAGCCCGAGGAGCAGAATCGTCACCGGCAGGACGATGAAATGCGGATGGAGGTCCCCATGAATGGTGGTGAAGTACGGGAACTCGTTGATGGTGTCGCCATGCGCGACAATGCGCGACGAGCGCCAGTAGTCGAACTGCGTGAAGCCGTGTTTTTCCCACAGTTGCAGGACGCCATCGAGATTGCCGATCACCATGGTCATGACGCCGGTGATCAGCGCGAAGGTCAGCCTCCGGGTGATGGCTAGTCCGATCGCCGCCACCTCGCCGAATGCCAGTCCCCCGACCGTGACCACACAGAGATTGTAAGCAATGTGATTGCTCACCGGCGTCAGGCGGGCCAGGTCTGCAAACATGAGGTAGCCGAAGTAGTAGTAATTGAACGGTTGGCCGGCCATCCACATGTCCTGGGGCGGCATCACGTCGGTGCGCGTCAGGGTGTTGAAGAAGGCGAAGTCCATGTACTTTTCGGCACCGAAGATCTCCGGACCAAGTGAGCGCTGCCAGGCGAAGAACAGGAAGCCCGCCGTCCACAACAGATCGTGGGTCAGCATGGTGCGGAGGCCGGGTCCGCTCAGCCATTCCCCCAACGCCTGACGCCCACCCCATGCCAGCCACAGATTCAGCCCGATGAAAACCACAACCGTCAGCGGCAGTGACAGACGCAGAGGCAGCCCCGCGTGGGTGGCAAGCCACGACGCATACGCAATCAGGAGTAACGCCAGGATCTTGCCGAAGGTGTACCCGTGATCAGCGCGGGCCGAGAAAAGACGAAACGTCAGAGGCAGGGTGATCAGCCCGAGACCTTCGAGCACTAACCACCAGACGACAAGCGGTCCCATCCTTCAGTATCGGCTGTGCGCTCAGCGCGGTTGTCCCTCTTGTGAGAGCGGAAAGCTTCTGCCTCTTAGCGGCAGGAAGCTATACGGATTCCGGACGGATTGCAAAGTTCTCGGCAAATCAGAGAGGCCAGGCCCAATCGCAGATGTCGAAGCATTTGCGGCGCCGACCCTCCTTGCGTAAGTTCAACCCGCCATGCCTCCGCATCGTATGACTGAAGCCGGGCAGGCCTGGAGAACTTTTCCGCCGGCGCTGCTGGTGTGTCTTGCGCTCGCAGTGGTGGGACCCGTGGGCGCTGTGGAGGTCGGTCCGCAGGGCATTGTGCGGCAATTCTGTCAGGCGGATGGGCTTGGGAAGCGCGTCAGCGTTGCTGGATGGGACGAAGTCGCCCCGCTGGTAGCGTGGTCATTCGAGCCGGCGTGGGACCACGTAGTGCTGATTGCAGGTTATGAGGTTCGCACACCTCGAGGTATCGAGAATGGTGGGGTGGGGGTGGAAGTCCGCTACACGGTGATTGGGGAGGTTTCCGCGCTCGGTCTCGATGCTGTCGTGCATATTGAGACTGCGGAGCTCCAGCTCGAAGCGGCCGACGGCCGCTGGCGTATCATTGGACCGCCGCCACCGCCCCACGTCTTCAGCCATGACGTCGACGTTGAAAGCATGCGGCAGTCGTTGGAGCTGGGAGGGGTGAACTTTCTACCCAATACGATGTTCGTCTGGAGGATGTTTCAGTCGGCGGGCTGGAATGTTCCCTTTGTCCCCACGACTGACCTGCTGAGCGGCGTGCCCTATCGTGCGGTCAATGAACCCAAGGTCGGCGACGTCGTGGTCTACTTGCGCGACGGCGTTCCGTATCACGCCGGCCTGTTGGAAGCCCGCGATCAGGTCGTTTCATCGACGTTGAACGCCGGCATCGTGCGGGCCACCACGGACGCTTTCGCCGGGGAGGTCAAGTACCTGCGGCTCGTGCAACCCGAACCCCGCCTGGACCCGACGCCCGTTCCCAGCCTGAGTCCCGCAGGAGGGGCGCTCCCCTCGTCTCCGGCGCGAACTCAGGCTGCCCGGCCACGGCGCACCGCGACGCCCATTGTGAAGCGCGAAAAGCAGCACTCGGCAAAACGGCCCTTCGCGCGAGCGCAACATTCGGTGGGGAAGCGCGTTGAACGTAGCAAGGGGAGAAAACCGACGAAGCATCCGACCCCGATTGCCAGACGCAAGGTCCCATGATGGGATATCAAACTGAGGAGGCGCTCATGCAATTCGCGAAGAGGCTTGTTCCAGTGATACTCGTGGTGACATGTGCGGCATGCGTTCGCAAGCCGGTTACGGCACCGCGGGCCGTCGTTCCCGAGACCACGCCGTCACAGGTGCGCATCGCGGCGTCCGCAGGGAAGAATTTCGGGAATATGGTGGCGTTGGGAATTGGTTTATCGAGCGGAGATCCAGAAACGTACGTCGTGACTGCCAGTCGGATTCTTGCGCTCGATGAAGCCGGCCGTCGCATTGCGCCGCTGAGCGTAGAGGAAGCGGCGCGCCAGGCCGGCGGCGCGACGGCGCTGGTGGCCGGCCTCGAAGGAGCGGGTGGGGGCGCTCTGCTTACCGGCCTGTTGGGCGCCATTCCCGGCGCCATCCTCGGCGCGGCGCAGGGCGGGGCGGGCGGCGCCGGCAAAGG
>JBIOJG010000025.1:0-75999 GCA_044450645.1 Binatia bacterium
CCCCTTGTCTCCGGTTAGCGCTAACCGAGCGCATGACTTTCCGGCAACTCCGCTTTCGTAGTACACGTACGCCTGCCCGACCAGTGATCGTATAGAGCCCGACGTTCCGAGAATCTCGATCCGATCGAACCAAGGCTGCATCAGGTGGAGGCACTCGCTTTTGCGGGGGATCATGATCCTGTGTGCATGGTGGCAGAAGGTCGCAGATGTCTGTCGAGTTTCAAGCGTCCGGCATGAGCCCAACCGTCCGTGTTCATACGCCGTGTAGCCGGCACCATATTCTGCGTGGAGTGCACCCTTGAGAACCTCGAACATGTGTGTCATCTCGATAAAACCAGCCTCACACAGCTCGGCCATTGTGGACACGTGCGACTTTGGAGCAAGCAGCACGTATCCGGCACAAATCGGGCCGGCACCCGAAATCACACGTACGTGTCGGCCAGTGTGGATCACGCGCCATGGCTCCGGATCGCAGAGAAAACACCCCAGAAAAGGCTCCTCCAAATTTGGATGTCTCATTCCGATCTCCCTTGATGCTCAAGAGCAGGTCTATGAGCAAGCACCTGTCTATCATTCGGCGTGTCCCAGTCGATGATTTCGAGCTTGCTGCCTACGATCTTGTACTCGATGCTGTAAGCAGCAAACCGCTGCTCGTCGAGGAAAGCACAGAACAATTCCAATCGTTCACGCATTTGTTCCAGCCTCTGCACCGAGAACCCGAATTCACGCCGCACGACGGATTCGCTTAGCGCCGAGCTGATTGGCACGTGCAAGTGTTGAATCCGGGCATTATACCCCCAGTCGACACGCACGCCTCGGACGTACCCGAACGGAAATAATCCGTTGAACTCCTCGATCATGCGTGGGCTGCAGCGCCAGACTTGCTCGATCACCTGGCCGACCTCCGCTGATCCGCGAACAAACGCAATTCGGCCGGCGACGCTAAAGATGCTTGTGTCAATCTGTGTTCGGCAGTACCACACCTCGGCATAGTCCCGACCAGCATGGCGCTCAAAAAATTCAACCAGCTTCCCCCTGTCATCCACGCGCGAAGCTCGGAAGTTTGGCAGCTGACCCTGCTGGTTCCACGGCACGAGTTTCACGACGTAAATGCTTTCAGCCCCAGTTCCCTTATCGGCCGCCAGATCCTTCTCGACATCTTCCACGAGGGACAAACGCGACTTCCATCCATATCGCCGAATTGTCCTCTTGAGGTCATCCAGGCGCGCGAGGTTGTAATCGACGAGGGTCAGATACTTCTGCCACTTCGTCGGGACACGTGACTCCAATAGCATTCACCCGCGCGGCAAGAGTGCTTCAATCCGATAGACTTGCATGAATGAGCGACAGGCCGGAATCATGTTGGGGATCAGATCGTACTCAAGCATTCGACCAACGGCTACCCATCGCATTTCACCGATGAAGTCTTCCGCCACCTGACCTTCCGAGCTGAGCGTCAACGATCGCGTGTGGCATATGCGAGCGACCGCCACAATTTGCATCTTGACCGCCTCGCCGTCACCGCTGAGTATCGAGCTGCCACTGCCACACGTGAAAAGGTGATCCGGGAACAATCTCGATGCCGACTTCTTCTTTGACTTCGCGAACAAGGTGCGCGTCCACTTCCTCACCGAACTCCATGCGGCCACCAGGCACTTCCCACTTGTTCGCCTGATTCGGGTCATCGGCGGACTTGCGGATCAACAGCACCTCGTTTCCATTCAGGATAAACGCCTTCTGGGCGAAGAAAAATTGCCTGATCATGCGTCCCTCAAGTCAAAGCTGATCTATGAACAGCTGAATGCTTTTCCTGAGCTTTCGCATACCCACCGGGCTGCCATACTCGAACGAGCGCACACCTGTGATGTCGAATGGAAAGTCGCGGCGCTTCTGAGCGCAGATGAATACCTGCTTCCCTAATACATGAGCAATCCCCAATTCGTAAAAGACATTTGGGTTTCTCCCGGTGCAATCGGCAATAATGACCCTGGCTTTGTTAATGTGCTCCCAAATCGTTTGCATCACCTGATCGTCCCTGAATACGAGATCACTTCGCCAAACACGCATGCCCTTACTCTTGACTGCCGATGCAAACGCCGTGAACATCTCGACCGACCACTGCGGAGTTAGCGGCATTATCACTACGGCCAGGTCATCCTCGGTCACAAAGGGCTTCGCCTGGAACAATGTTGGTCTTATGTACATATACGTCACCCCCAAGCCTTGTGTGCGCGCGGCAGGCTGAGTGGCTCGCTGCGTTAAGCATTGGTCACCTGGTCTCAGTAGGCGCTGGACCCTATGCAGCATGTCCATCGCCTGGTAACTCTCCCAAAATTGAAGGTCACCACGCTCATGGCGCTTGTAAAACCCCTGGCGCTGAATATCAACACTCGCCTCTCGCATGATGTCAAGCACGTACTTTATGTAGTCGAGTGGCAGTACATTCATAGCAATGTAATTCACAATGGACGATGCCAGCACCACTCTTGTATTGAACGAATAGTAGTCATTACTGACCACCCGAGGGTCGTTATTGGAAAACTTCTCTACGATCACGGGTTCGTCGTGCGCGTGCCCGGAGTCCAGGTAGTCATTAATGCTTTGGGCGACCGAGCCCTGCACTCTTGCGTTTGGCAAGCACGCAAGTTTCGAGAGCGCCCACAAGGCAAGCAGACGCTCTTCCCAGCTCGCCGGTTGACCGTTGGGCTTTGGCGCGACTACGTCCCGCAGTGTCTGCAGGCCGAGGCTAATCGCCCCCTGTTGTGTTGCCGCCTCGTGGCCGAGGTGCATCCGCAGCGCAAGGAGTGATTCAACAGTGGCAGAAAGGCTCAAGGGTGCACTGGGTGTGCTAATCGTCGGTCGCCACCATCCCTGCCCAGACTCGCCTTCGAGTTGCAGCCACCTGCTCACCTTGGCGGTCAACGTCCGGCGCAATCCCGATTCGTTGACTACGGCAGACGCTTGCAAAAATTTCGCAAGTTTCATGGTGACTGAAGATGCTTCGGCATGCAGCCGCCGCAGTGTCTCAGATTTGGCTTTGATATCAGTGTCGAGTGTGACGCAGAGCTGGTGGAGATAGACATCGTCAATCAGCTTGGCCGCGGCGACTGACCGTGAATCCGAAGAAGGAAGTCGGCTCAGGAGAAGAATGCCGTCGCAAGAGGCGTAGAACCCTGCATAGGTCGCCGTCTCCCAGACTTCCTGCCATCCACAGCCCTGCTCGGCCCAAAGTGAGGGCAACGTGTGGCCCATCAGATAATCGATGCCTTGCGAGTAAGCACCGGCGGCGCTTCTCCCGAGTTCATCGAGTGACACGTGCAGAGAGGACATCTAGAGCGTCTATACGGTTTGTGGCTCTGACTCGTCAAGCTTTGGGCCGGCGCGTGGCCCCTGGGAATGCCCCGTGGCATCAGCAATTGAAATTGTCGGGGAAAGCAACCGATGGGGAATTTGCGATAAGTCGAAAGTTACGACAGGTGATAATGTCCTGCGGTGCCAGATCGCAAGCTGCGGAACAGCATGAGCGGGCATGAGCGTGAGTCACGAGGCCGCTGGCCATCACGGGTGCGCGGCGAACTCGCGCAGGCGAGAGCAACCAACGAGTTGGTCAAGGATCTTCAGCGTGAACACCTTGCCGCGCGTTGCCCGCAGCAACTTGCGCATATCTTCCCGCCGAACACCGAAGCCGCGCCCGCCGATGCAGGCGATGACTTCAGAACAGCAGTCAGCACTCAGCATTCAGCGGTCAGCTCCGCAATTCGTGTGCTGCGGCCCTGCGTTTCCGCGGCGTGGAGTTCGTCCCAGCTCGCCTGACCGCGGCACGGCGACCGAAGAACACGAGGAGGCGGTGGATAGGGCGGACATCAGACGAGATCGAATTCGTCCTCCTCTTCTTCGTGCTGTCCCGGATGCAGACCGAGTTCGGCGAGGTTCCGGGCGGCTTCGTTCAAACACGTGGCACAGAGCGCCGTGGTGTCGAGGATCGTGCAGTCGAATCGGGCAACCACCACGCGAAACGCGATGCGGGTGCCGCGATCACAGTCACAGAGTTTGGGCTGCATCGCTCAATCCTCCTCGGGCAACATGATCGTCAAGCACGGGCTTCCGTCAAGGTTCACGGTTCGCCGTTCACGGCTGGCCGCGGAACTGAGCCGACCAGCGCGGCCGGCAGGGGCGCAACGCTACCAGACCGTTTCGACGAACCGCAGGACGCGCATGAGCCGGTCCTTGCTGACCAGCGGCACGCCGTGCTGCAGCGCGGTCGCCGCAATGAAACGATCCGCCGGATCGGCGTGCATCTCCAACCCGTCGGCCAGCACCGCAATCTCGGCCGTGAGCGGCAACGCTTGTACCCGTGGGATGGTCTGAATCGCCTGGGTCCACGCCGCAACCGGCATACCGAGATCGAGCTTTCGTTTGCGCACCAGAAGTGCGACCTCCCAGAAGACGATCGTCGGAATCCCCAGGCTGTCCTCGGCGGCAAGCCTGGCCGCAGCGACACGCCCGAGCCGACGCGGTTCCCCGCTCCACCAGACGACCACGTGCGTATCGAGAACAACCACCGCTCAGCGCCTTGCGCGGAGGTTCCAGCCCGCTTCCTTGGTGAGCGGCCGTAAGAACTCTTTCTCGCTCACCAGCAACCGGGACTTCCCCCGCAGCGTCGCCAGGATCTCGTCCTCGCGCGCCCCCTCCGGCTGCACTGGGACGAGCTTGGCCACCGGTTTGCCGCGCTTCGTGATCACGACGTCGCGATGCGTCTGCGCCACCTCATCGAGGATTCGCAGGCACCCCTGTTTGAATGCACCCGCCGCAATGGTTCGTGTGGCCATGGACACCGTCTATAGACACTTTCACGACCCGTCGCAAATTTCACCGCAGCACCCGGCCCTGCAGGCAGCGCTGTTTTGTCCAGCTTCCTGCTCTCCGCCTGTAGCTGTCTAGCTCGCCGACGCGCCCGGCTCACCCGCATGCCCCGTCACCCCAAACGTCGGCCCGATCTCGTCCTGCGTCAACCCGCAGCGCTCGTAGCCCAGGGCCATCGCCCTGGATCGTGTCCACCCGCGCCGATGGCCGGCGTGGGATGCGACGAGCGGTATGTGTGGGATTGCGGCGGCGAGGCGCAACCCTTTCAGCCTTTCAGGGTTGGACACTGTCCGGATCATTGACCCAGGGTAGCTTCGCAACCCTGGGCTGTGGTGCACAACGCCTTCGGCGTAGGAGCATCGGACCATGGCGACGCAGGTTGGTGCGCTGCCGCTTAGGTTAACGCTGATGGGCTCAGGACTCAGGACTTCACATATACCGCCGATCTTCCGGCCGATCCGGTTCGATCTTGTCGCCGCAGACGGCGCTGCACTGGGTGCAGAGATACTCGAATTTGTTCCCTTGGGGCAGAATGAGCAGCAAGCGCTTCCGTACCGGCATCGCCACGCGGCACTGTGGGCAGAGGAGTAAACTGGCTTCCAGTTGTTCGAATGCGTCTTGGGCCATGCGTTGCTTCGCGTTGTAACCGTTTCGCGGCACCGATATATATAGACGACTTTCGGTCGCTTCAACATGCGCAGCGTGTATATCGAAACTTACGGCTGCCAGATGAATCTGGCGGACACGGAGTTGCTGTTCGGCCACCTCGGACAGCACGGCTATCAGCGCACCGCCAGCGCGACCGACGCCGACGTCATCCTGCTCAACACCTGCGCCATCCGCGAGCATGCCGAAGAGCGCGTGCTCGGCCGCCTGGGCGAGCTGGTGCGCCACAAAGCCCGGCGGCCGGATGTGCTGCTGGGCGTCGCCGGCTGCATGGCGCAGCACGTCCGCGACCGCCTGCAGGCCGAGATCCCGTTTGTCGATTTCGTCGTTGGCCCCGACGCCTACCGCCGCCTGCCGGAACTGCTCGGC
Source organism: Binatia bacterium (assembly GCA_044450645.1). Lineage (GTDB taxonomy): Bacteria > Desulfobacterota > Binatia > HRBIN30 > HRBIN30 > JAGDMS01. The sequence goes on from JBIOJG010000025.1 coordinate 5,899, forward strand.
GGCGCGGCCGACGATCCGTTGGTGGACGTCCGCCTCGATCGCGCCGAGACCTACGCAGACATTGTTCCGCAGCGGGACGGCGGCGTCCGGGCCTGGGTCACCATCATGCGCGGCTGCGACAAGTTCTGCACCTTCTGTATCGTGCCGTATGTGCGCGGGCGCGAGCGCAGCTTGCCGGCGGAGGCCATTGTCGATCAGGTCCGCCAGCTCGCCGGCGCCGGCTACCGCGAAATCGTCTTCTTGGGTCAGACCGTGAACGCTTACCGCGACGGCGCGGTGGACTTTGCCGATCTGCTGCGACGCACCAACGCCATCGCCGGGATCGAACGCATCCGCTTCACTTCTCCACACCCATCCGACATGACCGAGGCGGTGATCGACGCGATGGCGAGCTGCCACAAGGTCTGCCCGCAGTTGCACTTGCCCGTGCAGTCCGGCTCGGACCGCATCCTGGCGAACATGGAACGGGGACATACCGTCGCGGAGTATCTGAATTTGGTCCAGCGCCTGCGACGGGCCATTCCGGGCATCGCCTTGACGACAGATGTGATCGTCGGTTTCCCAGGCGAAGAGGAGGCCGACTTTCTCGCCACCTGTGCCCTGATGCGGGAGGTGGGTTACGACAGCGCCTTCATGTTCAAGTATTCGGCGCGCGGCGGCACCAAGGCGTTCAAGTGGCCGGAAACTGTCTCAGGAGAGGAGAAGGGCCGCCGCCTGCAAACGATCATTGCCTTGCAGGAGGAACGCTCGGCGGCTATCAACCGCACCTTGATCGGCTCAACAACCGAGGTGCTGGTCGAAGGTCCCGCACGTCGGCGCGACGGATGGCAGGCGGGAAAATCGCCGCAGTTCAAGACCGTGGTGTTTCCGGCCGACGGCACGAAAGTCGGCGATCTGGCACAGGTCCGGGTGACCGCCGCTACAGCTCACACGCTGATTGGAGCACTCAATCGTCAATAGTGGAAACCTGGAAGTATCCTCTTCTCAAAAGGTGCTTCGCGGACATCTAACCCCCTCACCCTGACCCTCTCCCGGAGGGCGAGGGGACCCTCTTGCTCCCTCTCCTTCCAGGAGAGGGTTGGGGTGAGGTGAGACTACTCAGCGACCTTTTGACTCAGGACACTAGAACTCCACTACCACGTCCGCCGCGCCATCGAGCCGGACGGTATCGACGAAGCGGATCATCCGGTCTTGCAGGGCCATCACCAACGAGTTGGTGCGAAAGCCGTGGCCGAAAAAGCGTACGCCGCGCAGCAGGCTGCCGTCGGTCACACCGCTGGCGGCAAAGATAATGTCGGGGCCCGGGGCCAGGTCGCGCTCCGTGTAAATGCGCTTGGGATCGGAGATTCCCATGGCCTTCATGCGCTCTTCTTGTCCTTCCTTGGTCGGCACCAGGCGAGCCTGCATGCTGCCATTGAGGCAACGCAGGGCGGCGGCGGTAAGCACGCCTTCCGGCGCGCCACCGGTTCCCATGACGGCATGTACGTTGGTGCGGCGCACGGCAGCCGAGATGCCGGCGCCGAGATCACCGTCGCCGATGAGGCGGATGCGGGCACCGGCGCTACGGATGTCTTCGATCAGCTTCTCGTGGCGCGGCCGATCGAGCACGATCACCACCAGATCCTTGACGGAGCGATGCAGCCGGTTGGCGATGGCCTTGAGATTCTCCGCCACCGGGGCGTCGAGGTGGATCGCGCCCTTGGCAGCGGGCCCGACGATGATCTTCTCCATGTAGCAATCCGGGGCGTGCAAGAGGCCGCCGTGGTTGGAGGCGGCCAGCACCGCGATCGCGCCCGGCGAGCCGGTCGCACACAGGTTCGTGCCTTCGAGTGGATCAACGGCGATGTCGACTTCGATGTCGTCGGCCTGATTGCGGCCGACCTTCTCGCCGATGAACAGCATCGGCGCCTCGTCTCGTTCGCCTTCGCCGATGACCACGGTGCCGCGCATCGGCAGTGTATCCATCGCCTCCCGCATGGCCTCGACCGCAACCTGGTCTGACCCATGCCGGTCTCCCTGCCCCATCGTCCGGGCCGCGGCGATGGCGGCCTCCTCGACGACCCGCAAGAACTCGCGCGACAGCAGATTCTCCATGGCCATACGCCTTACCCCCTATCGTTCTACTCGCACATCGGGCGCGGAGCGGCAATGTGTCCGCGCCATGCCTCGCTCGAATGGCAGCGCTGCGCTGCCGACCCTACGCCTTCAGGTCCGCGAGCTTTTTGGCGTCGATCTTCTTCCACCATTCTTGCAGCACCTTGCTCTCGAGATTGCTGGCTTCGATTTCCACAAGATACCGGCCGGCAACAAACACGCGCAGCGAACCGTCCTTGCTTTCAGTGGTGTATTTCTCGATCGCCGGGTAGCCGTCGAGCGTAAACCCCTTCTCGTAGCCCTCCGTGCTTTCATTGCTGAACTGCGCGATCGCCGCCTGCGCCGCGGCGAAGAACTGGTTGCCCGCACCGTCGGTGATCTTGACGCTGACCGTCTCCTCGGAGTCCTCCTTGCCCTTGTGGTAGGAGCGCGAGACCTCAGTCAGTTTGAAGCCCATGGCCGAGGTGGTGGAGCCCTGGGGCTTGCCCGGCGCGAAGCCTTCAACCTTGTCGGGCAGGAAGGGCAGCAACTTCGAGAAATTCACGGGCTCCACGGCACTCTGGGCCGCGGCCAATCCCGCGATGAAGAACATGGCTGCCAACGCACTCGGAAGGATGAATGGCTTCATGAAGACCTCCTTGAACTTCCTGCTCGGCGCTGCGGTGGGCAAGTAGCATCGGCGCCCCGGCGAGTCAAAACGGCAGCGGCCGATCACGGAAGTCTGCCCGGGCAGGCTAGCGCGCCTGCGGCCGCTTTGGGATCACCGGCTCGGCCAGTAACGCTTCCGCGATGAAGCGCTCGAGATTGAAGAAGTCACGGTAATCCGGAATGTGCTTGAATTGGCGGTCGATGAGCATGTGGTGGCCGTCGGTATCCACCTCGAGAACATAGGGACCCATGCTGCCCGTACGGATCAGATCAACGACGCCGACGCGGATGCCGGTGACCTCAGCGCTGCGGACGGCGATCTTCTTCGCCTCCTCGCTGATGTTTTGCAGGAAACGGTATTTTGCCCCCAGGCCGGCGCTGATGATCCAGTCTGAGGGGCGGTCATACCGATCGCGGTAGCGCTCGGTCCAGAAGGCGATCTGGCTGTCGATGACGTAGGCACGCAGCACCTGGCCGGGTGACATCCGGTGGAGCCCGATGTCCGCTATCAGACGTTGGACGTAGAAAGGTCCGGGATACATCAGGCGCGCGCCTTCCAGTCGCCGGTGGCCGTGGTGGACCAAATCGATCTGGTACTGATGGCTGCCGCAGTCACCGACCAGGTCTTCGCCCTCGAACCACAGGACGATATGGCCCTGCCCGCCGCAAGCGTGGCGTTCCTTCAACATCGCGAATCCGTGTTGGTGAACGAACTGGTGGACGTCGGCCGGTTCCGAACTCACCAGAGTGTCGGGCACCGGAACGCCACGATCCAGCAAGAGTTCCTGCGTCGCGATCTTGTCCCAGCAGAGGTCTTGCGCCGCGAAGCTGTTCACCAGCTCGGCGCTGGGGAAGACCTTGCGAATGATCTCAGCTGGTGAGGTCGGCGGTGGCGCATCGAACGGCAGCACGTACAACCGGTGCACGTTCGCCCCGCATCCCGGATCAGCCATCGCCGCCTCGATCGTGAAAGCCCGCATCTCGCCGCCCGCCGCCGCGACGGCGGCGCACAGGTCATACGCCACCTCGTCCACAAACGGGGCGAAGGCTTTCCCGTACACACACGCAATCATGCGCACCGGAGTGCAGCTGAGAAACGCAACGGCAGCATGGCGCTGGCCTACGCGAAGAATTCCTCGGCGTCACCGGCGGGCACGTCCACCTGCTCGACGCCGTTATTCCGGAAGACGCGAAAGTTGATGATCTCTCCCGGCGCATGCGCCCACAGATGGGCATAGAGTTCATGGCGGCTCGCGATGCGCTGGTCGGCGACGGCCATGACCACATCACCCGGCTTGAGTCCGGCCCGGTCGCCAGGCGTACCCGGGAGGACGCCGGCAATGACCACGTGATCACGGAACGTGTAGCAATAGAAACCGATCCACGCGCGCGCGGCACGCGACACCCGGCGGCCATGGCGCAGCAATTCGTCGCGGTGGGCGGTGAAATGCTCGACCGGAATCGCCAAGCTGAAGTGGCCGACCTCGCCGAGATCCAAAGAAACGATTCCAATGACGCGCCCCATCATGTCGAGCAACGGCGCACCGCCCAGACCGGGATTCATTGCCGTGGTGGTAATCGCAGGGTCCAACGAGTACTCCCAATACGCATCGAACGCTGCCAGCGACGTGATCGCCCCATTGTTGGCCCGGCGCTTGTCTCCTCCCGCGGCCGCGGCGATGAAAATTTCCTGCCCAACCGAGAGCTCTGCTGTTCGGCCGAGCCTCAAGGCGGACAGTCCTTTCATGCCCATGTCGACTACGGCAATGCCGCTGGCGAAGTCCTGCGCCACCACGGCAGCGTCTACGGTCGTGTCGTCGAGCAGCGTGACCTCGACCGTGCGTGTGCCCATGACCACGTAGTTCACGGTCAGAATGAGACCTGCCGGATCAATGACCACACCGGTCCCGAAGCGTTCCGTCCCAAGTATTCGCACCGACGGATGCTCTTCCGCGACTGTCGCCTTGAGCGCCACGGTGGCGGGCAGGACCAGTTCGATCAGTTTCACCGAGGCGTTCATACGACGAATGGGTTCCGATACGTGCGCGGCTTGGTCCGTTGCAACTCTGCAGGGTCCTCGTTACAAGAGTTCGCTTTCCACAGCAGGAATAGCATGACGACACAAGAAGTCGAGCTGACGCTGTCACCGACGGCGTTGCTGACGCGCTGCGCCGATCAGCCCGGCATTGTCGCACTCGACGGCGGCGACGGGAAATCTTGGGGCACGGGCGACGCTATCCTGGGCTTCCGTCCACGCGCCACGTTGCGCGTCGCATCCAACGGCGAAGCGTGTATGGATGATGGCAAGCCGCATCGGTGGGAGGGCCACCCCTTCGAGTTGCTCGACCGCTTCCACGCCCATTGGGCGCCACCGGCGGGTGCTGGCGCGCGCGGTGCCGCCGTGGTTGCGGCGCTCAACTACGACCTCCGCCACTGGGTCGAGCGCCGGCCAGGCCTGCGGCGCAACGAACCGGCCGTGCCGGTTCTCTATGCGGCGTTTTACGACTGGCTCCTGTGGTACTCGTACTTCGATCGGCGCTTCCGCCTCGTCTCTCCGCAGTCACCGGCCGCGCTGAAAGACATCGCCGCGAAGATCGAGCGGCGCGGAGCCGCGCCCGAGCCGTGCCGAAAGACCAGCGCACGTCCTCGCACGTTCTCGGATGTCACCAAGGAGCAGTACCTCAGCACCGTGGCCGCCGCGCTGGAGTACATCGCCGCGGGCGACGTGTACCAAATCAACCTGTCGCAGCGATTTGTGGTCCGCGATCCCCCGCCGCCCGCCGCCGTGTTCGCGACACTGCAACGGCACACGGTGCCCTTCGGAGCCTATCTCGACGCGGGCGACTTCGTTCTCGTTTCGAACTCACCTGAATGCTTGCTGATGCGGCACGGCGATACCCTTGCCACCTTTCCCATCAAAGGAACGCGGCCACGCGGCGCCGACCGGCACAGTGATCACGGCCTCATTACGGAATTGGAGCGGAGCGCCAAAGAGCGCGCCGAACACCTGATGATCGTCGATCTGGAGCGCAACGACCTCGGCAGAGTCTGTCGGACGGGCAGCGTGCGGGTCGAGCCCTTCGCACGGGTGGAGACATTTCCGAGCCTGCACCATCTGGTATCGAAAATCAGCGGGCAATTGCCTCCCGGGACGCCGCTGGCCGAGGTGTTGCGGGCGACGTTTCCCGGGGGATCGATCACCGGCGCCCCCAAAGTTCGCGCCATGGAAATCATCGACGAGTTGGAGCCGGTCGGCCGTGGGTTTTACACCGGCGCGATCGGCTACCTCGGCTACGACGGCAACGCCGTGTTCAATCTGGCGATCCGCACCGCGATTGCCACCCCCGGACAGTTAACCTACCATGCTGGTGGTGGCATCGTGGCCGACTCGATAGCCGACTGCGAGTACGAGGAAACGCTCCTGAAAGCGCGCCCGTTCTTTGCGGCGGTGTCGGCAGCGGCAGCGCCATGAGTGTCCCCATACCAAAGTTTGTCCACCTCAACGGTCGGCTGCTCGCCGCGTCGCGGGCACAGATCAGTGTGTTCGACCGTGGCCTGCTCTACGGCGACGGTCTGTTCGAGACCTTGCGGGCTTACAAGGGTAGACCTTTTGGATTGCACGAACATCTCTCCCGTCTCCAGACCTCGGCTTCGTTTCTCGGAATCGCCTTGCCCCACCAACCCTGGCAGAAGGACATCGCGGTGTTGTTGCAGCGCAACAAGCTTCTGGGCACTGACGCGTGGGTGCGGATCACCCTGACGCGCGGGGTGGCGGCGCCCGGCTTGTTACCGCCGTCGCGCATTCATCCGACGGTCATCATCAGCGCCGGCCCGCTGGACCCAACGATCGCGAAAGCGCAACGGCGCGGCGCCCAGGTCGCGCTGCTGCCGTTTGCGCGCTACGGCGTCTTGGCCGAGCACAAGATCCTGAACTATTTGCCGGCGGTGCTGGGGAAGGTCATTGCCGCGCGCCACGGCGCTTTTGAGGGGCTGTTCGTCGATGCTGACGGGCTGGTCACCGAAGGCACCACCAGCAACATCTTCGTCTGGCGGCACATGCAACTGATTGCTCCGCCCACCGGCGGCATCCTGCCGGGCCTCACCCGGCGGCTGGTGATGGAGGCGGCTACCGCCGACGGACTGCGTGTCACCGAACGGCCGCTGACCACACACGACCTGCTCGATGCCGATGAGGCGTTCATCACCTCATCACTGGCAGAGGTTGTCCCGATCATTGCGGTGGACGCCCGTAGTATCGGAAATGGCCAAGTGGGCCCCCGCACGCAACGCATGCAGCGCCTGTATCGCCAAATGGTTGACCACGCACTGGCGCGTAGATAGCGTTTCTCCGAAACTCGACAGCAATCCTGTAGCAAATCACCGGGCGTGAACCTTGGCACATCATGCCAAATGCCTTGGCAAGTTAATTGCTTGTGCCGACCAATGGAGGCTACAGCCATGGACCCGCGTGAAATAGCCGAACCGGTATTGCAGGAGTTGTTAGGGGCTTACGCCGTGCTGCCGGAGCAGTTCTGGGCGCAGGAGGGAGGAACGCGGCACGCGTGCGGCGAGCGGGCGCTGATGTGGGCGGTGCTGGCCGATGGGATCGACTGCTATCGCCGCAATGCGCACCCCACCTCCGCACTCCAGCGAACCGAGTTTGCGGACGCGGAGCGTTGGGTGTTGGACACGGACTGGGACTGGCCGTTTTCCTTTGTCAATCTCTGTGAGACCTTCGGGTTGGACCCCGCCGGGGTACGGCATGCGTTACGGTGCTGGCGGAATCGCCCGCGCCATGAGGCGTATCGGCGCCAGCGCTACCGTTCCGGAGCGCTGCGGGCCGCCTGAGGTCCGCCGCTTGTCTCCTGGAGCTGACCGGTTTCAGATCGCATTCTCGGGAGGCACGGTCCGGGAAACTCCGCAGCCGCGTCCGATCCTACGAAACTGCGCCGAGACGCTCAGGTGGAACGTCTGGCGACCCGTGGCCCTGCATCGCTTTTCTTCGACAACGGCCTGTGGTATCCGGGCATTCTCATCCGTGCGCAAAAGGAGACAACGATGCAACCGACCGACGCCGAAGGCAGCTCCGAGCAAAAGCAGCTTCAGGAAAAGGTGTGGACCTTTGCACAGCGTGGGGTCGTCTTGCTGGTTGCCATGCTGGCGGGTTTGTTCGTCGGCTACCAGGTCTGGGGCCAGGCCGGCGCTCTCAAGGAGCAGGTGGCGAAGTTGGAGGAGCGGGTCAACATCCTGCAAAAGGAACGCGACACGCTGAATAGCCAGAAGGCAATCATCGACCGCGACAAAAAGGAAGTTGAAAAGCGCCTGCAGGATCTTCAGGCACGATGCGCCGCGCCGGCTGCAGCGGCGGCACCGTCAGCGAATCCGTAAGCCGGGTTGGGCCTGCCGCAACCGCGCAGGCCTCCTTTACAACGTTTCTTGACAACCCGTCCTGCTTTCTATAGCGTCGACCTCTCCCAAGAGAGCTTTATCCGCTGCGGCGGGCTCAACCAACATGTTTGATACCCTGAGCGAGAAATTCGATCAGACGATCCGAAAGTTGCGCGGGATCGGTAAGATCACTGAACGAAACATCGAAGACGCCGTGCGTGAAGTGCGCTTGGCGTTGCTTGAAGCCGACGTGCAGTTTCAGGTGGTCAAAGATTTTACTGACCGAGTACGCGACAAGGCGCTCGGCCAGAGCGTGCTCGCTAGCCTCACGCCGGAGCAGCAATTCATCAAAATCGTCAATGCCGAGCTCGCTACGCTCATGGGCGGCGCCGCGACGCGGCTCGACCTGGCAGCCCCGCCACCGGTGGCGATCATGCTGGTGGGCCTGCACGGATCGGGGAAAACCACCACCATCGCGAAACTCGCCCGCTACTTGAAGACAGAGCACGGGCGCACACCGTACCTGGTGCCGGCCGACGTCTATCGCCCGGCGGCCATCGAGCAACTCACCACACTGGCACAACAGATCGACTGCGGGGTGCACCCTTCCCACGAAGGTGCCGATCCGGTAGCGGTCAGCCGCGACGCGCTCACGTTCGCCAAGAATCACGGCCACGACGTCCTGTTGATCGACACCGCCGGACGCCTGCACATCGACGACGAGCTGATGGATGAGCTCGAGCGGATGAAAGGCGCGATCCGCCCGCACCACATTCTTTTGGTGGTCGATGCCATGACCGGCCAGGATGCGGTCAACGTGGCCAGCGGTTTTCACGGCCGCCTGGACCTGACCGGAGTCATCCTCACGAAGCTCGATGGCGACGCCCGCGGCGGCGCCGCGCTCTCGGTGCGGGCGGTCACGGGAGCGCCGGTTCTCTTTGCCGGCACCGGCGAGAAACTCGATACGTTGGAGCTCTTTCACCCCGACCGCATGGCGACACGGATTCTCGGCATGGGGGATGTGCTCACCCTGGTCGAGAAGGCGGAACGCGCCTACGACGAGAAACAAGCCCTGGCACTGCAAAAGAAGCTGCGGCGCAATGAATTCACCCTGGAGGACTTCCGCGACCAGCTGCGCACCCTGCGCAAGATGGGCCCCATGGGCGACCTCTTGGGAATGATTCCGGGGATGAAAAAAGTCACCCGTGGGATGGACATGAGTTCCGCCGAGACGGAACTCAAGAGAATTGAGGCCATCATCGGCTCGATGACGAATGCGGAGCGCCGCAATCATTTGATCCTGAACGGCAGCCGCCGCCAGCGCATCGCGCTCGGCAGCGGCACCTCGGTGGCAGAGGTCAACCGTTTCCTGAAACAGTTCGTGCAAACCAAGAAAGTGATGAAGCAGATGAGCAAATTCGCCGGACGTGGCCTGCCGCAAGGCATGCCCACCTGATTGCCGGCCCACACCGAGAGGAGTACATTTCAACCATGGCTACTAAAATCCGTCTGGCCCGACATGGCGCCAAGAAACACCCCTTCTACCGCATCATCGTGACTGACAGCCGGGCGCCGCGAGATGGGCGTCGACTGGATCAGGTCGGGATCTACGATCCGACCCAAAGTCCGTCACGTGTCGAGTTTCAACAGGACAAGCTGTCACACTGGCTGCGGCTCGGCGCGCAGCCTTCGGCGACCGTTGCCCAGCTGATTAAGCGCAGCGGGTTTGTAGGCGCTGGAGCCCCGGCTGCGCAGAGCGAGTCCGCTCCCACCTCAGATTCCGGGGAGGCGCAAACATGAAGGAACTGGTGGAATTTCTCGCCCGCGCTCTCGTGAACCATCCGGAAGCTGTCGAAGTGAAGGAGACGCAAGGCGATACCGCCTCGGTTCTCGAACTCAAAGTGGCGAAGGAAGACCTTGGACGCGTGATCGGCAAGCAAGGCCGGACGGCCAAGTCGATTCGGACCATCCTCAACGCAGCGGCATCTCGCACCAACCGCAAGGTGGTGCTGGAGATCGTTGAGGAATAGCCGCCGGCAGCCAACGCCGTGCTGCGAAACCCCCGCGGGAAAGCGCTGGCGGCCAAAGACGCGCCTGTACCCGAGACGCTGATTCCGCTGGGACAGATCGTCAACACGCACGCCACCCGTGGCGAGTTGCGGGTGCGACTCTACAACCCCTCTTCCACCACCTTGGCCGCGGGTACACACGTGGTGCTGCGACGCGGCAAAGAGCAACAGCAACGGGTGGTCGGCGCCGTGCGCCCGCACCGGCACCTCGCCTTACTGACCTTGGAAAGCTGCGAATCCATGACGGCGGCGGAAGCACTGATCGGTTACGAAGTCTGCGTCCGTGAGGACGATCTGCCGCCGGCGGGCGCAGGGGAAATCTACCACTATCAGCTGCTCGGCATGACGGTGATCACCACCGCCGGTGCGGAGATCGGCACCGTGGCGGAAATCATGACGACGACGAGCAACGATATCTGCGTCGTGCGCGCCGGCACGCACGAGCGTCTCATTCCGTTCGTCGCCGATATCGTCAAAGAGGTGGACCGCACCCGCCGCCGCATCGTGATCGACCCCTTGCCCGGGCTGCTCGATTGGTGATGCGCTTTTACGTTCTCACGCTTTTTCCGGAATTCTTCGTTTCGGCCATTTCCAGCACCATGCTGCAGAAGGGGCAGGAGCGCGGCGCGCTGCAGTTTGTACTGCACAACATCCGCGATCATGCCACGGACAAACACCGAGTGACGGACGATTCTCCGTACGGCGGCGGCGACGGCATGGTCATGAAAGCCGGTCCCGTGGTTGCGGCGTTGGAGGCCCTGGGGAGCGGGGCGGACCGGCCGTGGCGTATTTTGCTGTCACCTCAGGGACGGCTTTTCACCCAAGCGCGCGCCGCAGCGCTGGCCGGGCAGTCGGCGCTGGCGCTGGTGTGCGGTCGTTACGAAGGCGTGGACGAGCGGGTGCGGGAGTTCATCGACGAGGAACTGTCCATTGGCGACTATATCCTCTCGGGGGGTGAAGTGGCGGCGCTCGTCGTGATCGACGCCGTCAGCCGCCTGGTGCCGGGGGTGCTCGGCTGCGCGACCTCCACCGCCGACGAATCGTTCAGTCACGGCCTGTTGGAATACCCGCAGTACACCCGGCCACCCGAGTTTCGGGGGCTGGGCGTTCCCGAAGTGCTGCGCTCGGGCGATCATCAAGCCATCGCGCGCTGGCGGAGGCAGGAGGCCCTGCGGCGGACATACGAGCGGCGACCGGACTTGTTGGCGCAGGCCCCGCTCGATGACGAGGACCGCGCCTTCCTGGCAACCTTACCGCGATCCTCGCATGGCTGACGTCTACCTGGCCCTGCTGCACCACCCGGTGCTCGACAAGAATGGACTGCTGGTCACGACGGCCGTGACCAACATGGACATTCATGACATCTCCCGCTCCGCACGCACCTACGGGGTGCGGGCCTTCTACGTCGCCACACCGGTCAAGGCATTGCAGATGCTCGCGGCGAAGATCATCGAGCATTGGCAGACGGGCCACGGCAGTACGTACAACGTGACGCGTAAGGACGCCCTGAGCCTCGTCAGGCTGGAACGCGATCTCGACGGTGTCATCCTGGCGGTGGAACGCGAGACCGGCGCGCGGCCGCGCCTGGTCGTAACCTCAGCGCGCGGGGGACCGGACCGGATCAGCTTTCCGGCGCTACGTGCCCAGCTGGATACCAGCCCAGATCCGCACCTCATTGTGCTGGGAACCGGGTGGGGGCTGGCGCCCGAGGTGACGGACCGCGCCGACATCATCCTCGAGCCGGTGTGCGGCCCCACCGATTACAACCACCTGTCGGTCCGCTCGGCCGCCGCCGTCATCCTTGACCGGCTGCGCGGCACCGGCTATGAAAGGCGTTCCTCTGCGAAAATCCAGTCCTGCGAGGGAACGCCATGAACCCGATCGACAAGATCGAAAGCGAGCAGCTGAAAGCCGATGTTCCTCAATTCAAGCCCGGTGACACCGTGCGTGTCCATGTAAAGGTCATCGAAGGCGAGAAGGAACGCATTCAGGTATTCGAAGGCGTCGTGCTGCGCAAGAGTCGGGGCGCGAACCGCGCCAGCTTCACGGTACGAAAGACCTCATACGGCGTCGGCGTCGAGCGGACGTTTCCGTTGCATTCCCCCCGCGTTGACAAGATCGACGTGGTCACCCGCGGCGTGGTCCGCCGGGCCAAGTTGTACTACCTGCGGAAACTGTCGGGCAAGGCCGCACGCATCGAAGAAGAAGTGACCCGCTAGGTAAGACCAGTCGATAGTGGAAGCACCGGTTCCGAGACCTGCAACTATCGACCGTCGACTATCAACTCTCAAAAGATTGATTCCCGTTCCGCGAGCAGTTCGTGGACCATGCCTTGCACTTGGCGGCGGACCCGATCGGCGAGCTTTCGGACCGTCGGGCCGTGCTTGGGGCGGCACAGCCGAGCGTTGCTGTAGAATTGGATCGGCGCCCCGAAGCGGATATGCCACTTGGTCGGCAAGGGAATCGCACCGAGAAGCCCGAACCACGGGAACAGCGGAGTCACCGGAACGTACGGCACATTGAGAAGCTGTTTCAACGGCCCCAGACGCTCCCATTTGCCGATCACCGGATAGGTTTCCTCGGCCCCCACGACCGCAACGGGAATGATCGGCACACGCAGCAAGAGACTCAAGCGAACGAAACCGCTGTGAAACGGCTGGAGTTCGTAGCGGTGCCAGATTCCCTTGGCGACGCCCTCGACACCTTCCGGGAAAATGCCGACCAATGCACCCATCTCCAACAGGCGCCGGGCATTCTCGAATGAAGCCACGGCAGCACCCATCCGGCTGTAGAACTCACCCATGAGTGGCAAGCTGGCCACGAAGCGATCGTACAGGAATCGCACCACACGGTGCTCGGGGTGCTCGATATCAACGGCAGCCGTGATCATACCGGCGTCGAGTGGAATGCCGCCAGAATGGTTGCCGATGATCAGCGCCGGGCCAGCACTGGGAATGTGTTCTATCCCCTGCGTGTGCACGCGCCAGTAGCGCCGATACAGAAACTGAAAGACCGGCCGCATACGCACCAGAAAAGCAGGATCAAAGCCGAAAGGATCGGGTGCAGCGGCCCGCGCTGCAGGCTGTGCAGTTCGGCCTCCGGATCGTGCCACGGCCATGACCCACACACTTCAGTTGTGTTGCGGCAGGTAAACGCTGGCAGTGCCGGTCACCCAGCGCTCGCCCTCGTCGCTTTCCAACACCAGATCACATTCGACGAAGCACCCCTGCTCGCTCGCGTGCTTCTCGGTGACCACGCCGTGCACGATGATCGGGACGTTGGGTCGTACCGGAACGCGGAAGGTGGCGTTCAGGCGCTTGAGCCTCATGCCTGGGAACGAGGCCGCAATCAGCCGTGAGAGGAGCGCCAAGCTCATGTTGCCCGGGGCGATTTGGCCGGGCAGGCCTTCCTTGCGGGCTTCTTCGTCGTCCATGAAGCGACCGCCCGGCATACCCGCGGTCACGGCGTACTGCTTCACCTGCTCCGGCGTCAGCGTCAGGCGCAGCGTACTCAATTCGTCACCAACGTCGATGTGCGCGAAATCGGATCGTGCGGTCATCGGAACATCATCCGTTGATCAACCACCGCCACCTGCTCTGCGCGCTGATTGGTCACCACGGTGCGCAAGACGACGAAGGCCATGCTGCCGCTACGGCCGGTTTTCTCATAGATGTCGTGCACCGTGCTGACCGAGGTCAACACATCCCCCGGCCGGACGGGCGCGCCGAACTCGATATCCTTCCCGGCATCGAAACCTGATCGCACGCCCGCCATCTTCGGGGGCATAAAACGCCGTCCTCGCACGCACACGACGAAGGTGGGTGGTGCGACGAGATCCGCTGGTGACGCGGGCGGTTCCGCTTCGCCCGTGACCGCAATGTACTCGAGTATGCTCTCCGCCGTGACCGGCCCGAACACCGTGCGGTCGAACTCGCTGCCGACGATGGAACGGTCAAACTCGACAGTCATCACGCGCTCATCTTCAAGCCGTCGCGGAAATCGACGGGACGGTACCCGCCCTCGCGCAGCGCCTGCACGAGTTCCTCGACATCGTGCACATCGCGGTCGAACTCCGTCGCGCAAATCCCGATGAGGCTGACCAGATGCGAGTCGCTGCCGCCAAACGCGTGGTAACCGTACCGCTCGATCAACTGCTGCACTCTTTCATTCTCGCCCCGACGGCTGCCGCCGTTCAACGCCTCCACAGCCACCACACCTTCAATCGGCGGCTTGCTGGCGTAGTGCTCACACAACCCGATGGTCGGACGCCCCGGGTGGCACGGCACAGCGATCCCGCCCATGTGCGCCACCGCCGGGATAACCTCCTGCGCCGACAGCCGAACGTCGGTAAAATCGAACCGCCGCGTGATGTCGTCGTTTACCCCGTAGACCAGCACATGCCCATAATCCGTCTCCACCTCGGCGCCGCGCAAGATGAGGATGCCGTACTGATCTTCCAAACGGCGGTAGTCCTTCGCGCGGTTCCACTGCCGATGCTCGGTCAAGACGATGCCATCAATGGGCAGGACATCGCGCTTGCGCGCCAGCCACTTGAGATAGGTTTCGACCGGGGCGCGGCTGTCTTCGGAAGCGTCGGAATGCGTGTGGAGATCGAGAATCATTCGCTGATTCCCTCTCCCTCCGGGAGAGGGTTAGGGTCAGGGCTATCACCCGCCGGCTTGAACTTGGGAAGGGTGACATCGGAGGTCACGTCGTCGAAGCTCACCTGCACCGGCATGCCGATTCTGACCTGTGCCGGCGCGCAGCCGATGATGTTCGTCAGCAGGCGCACACCTTCTTCCAGTTCGACATAGGCCAGCACGTACGGAAGCTCTTCACGGAACCCTGGGGATTGATTCTGGTAGGTCACCGTATAGGTGTACACTGTGCCCCGGCCCGAAGAAAGCACCCACTCGGGGTCCGCGGACAAGCACGACGGACACAGGGCACGCGGGTAGTACCGCAGCGCTCCGCAGGTGCGGCACTTCTGCAGGTATAGCTCGTGCCGCTGGCAGGCCTCCCAAAACCCTTTCGACTCTTCGTCGATGCGAGGCCGAGGTTTCTGGTACTTCTTCTCGTCGGCCATCTCACCCTCGCCCCAGCACCAGCGTCGCACCGCTGTGCCGCAAGCCCAACATGCCGCCGGTGCCATGGCACAGCGCGATCTCGCAGTCGTGCACCTGTCGCGGGCCGCATTCACCGCGCAATTGCCTGGTGGCTTCGATGACCAGAAAGATGCCGCGCATGCCCGGATGGTTGGACGACAGCCCGCCGCCGTCGGTGTTGATCGGCAACTCGCCACCCAAACCAATGCGCCCGTTCTGTACGAACGCGCCGCCTTCACCCCGTTTGCAGAACCCCAGGTTCTCCAGCGTTTCCAACACGGTGATGGTGAAGGAGTCGTAGATCATACACATGTCGATGTCCGCGTGCGTGACACCCGCCATCGCCATCGCCCGTGGCCCGGACTGCCGCGCCGCCATGTCCGTAAGATCACGCTTGCCCATGCTGGTGTGACAGCAGGCTTCCGAGCCGCCCAGCACATACACCGGTCGCTTCTTCAGATCGCGTGCACGTGCCGCGGCGGTCACCACAACGGCACCGCCGCCATCGGTGATGATGCAGCAATCGAGCAGGTGCAACGGAGACGAGATCAGGCGCGAAGCCAGGACGTCTTCGACCGTGATCGGATCACGGAATTTCGCAGCGGGATTGAGTCCGGCGTGTCGACGGATGGTCACAGCGATCTCCGCCAGCTGCTCAGCAGTCGTGCCGAATTCGTACATGTGGCGTTGCGCCACCAAGGCGTACGAACCGACCAACGTGGGACCGAACGGCGCTTCGAAATGGTCCGGTGGATCGCCGGCGAAGGCGCCGCCCGTGCCCACCGCAAAGCGCTCGGAAGAAGCGGTGCTGCCGTAGGTGATCAGCGCCACCTCGCACAAGCCCGCAGCGATGGCCGCCGCCGCGTGCGTCACATGCGCGACAAAAGACGACCCACCGATCGAAGTCGAGTCGAGGTAGCGCGGCTGCAGATTGAGATGCTCGGCCACCGACAGCACACCGAGCGGCCCGACACCGGAGGTGAAGTACGCGTCGACGTCCTTGACGCCGAGGCCGGCATCGTCCAGCGCGCCGCGTGCGCTCTCGGCATGGATCTGGAACATCGTCTTGTCCGGCGCCCAGCGTGTGGGGTGCTCATAGACACCTGCAATAATAGCCTGACGGTTGAAACCCATGGCTCACGTCAGTGTCGCCAGAAACGCCAGTACCGCTTCATTGAATTCCGCCGGTTTCTCAGTCGGCACGTTGTGCCCGGCATCATCGATGATCACCAACTGCGAACCCCGAATACCCTGGTGCAGCACCTCAGCTGCCAGCGGAGTGAGACTGTCGTCGCGCCCCGCGATGATCAGCGTGGGCACGGTTATCCCGCCCAGACGGGCGGTGATGTCGAATTGATTGCAGACAAGCAAATCGGAGTAACGCACCCGCGGATCGGTCTGTACTTGTTCCATCCACGCTTCGCGCACCACGTTGAAATCGGCCTTGGGAGAAAACGCTTCCGTGGTGAACGGCTGTTGCGCGCGGCCGAGCATGACGTCTCTCCACGTATCGAGCGTTGCCCGCGGCAGGTCGAAGCGCGCCGCCGTTGCCACCAGAATCAATGCTCGCAGCCGCGCCGGATCCGTCAGGGCACACTCCATGGCGATGGCGCCACCCATGGACCGCCCCACCAGCACGCACGGCCGCAAGCGCAGGGTATCCATCAACGCCGCCAAGAACTCACGATATGCGGTGATGCTTTTCAGACCTTCCGTACCACCCGAACGTCCGTGGCCAGGGAAGTCAAAGGCCAGCGGACTGTGTCGCTCCGCCAGCGCCGCCAGTTGCCGCTGCCAGGTGTGGCCATTTGAACCTGCGGCGTGGACAAAAAGGACCAATTCGCCTCGGCTCAAGTCCGGCACCACGCCAGGAACCGTCGTGCGACCGGTGTGAAAATAGTGGACGGCGGTATCGTTGACGTAAGCGTACTTCGTCGGCATCTGCGGCCTGTCAGCTCGTCTGCGAATCTCGCGAGACAAGTCTCACGACGCAGCGGTTGCGGTTATCGTAGGGGTCCAAGGATGTCAAGAAATAGCTCGCGTGGGGTAGTGGGCAGTTTTGAGCGGAACGGTGTTTGTGCGTGAGCGGTCTGGCACAATCGTGGAACTGCGTTTGATCGGGCCTATTGTGGACAATGTGGATATCGTGGTAGCTGCTAAGCAGCTACCACGAGTGCTCTCGAATGTGGCCGGTCGTGGGAGCAGAAAGGGGATTAGGGACATGGCAAGGGCGTTTGATGTCGCAAGGTTCCTGATCCAACTTGCGGAGTGGGAGGACGAGCCGGAGTACCTATCACATCTCCGTTTGCAGAAACTCCTCTACTACGTTCAGGGATGGTCGCTGGCGCTGCGCGGCAAACCCATGTTCAATGAGAGCATCGAGGCATGGGCGCATGGTCCAGTGGTAAAGGATCTGTACCCAGTGTTTGCAGGCTATGGTTTCGATCCGATCCCGCCGAAGGACTTCTCGGGCGAGATTCGCCTGACCAATGACGAAAAGAAATTCGTCTGCCAAGTATGGGAGAGCTACAAGGGTTATTCTGCAACAAGCCTCCGCGCCATGACGCATCAAGAACCGCCCTGGATGGAGGCTCGCCGTGGATATGGACCAGCTGCTCGGTGTAATCATGAGATCAACCATCCCTCAATGAAGCGGTTCTTTTCCGAGCAAGCGAGGCAGTGATAGGTGCCGAACAGGCCCAAGCCAAGCCAGTCGCTACCGAGCACCGCAACTCCTCCAACAAAACCCGTACACCGCCCCACTTCGGTATCTTTCCGTCATGTCAGCACAGGCACGGGCGCTACCTACTGTCTGAGTCGCTGTACCCAAGATGAGGTTCGGGGCGTCGTTGATGCCTTACGGATGATGACCACGATGCCTTGGTACGATGTGATGACCAGCGGTTGCAAGAATCCCAGAAGAAAAACCGGCCTGAACTACGAAACGTTCGAAGACTCGGATTTACGTAACGCGCGTCGCCCCTTGCAGATCAGCCCTGAGGTGAAGATCTGCTCAATCCGCGCAAGCGGCAAGATGCGAGTGTTTGGTTGCTACATGGAGAATCAATTCTTCGTTCTTTGGTTCGACCGGAATCATCTCATCGTACCGGACTAGACATGGGACGGCCTTTGGCGCATATTGGTCCTATGCGAAAGCGCTCACGTACGGCAGAGATCGTGGAACAGCTTGAGTGCGCTGGCTTGCAGATTATTCCGCGCGGTGACGATGATTCGTACATCCGCGGAGAACTGGGACCACGTCAGCTCACGCTGCTGCAAACGGTATTGCCGGATCTAAAGGCGAACTGGACGGATGTCCTACGCCTCCTGTCAAACCGCGACCCGAACGAGGCGGCTGCCGCAACCATACGCATTCTCAGCGGAGAAGATAACCCAGCGGTCCTGCTTGGTCGCCGCGGTGGCCTCAAGGGCGGTCCGGCGCGGGCGGCAAGTCTTTCTCCTGAACAGCGCTCTCGGAGTGCGGCGCGGGCGGCAAAGGCGCGCTGGCTGCAGGCGCGGTTGGAGAAACAGAAGACATCACGCTAGCCAGAACCTCGTCATTCAGAAGCTTGTTTGCGAATCCGTGGATTATCACGAACGGCTCCATCATAGGATCCGAAAAGCAGAAGCGGTGTTTCCGTGGAGTGCCCTGTTTCCTTAGAACGTCGCCTCGCTCAGGCTCTGATAGTTCATGAAGGTGGTGGGAAAAATGGGGCACCTCATAGGTTTTGTGCATGATTGCGCTCATCGGACGCTTGACATCGCTGGCTGCAAAGTAACCCAAACTGTCCTTGTTGCACAACGCACACGCCAAGAGCACTTTTGCGTAGAGGCTAGATCTCTGCGGGCTCACGGTGGCCATGTTGTGTGCTCTCAAAATCCTGTGGCTATTGTTCACCGTTTCCGCGGCTGCGCTCGCCACGTCTAACATCGTGATGTTTGTCCGCCCATCATCAACAGCATGATGGGCGGCGTACAGCGCCAAAGAATGCGTGAAGTGCGGCAGTCCGTGTGACATCCAGCAAATCCAGCTCTTAGCAGGATCATCAATTGTCATTTCGGCGGTCTTCAGTCCGTAGTCGATGACCTGGGACAACTCCTCCCAGGACATCTTTGGCATCGGCACTTGCACAAGCGCTCGCTCGATTGACACGTGCTCGGCTATCAGGCTGTTGACCGAATCCGCGACGCCGATAAGAATCAGCGTCGCATTGATCAAATGATCAGACAGGGTCTTTACGGTATTGGCGAGCAACGACCTTGTTGTGTCATCACGCAGTTCGTTCAGTTCATCAATGATGATCAACATCTGGTCTGGCACCTTCTTCAGCACGAACCGTATGTCATCAGGCCGGACCGTCTCGGGCAGTAGGCAGTCGAGCGACTGGGGAGTTGCCGAAGCGGTGCTAGTGAACCCCACTTGCTGACTTTCCAAGGCTACGGAGAGTTCCCGAAAGACCTTGTGCCAAAGTGATGAAAAATCGTCGGTCGGATCGCAGTTGATTGTGCCAGAGTCCAGGATCTTGAGCCCCGCCTTTGCGAGAACCTCAGAGAGTATCTTCGCGAGCGATGTCTTACCGACCCCACGTTCGCCGAATATGATCACATGGCGCCCCACCTGAGAGACCGTTGCTAGAATTTCCTTTACCTGCTTCTGCCGGCCCGAGAAGAGCCTGTATTGGTCAATCGGTGCCCCAGGCCGGAAGGCTCCCCCCAATTTGATATAGAGCTCCGTCTTCTTCTGTTCATCCATCGGCAGCCTCTTAGTATCTAAGCCATGGCTACCACGACAGCGGCAAGGGCGTCAAGTGCTAGGTGGCAGGCTCTATCAAAAACCAGCAAGGGTCCAAGTTGGCCGATTGACAATGCGAGAGCGGTCACGCATAATACTGACATGAACACGTTGAGCCGAGAGCGCAAAGCCCAAATCATCCGCTGCCTGATCGAAGGTAACAGCGTCTGCGCCACCTGCCGGATTACCGGCGTGAGCAAGGGCGCGATCCTCAAGCTCCTGCAACAGGTCGGTGACGTGTGCTGGGAGTACCAACACGACGCGCTGCGCAATCTCACCTGTCAGCGCATCCAGTGCGACGAGATATGGCAATACGTGAGAATGAAGGAAAAGCAGGCCAAGCGAAAAGGGAGCGATCGGCCGGCAGACGTGGGCGACGTGTGGACGTGGGTTGCCATCGATGCGGATACGAAGCTCGTGCCGTCATGGTTCATCGGCGGCCGCGATGCCAGGTGCGCTTACGAGTTCATGCTGGATCTGGAAAGCCGCTTGGCGCATCGGGTGCAGCTCACGACCGACGGACACAAAGCGTATCTCTCAGCGGTCGGTGGTGCGTTCGGGAGCACGGGTATTGATTACGCCATGCTGGTCAAGGTGTATGGCGCCGAGACGCAGGAAGAGCACCGCTACTCGCCGGCTGTCTGCATCGGCTGCGATCGCACTCGCGTCTATGGCGACCCTGACCCGAAGCACGTGTCCACCAGCTACATTGAGAGGCAGAATCTTACGATGAGAATGGGGATGCGGCGCTACACGAGACTGACCAATGGCTTTTCCAAGAACGTGGGAAACCACGCCTACATGACCGCGCTGCACTTCATGCATTACAACTTCTGCCGGGTGCACCAGAGCCTTCGAGTTACGCCGGCAATGGAAGCCAAGATCATGCTACCGAACGGGAAGACCAAGGCGCTGGCAGATCACATCTGGGACGTTGAAGACATCGTGGACTTGCTGCCGAACAAAGCAGCGCTCAGGTGAGCACCCTCACTCTGGCAATAACCTAGTTGACGCACGTGCGGCGCCTTTTGGCGGTCCCATCGCCAAGTGCTCTTCAGTGAGATGATGGCCGGAGTTTCTCTGGTGGCAACGGTCCGTGCGTGGATGGTGGCGGCGTTGATCCCGGATGCGGTGGGGTGAAGAGGAGCCAGCCAAGTTGCCACCTGAGGTGACTCGGAAACACCCAAAGGAAATAATCGTGCTCGTCGCCGCGAATGCCACGCCAGAGCATGTTTAGGGGTACCAAGGGTGCGAGCGGGAGCCAGCCATACCTCCCCCAGTTCACCTCAAACGGGAATATACCCACTCTGTGCTCAGGACCGTCGTAGACTTCCGTCATCCAAAGCAGGAAATCGCCGTCGATATAGGGCAGAAGACCAGCAGTGTAGATCGAGGTCCTCCTCATAATCTCGGCACCCGTGCCGCAACGAAAAAACTCCTGGGATCGAATTAGGACCGTGGTCTGTCCTTCGCGTAGGGCGGATACTTCTGCTGGCCACACACCCATGTCTTCTTCCACATCCTGCCGCGCGGCTGAGAATTCGACGTCAACTGCTTCACCGAACGTGCGCGACAAAGCCGCCTTCAGTCGTGGCTCGAAATCAGACGGCTGCCCGTAGTGCTGCCCCACGTAAATTACGCGAATGGAACCGGGTAAGCGTGCCGGAGATACACCGGGAGCATAGCCCGGTCCGCTGACCGTATGAATGCACCCGGTGAGAGTAGTCATCACCATGATGCAAACCGCGCCCGTGCCGCACGCAATGGAAGCGATTTTCGACACCGTCTCCAAGACCGGGGGATCATAGCACACTGTTTCTCTCAGAATGACCCACTACCTCGCGTGGCCAGAGGTTTGACTTTGTGTTTGTAATCTCGCCGGGTGCTGCGATAAGAACCGTTACGATCCCGTGTGGAAGGAGAGATTCGCCATGTTACAGCCTCGGCTTGGGGGCAAGTTTTCCGTCTCGCCTGCTCTTGTTCTTGTGCTCGCCGGAATCACTTTTATGGCCGCTGCGTGCGGCGATGACTCAAGCAATGGGACTCCCGCCAATACACCAACGCCCACTGCCACCGCAACACTCACCAGCACGCCCACAGCCACCGCGACCCCGAACATCCCCTTGGCGTTCCTCAAACCCGTCAGCCAGCAGCTCTCACTGACGGGCTCCGTCAGCGTGGCTCTTCAGCTGCCCCTCGGTGTCGATCCAGGGAGTGTGGTTGTCACCCTCGACGGGAATCCGGTGACCTCGGCGCTCACCATCGCGAACGGGCAGGCCCAGGGAGCGCTGCTGAACGTCGCGGCAGGACAGCATTCCCTCCAGGCCAGCGTGGGAACAGGCCCACGGCAAGCCACAGTCTCGTTCGAAACGGTCGTCCTCGACAACCCCGACCAGTGCGAGATCCTGAACAACGCCGAGTGTATGCTCCCGTATCCCTCCTCACGCTTCCTCGTACCTGCCAATACGGCCACCGGCTGGCGGGTGAGTTTTCCCGCGACCGGCATGCCGGTGCAGTCGGGCAAGCCGCTCTCGCCCGATCCCTACTCGATACTGGACGGCTTCAGCCCGACCGTACAGATCTTGATGCACTTCCCCGGCGGAGTGGATCCGGCCGGGTCCAATGCCTCGCGGCTGCTGCCGGAAACGAGGACGTACAATTCGCGGTCGCTCGACTTGGACAGCCCGACGGTACTCCTGGACGTGGACACGAACACGCGCGTCCTCCACTTCATCGAGCCGGACGCAAACGCGACGGGCAATTTCGTCCCGGCACGCCAAGCGCTCTTTTTGCGCCCGGCGAGGAGCTTGACACCCGGTCACCGCTACATCGTCGCCGTCCGCAACCTGGTGCACCCTGACGGCACACCGGTGACGGCGGAGCCGGCGTTTGCGGCGCTGCGCGATCAGCGCCCGACAGACATTCAGGCGATCGTGTCGCGGCAGTCCCAGTTCGAGGATATCTTCAGCCACCTCACGGCCGCGGGCGTGACACGAAGCGAACTCGTCTTGGCTTTCGACTTCGTCGTACAGAGCGATGCGGGGCTGACTGGGCAGATGCTGTCCATGCGGGATCAGTCATTCGCATGGCTGCAGGCGCAGCGCGAAGCGGGCACACAGACTTTCACCGTCGCAAACGTCATCCAAAATGACTGCACGCAGCCCGGCGTCTTCACCTGGCGTGTCGTCGAAGGGACGTACCAGGTGCCGCTGTTTCTGACGTCGGATCCGGTGGCGTTGCCCACGACTCCGGGGACCTTGAACGTCGATGCGAGCGGGAATCCGGTGCAGAACGGCTTCACCAATGCGCCGTTCACCATCGCCATGCCGTGCAGCGTGCTGGCCGGCAATGGCACGCCCAAGCGTCCGCTCATCATGGGGCACGGACTGTTCGGCACCGGGCGCGACCTGGTCGAGGGTTTTGCGAACCAGGCCGATCTCAGCAGCATCGATTTGATCACCGGCGCCACCGACTGGCGTGGCCTTTCTTCTCCCGATGTCAATATCCCCAGCTTCATCGCCAGCTTCGTCAGCCAGACCGTGTTGCACCTGAAAAACTTCCCGGCTCTGCCCGACCGGCTCCGTCAGGGCCAGCTCAACACGCTGGTGCTGGCGCGCATGATCAAAACCGCCGTATTCAACGTTGATTCTCATTTCCAGACACCGTCCGGAGTTGGCGTACTCGCCGGACCGCAGGAAGAGGAGTTTTATTTCGGCGCCAGCCTTGGCGGCATCATGGGCCTGATGTTCACCGCCCTCTCGCCGGACATCGTCAACGCCAATGTCGACGTCCCCGCCATCAACTTCTCGATCCTGTTGCAGCGCTCGACGGACTTCTCCCAATTCGACAGCGTCTTGACGATCACGGGCCTCGCTGATCCGATGCAGCGCGCGCTCACGCTCGGCATCATCCACGAGCTGTGGGTCAGGGGAGAACCAGCCGGCTATGCCACCCACATTACGAGTAATCCGCTCGAAGGAACGAACGCCAAGAACATCCTGATGACGATGGCGTGGCTCGACCAGCAGGTCTCCAATGTGGCGACCGAGATCGCCGCGCGCACGTTGGGGCTGCCCAATCTGGCCGGTTCACTGCGGACGAACATGGCCGAGATCCCCGATGAGCCCGGACCGCTTCCGTCGGCGCTGGTCATCTACGACACCGGCTCGTTCGACCTCAGCAATTCGGCGGACGCACCGTTCATCCCGCCGCTGGCGAACCTGGCCCCGACACACAGCTGCTGCGACCCGCACGGACTCCGCGGCTACATCCCGGCCTCGATCGAGCAGCTCAGAGCCTTCCTCACACCGGGCGGCAAGATCACGAACTTCTGTACCGACGCCGACGGCATCTGCGATGCGAGTCAACCGAGCGAGATTCCCTATGGGAACGCCAAGCCGTGCGACCCGGCGGCGTGCGCGCCCGGCTCGTAACAGAGCCGGAAACACACACAACAGCCGAGCGCCCGGGCCACGACGACTTACAAATCAGCGACCGTACGAACCGCCGGGGTGATCGTAGGGATCAACCCCTTCTTCCAGCTTGCGGTGGTAATTCACGTCGTCGATGCAGCGCTCGCACCGCTGCACCAAGAATTCGAGAAAGTCGCGCGTCGAGAGGATACCGACGGGTTTGCCGCTCTGCACCACCGGCAGGTGGCGGAACTTGTTCTCCCGGAACACCCGTAGGACCGTCTGCAGCGGTGCGTCGGCCTCGATGGTCACGAGTTCCCGCGTGGCCACTTCACCGACATCGGTGGCGTTCGGATCCCGCTTCTGCGCCACGACGCGGGTGACCAGATCGCGCTCGGAGAAGAGCCCCCAGAGGTCGCCTTCCTGCACGACCAGGACGGCACCGACGTTCTTGCTGCTCATCCGGCGGGTGACCTCGGCCACCGTCTCGAACGGGGTCGCCGTGACCATGTTCGTGACCATCCACTCGTTCGTGCGAGCCATCATTACCTCCCTGGCTCCACCGCACGCGTTCAATCAAGGTTCGCGGGGTAGCAAGCCACAGATGCAGCAATCACCGCCCTATGTCAAAGCTGCCGCTGGTTACGAAGCCGTGAATCCCGGGGTCGTGCGTGCTGCTGAAATATCAGGAACCGCGCCCGCAACCCGCTCGAGCCGCGTACGCACGTCAGGTGCCGTCACAAACGCCAGCACCCCGGCGGCGGTGAGCAGCAATCCGATCCATTGGAACAACGTTGGCGTTTCCCCCAGGAGGAGGAAGCTTGCTCCCAGCGAGAGCAACGGGACGGAAGGAACCACGATCGCCGTCGTACGAGCGAGGTCGATCCGGGTGATGGCCTGGTACCACAGCAGTGTCCCTACGTAACTCAGGACAAGACCCTGGATCGCCAGCAGCGGGAGAAGCCGCACAAGGTCCGGCATGCTCGGCAGATGCGCCACGCCGCCGCTCATCAGCCAATAGACCACCAGCAAGATCCCGCCGTCGATGTAGCGAGCACCGGTCAGCACCTCGGGTGAAATGCCCACGAGATGGCGGAGGACCAAGAGATGCGATCCCTGCCAGAACAGCGGCGTTGCCAGAAGAAGCCAGATGCCACTCGACCCGCCGAATCCCCGCCCGCCAACCGCGAGGATGATCCCGGCCAGCAGGATGCCGATTGCCAGCACTCGTCGCGACGTCGGCCTGTGCCCGAGAAAGATCCACGCCGCCAGCAACGAGTAAGCGGGTTCACTCTGCAGGCAGATGACCGTCTCGATGGCGGTCGCTCGGCGTGCGCCCGAAAAAAAGAGGATGTAGGCAACGGCGGTGCCGACCGCGCCGATGAGCAGCAGGCGCGGACCGACTCGACGCTGCACGAGCACGCGCAATTCGCCACGAGCGAGGAGAACGAATGCGGCACAGATGGCACCAAACAGTGTCGTCGTGGTGGCCACGAAGACCGGATCGGCGGCATTGGTCGTGAGCTTGGCGAATGCCGGCACGAAGGCACCGTTCAGCGCGCACAACCCAGCGAACAGCAGACCCAAGCGCTCGACGCGTGCCGTCATCCGCGTTCCTGTACCGCATTGGCGGTGATTTACAAGCGCTGCATCGGCGGGGATCTCGCACGATTGTGCAAGGCAACGAGATCGTGGATGCTGCAGGCATGATGGTGGAGTTCATTCCGGCGGCGGATGTGCGCGCGGTCATGCGCCGCATCGAAGAGGCGCGGCAGCGCGCGGTCGACCGTTGCGGCCCCGCCCCACCGGCAGCGGAGGCGCGATATTGGGAGCAACTCTTCGAAACCAACGCCGCCGAAGTGCTTGCGGTGTTGCCGGCAGTGCAACTGTCCTCGGGCTTCGCGGTGCGTTACCGCTTCTTCGGCGAGCGTGGGCATGACCTGCTGGTGCGCCCGTTTGCCGCCCGCTCGGACACGGATGTCGAGGTGGTGCGACGACTCCTCGACTGGCACGCGCCACCCGACTCAGTCGCATCGGTTCTGGCGGCGTATCCCACCCAAGACGTCGAGTTGCTCTACCGCCACTTCTCATTTCCACACACTGCCGCCGGGGTGTTCGAGTACTGGCTGGCGATGCAGGAGCTGTGGGCCAGCCAGCGTTGGACACATTCTCACCTGATCGCCTCGGCGACGGAACTGAGCCAGATCACCGCCGGCGAAGGATGGCAGGTGCTGCATCCGGTGGAGACGTACGAACCGGCTGTGGTCCGCAGCAACGACAGCGCACGCATCGCGGTCCTCGTGCAATGCCCTCTCCGCCGTTTCGAGATTACACTGCAGCAGGTCGATATCGCCGCCGATCAGTCCCTGCGCTTCGCCGAGCCGATCCTGGTCGCCTCGGGACCCAGAGGGTATTTGCTGTAATCCACTCCATCTCTTGCCGGTATCCACGCCGTTCGACTATGTTCGCACGCAGCCCCGAGGGAGATCGATGATGGACAAACAACAATCAGAGGATCTGGGATTTGATCCGGGACGTCTCGAACGGCTTTCCGAGGTGATTCGCAACGATATTGAAGCGGAACGCTACGACGGCTGCGAGTTGGTCGTTGGACGAAGCGGCACGGTTGCGTACCACGAACACTTCGGCTGGGCGGACCGCGCCGCGGGTCGCCGGGTGGAAAAGGACCAACCGTTCTACACGATGTCTGTCGGCAAGCAGTTTGTCGTCGTCACGCTGCTGAACCGGATCGAGCGCGGCGACCTCTCCTTCTCCACGCGGGTCGCTGACGTCATTCCCGAGTTTGCGGCTCGCGGCAAAGAGCGGATCACGATCGCGCAGATGCTGACCCACACCGCGGGGATGCCCGCCGTGCTTCCGCCGATGATCACCCCTGATATGGCCGGCAATCTCGAAGCGGTCGTAGCCGCCACCTGCGCGTCGCTGCCCGAGTGCCTGCCCGGCACGCGCGTCAGTTACAGCGCCCTGGTCGCCCATGCCGTGCTGGCGGAAGTCGTCCGCCGCCTGGAGGGGAGCCGGCGTCCGTTTCGGCAGATCGTCGAAGAGGATTTGTTCCGGCCTCTCGGCATGAAGAACACTTCGCTCGGGCTGCGTCAGGACCTCGCCAAGCGGGTCGCCCCGGTAGTGGCCCGCGACCGCCGGCGGGGATTGTTCGATCCCGAGATGCTCGAGTTCTTCGGCGCGGCCATCACGGAAGAGGCGGAGATCCCGGCCGGTGGTTACGTCTCCACGGCGTCCGACTTATTTCGCTTCGCCGAAGCGCTGCGCCGGGGAGGAGAGCTGGACGGCCGACGTATCCTGTCGCCCGCAATGATCGAGTTGGTGCAGATCAACCAGACCGGCGATCTGCCAAACAGCCTACTCGATTACACCTACGCGTTCCGCGGCTGGGAGCCCTTCCCCGCGTATCTCGGGCTCGGGTTCTTCCTGCGCGGTGAGGGCATCCACCCGACGCCGTTCGGCACGCTCGCGGCACCAGAGACGTTCGGGGGGCTCGGCGCCGGTTCGACCTGCTTCTGGATTGATCCGGTACGTGATCTGTCCTACGCCTTCCTGTCGAGCGGCCTGATGGAAGACTCCTACAGCATCGAGCGCCACCAGAAACTGGCGGACCTCGTCTTCGCAGCACTCACGGACTGACAGCCAGCCGGAGCCGCCTCAACGGAGACCCTTGGGCAGCACGCACTCCCGCGGCGTCTTGTCGTCGCGTAGCCCGAGGAACACCGGCTGGCGTAAGCGCCGGTCATCGGTCCATTCACTGAAAGCGACCTGTGCAACCAACTGCGGGGCGAGCCACGTAACGCCGCGTTCACGCGGTGGATCGACAAAGGGCGGGACCTCCTGGACCAGTGGCCGGAAGGTCTTCCAGAGCGACGCGAGCATGTCGGTCGAAAAACCGGTCCCTACTTTTCCGACGTAGTGCAGGCACAGCTTGCCGTAGGCACCCAGCAGAAGCGCGCCGAAATAGGACCTCGATCCCGCCGGGGTGGTGTAGCCACCGATCACGAACTCCTCCTCTTGGGTGACCTTCACCTTGAGCCATTTCGTCGAACGTCCTTCGACGTATTCGGAGCTGAGGTCCTTGGCCACCACGCCCTCATACCCCGCCTTCTTGGCGAGCCGATAGGCAACGAGGCCGTTGGTTCCGAGACGGCGTGACGGAAAAAGACGCTCGCTCTCCTGAACCGCATCTTCGAGTGCCCGACGTCGCTCACGCAGCGGCTCTCGGCGTAGATCGCGGCCGTTCAAGTACAGGCAGTCGAAGACGACATACATGACGGGCACGTCATGTCGCTGTAGAAGCTGAAAGCGGGAAACGAGTCGCTCGTCAAAGGCCACCGCCTCGCCGTCGAGCAGCATCGTCTGGGCATCGAGCTTAGCAACCGCCGCGGCAATTTCAGCGAAGGATTCCGTTCGCTGCTTGCCGTTACGCGACAGTAACGTGACGGTCCTGCCCTCCTTGTAGGCGAGGATCCGGTAGCCATCATACTTCTCCTCATACACCCAACCCGGGCGATGAAAGGGTCTATCGACCGCGGTGGCGAGCATCGGCCGTGCGCGAAAGGGGATGCGGTCGCTCAACTGCGTTCCTTCGGCCGCCGCCGGCGGACAGGGCTGGGATGCTTGTCCAACAGCGCCTGGATCTGCTCGGGCGGATCTCCGCTGGCGGCTTTCAAGACGTCCCCGCCTTCGTCCAGTGCGATCTCGGCGAGGATGCGCTGCGACTTCACCGAACGCGGCTGTTCGATCGCCACGTCGCGTGCAGAGGCAGCGGCGTCACGATGCTTGATCAGCAGCCAGGCGCGGTCGCCGCGAGCGCCAAAAGAACGGCCACCTGTACGGACGAGTACCCATCCGCCCTTCAGCTTCTTGCCCCGAAGCGTGAACTTCAGCTCGCCCCTTTCCAGGCTCTTGCCGACATCGGGCTCGTCGGGCTCGTAAGTCCCTTGATCCCAGAGCATGACGGTCCCGGCGCCGTACTCGCCTTCGGGGATGACGCCTTCGAAGTCCGCATACTCGAGGGGATGATCCTCGACCGCCATGGCCAGGCGTTTGACGGAAGGATCGAGTGACGGCCCCTTCGGCACCGCCCAGGAGAGCAGCACTCCATCCCATTCGAGGCGGAAGTCGTAGTGCAGATGGGAGGCACGATGCTTCTGGACGACGAAGGACAACGCCTTCGCCCGACGCATCGGCGGCGCAGCCTCTCCGCCGGGTTCGGGTGTCACCGCAAAGTTCCGCTTCTTACGATAGTCCTGTAGACCCGCCCGTGACTTCATCGTCTCTCCGCCTCAGGATGCCACATTATCCGGCGTCGATCAGCTTCCATTGCAGCCGGAACCCCACTTGCATAGATTACGCGAGAATGGCGAATCCACGGCGCCATTGGGGACTGTCTGACAAATGCGAAGACGTGCTTCGAGAGCCTCAGCACGAGCGGTTTCAGAGTCCATAAAATAAGGGGGTTTCCGCTCACTCTGAGCTTGTCGAAGGGTGCTTTCAGAGAAAATCGACAGTCCCATTGATTGGAGGTGGACATGCATCTCGCAGGAAAAGTGGCAATCGTAACGGGTGCTGGCTCGGGGTTGGGCCGCGCTGGGGCGCTGGCGCTGGCCCGCGAAGGGGCCAAGGTCGTGGTGTCGGACGTGAATGCGGAGAGCGGTGCCGGCACCGTGGCACTCATTCACGCAGCGCAGGGAGAGGCGCGTTTCATTGCGGCGGACGTCACCAAACCAGCCGACTGTGAGCGCTTGGTCCGCGACACGGTCGTCGCCTACGGTGCGGTGCACATTCTCTACAACAACGCCGGCATCGCGCTGCCGTTCGACGACGGCTTCACGCCGCGAATTGATCCGGCGGTGTGGGATCGGGTGATCGCGACCAATCTGTCGAGCGTGTTTTACTGCTCGCACTACGCCATCCCGGAGATCGCCAAGGCCGGCGGCGGCGCCATCATCAACACCGCGTCGTCGATGGCGCACCTGCCGCTCGGCGGGCTCGACGGGTACGCCGCTTCCAAGGGCGGTGTCGCGCTCCTGACGAAATCGATGGCGGTGGGCTGCGGTGGGCTCAACATCCGGGTCAACGCCATCAGCCCGGGCTACGTCGACACACCGATGAACGCGGTGATCTGGCAGAGCGAGGAGATGAAGAGCGCGTTCGCCAAAGGGCACGCCACCGGACTGCAGACGCCCGAGGAGATCGCCGAGGTCGTCGTCTTCCTCGCCTCCGACGCCGCCCGCAGCCTCACCGGTGCGGTCCTCAACTGCGACCGGGGCTGGACCGCATTCAAGCAGCCGGACCTGCTGCGCTGACGGCCGGTTTACTCGCCAAAATCCCTATGCTAGCTGATTTCTCAGACCCCAGCTCAGTCTAGGAGGTTACATGTCGGGGCATTCCAAGTGGAGTTCGATCAAGCACAAGAAGGCCGTCAAGGATGCGCGGCGCGGGAAACTCTTCACCAAGCTGATCAAGGAGATCAGCGTTGCCGCACGTCTCGGTGGTAGTGACATCAACGCCAATCCGCGGCTGCGCACGGCGGTGACGACCGCCCGTGAGAACAGCATGCCCAACGAGAACATCGACCGTGCCATCAAGAAGGGCACGGGCGAGCTCGAAGGCGTCCACTATGAAGAGATAAGTTACGAGGGCTACGGCCCTGGCGGCGCGGCCATCATGGCCAGCGCGCTCACCGACAACCGCAATCGGACCGTATCCGAGCTGCGCCGGATCTTCGAAAAGCACAGTGGCAACATGGGCGCCGCCGGCTGCGTCGCGTGGATGTTTCACAAGCGCGGCGTCATCACCGTCGAGAAGACCAAGGCCGACGAAGATCGGATCATGGAGGTTGCGCTCGAAGCGGGAGCCGACGATGTCAGCGATGCCATCGACAGCTACGAGATCCTGACGGCGCCGGATACCTTCGAAGCGGTGAAGGCGGCAATCGACGCGGCGAAGATCGAACGGGCAAGCGCCGAGGTCGCCATGGTTCCCGAAAACACCGTCAGTCTGACCGGCAAGGAGGCCGAGCAAACCTTGAAGCTTCTCGAAGAACTCGAGGAGCACGATGACATCCAGAGCGTGGCCTCGAACGTCGACATACCACAGGATGAGCTGGAGCGGCTGAGCGCCGCGTGAGGAGTTCGTAGTCGCTGGTTTCTGGTCTTTGGTTTGTGCCTGGAGGTGCGGGGTGCGGGTGTTGGGCGTGGATCCCGGAACGGTGGCCACGGGGTGGGGAGTGATTGATGAGATCGACCGGCGCCTGGTCTACGTTGCCGGCGGTGTCATTCGTGCCCACGGCGCACTGCCGCAACGGCTGGCGCGCGTCTACGAAGAAACGCAACGCATCCTGTCTGAATTCACGCCCGCTTGGGTGAGTCTGGAAAAAAGCTTCGTCGGTGAGAACGTGCAAAGTGCGTTTCGTCTGGGTGAAGCGCGTGGCGTGATCTTGGTGGCCGCCGCTCAGGGCGGCGTGCCGGTGCATGAATACAGCCCGGCGGAAATCAAGGTGGCGGTCGCGGGGAACGGCCGCGCCGCGAAGGACCAGATGCAAGCTATGGTGGCACGGCTGCTGCGCCTGGCAGGGACCGTAGCCACCGACGAAGCCGACGCCCTCGGTGCCGCCATCTGCCACCTGCATACGCACAGCTTTACCGTCCAGGTCGGTGCGCAGTCTGCGGGCCGGACGAAGCGCCGGCAACCGCGTCCCGCCTCCCTCCGCAGCTATCGGTAAGCGCGTCCATGCCGCGTTGTCTCCCATCTCCTTCACGTATCCGCGTAGCGGCGCAGCATGCTGCGCCCTCTTCGGACTCCTCGCAACGGCCAGGAAAGGAAGGGCGCCCTTCGCTTTTTGCCACACGCGGTCTACAGTAGGTTTTCATGATCGCCCAGCTCGCAGGCGCCTTGGCGTACAAGTCCACGGAACATCTCGTCGTAGATGTTCAGGGCGTCGGATATCAGGTCTCCGTTTCCCTCAACTCGTTCTACTGCCTGCCCGAGCCGGGTGGCCGCGTCGAATTGCTGATCCACACGCACGTCCGTGAGGACGCACTGCAGCTCTACGGCTTTGTTGAGCGCGCGGAAAAAGATCTCTTCCAGCTATTGCTCGGCATCTCCGGCATCGGTCCGCGCCTGGCGTTGAACATTCTCTCCGGCATGCCCACCCACGAGCTGCAGGATGCGATCGAGGCCGGTGACCTGGCGCGGCTGGTGGCGATCCCCGGGGTCGGCAAGAAGACCGCCGAACGATTGGTGCTGGAGCTGCGCGACAAAGTGAAGAAGGGAGTACGCGAAGGAGACAACGGACGGCGCGCCGCGGGCGTGGAAGCGGAAGCCATCTCGGCGCTAGTCAATCTCGGCTACCGGCAGAACGAAGCGGAGCGGGCTGTGAAAGCCGCATGCGCCGCGGGGGCGAGCGACATCGAGTCCATCATCCGCAGCGCGATGAAACGGGTGGGTGCATGAAGGCGGTGGATGACCGGGTCATTGCGGGCAGCGCGGCAGACGAGGATCTCACGCTCGATACCACGCTACGCCCCCCTTCGCTCGAAGAGTACGTTGGCCAAGAGAGTGTGAAGGCCAACCTACGCGTCGCAATCGACGCAGCAAAGGCACGCGGAGAGAGCATTGACCACCTGCTGCTGTACGGGCCGCCGGGGCTGGGCAAGACCTCGCTCGCCCACATCGTCGCCCGTGAGATGGGAGTTAGCTTCCGTTCTACGTCGGGGCCGGCCATTGACAGGCCCCGCGACCTCGCAGGCTTGCTGAACGAATTGGAATCACGTGACGTGCTGTTCATCGACGAGATTCACCGTCTCAATCGCGTGGTCGAGGAAATGCTCTACCCCGCGATGGAAGATTTCCACATCGATTTGGTCATTGGCGAGGGGCCGTCGGCGCGCTCGATGAAACTTCCGTTGAAACGGTTTGCGCTGATCGGCGCCACGACACGTGCTGGGCTATTGAGCGCGCCGTTACGCGATCGCTTTGGCGCCAGCTTTCGGCTGGACTTCTACAATCCTGAAGAGCTAGCCACCATCGTGCACCGCTCCGCCCGCATCCTGGACGTCCCGATCGACGATCCCGGCGCCACGGAGATTGCGCGTCGCGCGCGGGGCACGCCGCGCATCGCCAATCGACTGCTCCGGCGCGTGCGAGATTTCGCTCAAGTCCGCGCTGAGGGCACCATCTCCAAGACAGTGGCGGACCAAGCACTCCAGATGCTCGAAGTGGATCACCTAGGCTTCGATAAGATGGATCGGGCGATTCTCTTGACTATCATCGATAAGTTCAGTGGGGGACCCGTGGGCCTGGAGACTCTGGCCGCGGCAGTGGGGGAGGAGGGCGACACGATCGAGGACGTGCACGAGCCGTACTTGATCAAAGAGGGCTACCTCAGCCGAACTCCGAGAGGCCGCGTGGCGACGCAGTTGGCGTTCTCGCATCTCGGTAGGCCGGAACATGCGCAAGCCGGAGGTACGCAGGGCAGGCTGTTATAATTCCCCGTTCTCTCCGTCATGTCCAAGTATCGTGTACACAGTTGGTCGGCGGAATTCATTTCATGAGCGTACCGCCTGACTTCTGACCTGCCCCCATAGCGCATTTAGCCGGGCCATATGTGGGGCCGTCCGATGAATACGTCGTAGTGGCAGAGAACACCGACGATCCAGCAAATGGTTTCGGCGGAATGAGGCAGCTTTACACCGCGCTCGTGCCCCTGCTCGAAGTTGACGAGGTGCTGCAGGCTAGCGGCGGAATAGGCTGGAGAGTTGAATCGTGGGGACCCCAGCCATACGTGCCACCCGAAGGCGCAAATCGTCGCATGTTGAGAGGTGCTCGCACGGGGTGTTGCTGTGGCTCACGACTTCAGGTCGAAAACAGTCGCGGCCCCTTGCGAAATTCAGGCGCATACTCGGCCAGGAGTTCACGTAGCGCGTTTCCGTCGATCAGCTCCAAAGGAAGCTGGGCGGCAAATTCCCTCGCCTGATTGCTGAACCCGGAGGTCGTGATGAGGATGCCCTTTGTTGCGGCGCGGTCGGCTATCAGAGCCCCGTAGAACTCCCTGACTGTCGCGCTGCCCACGACCGTGTCGGGGCCGAAGCGCTTGCACTGCACCAGGTATCTTCCGCCGATGATGGGACGATCGAGCACAGCAACGATGTCAATCCCTCCATCTCCGCTCGCCTTCGTCATCTCAGGGCGGAAGCCCATGCGCTCCAAGAGGCTGGTCACCAGTCGCTCGAAGTCGACCCCCGAAAGCTGGTCGAGGTCGTCTGGAACCCCGGGAGTGTCGCCCGAGGCAACCCGGAATCCGAAAGTCGAGAGAGTGCTAGCTGCTGCCTCCTCGCTGACCGGCGTTTCACGTACGAGCGTGAGTCGCTGGGTCAAGACTTCGACCCCATGCGGGCTGCCCTTGGCAAGGTTCGCTACCGGGCGAGCAGCGGACGGCGTGATGGCGATGTCGTTCGCCTGCGCTCTGGCCAGCGCGATCTGCTCTAACTCGATCTGCGAATACTTTGCGAGCGGTAGCACAAGCGGAAAAAATTCGCGGATGCCCGGCGGACATTCTGCCTCCTTCCGAACGGTGCCGATCGCCGTATAGGTCTTGATATCCAACTTGATTACTCTCGGTGGCTTTCCAATCTGAACGTCAATCTGGAACTCTCTAAGAGCTGGGGTGAGGACTTCCCTGATCACGCCACCCAGACGATTCATATTGGGAATGACGAGAATGTCGCCTGCCTCAAGATTCGTTAAGATGGCAGCGACATCGCCCGGTCTCATCGGAAGACCAGAAGGCAATTCTCTGAAGGAGCACCCGTACTCCTCGGCAAAAGCGCGAGCCATCGAGCGCTTCCCGTGTCCGTCCGGACCCACCAAGAGAACGTGCCCCGGAACCATGCCTTTACTCCGGTATAGTTCGGCGAACGCCCGCAGGCGGCGGACAACATCCTGCTGGCCTACAATTCTGGCGAACCCCCTCCCGAGATCTGCTTCCCTCTGCATGGTGGCTTGCTTGCGCTCCCGCGTATCATGGACAAGCCGTCGGGTCGATCCCGGTACCGGAGCGTGGCCGTTCGCGTCCATCTGGGTGCGGTACCGAAGCCTTGCGTCTTCCGTATCGACGTGTTCGCACAGTTTCCGAACAACCGTCAAGCCTGCCGGACCCGCGTCTTCGGCCGCTCAGGGCGAGGGTTTCTGGGGCTACCCTGAATCGGCTCGCCGCCGCGGTGCGGGAAGAACAGTTGGACGCCCAGCGTCGGTCGATCTACAATCAGGGTCGTGCGATTCGAATGGCATCGCCCGAAGGCCGAGGGCAACCTGCGGAAGCATGGGATATCCTTCGACGAGGCTGTGACGGTCTTCTATGATCCGCTGTCTGCGACCTTCAACGATGCCGAAAACTCAGCCGATGAGGTACGGTTGATCACAGTTGGGTATTCCGCGCGCGGCCGCCTCCTGGTAGTTGCTCACACCAAGCGCGGAGCAACCGTGCGCATCATCAGCGCACGCCGAGCCACCGCACGGGAAAGGAAACGCCATGAAACGTAAGAGTGCCCCCCCACCGAACGACCTGCGGCCGGAGTACGCCTTCGACTATTCGAAGGCAGTCCGCGGCAAATACTATCGCCGCCTCATTCGCGAGGGCGCCAACGTGGCCGTGCTCGAGCCTGATGTTGCAGCCGCGTTTCGGGATTCTGCCGCCGTCAACGATGCGCTCCGCTCACTCCTTCAGGTCTCCGAGAAGACGCGGCGTCTCACACGGCGCTCCAGCCGACCGGGGCCACGGGGGCGCTCGGGTGGGCATGCGACGACGGACGTTGGCCGCGATGGCTGAGCACCACGACTTTAGGGTAAGCTATTTGATACGTGATGGGTGATGTCGGAAAGCTCCTGATCCTGTTCGGCGCCGTGCTGGTGATCGTCGGTGGGCTGCTGATGCTGGCAGGCAGGATCCCGTGGCTCGGCAAGCTTCCCGGCGACATCTTCTACAAAGGCGAGCACGTCACGTTCTACTTCCCCATCGTGACCTGCCTGCTCATCAGCGTGATCCTGAGCCTGCTGTTCTACCTGTTCCGGCGCTGACGGGGCGTACGTCCGTAGCTTGCAATTGTACATTTTGAATGCAGGTTGCACGCAGCGAGCGCTGGAGCCCATCTTGCTGCGGACCGCACGGAACATCCCTTCCGCACAACTGAGGCATCGACGTCACTGCGAGCTTCGGTCTATGATCGATGCCCGAGAGGAACCTCTATGGCCATCGCCGTTGTGAGTGACGATTTCAGGCCCGCACACCTCAGCGTTCGTGACCCGGCTCGGGGCACGACGATAGAGGAGCTGCCCATCGACGACGCCGCGGCCGTTGCCGCAGCCGTCGCGCGCGCTCGGGCGGCGCAGCCGGCATGGGCCGCGCTGCCGACCCGCCGGCGGGCGCAATTGCTGAAGCAGGCGCGACGCGAGATGGTGCGCGCCCGTGCCGAGATCTTTGACCGGCTCGAACGGGAAACCGGCAAGGCACGGTTCGACGTCGTCGGGGAACTGATGGGCGCGTGCATGGGCATCGGATACCTGGCGCGCCGGGCGCCGCGCTGGCTCGATACGCAACGCGTCAGCACGCGTCCGCTCTTCGGCAAGCGCGGTCTCGTGACGTTCAAGCCGCGCGGCGTCGTCGGCATCATCAGCCCGTGGAACGCGCCACTCAATCTGGCACTGAGTGACATCGTTCCGGCGCTGCTGGCGGGCAACGCCGTGGTCGTCAAACCCTCGGAGTTGGCGCCGCTGGCGGTCCGACGTGCGGTCGAGGCCATGAACCAAGTCCTGCCGAAAGATGTCTTGCAGGTGCTGATCGGGGCGGGAGAAACCGGTGCGGCGCTGGTGGATCACGTCGACATGATCTGCGTCACGGGGTCGCCCGAGACCGGCCGGCGCGTGATGGAGCGCGCCAGCCGGCGGTTGACTCCCGTGCTGCTCGAGCTGGGTGGCAAGGACCCGATGATCGTGCTTCGCGATGCCGATCTCGACCGGGCCGCGGCCGCCGCGGCCTGGGGCGGCTGTCTGATGACCGGCCAAGTGTGCATGTCCGTGGAGCGCATCTACGTGGAAGAACCCGTCGCCGAAGCATTCACGCAGAAACTGGTGGCGCACATGCGTGCCCTGCGCGTTGGTCCGAATGGTGCCGAGGCCGAGATCGACATCGGCCCGTTCACCAGCCCGCGGCAAGTCGAGATCGTCGAACGTCAGCTCGCCGATGCCGTCACCCGAGGCGCGCAGGTGCTCGTCGGCGGCGGACGTCACGGCGACGGCCCCGGCATCTTCTTCGAACCGACGGTTCTCACCAAGGTCGACCACTCGATGGCCATCATGCGGGAGGAAACTTTCGGTCCGGTGGTTCCGGTGATGGCGGTGCGCGATGCCGAGGAAGCCGTGCGCTACGCCAACGAGAGCGCCTACGGATTGAGCGCCAGCGTGTGGACGCGCGACGTGACGCGTGGGATGGCGCTGGCGCGGCAAATGGAAAGCGGCAACGTGTGCGTGAACGAATGTCTGGTCTCCGCCGGCGTGCCGGCGCTGCCGTTCGGCGGCGTGAAGCAGAGCGGTGTCGGCAGCCGCCACGGTGGCGCCGAGGGGCTGCGCCAGTTTTGCATTCGCCAGGCGATTCTCGTCGAGGCACGCAAGCGCAAAACGGAGCCCACCTGGTTTCCCTACTCCACCAAACGCGCGCGGCAAATCGAGCGCATCATGGCGTTGCTCTTCGGCTGGTGAGGCGTGCTCCTCACCCTCGATGCGAGGAACGGGGTTCCCACCTGCAACGATAGGCGACACGACAAGGGGGTACTGTCCTAGGACAGCACCGACAAGGGCGCAGAACTTGAATGGCGCCCGGCGGAGCGGTACTTGTGCTGGGATGAAGAACAATGGGTTTTTGCGTTTTCAGGGAACGACTCGCTATATCGCTTCCGGTCCGCTCGTCGATGCGGTGAATTGCGCCATCGCACTGGAGCGGCCGCTCCTGCTCAAAGGTGAACCTGGGACAGGCAAGACCGTGCTCGCCATGCACGTCGCCGAGGGGCTGGGCATGCCCATGCTGTCCTGGCACATCAAATCGACCACCAAGGCGGCCGACGGCCTCTACGTCTACGACACGGTGCAGCGCCTGAACGACAGCCGCTTCGGCACCGGCAACGTCTCGGACATCGGCCGCTACATCAAGCTCGGACCGCTCGGCCAGGTATTCGCGGCGCAAGAACGCCACGTCCTCCTCATCGACGAGATCGACAAGGCGGACCTCGAGTTCCCCAATGACCTGCTGCGGGAGCTCGACGAGATGCGCTTCTCGATCCTCGAGACCAGCGAGGAGATCAGCGCGCACCACCGGCCCGTCGTCATGATCACCTCGAACAACGAGAAGGAGCTGCCCGACGCCTTCTTGCGGCGTTGCATCTTCCATTACATCGAGTTTCCCGACCCCACGCTGATGCGCCAGATCCTTGCGGTGCACCACCCGCACCTCGACGCCACACTCCTCGACCAGGTGCTGATCAAGTTCTACTGGCTGCGCGAACAAAATGATCTGCGCAAGAAACCCTCGACCTCCGAGCTCATCGACTGGATCAGCGCGCTGCTGCGCTCCGGCATCAGTATGGACAGCCTCGAGGCACACATCCCCTTCGTCGGCGCGCTGCTGAAGAAAGAACAAGACGTCGACGCACTCACGCAGTACGACGCCAAGGGCGGTCGCTATCCGAAGAGCTGGCAAGAGTTGGGACCGCGGTACAATCAATAGGAAGCGACGGCGTTCGGGGCAAACACGCGAGAAGGACAGCGCTGACAACGCCGGCTGCTTCAGGACACCCTCGCACCATCAACGCCGCCGGAAAGCCAGCGCCACAAGCACGCAGGTGAATGCTGCCGTAAGGCTCAGGCCGATGCGGTAGCTGAGCGGATCGTACTCGAAAACGATCCGTCGCTTACCAGCCCCGACGAACACGCCGCGCACGAAGTCATTCACCCGAACGATTTCCGCTGCCACGCCATCCACCCGCACTTTCCACCCTGGGTAGTAGGCATCGGTGAGCACAACCAAACCCGGCGTCTCCATCTGGGCGACGAGGTCCACGCGGTCCGGCAGGTACGTTTCCAGCTGCACGCTACCGATCTGGGTAACTGGCAGTCCCAGCGGGATCGTCCCGGCCGGAACGGCAACGCGCGCCGACGGATCATCGCTGGTGCGTAAGTGCTGCAGCGCTTCCTCAGAACTCTGCACCGGCACAATCTGGCGCGGAACGAAGGCGCGTGGAACGAGGTTGGTGACCTTGAATACGAACGGTTCAAGCCGGTCTTCCGGCTGACTGACTGCGACCAAACCCGGGGCAGTGAACGGCTGCGATCCCGTGATGTAGGCGACGTTCAAAAACGCGAGGACGCCGGTCACTCGATCGGGAGACAAGTCCGCGATGAGCGACGCCAACCGATTGCGGTCACTCAGATTGAGCGGAGCTGGCGTGTTGAGATTCGCAACGAGGTACATGTTGGGCCCCTGCGCAGCGAAACTGTCCCGTCTCTTGAGGAACGCATCGGGATGGCGGGCCTCCCGCACCGGGCCAGGTTCATCGCCGAAAATCCGCAGGGGCAGGTGCGAACGCTCCATCAGCGCCAGAGGCCTCGGAACCGCGGTGACGTCACTCCAGTTCACGGTCGGCATGAGTCCGGTATTGACCCGATAGAGATCCGCGGCACACAGGATGAGAAACATCACGCCAATCACTTGCGGCGCCTGCCCGCCGAATCTTGCCAACGTTGCAGCCAACGCAAACAGCACAGCCTGCTTGGTCAAGTCCGACTGCATCACCGGGCTGGCGAACGGTTGCCCGAGCCACCCGGCCATGACGGCGGCCGCCGCCATGGCCACGGCGACGGCCGCCGTCACGCTGGCAACGGACCGAAACCGCTCCGGATGTCGCACGCTGCACGCAAGTCCGATGGCAACGCCGACGGCAAGCAACGCGTGTGCGCCGAGCACGAACTTCTCGGGCGACCGGGCCAGACGCAGCAACGGGAAGTATCCGACTGCGTCGCGGGCACCCGGAATGTTCTCCCCTAGAGCCAGCACCAGAAACACGGCGCCGAACCCCAGCCACCAGCGTCGCCGGACCTTCGATAGTGGTGTTGCCGCCTGCACCAGGAAGATCACACCCGCACCCGCGTAGAGCGTCAGCAAGAAAGGAGTGCGGCTCAGCGCACGCTCCCACAAGCCTGCGGTAATGTGCAGGCTGCCGTCCGCAAGGAACAGACGACGAGGGAGGATGAACGAGAGCACGCCAAACGGCTGCAGCGAGTACTTCAGCACGTCGTTGACATCCAGCCCGGCGCGGCGCGTCGAAGCGATTACATACTCAGCAAAAGGAACGATGGCGACCGCGCACAGCCCCACCGCCAACAGGTGCGCTACCGCCAGACCGGTAAGCAACCGAAGCAGACTCGGACCGAGTCGGGAACTGTGCCGGTCGCAGGCGAACGCAAGCAAAATGGTCGTCCCGATCACGACGAACTCAGGCATGCCTCCCAGAATGGTCAGGGCAATCGCCAAGACCACGAGCACCAGCGACGAACCCGTCTGCCAGTCGCACCACCGGTCGAACGCAAGCACTAGCCATGGCAACCAGGCGGCAGATTGCAGGCCGTTCAGCAGGTTGTCGAGGGAGACCAGGGTGCCCCCAAAGCCGAACACCACACCACCCAATGCCGCTGCCACCGCAGGTAGTCCCCGGTGGCGCAGAAGGACAAACGCCCCCCATGCGGCAATCGTGTGGTGAAAGCAGATCGACAGGTTGATCCCGAACGGTTCAGGTACGTGGCGAAAGCACCAATTGGGGGGATAGAACACCCCGGCTTGCAGGTCTGCGGCGAAGGGCCGGCCCAGCACCTCAAGTGGATTCCAAAGCGGAGGCCAGTGCCACGCTCCAAAGATACGAGCCAGATGTTCCATTCCCAGGAAGAGGGGATAGAGATCGCGAAAGGTGTACACCCGTGCGTGGAATAGGATCTCCCGGTAGAAGAGCACGCCGTAAAGAACGAATCCTGCCAAGGCCAGGAATGATCCGAAGGCAACCGATCGTCGCGGCAGGTTCTCGGCATGGGCGGTGTCCGCCTGTGGTGCGCCGGGCACTGGCGGTGGCGGCACGCTGAGTCCCATTGACGGCCGAGGCTATGGAAACCCGGGACGGGGGTCAAGCAAGACCGAGGGTGAGTGCACCGGCGCCTCTTGACTATCAGTTGCCGAGCGTCAACTCTTGGTTTCATGTTCCTCGATCTCTTCTACGGTCTGCGCGACGCCGGCGTTCCGCTCGCCATCCAAGAGTGGCAGACGTTTCTGCGCGCGCTCGAAGAGGGGCTGCACGGATCCAGCTTGCTGCGCTTCTACCATCTGGGACGCGCCTGCCTGATCAAGAGCGAGACCTACTTCGACGCCTACGATCGTGTCTTCGCGCGCGTGTTCAAGGGCGTCGAGGGCGCCTTCGGGGACGACATGACGGAGAAGGTTCTCGAGTGGCTGCGCGACCCAAAGAACTTTCCGAACTTGTCACCCGAGGAGTTGGCGAAGCTGCAGCACCTCAACGCCGACGAGCTCATGCAACGCTTTCTCGAAACCTTGCAGAAGCAGACCGAGCGTCACGACGGCGGCGGACGCTGGATCGGCACCGGCGGCAAGTCGCCCTTCGGGCACGGCGGCCAGCACCCGACCGGCATCCGTGTCGGCGGCAAGTCGACGGGCCGCTCGGCCATGAAGGTCGCCGAGGAGCGGCGGTTCAAGGACTACCGCACGGACATGGCGCTCGATGTGCGGCAGTTGAAGGTCTCGCTGCGCCGTCTGCGCCAGCTCACACGCAGCGGCGATGCCACTGAGCTCGATCTCGACGAGACCATCGATGAAACCTGCAAGAACGCCGGCGAAATCGAGTTGGTCTTCCGCCCGCCGCGACGCAACGACGTTCGCCTCCTGCTATTGATGGACGTCGGCGGCACGATGGAGCCCTACTTCGAGCCCGTCAGCCAGCTCCTGACCGCTCTGCATGAAGACCGCAGCCTGCGCGATTTTCAAGCCTACTACTTCCACAACTGCCTCTACGACGACATCTACACCACTGCCCGCATGTCGCGCGCGGACGCCGTCCCGACCGGCGACGTCCTGCGCCGTCTCGACAGCCGTTGGAAAGTGGCGCTGGTGGGTGATGCCGCCATGCATCCGGCCGAGTTGCTCGAACCCCATGGCAACATCGATCCGCGTCGCACATCACCGACTCCCGGCGTCGTGTGGCTCCATCGTGTCGCCAGTCATTTCGATCGCAGCGTGTGGCTCAATCCTGAAGGCCCGGCTTACTGGGAAGCACAGACCGTCCGCCTCGTGCGCCGGCTCTTCCCGATGTTCCACCTGAGCGTCGACGGCCTGACCCAGGCCCTACACGCGCTGGTCGGTGCCCGTGCCGCTTAGCCTGCTAACCAGACTCCGAAGAATTTCTCCAGACTCTTCTGTGCCGCGCTCATCATGCGCTGCAGCGCCAGGAGCTGCG
The DNA here is from genome assembly GCA_044450645.1 of Binatia bacterium. GTDB lineage: Bacteria > Desulfobacterota > Binatia > HRBIN30 > HRBIN30 > JAGDMS01. Next base: position 48,994 of record JBIOJG010000025.1, read on the forward strand.
GCAACGCGCTGGGGTGAACGGCCAGGTAGCGAACCACATCGCGGGCTCTGACCGCGCCCGTTTGCGGGTCCATAAAGTCACCCGAGTCGGGCAGTTCGGTCGTCGCCGTATCGAGGATGGCGCGCACCGAAGCGAACGCGACGCCGGATTGTCTTGCAAAGGCGCCTATGGCGGCGCCTTCCATCTCGACCGCCACCGATCCGGTGCTCGCCGCCGCGGTCCGCTTGGCGGCGGCGGTCGCAAGCGCATGCGGGCTACACAGCACCGGGCCGAGGGCGGTGCGTAGAGCGGCGCGTTTCGCCGCCGCGTGAGCACGCTCGCGATGGATGGGGTCGGTTTCGTAATGTATCCCCGACGAGTTTCCGATCACCGCCGTCGCGATGGCGAGATCGCCCGGCAGCAACTCCGGCGACAGCGCCCCGGCACAGCCGGTGGACAGGAGCAGATCGAAGCGACCGGCGTCACGCACGACCGCGGTGGCAGCCGCTGCCCGCCGCTCGCCGACCGCCGTCTTGATCAGCCAGATTTCCCGTCCGGCTGCATCACCGCACCACAGCGTGGACTCCGCCACGCGGCTCCGGCTGACGCGGCGCATGTGCCGCAAGATCGGCCTGCACTCCCAATGCAGCGCCGCGAAAATGGCGATCCGTTCCACGCACACGCATCCTAGAGGCCGGTGAAGCGGCGGGCAAGGCGCGATATTCGACGCTGCTTGCAGCCGTCACTGGGCCGGAACGCGCCGCCGGCTGTCCTGCAACGCTTGGCGAGCGAGTGAAAACGTGGGATCAAGTGCGAGGGATTGCTCGAATGCCCGGATTGCCCGGTCGTGCCTTCCATTCAATGCCAAGTAACGGCCGCGGTTGTAGAGCATGGTCACGTAGGCGGGCAATACCTTCTGGGCAACGACATCGTCGCTTTCGAAACGTACCGTCCCGTCAGTCAGCCCGCGTAACCGCAGGTCGGGTTCCGCCGGCTCGACGTAGGAGCGGCCCGGGACCAGCCGGAACACGAGCCCGTCTGGGACGAGTTGGTAGGCATCGGTGAGCAGCTGGGCCAGCCGCCGTTGCTCGGCCGCCCGGCCGAGCACGACATCCTCCGTGACATACACGGGATGCCGTTGCAGGTGCGTCTTCACCACAGCGGAGACCATCTGGTGAAAGCGATCGTCGATGCGCTGGCTCAGGATGGGATCGCGCCGGTAGAGGTCCGGATCGCCCTCCCACCGCACCAACTCTTGCCTAAATGCCTCAATCGCCTCGCGGCTGCCCTCAACCATCTCCGGGTACTCACGGCTCAGTGAATTCAGGTACCACGACCGTCGCAGCAGGTGGAGGTCAAGGGCAACCACGTCGCGACGGTGCCGCTCGACCGTGCGCACATACATGAGCGGCGAGTACACTTGCCAGTCGAGCGTGAGCAGCATGCCACCCGGTTCGATCGTCGTCAAAATGTTATCGACGTAGTCCGCGGCAATGAAGTCTCGGCTGCGGTCGTTGAGGCGGAAGTTGCCTACCACCGCAATCAGCGGTACACACAGCAGCGCGGCGCCCGCCAACGCGGGTCCATGACGCGCACGGGACCAATGGGCCGCTACTGCTCGCAGGCAGAGGTGCGCACCCACACCCGCGGCAATGGCGATGGCAACGATCGCGGGAAGGTAATAGGCCGCCTTGTCCTCAGCAATCTCGTAATTCAGCCCATACGCCACGTCGGCCAGGGCGACGAGAGAAAGGAAGTAGAAGACCGTGCGATCTCTACGGTAGCTCTCCGCAAAGCCCAGCACGGCCAGGGCGAGCCCGACCGGCAGCCACCAGGGGCCAAACTCGCGGGCGCCGAAACGGAGGATCTCCGCCAGCCGTGCACCCAACTGTTCCGTCGTGAATGACCAAAACACCTGATACTGCCGCCCGGTGATGTGCCACCAGAAACGTTCCAGCGTGCGCGGATCTCCCCAATCCAGTGCCGGCGAGCCCGACGCGGCCAGCGGCAGGTACGCATAGACGGAAAGCCCGGCGAGACAGCAGGCCGCAGCGATCGCGAGTCGGCGGTGCGCGAAATGGCGCCAGCCCGCCGTGCGAAAGACGAGCACCGCAATAGCGGGAAAGGTCAGCAGCACGGTAACGTGATGCACGGCAAGCGCCAGGCCAAATACACACGCGGCCGCGTACAGCCAACGGTCGCTGGTCGCTCGACCCGAAGACGCAACGACCTGTCGCCAGCGGATGACGCACAGGAACACGCAGAGTGTCAGGAACGTGTTCAGCGAGTAGACCTCGGCCACGGTCGCATACGACCAGAGGGTGCGCGAGCCCGCCAGCAGGCCCGCCGAGACCAGCGCCGGCAGCAGCGTGTGGACGGACTGCGGCAGCGTGGGTTGCAACCATTCTTCAGGACGAGCGTTGCCTGTCCGGGCCGACTGCTTCGTGCTCCGCTTCGTCTTGGTTTGACGGGTACTACCCGGCTCAGCACGAGCCTGATGTCCCCACGCTTGGAGAACCTCCCATGTGACACACATGATGACCGCAATTGCCAACGCCGCGAACAAAGCCGAGGCGAAGTTGACCCGTTGCGCGACGGTGCCGAGCGGTACGAGCGTCGCAACATGCGCGAGCATGACATACAGCGGGAAACCCGGTGGGTGTGCGACACCCGACGTTGCCGCAGCCGTGATCAGCTCCCCGCTATCGACGAGTGTCACCGTTGGTGCAAGGGTGTACCAGTAGAGCGCCAATGCTCCACAGAACACCACCGCGGGCATCGCGCCGACAATCCGCGAGCTGGAGATCGTCATCACGGCCACCAATAGAACTCACGTCAGCGGCAGGTAACGCACTTGGCCTTCCCACTCCCTGTCCAGACTGCACTCTGCAAGCAGCAGGAGATCGGCGATTGCGCCTCCGATCGGAACGCTGCGGCTCACCTCGAACACGCCGGGCATGGGGCGTCTGAGCCGGACGCGGTCGTACGCGTAACGCGTGAGCGTCGTGACATCGTGTGTCAGCAGCACCCGCTGTTCTCGCGCTGCCCACTCAAGCACGTCCTCGTCTGATGCGCCCGCGAGTCCGACATCTTGAATGCGCACGATGTCCAGCTTTGGCTGGCGCCGTCGAAGGCCGCGAACGATGTCGTTGTTGAAGTTCTCGTCGGCCGCGAATCGGAGCACGAGCCCCCCTAGCGCGAGCGACGAGCGAGCAACCGGTCTCGAACTCCTTGCGGTGGAACACGCGCAAGGTTCGCCACCCGCACCTTCTCGGCTTGGCGATTCCGCCGTCGCAGGTAGCGGCCGACTTCAGTCTGTCGCCGGAGATAATAGGCGATCACGGCATAGATGTCGGCCAGGGCCAGGCTTGGATACTGTTCCGCGATCGCCTCCGCGGTCGCGCCATCGTTGAACGCAGCGACCACCGTATCGAGGGTAACGCGCGTGCCGCCCACGCGGATGACGCCGTCGGCATCCGCCTTCAGGGGAACGGTCTCCTTACGGGCCAGCAACTCCATGACGCTACAGCTATAGCATACCCGACTCAGTTGTTTCACGCGCTTACGCTGGCACCCTCACGCAAGAGGTCGTCGAGGTCTTCCTCCCGGCACCCGACAGCTCGATTTGGCGAATGGGGGCGTTCGAAGACGCCCTGAGCCGATATAGCAGTCAATTGGGCAAGCATCCATTCAAGGCGTTGTTTACCGCCGTGAGGATCTCATCCACCGTGATCTTGCCGTTGGCGTTGCCTGCAGTACAGCTCGACAGAGGCACATTCCCCAGCGCGATGTTGACAATCGTGAGGATCTCGTCGACCGATACCTGTCCGTCGCCGTCGCAATCGCCAACGCACACCAGGCTCTGGAGTTGAATCTGGAACACGCCACCTCCGTCCGTGCCAGCGTACAGCTTCCGCGCATTCGTCGGGTCCAGTGTCAGCACCTGCACATGGGCGTTGCTCAGGCCGTTGTTCATCCCCGACCAGCTCGCCCCGCCGTCCGTGCTCTGGAACACACCGCCGTACCCGCCCGCGTACAGCGTCTGCGCATTCGTCGGGTCCAGCGCCAGCGCGAGGACAGGACTGCCGTTCAGACCACCATCCATTGCCACCCAGCTCACCCCGCCGTCGGTGCTCTTGTACACGCCATAGCCGGTGCCCGCGTACAGCGCCTGCGCATTCGTGGGGTCCACGGCGAAGGTATCGACCTTCCCAGGAGGTCCGTAGCTCACCCAGGTGCTCACCGGGGCGGAGTCGGCTGCAGCATCGGTGCGATTGATCGTGGACGTTGCCGCAATCGCAGCAGAGGTACACAGGAGGCTCACGCAGGTCGCGAAGGCCGTGTGCCGCCAGTGCGCTCGACAGCCCCCACAAGGGACGTGAGGATCTCCGCGTTTCATACACCCCCCAACGCGCAAAGTTACTATCATAGAGTGTTTTATATGGTCAATGACAGAACGCATCACAATGAAGAGTGGGGTACACATAAATGCGGGCAAGGAATTCACCGAAAGGGCCGGACATCACTGCCGCGATGCCTCCGCGCATTCGTCTCCTGCAACTAGGACCTCTCGCGATCCGTCGCATTCGCTGCGCGCCGCCGTCAGGGGCGCCCAACACGAACGATCTCCGGCCTTGCTGATGGGGACGTAGCCAAGTTGTTAAGATGTTGATGACGTGATACCGGCCCGCCTTGCGGCAGCTCATTTTCTGGAAGAGCGGTTGGACTCCGAACAGTACGACCGGGAGAGGACACCTCTCAAAAGAAGAAATTCCACTTCGCCATCGTCCACAAATCGCGCGGGCTCTCGCCGAGCTTGCGCACCACCGACGCTTCGAAGCCGGAGTGCATGAGGCAATTCTGGCATTTCGGATCGGTGCGCGTCTCCCAATAATCCCAGTCGATCCCGCCCCAGAACTCCTGCCAGCTTTTGTAGTAACCGCCTTCGATCAAGTAGCAAGGGCCTTTCCAGCCCCGGGGCGTGCGGGTTGGATTGCCCCACGGGGTGCACGGGTACTCGCGTTGCCCGGCGGCGAACTGCAGGAAGAGCGGCGTCGAATACAGCCGGTACCTCTTCGACAGCTCCACCACGCGCTTGAACTTCTCGTGCACCTCCCGCTTGAAGAGGAAGCGGTCCTCCTTGATCTTTTCGTAATGGTACCCGGGCGAGATCAGCATGCCATCCACGCCGACGCTCTGCAGGTAGGCACACATCTCCTCGATCTCGTTGATATCGGTTTCACGGTAGACGGTAGTGTTGGTGCACAGGTGGTAACCGAGCCGCTTGCCCTCCTTGATCATCTCCACCGCTTTATCGAATACGCCGGCCCGATCGGTGACCAGATCGTGCGTGCCGCGCAAGCCGTCGATGTGGACATTGATCGACAAACGCTTGTGCGGCCGGCCCTTCTTGTAGAAGCGATCGAGCAGCAAGCCGTTGGTACACAGGTAGATGTGGCGTTTGCGCGCGATGACGCCTTCGACCAACTCCGCCAGCTCGGGATAGATCGTCGGCTCACCGCCGCAGATCGAGACCACAGGCGCACCCGCTTCGTCCACCGCCTGGAAGCAGTCCGTCAGCGCCAGCCGATCCTTCAGGTCACCGTTGTATCGCTCGGGTGAGCAGCCGAGACACGCAAGATTGCACGTGTGCAGCGGTTCGAGCATGAGTACGTACGGGTACCGCCGGTTGCCACGCCACCAGTTGCGCAGCTGCCAGCCGATCATATCGGTAGTGATGTGTAAGGGGAATCGCACTGCACGCCCTTTCCGCTCGATCGTTGGTAGTAAACCCGTATACGTCCAATCTCCCGCAAGGAAGAAGTTGTCAAGAGAAGTCGCCTCGAACGATGTCTTCGCACGTGCCGGCAGCCTTCCGGCCGAGCGGTTGTCTAGGGCCTGCGGCCGGCGTCATTTCTATGGCCCGCTCCCCGTTGGGTCGCTGCAGGGTGCCAAGTCCGACACGCTGCTAGAAGGTTTTTCTCGCGACAAGCCACATGACGGCACCGGCCGCCGCGTAGGCAAGCACACCTTGGACGAGGCTGCACCCACCAATGAAGAGGCTCACGCCGAGAACCAGTAGCGTGCTGATGATGGCTACTACTTGATCGACACGCGTTTCCCGCTCGCGCTCGTGCTGCACGTGCTCACGAATATCGGCGCCGCAGTTCGGGCAACGCCCGCCCGGCTTGCGGACGAGGGGCGCGCGGCAAGAAGGGCAATCGACCGTCGGCGCGACAGGCATGTCCGGTTGAACTCAGAAGAATCTGAAGTTGAACGGCAGAATGGCCCAGAGCCGTTCACTGGTGATGAACCGCACCCACGGATGCAGAGCGTGGAGCCGGCTCTGCGGTGGAGCGAGGTTCATCGAGAGCTTCCACAGCCGGCGCGGTCGAGGATAGCGTTCCACGGAAACCCGGACATCCGGCGTCAAGCCGGCGAGCACCTTCGCCTCGTCGAGGGCCTCTTCGATGCCGCCCAGCTGGTCGACCAGGCCGATCTCCTTCGCCTGACGGCCGCTCCACACCCGCCCTTCGGCCGCCGCCGCCACCGCTCCTGCACTCAGCTGTCTCCCACTTGCGACTTTGTCGATGAAATCGGCGTAGAAGAACTCCGCCTCCGTTTGCAGGCGCTGACGCTCTTCCTCACCCAACGGAACGTAGTCCGAATACAACGCCGCATGCCGACCGCGTGTGATCACTTGTTTGGTGATACCGAGCTGGTCATAAAGCCCCTTGAGTAGGGCTTTGCCTGCGAGCACTCCAATGGAGCCGGTGATCGTGCCCGCCTCCGCCAACACCGGGTTTCCCGCCACACCGACGTAGTAGCCGCCGGAGGCGGCCACATCCCCGAAGGAAACAACGACGGGCTTCTGTTTGCGGGTGCGCATGACCTCGTGCCAGATGAGGTCGGATGCCAGTCCGGAACCCCCGGGGCTGGAGATGCGGATCACCACGGCGCCGATGTCGCGACGTTCACGAAGAGCTTTCAAATCCCGGGCAACCGCAGCCGCGCCGCAGGCGCTGGCGGCTCCTGTCCCGGAGATGTTTTCGCCGGTCTTGATCGAGCCAGTGACATGCAACAGGCCAATGGCCGGGCGGCCATGGCGCAGCATTTCGCGGCGAGCGGCGCGTGCCCGGCGCGAGAAGTAGGCGGACCGTTCAATGACCGCCTGGTCGTCGCATCGCGCCCGCATCCGCGCTTCGGCCTCGTCGTCATAGAGAAGCGCATCGACCAAATGTTCCTGCGCCGCTTCACGCGCCATGAACGGGCCGCGGTCAAGCAGATGGCGCACGGCCTCGCCCCCCATGCCGCGCCCCTCGGCGATGGCGTCAACCACCTGCTCGTACAGGTCCTGGATCAAGCTTTCGACCATTTCGCGGTGCGGTTCAGACATATCGCTGCGCGTGAACGTCTCCGCGGCCGACTTATACTTCCCCATCTGCACCAGTTCGGCCTGGATGCCGAGCTTCTTGAGCGCTCCGGCGACGAAGGTGACCTCCGAGGACAGTCCGGCCACGTCGAGCGTGCCGGCGGGCGTCAGAATGATCTGATCGGCAGCCGAGGCGAGCACGTACTCGCGTATGCCCGGGTGAGTCAGGTGGACCCACACCGCTTTCCCGGCCTGGCGGAGGGCCATGAGGCTGCGGCGTATTTCCTGGATTTTCGCCCATCCGCCGCGGAGGTTCTCGCAGCGAACGAACACCCCTCGCAGCTGCGGGTCTTCCCGCGCCCACCGCAGTAGAACGATCAGATTGAAGTAATCATCGCGGTGGGGTTGCAGCATTGCGAGGAGCCGGTGCTCGACCGGTTCCTCGGCCAGCTCGCCAGCCAGATCCACCTTGAGAATACCGTAAGGCGGCCGCCGCCCCAGTGCACGCAGCAGTGCCTCGAGGACAAGGGAGGATGCAGCTAAGCCGTGCCGCCAGGCGCGACGCAACATCGGACTGTTTCCTTAGCAGCTAGCGCCGAAACACGGAAGTCAAAAGAAAAGGCGGCGGACCGCAGGCCGCCGCCTTTGACGAAAGCAAGCGCCTTCAGCCCGCGTTGACCTGCTGTAACGAGCCCTCTGCCTCCTCGTCTGAATCGACGAGCTTGAGGGAAACGACTTTCCCCCAAGGCTGCTCTTTGAGGGAGCGTTCCTTCCATACGATCAGTCCACGGCGCAAGTATTCCGCATTGATCTGCAAGAGGTCGCAGATATTCTCGAACGAAAAGGGCCAGGTTCGATCCTCCGAACCGATCCATTCCTCGGCATCGAGAAAAAGCTGCCGGGCCTTTTGATCACGAGCCCGCACATGTTTTTGAAAGCATTCGACCGCGTCTTCGAGCACGGCAACGACAAGCCGGCGCTCGGGCTCGTGGGCACCCTTGCGCTTCATGATCGCAAAGTACTGCGACGGCAGCAGGGTGTCCGGCTGGAGGAGGTGGGCGAAGCTATCGTTCACAATACCGTCACGCATTCGTAAGCTCCTTAAACCCTTCGACGCCCGCACCGGCCCCCGTATTCGACGGGAATACGGGCGCAAGGTCTGCCAAGGTGGTGTCGGCAAAGAATTCCAGCAGGCGGCGCTGGCCTTCCTGCCACACACGCTGCATGTTGCAGCTGGCCATCACCGAGCAGTCCTGCTGCTCTGTGACGCACACGTTGAGTGAGATCGGCCCCTCCACAGACTCGATGATGTCGCGGAACGAGATGTCGTGGGGCGTCCGGGCCAGCGTGCATCCGCCGTGCGCACCCCGATGCGACTTCAACAGACCCGAGTGGATCATGTCCTGAATGATCTTCTCCAGGAACTTCCTCGGGATTCGCCGGCGCGAAGCGATCTCCTTGACCGACACGGGGCATCCGTCCTTCCGCAACGAGAGATAGATGATCGCCCGCAGGGCATAATCCACCTTCCGGCTGATCTGCATCATCGACACGCTGGTATCCTCCCGGTCCGTCTTGTTCCGCTATTCCTGGCGGTCCTTGTATTCCTCGAGCCAAGCCATTTGGATGGCTTCCAACTTGCCTTCGTTTGAAGCCTTGGGATCGTCATCGAAATCTGTCAGCTCCGTCACCCAGCGACGAAGTTCGGTGAAGCGCACCGCCAACGGATCGACGTCAGGATGGTCTTCGATCAGCTGCAGCGCGATCTCTTCGCTATCGTTCCATTTCAGTCCCATCGTCTTCTCCACACGCCTACAGGACCTCCTCCACACGTTTGCGCTCGAGAGCCTCCTTGATGGAGCTATCCATGATCCGCTGCGCCAGCGGCGTGGTCGCCTGGTTCAGTTCGTCGGTAAGGTCACGGAGGCGGTTGTAGTCCGTCTCCCGCATCGCTGCCTCGACCCGTGCCACGGACGCTTCAATGCGGGCGCGTTCTTCGGCGTCCGGCGCCACACTGCCCAACGCCTTTCGCGTGGCACGCAACAACGCCTCCGCGTCATTGCGGGCCTCGATCAGCAAGCGGGTGCTCACGTCCTCTTCTGCGTAGTCGATAGACTCCTCCAGCATGTGCTCGATTTGTTCATCGCTGAGGCCGTAGGACGGTTTGACATCGATGGATTGCTCCCGGCCGGTTCGTTGGTCACGGGCGGTGACGTTCAGAATGCCATTGGCATCGATCATGAAAGTCACTTCGACGCGCGGCATCCCCGCGGGCTGGGGCTCGATGCCGCGGAGCTTGAAGCGGGCCAGGCTGCGGTTATCGCGCGCCAGTTCGCGCTCGCCTTGGAGGACGTGGAAATCGACCGCGGTTTGATTGTCCACGAACGTGGTGAAGACCTGCTTCGCGGTCACCGGAATGGTCGTGTTGCGCTCGATCACGCGCGCCATGACCCCGCCCATGGTTTCGATGCCGAGCGACAGCGGCACCACGTCCAGGAGCAGCGTATCCGTCTGTCGCCCGGAAAGAACTCCTGCCTGGACCGCAGCGCCCAGGGCCACGACCTCCTCCGGATTGAGTTCGGTGTGCGGCCTGCGGCCGAACACTTCTTCGACCCGGCGCCGCACGAACGGAATCCGGGTCGATCCGCCCACTAAGACCACCTCATCGAGGTCACTCGGGGTCAGGCCCGCATCCTTCAATGCCTGCCGGCAGGGCGCGATGGTCCGCTCGACGATGTCGGCGACGGTGGCTTCGAATACGGTCCGCGTCAACGGGTGCTGCACCCGAACCGAACCAGCCTGGAGTTCCATGACCGTCGATTCGAAATCGGTTAGCTGGATCTTGGCGGCCTCGGCGGCGGCAACCGCCTTGTTGATGATGTCGGGATTTCTGCGCACATCGGACGGCACATGTTCCAGCAGGAGCGCGGCCACGCGGCGGTCCATGTCATCACCACCCAGACGCGTATCGCCGTTGGTGGCCAAGACTTCGAAGATGCCCTCGTGCAATTTGAGAATCGAGATGTCGAAGGTCCCGCCACCGAGATCGTATACGGCGATGAGTCCCTGGTTCTTCCGATGGAGGCCGTAGGCCAGAGAAGCGGCCGTCGGTTCGTTGACCAGCCGCAACACTTCGAGTCCCGCCAGGCGACCGGCATCCCGCGTGGCCTGCCGCTGACTATCATTGAAGTACGCGGGGACGGTAATCACGACCTGGCGTACGTCTTCGCCAAGCACCGTCGCCACGCGGCGCTTCAATTCCCTGAGAATCAGCGCGGAGATTTCCGGCGGGGTGTACGTGTGGTCGTGGATGGAGAAGCGGACGATTTCCTGGGTGCCCTGGTCGGCAAAGGCGTAGTGCTCACGATCCGCAGGCGTGACGTGCTCCATGCCCAGGCCCATGAAGCGTTTCACCGAAGCGATGGCCTGCAGAGGGTGCTGGGCGGCAAGTGCCCTGGCGCGCGCACCGACGACGACTTCATCGGCTGTCGGGAAGCACACCACCGAGGGCAGCAACGAGGATTTCGTGTCCGGGTCAGGGACCACTCGCAATGTGTCGTCGTCCGCATAGGCGATCAAGCTGTTGGTGGTACCAAGATCGATACCGAATATACGGTCCATCAAATCTCCAGTTCCTTTTCCACGTCGCGGATCAACGTGCCCAGGTACGCCAGCGCCGACAGGATCGCCTTCAGTTCACGCGTCAGGGCGGCAGTATCGGCTTCATCCGTATCCCAGCGCACAAAGTTCTGTCCGAGCTGTTGCAGCAGCGCGCTTTGCCGCTGCAACAGCTCGGTGTGGCACGCAGCGACCTCCTGGACGAGTTGCACCGCGCCGTTCCCGCGCCGGGCGGCCCGGAGCTCCTCCAGCTGCTCCTGCAGTTCAAACACCAACGCTGCCAAATCGGCCGGCACCTGGTTGTTGCCGGCCCCCAGGCTCTCGCCCCGCAGCGTGAGCCAGTACAGACCGCGATCGGTCGGATCGCGCAAAGTCCGGTAGGCGCGGTTCACCGCAGCGGTGTTGCGCAAGCTCGCCTGGCGGGCTTCCTGTGGACCGGTTTGATAGCGGTCCGGGTGTAAGCACCGATGCAGCTCGTAGTAGCGCTTCTGCAACGCCTGCATGTCCACCACGAGACGTCGCGGCAGACCAAGCACCTGAAAGTAATCCGCCTGGTCGGGAAGGGGTTGGATGGCTTTGCAGGCGGGGCAAAAAAGGCTGGGGCTGTGTTCAGTGCCGCAATGCCAGCAGCCTACCCGCTCGCCTGCGGGCCATATCGTTCCTTCCCGCTCCGCGGACGAAGGCGGGATCGAACTCATTTCTCAATCGTGTCCTACACGGTGAACGAGGCGCCACAGCCGCAGGACCTTTTGACGTTCGGGTTGTGCAGGTTAAACCCCGACTGCATCAGGCCTTCGTTGTAATCCAGCTCGGTACCGTTGAGATACAGGAAGCTCTTTCGGTCCACCAGCACCTTGGCGTCTGGCGTGCCGAACACCTTGTCACCCGGGCGTTCCACGTCCAAGTCCATCTTGTATTGCAGACCCGAGCAGCCGCCGCCGACAACCTTCACCCGCAGGCCGCCTTCCGGTTTGTCTTGCGCCGCCATAAGACTGCGAATCTTCGCCGCCGCCTTTTCTGATACGCCAATGGCCACGCCAATCACCTCTATTGGTTGGAGACCGCCTTCGGTGCATCGGTGCTGTCAGCGCGGCGCTTCTTCCAGTCGGTGATGGCGGCCTTGATGGCATCTTCCGCCAAGACCGAGCAGTGGATCTTCACCGGGGGCAGACTCAGCTCCTCGACGATCTGCGTGTTCTTGATCTTCATCGCGTCTTCGAGGGTCTTCCCCTTCACCAGTTCGGTGACGTAACTCGAACTGGCGATGGCACTCCCGCAACCGAAGGTCTTGAAACGCGCGTCCTCGATCACCCCGGACTCGCTGATCTTGAGTTGCAGCTTCATCACATCGCCGCATTCCGGAGCGCCGACGACCCCCGTACCGACGTTGGCCTCGTCTTTCGAAAACGACCCGACGTTGCGCGGATTCTCATAGTGATCGAGCACCTTGCTGCTATATGCCATGAGGCTTTCCTTTCAACTGAGCCGACTCGGCAGGTTAGTCGGCAAACTCTCTATTCTCGCGCCCACTGGAATGACTTCAGGTCCACACCTTCTTTTGCCATCTCGTACAGCGGTGACATCTCGCGCAAGCGCCGCACTTCGTGCACGACGCGTTCGACGACGTAGTCCACGTCCTCCAAGGTATTGAACCGCCCCAGTCCGAAACGGATCGACGTGTGCGCTAGATCGTCACCCACGCCAAGGGCCTTGAGCACGTACGAGGGCTCCAAAGTCGCCGACGTGCAAGCCGACCCTGACGAAACCGCAACGTCCTTCAGCCCCATCAGCAACGATTCACCTTCGACGAAAGCAAAGCTGACGTTCAAGTTGCCCGGAAGGCGATGCGTGGGATGGCCGTTGAGGTAAACTTCGTCCAGCTGCGAGAAAATCCCGTCACGAAGCCGCTCCCGCAACTGGAGCATCCGTGCAGCCTCAGTCTCCATTTCCACCCCGGACAGCTCGCAGGCTTTTCCAAACCCGACGATGCCCGGCACGTTCAGCGTCCCCGAACGCATGCCGCGCTCGTGGCCGCCGCCGTCCATCATGGGCGTTAGGCGCACGCGGGGTCCTTTGGAACGGACGTACAACGCCCCACAACCTTTCGGCCCGTACATCTTATGGGCGCTGAGAGACATGATGTCGACGCCCGTGCCCTCGACGTCCACCGGAATCTTGCCCACACCTTGAGTCGCATCGCTGTGAAAGAGGACGCCTTTCTCTTTGGCCAGCTTGCCGATCTCACGCAGTGGGTGGATCGTACCGATCTCGTTGTTGGCAGACATGATCGAGATGAGGATGGTCTTGTCGGTGATCGCTTTGCGCACATCGCCAGGATCGACGAGGCCGTACCTATCGACCGGCAGGTAGGTGACCTGCGCCTTGCCGTTACGCTCCAGCGCCTTGCAGGTGTCCAGGACCGCCTTGTGCTCGGTGACCGCCGTAATGACGTGGTTGCCTTTGTCCTTGTAAAAATTCACGACCCCTTTGATCGCCAAGTTGTCGGATTCGGTGGCGCCACTGGTGAAGATGACTTCTTTCGACTTGGCGTTGATCAGCCGCGCGATCTGCTCACGGGCATGGTCAACAGCCGCCTCAGCTTCCCAACCGAACTGGTGGTTGCGGCTCGCCGCATTACCGAATTTTTCCACAAAATACGGCAGCATCGCCTCCAGCACCCGTGGATCCACGGGTGTTGTGGCGTGGTTGTCCATGTACACTACGCGTCCCATTCGTCCTCCCAGACGTCGGCAATTCCAGAACCGAAGCCAGATTCACCTGGCTTCCGGGCAATTCCCCCCTGCTAGGTCCTATATCTATCCAGGCTTCTCCGGTCAAGTCTTTTTCGAGGGTCAGGCAGCGAGCCCGGGCAACATGCTGCGGAGGAACTCGCCGGTGTACGAGCCCCGGGTTTGAGCCACCTCTTCCGGCGTTCCCACCGCAACCAATCGTCCGCCGCGATCGCCACCGTCAGGACCCAGATCGATGACGTGATCGGCCGTCTTGATGACGTCCAGATTGTGCTCGATGATCAGGACCGTATTGCCGGCATCCACCAGACGCGACAATACGGACAGCAGTCGCTTGATGTCGTCGAAGTGCAGCCCGGTGGTCGGCTCATCCAGGATATAAAGAGTACGCCCCGTGGCGCGGCGGCTCAGCTCCTTGGCCAGTTTGACCCGTTGAGCTTCGCCTCCAGACAAGGTTGTAGCCGACTGGCCGAGGTGCACGTAATCGAGACCGACATCGTGCAGGGTTGCAAGCTTGTGCCGAATGGACGGCACGTTCCCCAGAAACTCGAGGCCCTGCCCCACCGTCATATCCAGGACCTCGGCGATGCTCTTTCCTTTGTACTGGACTTCGAGCGTTTCGCGATTGTACCGCCGGCCTCCGCAGACTTCACAGGTGACGTACACGTCAGGCAAGAAGTGCATCTCGATGGTGATCAGGCCGTCCCCGCCGCATGCCTCGCACCGCCCGCCCTTGACGTTGAAAGAGAAGCGGCCCGGTCCGTAACCTCGGACCCGGGACTCCGGCAGCTGCGCAAAGAGGTCTCGGATGTGGGTGAAGAGGCCGGTGTACGTGGCCGGATTGGACCGTGGCGTCCGCCCGATGGGGGCCTGGTCGATGTCGATCACCTTGTCCAGCAATTGCCAACCGGTGATCTCATCATGCGCACCGGGCTTCTCTTTCGATCCGTACAGCCGTTGGGCCAGGGCTCGATAGAGCGTGTCGATCACCAGCGAACTTTTTCCAGATCCGGATACGCCGGTCACGCAGGTCATCTTCCCGAGCGGGATGTCTACCCGGATGTCTTGCAGATTGTTGTGTCGGGCACCTTTCAACGTGAGCGCCCAGCCAGTCCCTGCCCTTCGTTGCACAGGGATGGGGATCTCCAACTCGCCCGACAGATATTTGCCGGTGAGAGAAGCGGGATCTGCGGTGATCTCCGCGGGGGTCCCCTGGGCAACGACATAGCCACCCTGGACGCCCGCGCCGGGACCCATGTCGATGACGTGATCCGCAGCGAGAATCGCATCGCGGTCGTGTTCGACCACCAAAACGGTGTTGCCCAGGTCGCGCAAGCGCTTCAGGGTTGACAGCAGCCGGGCATTGTCGCGTTGGTGCAAACCGATCGACGGTTCGTCGAGGATATAGAGCACTCCGACCAGGCTCGAACCGATTTGGGTGGCCAGGCGAATGCGCTGGCCCTCGCCGCCGGAGAGGCTGGCGGCGGTTCGGCTGAGGTTGAGGTAGTCCAGGCCCACGTGGGTCATGAATCCCAGCCGTTCGTTGATCTCCTTCAACAGGCGGTGTGCGATGTGTTCGTCTTGCGGGGTGAGGCTCAGGGAAGAGAAGAACGCCTGCGCCTCTTTGACCGCCATGGCGGTGACTTCCACGATGGACTTCCCTTGCAGGCGAACCGCCAGCGCTTCGGGCTTCAGTCGTGCGCCGTGACATGTCTCACACGGCCGCACGTTCATGAACGTGTCCAACTCTTCCCGGATCCATTCCGAGTCGGTTTCCTTGTAGCGGCGATCGAGGTTGGCGATGACCCCTTCGAATGCGCGGCGAAACTCGTAGCGCCGGTTCCCTTTCTTGTAGACGAAGGCGATCTCTTCCTCGGCGCCGTACAGGATCACTTTGCGAACGTTCGTCGGAAGCCGTTTGAACGGCGTGTCGAGATCAAAGCCGTAGTGCTGCGCCAGCGCCTGGACGACATCCTCCTTGATGTGCCCAACGCTCTTGCGTTCCCACGGCGCGATGGCGCCTTGCGCGAGAGACAGATCTTCGTTGGGAACGATCAGGTCCGGATCGAAGTACATCGATGTGCCGAGACCACTACAGGCTGAGCACGCGCCATGGGGGTTGTTGAAGGAAAACATGCGCGGCGTCATCTCCGGATACGAGATGCCGCACACCACGCAGGCGAACTTTTGGCTGAACAGGATTTCCTGCTGGATGGCCTCCGCCTTATCGCCGAGCACCTCGACCTTTGCCACCTCGTCGCCATACTTGAAGGCAATCTCGAGCGAGTCGGCCAGACGTTTTTCGATGCCAGGTCGGATGACGAGACGATCCACCAGCACTTCGATGGTGTGCTTGATATTCTTTGGCAGTGAGATGTCGTCCGCCAGGTCACGCAGGGTGCCGTCGATGCGTGCGCGTACGAAACCGGCCTTGCGCAGCTCGAGCAGTTCCTTGCGGTACTCGCCTTTACGGCCGCGGATGATCGGCGCCAGCACGTGGACGCGGCTGTTCGCCGGCAGCTGCAGCAGGCGATCGACGATTTGCTGCACGGTCTGTGCGGTGATTTCCCGCCCGCAGCTGAAGCAATACGGCTTGCCGATGCGCGCGAACAGGAGGCGGAGATAGTCGTAGATCTCGGTCACGGTGCCGACGGTCGACCGCGGGTTCTTGCTCGTCGTCTTCTGCTCGATGGAAATGGCCGGCGAGAGCCCCTCGATCGAGTCGACGTCGGGCTTCTCCATCTGCTCGAGGAATTGCCGGGCGTAGGCCGACAGCGACTCGACATAGCGCCGCTGTCCTTCGGCATAGATCGTATCGAAAGCAAGCGACGATTTGCCGGATCCCGACAGACCGGTGATCACGACCAGTTTGTCGCGCGGGATTTCGACATTGATGTTCTTCAGGTTGTGCTGCCGCGCCCCGGTGATGACGATATGCTGCGCCATGGCGAGAAACTATCTAGCACGCGCACGATTACGCAACCCAGCGCCGGGCAGAACCTAGGGGCCGTCAAGATCCCTGGCGTTCTTCTTTGGCTTCCTCGATGGATCTATTGCACCGCTCTCGGCGTCAGGCCGGCAACCAGTTTCCGTGCGATCGATTGCAGTCGCGAACCGCCATGGCTATAGAAACGGGCCGATTGGCTCGAATCGGGCCGCCTTGAGGGGGGCGATAATGAAAGGTCAAGTGTCAATGCGCCGTCTTGTAGCATTTGCCTGGGTCATACCTGTGGTCGCGCTGTGCGGTGGGTGTGCCATCAACGGCGGCATGGGGGTCAGTCTCAGCGTCCTTCCGATCAAGGCTACGGTTGGGGAGTCCGTCACCCTCACCATAACGGCAACGAACGCCGCGGGTTGTGATCTGACCGGCGTCGAAAACACGGATTTCCTCGGCGTCCTTGTCTTACCCTTCATCGAAGAAGGCACGCCCGATCTGAATCTGGCATGCAGTGGCCAGATCGCCCCGGAGATGTACGGGCAGGTGCAAGCAGCGATGGACTCCGTCACCAGCCAATTCGAGCTATTGAGCCACAGCCTTGCCCAGCCTCCCCAAGGCCAGCTGCTCTGTGAACCCATCTCGTCTCCCTTCCCCGAATCGCAGGTGTGCGCGCTGCCATTGACGGGGCTGCTGCACAACGGTGATACCGCTCAAGGGACCGTGGTTGTAAAGGCCCCAACCTACGGCAGCTTCCGCAGCCTAGTGTGGGTAGCCGGGCGAGCCGTCATACCAAGCCAGTGCATCCAGGTGGTGCAGAACGACAGCGGCATCGCCGCCGGCGTCAGCTGCGCTGCACTCTCCGTGGGCGGCGGTGCCGCGCCAGCGGTTTCAACCGTGGGTCTGGCTGCGCTGGTGGCCATGCTGGGCGGCATCGGGCTGCTGGCCGCGCGCCGATTGGCACGCTGAGCATCAGTTCGTCGACACCAGCGGGATCCCCGAGATCACCGCCGTACTGATCACGAAAAACGGCTGAACTACGCGTGCACCAGCGGGCGCCGGTGGGCCCACGGCCGTGCCTGTTCGAGTTGCGCAGCGACGCGAATCAACACGTCCTCACGCCCATACCCGGCAACCAGCTGTACCCCGATGGGCAAGCCGTCTTTGCTCCAGTGCAGCGGCAACGAGATCGCCGGCTGGCCGGTCACGTTGAACGGCGCCGTGAAAATAAGGAACGGCGTGCTGCGGAAGAAACCACGCAGCGGGTTGTCAGGCATTGCCGTCATCTCGCCCAGCTTCACCGGCGGCTCTCCCATCGTCGGCGTGACCAGCAGATCGAATCCGTTTGCCCACCAGCTCACCATTCGACGAGTGTATGCCTGGAGCCAGACCGTCGCCGCGACGTACTCCGTGGCCGGGACCGGTCGGCCCATCTCGGCGAGCGCCCACGTGTAGGGCTCGACGTCATCACGACCGATCGTGCGTCCAATCTTCGCACTCCAGTCGTCGAGATCGTGGGCGGTCCAACTGGTCACGACCGCACCGAAACGCGCCGAGAACTCCGCCTCGCCCAACGCCGTCGGATAGGACTCCTCCACCTGGTGCCCGAGCGATTCGAGTAGCCGGCCCGTCTCCTGCGCCGCCGCCACACACTCCGGATGCATCACCACGGCTCCGCCGGGTGCGCCGGCAAGCACACCGACACGCAGCCGCCCAGGATTGGCGCCAACCTCGTCGCGGAACGGGCGACGCGGCACCGGCGCAACGCACGGATCGCCGGGCATCGGACCGGCCACCGCATCGAGGATGGCCGCACTGTCACGCACCGAGCGGGTGAGGACGTGCTCGGCGATCGCCCCGCCCCACGAGTCGCCGTGGTCGGGACCGAGCGACACACGCCCATGCGATGGCTTGAGCCCGACGAGTCCGCACGCACTCGACGGAATGCGGATCGAACCGCCGCCGTCGTTGCCGTGCGCCGCCGCCACCATACCCGACGCCACCGCCGCCGCCGACCCGCCGCTCGATCCGCCGGGAGAGCGCGTGGTGTCCCACGGGTTGTGGGTCGGACCGTAGGCCAGCGGCTCGGTGGTCGGAATGGGTCCTAACTCCGGCACATTCGTCCGGCCGAGGAAGATGAACCCTGCGGCGCGGAACTTCGCCGCCAGATACGTGTCGTGGTCGGCGATCCAGTTGCGCTCGCGCAGCAAGCGCATTCCTGCGTGGTATGGATCGCCCGCGGACTGACAGATGAGGTCCTTCAACAAGAACGGCACGCCACGAAACGGGCCGTCGGGAAGATCGCGCGCAACAGCCTGCGGACGCGCCTTCTCGAAGAGCCGGATGATCACCGCGTTGAGCTGCGGGTTGATCCGCTCAATGCGCGCGATGGCGGCGTCAACCAGTTCCTTCGGGGTAACTTCTCTGCGGCGCACCAGCTCCGCCTGCGTCGTGGCATCGAGATACGCGTCATCGTTCATCGCTGAGACGCTTACGACACGAGTGCGGCTAAGTCCAGAGGGACTTTGCACAAGAACTCTCAGCGGGCGCCCTTCGATACGCCGCCAGAGGAAGGCGGCTACTCAGGACGAGCGGTTGGGTGTGCAATGTCAAGGTGTTTTGCCGCTCACCCTGAGTAGGCCGCATCTTCTCAGCGGCCGTATCGAAGGGTGCCTGCTGGTTACCGGACTTTTTGTGCAAAGCCGTGCAGGGGAGAAAGATCGGTCCGCACAACGGACCCTACCGCTTCACAGTTCACCGCTTGGCATCGCTGTTGACGAAGCGCTTGGCCGAGCCCTCGCACTGCTGCTATCGTCGGCGGCGATGAGACAACTGCTCAACCACACCCACGAACCTGGCCGGCACTGCGCCAGCACCTCGGTGGCCGATCTGCTCCGCTATCACGGCATCCCCTGGGGAGAAGCGCTGTGTTTCGGCATCGGCGGTGGGCTGGGCATTTGGTACGTCAACCTGCCTGGCATGTCGCCGAGCCGCGTGCTGCACGCACGGTCCATGGATTTCGAACGGCGCTTGTTTGAGCGCATCGGTGCGGAATTCACGTGGCAGCGCGATGACGACCCGGCGGCGGCCGAATGCAATCTGAAGGCGGCACTGACAGCGGGACGTCCAGCGCTGTTGCTGACGGACCTCTACTACCTGCCCTACTATCGGTCGCAAACACATTTTCCAGGCCATTGCATCATCGCGTGGGGGTATGACGAGGAGCAACGAGTTTTCTACGTGAGCGACACTGAACGTGAAGGGGTGTTGCCGGTGCCGTTTGACGACTTGCGGAAGGCACGCGTGAGTACCCACCCGATAATACATCGCGGCGACTTCTACGCACCGGCCGCAGTTCGCGCGCCACACCGCCTGGACGGAATCATCGTCGGCGCCATCATCGATAATGCACGCCAACTCACGACCCCCGATCTTCCGTATGCGGGGATCGCCGCGCTCGAGACGCTCAAGAGCGACCTTCCCGACTGGGCGAGCGCGGGCGATTGGAAGTGGACCGCGCGCTTCATGTACCAGATCATCGAGAAGCGCGGCACCGGCGGCGGAGGGTTTCGACTCATGTACGCCGATTTTCTTACGCAAGCCACGCAATGGGTTGCGCCTATCGCCGAGTTGAGGTTGGCTGAGCTCATGCTGCAGTCAGGGCGCGCTTGGCAGGAACTCGCAAGGACACTCAAGGCATTGTCCGAGCAAGAGGCCCCAGACACCAGCCAGGTCGGATCCGCCCTGACGGAGGTCATCAACAGCGAGCGCCGGTACGTGGCTAACGCGCTGCAACTGACATCGTGAGAAGGCGGGCCCCGGAAGGAAGCGGCAGCGGCTGCACGGAGCGGAGACGGCCATGAGAGCAACGGCAAAACAGCGCAGCATCGACATGGGCCCAAGCGAGCGTGTCTCCAGGCTGCGCGAGCGCATCGTGCACGCCCCTCGGGAGGCGTGCGTCGAACGCGCGCGCTACCTCACCCGCTCGATGTCGGCCAACTGGAACGATCCACCGCTGACCCGCATGAGCAAAGCGCTGGCCGACGTGCTCGACAACATCAGCGTCATCATCCGTGACGACGAGCTGGTCGTCGGCTGCAGGACCAGCAAGCTCAAGGGCGCCCCTTTCTTCCCCGAGAACAAGTCCCGCTGGATCGAGGCGGACGCGGGCACGCTGGGCGGGCGGACCATCCAACGGGCGCTCATCAGCGACGCCGAGGTGCGTGAGCTGGAACAGGAGATCCTCCCGTTTTGGCACGGGCGCACCGTTGAGGACCGCTTCCAGGAGCTGCTCCCGAGCGACGTCGGCGAGGACCTGCAGAAGTTCGTCTTCACCATGATGCTCGAGATCACGTACGGCATCGGGCACTTCACGATGAACCACCGCCGCGTGCTCGCCCGCGGGCTCTCCGGGATCATCGCCGAGGCACGCGAGAAACTCGATGGGCTGGCCCGCGAAGAACGCTCCGGTGATGCGGGGCTGTTCTTCGGCGCCGTCATTCGATCGCTCGAGGCTGCCATCCACTTCGCCCAACGCTACGCCGAGGAGGCCGAGCGCCTGGCCCGACGAGAGACCGACCGGCCGCGTGCGGCGGAGCTTCTTGAGATCGCCCGGATCTGCCGGCGCGTTCCTGAGCATCCGGCCGCAACCTTCCGCGAGGCCGTCCAGTCGGTCTACTTCATGCACCTCATCGCGCAGATCGAGAGCGGCGGGAACTCCATCTCGCTCGGCCGCATCGACCAAATCCTGGCGCCGTACTACGACGCGGACGTGCGCAGTGGCAGCATCACTGCGAGTGATGCCCGTGAGCTGCTGTCGCTGCTGTTCCTCAAGACCAACGAGATCTGGAACATCCTCGAAGAGCCATTCATACCTGGCGGGGAGGACACCGAAGGGAAGACGACCCAGAACGTCACCGTCGGCGGGTTGTGCGCGGACGGCGCCGACGCCACCTGCACGCTGAGTTCCATCGGCTTGGAAGCCTACGCCGACGTACGCACCGTACAGCCCAACTTCGGGGTCCGGGTCAGTCCCGATGCCCCCGCGGACTTCTTTGACGACGCCGTCCGTCACGCGCTGGCCGGGGTACCCATGCACTTCTTCAACGACGAGGCCATCGTCGACTCGCTGGTGGCCGCCGGCCACACGATCGAGGACGCGCGCGACTACGGCGTCGTGGGCTGTCTAGAGCCGAACGCGCAGGGCAAGACGTTTGGCTCCACTTTCGCTGTACAGATCAACGGCCTCAAATGCCTGGAGCTGGCGCTTAGCAACGGTGTGGACACGGTCTTCAGCACGCGCGCTGGGCTCGAGACCGGCGCGCCGGCTACGTTTCAGACGTTGGACGATGTGTGGAACGCCTACGACCGCCAACTCTCCTACTTTCTCGATCAAATCGAACGCGGCATGGCGGCACTCGATCAGGCGATTGCGGAGATGCTGCCCTCACCACTCGCCTCCGCCATGATCGATGGACCGCTGGAGAAGGGCCTGGACGTCACCCGCGGCGGCGCCGTCTACAACTCCACCGGCGTGCAGCTCATCGGATTTGCCAACGTCGCCGACAGTCTCACGGCGATCCGCAAGGCCGTATTCGAGGACGAGGGTTTGACGCTCGCGGAGCTGACCCAGCACCTGGCCGAAGACTGGAGGAACGGCGAAGCGGTGCGTACGCACCTGCTGCACAAAATTCCGAAGTACGGCAATGACGATCGGGAAGCCGATGCGATGGCGGCCCGCGTGCTCGAGCACTTCTGCGAACAGACGTTGCGGCGCCGGAACTACCGCGGCGGTCTGTTCTGGCCGGGCGTCTTCTCGGTGGGCTTCCACATTGCGATGGGTACGTTCGCCGGAGCCAGCGCCGATGGGCGCCACGCCGGCGACGTGCTCGGCAACGGCATCACGCCGGCGGAAGGACGTGCGAAGACCGGCCCGACGGCGCTGCTGAGCTCGGTAGCGCGCATGCCGGCGCGCCGCGCGCACAACGGCACGAACCTGAACATGCGCTTCAACCCGAAGTGGATAAAAGCGGAGACGCTGGCGTCTCTCGTGAAGACCTACTTCCAACTCGGCGGTGCCCAGGTACAGTTCAACATGATCGACACCGAGGTCCTGCGCGCCGCCCAGCGCAACCCCGAAGCCTACCGCGATCTCGTCATCCGGATCAGCGGCTACTCGGCCCTGTTCACCGAGCTGAGCCCGCGCGCGCAGGAGGAGATCATCAGCCGGATGGAGTGCCGCGCCTGAAGGCTGGGCGAGAGAGCTCATCATGACGCTCCCTTCCCATCGAACCCAGAGTCCGCACCAGGATGCGGCTCAGATGCGCATGACGCCGCGGCTTGGCCGCGCCGTTCCATAGGTCTCGCTGGTCAAGGCCACGCCCATCTCGGCCAGCGCAGAGCGATGCTGCGCGATCGGCGTTCGCATCAGTCGCTCCTCGAGCGGCTTCAGCTTGGCGAAGCTGTCGAGCGCCAGGACACGGTCGACGAACGCCACCGTCTTGGGCCAGCGCGCGTCATCGACGCGGAAACGAGCGAAGGCCGCGTTCCGAAAGAACGTGGCGATCGAAATGTCGGCGATGGAGACGTTCCCGAACACAAAGCCCTCGCACGGGACCTGCACCTCCAGATAGTCGAGCACATGTGGGATGTCTTCCTGCAGCGTTTTCTCCAGAACCGCTGTGTCCGTCTTCTCGCCCCAGACAAACGGATTGATTGCCACCTGGTTGAACAAACGCCAAATGAAGACCTCACCCATGCGCGAGTCCGCAAACTCCTCGAGCCACCGCGCGCGGGCGCGGTCTGGGATAGATAATGGGTACAGCGCTGCCTCTGGATAGCGGTCCTCGAGGTACTGGCAAATGACCGAGGAATCGGCAAGGGTAATCTGAT
This sequence comes from Binatia bacterium, assembly GCA_044450645.1. GTDB lineage: Bacteria > Desulfobacterota > Binatia > HRBIN30 > HRBIN30 > JAGDMS01. Next base: position 72,539 of record JBIOJG010000025.1, read on the forward strand.
CGTCGATCAGCACCGGGATGCGCCGGATCGGACTGAGCTGCGAGAAACGGGCGTCGCCCATGAACGGAATGATCGGGTCGATCTCGTAGGGCACCCCCTTCAGATCAAGGCACACGAGCACCTTTCTCACATACGGCGAGAGATAGCTCCCGATGACTCGGACTCGATCGTGTGTCATTGCTCCGTCCTCCCGCACCCGCAATCTATTGTGGGCGTCGCGATGCTACAGCCGCGCGCGCCGGACCTCAATACGGTCTCGAAGCGTCGAAGAGTAACCCCTCAGTCTCGGTGGCGTTGGAGCTGAGAGGCTGTAAACTGTCCTCTCCCGCGCGTCATCTCAGCGTGGGAGAGGGGAGGGTGAGGGTGCCAGTTTTCGCCGCGTCACTTCGCGGGCAATCGCCTCGAGCACGCCCTCGGCATTCTTCAACACTTCATCATCCCAAAAGCGCAACACGGTGTACCCATGCCCCGCAATCATGCGCGTGCGCGCCGCATCCGGTGCGGCGCGTTCGGCGTGTTGGCCGCCATCGACCTCGATGACGAGCTTCGGGTTACAACAGCAAAAGTCGGCAATGTAGCTCCCGATCGGCACTTGGCGCCGGAACTTCGTGCCCAAGAGTCGGCCGTCCCGAAGCCGGCTCCAGAGCTTCGCTTCCGCGTCGGTCATCGTGCGACGCAACTCGCGAGCTCGCAGTGTGGCACGCCGGGTTTGACGCACGTGAGCAGCATGCCAGACGCACGGATGTGACGCGAGCCAGGCTTGTACCCTCACCCTCCCCTCTCCCACGCGGAACAAACGCGCGGGAGAGGACAGCACGCCAGCGCCACCAAGACTGAGGCGTTACGTCCGGTTTGCATAATATTCGATCCCATCGTATATTTAACCGCAGCAGAACCCGAGGTACTGCCAGCGCAGCGAATGTCGAGAGGGGAAGGATCGGGGTCACCTGATGTGGATTCCGCGGGACGTTGAACCACGATTACGGCGGTCCGCGCGCACGCGCCCGGTGGTGGTGCTGACCGGCGCCCGGCAGACCGGCAAGACCTCCACCCTACGGCGGCTGTTTCCGCGCCATGCGTTTGTGTCGCTCGACCTGCCCACGGAGGCCGAGCAGGCCGAGAAGGAGCCGCAGGCGTTTCTCCGTCGTCACCCGGCCCCGGTGATCATCGACGAAGTGCAGTATGCGCCGGCGCTGTTCCGCCACCTCAAAGTGGCGGTCGACGCCCACCGCAGCACCAACGGGCAATTCCTGCTGACCGGCTCGCAGAAGTTCATGCTCATGAAGGGCGTGTCCGAGTCACTGGCCGGCCGGGCGGACATCGTCGAATTGGAAACGCTGTCGCTGGCCGAGATGCACGGCAGGCTGCCGCGGACCGCCGTAGAAACGGCGATCGTCCGCGGCGGGTTTCCCGAACTGCACGCCAACCCGGACATCGATGCGGTGGCCTTCTACAATTCTTATCTTGCCACCTATCTGGAGCGCGACGTGCGCTCGCTCGCCAACGTCGGCAGCCTGCGGGACTTCGAGCGCTTTCTGCGCGCCTGCGCCCTGCGCTCCGCCAACCTGCTCAACAAGGCCGATCTGGCGCGCGACGTCGGCATTGCCCCCTCCACGGCCGGCCAGTGGTTGTCCGTCTTGGAGGCGTCGGGGCAGGTGGTCCTGCTGGAGCCCTGGTTTTCCAACCGCACCAAGTCCATCATCAAGAGCCCCAAGCTCTACCTGTCGGACACGGGGCTGCTCTGCGCACTGCTGAACATCCATTCTGAGGACGCGCTGCGCCAGTCGCCGGGGGTCGGCGCGGTGTGGGAGACGTTTGTCTTTGCCCAGCTGCGCCATCGGGAGCGGCGGGCGGGACGCCGGGGAAGCTTGTTCTTCTGGCGTGACCGCACGCGCGAAGTGGACTTCGTGGCCGAGGTGGGCGGGCGCCTTGAACTCTTCGAAGCGAAGTGGACCGAGCTGCCGGCGCCCGCCGATGCGGTGAATCTGGAGTTCGTGCGCAAGGCGGCGGGCCGGGCGCGGGTCGCCGGTGGCGCCATCATCTGCCGCGCATCGAACCGCTTTCCGCTGGCGAGCGGCTTTCGAGTGCTGCCCGTGACCGAGCTGGGGTAACGCCGTGCGGTCGAGGGCGTGCGAGCGCGAACTGCTGCTCTCGATATGCATTTCTCCCTGCCGAAGGATCTCACACCGCTCCGGCAGGGCAACGTCCCATATGCGTCAACCTAAGCAGCGGTCGCTTGGCAGATTACGCCGAAGGCGTTGCGTACCATAGCCCAGGGTTGCCGCGCAGCGGCTACCCTGGGAAGCGAAGCCGATTTCTCTTCTACCCCGAAGGGGTTGCGCGCGGCGTGGGTCTCACCCTATCTTGACAGTACAGCATGGCTCAGTCCCTATCGAATGTTCTTGTGCACATCATCTTCTCGACCAAGGATAGGCGCCCCCTTCTGGGTGACCTGATCCTGCGAGCCGCGATGCACCGCTACCTTGGCGCCGTCTCCGTGCGCCTGGATTGCCCCGTGGTCCGGGTCGGTGGCGTTGGCGATCATGTGCATCTTCTAGCGCGCCAGCGCCGCACCATCACGGTGGCCGAATGGGTCAAGGGGTTGAAGCGGGCCTCGTCGCAGTGGGCCAAGACTCAAGGTGCATCGGTGCGGGGCTTTCAGTGGCAGGCCGGATATGGGGCCTTCTCAGTGAGTCAGTCTCTGAGCGGAAAGGTGGAACGGTACATCGAACAGCAAGAGGAGCATCATGGACAGTCGGACTTCCAGACGGAGTTCCGTAAGCTGCTGGAGGTCCACGGCGTGGCATACGACGAGCGGTACGTATGGGATTGAGGCGGAGGGACGCAACCCTTTCAGGGTTGAACACGGTTTGGGCTATCGACCCAGGGTAGCCGCTGCGCGCTGCGCGGCAACCCTGGGCTATGGTACGCAACGCCGTTGGCGTAGAAGTCAGCATCGCCACGCAGGTTCTTGCGCATCCCTGATTAGGTTAACGCTTATGGGGCAACGTCTTCCTTGCAAGGCGCGGCACGGTGGTGAGGCGCTGTAGCCACACGTGAAAGGTAGTTGCATGCCAGCAGGCGATCGACAGCGCACGTGGTTTCCCGAGATGGTGGAGGTCTTGCGCGCGGAGTGGTGCGCCGAAATGTCCTGGGACGCAGGCAGCGTGATAGGCTGCGGCAACATGCAAGAGCTGCACACGTCGAATGCCGACAAGGTGGGAACGCAAGCGACTGTACTAGCAAGGGCTTTATGTACGCTGGTCGCGTAGAGCCCATGTGTGATAGGCTGCGACCCGTTGCAAGGGTTCGTGATTTTTAGTGGTCAGCTAAGTACATAGTTGAACTAAACCGCTGCGCGGTGGGTGTGGCTCGCGTAGCGTTCTAGCCTTTTCACTGACACGGTAAATCGATGCGTGCGCCCACGGTCGCGTGGTGGGCCACAATGACCTCCACAACGG
>JBIOJG010000026.1:0-74522 GCA_044450645.1 Binatia bacterium
ATGATGATGTCAAGCGGATTGCTGAACTGCCCGCCCGCAGCTTGCTCCCCTCCCCATTCACCAAGATATGACCCCGTTGAGCTGAATTTCTGAATGCGATGATTGCCGTTATCCACGACGTAGATGCTCCCCCGGTCATCCAGGGCAATCCTGACCGGGGACAAGAGCTGGCCGCTGGCGCTGCCTCCCCCCCCCCAGCCCGTGAGATATGCGCCCGTGTCGGAAAACACCTGGATTCGATTGTTTTCTGTGTCTGCCACATAGACCATGCCTGATGATGAAATCGCGATACCTGTGGGATATTGGAGGCGCCCCGCGGTGCTCCCCTTTTCGCCCCAGCTGCGGATGAACCGGCCATCGCTCGAGAACACTTCGATCCGCGAGTTGCCCATGTCGACGACGTAGATGTCATTTGCGCCGTCAATCGCCAGATCGAATGGAACGACGAACTGCCCCTGTTCGTTTCCCTGGGTCCCCCACTGGAGGACAAAGTTATGCTTACTGTCAAATTTCTGGATCCTGTTGTTGAGGGAATCAGCAACATAGATGTTGCCCTGGGAATCGACTGCAACTGCCGCGGGATAGAAGAATTGCCCGGGGTTCGCGCCTTGCCCTCCCCATTGAGCTAAGAAGTTCCCACTGGAGTCGAATTCCTCAATCCTGTGGTTGTCGGTATCGGCTATCAGGATTGTACCTGCACGGGTAAGCGAGAAGCCGGCCGGCGCATTCAGCTGGCCTGCGCCGGTACCGCTCGCACCCCACGAAGTGACGGAACTCTCCGGGGAAGGGCTGGATCCACCACTGTCCTCCCCGCAGCCAACCAGCCAGGCCATGCCCAACAACATGAAGACGATGGCCAGCGTTGATGTGAGACTGCATGCCAAACGTATCTGCCGAGTACATATGGTTGTCATAATGCCTCCCTCCCATTGTTGGTATCGCCCTCAGTCGGTTCTGCCGTAGTGAGAGCTCCGTCTAACGGCGGGCTCCGACGAACGACACTTTCCAGAGCGCGACATCGCTGACCGGTAGCGGCTGAGACGTCCACGTTTCGCCGTCGGAGGTATGGAGGATCGAACCGTCGGGAAGGCTCGGATCCGCCCCGATCGCCTTGAAGCCCACGACCCATGCCGTGGACCCATCGAAGGAAGAGATCCCTTCGTACACATACTGCGGGAAGCTCCAGTCCTTGTGCACTGCCTGCGAACCGACGATCGTGACCCTCATGACATGCCCTTCGTCGCCACCGCTCAAGTTCTGCACGGCCCAAACCTCGTGGTCGCTCACCGCGGATAGATCATCGATGTCGTTGGGGCCCGATATCCTGGGTGCATCCAGGTTCCACGTCGTGCCGCCGTCTTGGGTACGGTAGATGTCCCCCTGGAAGTTCACCGTTGTCCAGACGACCTGGGGGCTGACGATGCTCGCGGTCATGGGGCCGTGGCCGGGATACACAGAGGGCAGTTGTTCCTGCCGCCAGCTCTGGCCAGAGTCCGCCGAGTGAACCATACCTTTGTCACCGTTGCCGTAGTCGGCGATCCAGATGTCCTGGCCCAGGACATCCATGCGGTTGACCTGTCGAAGCGTCACGCCGTCGGTGGGCACGATCTGCCAGGTTCGACCACCGTCGAGAGTATGCAGGACCGGCCCCTTCAGACCCACGGCCCAAGCCTCTTCCCGGCTCATCCCCTTGATTCCCTTCATTCCATCGGGGATTGGTTCGGGCAGGCTCTGAATGTCCCAGGTGCTGCCGCCGTCCGTCGTATGCAGAATGAGACCACCTTCTCCATCCGCCGCCAGCGCCGCCCAGGCAGTTTGGCGGTCCACAGCACTGATGTCATTGCCCGTGTGGCCTATCCAGAGCGAGTTGTTTCCCCTGGGCATCCCAGGTGGAACCACCGTTGGCTGTGTGCAGGATCACGGCTGAACGGTTCGTGTCGCTGCCGATGGCCCAGCCCACGGGACCGGGGGCTTGCGTTTCTCCGTCCTCGTCGCAGCCGGTCAGGAGCGACGCACCCACCGCGGTGGCCACCACGATTGCGGCAATCTTTCGCGACCAAAGCTTCCGTAGGTACGTCACGCACTCAGTTGCGCCATGTGACCCGCGTCCGTTTCTCAGTTGCATATCGATTCCCCTTCTCCCTGGGTTCGCCAGGCGTTCCTATTCGCACCTCCACTCTCAACGGCTTGTTCACTCGGTTCTGACATAGTGAACCTTCACTTCCTGGCCGGCGGTCTCGACGTTCTCGACCCGATATCCCGTCGGGGCCACGGCGGTCGCCGGCGAGTCGAACCTCGATCGCCGGCTCATAGGGATTCCCACACTCGGCTGGGATGCGGATGAGCTGAACAGCGCCCAGTCGTTCGACTGCAGGTCTTTCAGGTAGGGCTGCTGCCATTGAAACTCCGGGTGCGCCTCCATGAACGGGCCCCACGTAAACGGCGAGCCATCCGGATGCCCGATGCGTGCCCAGAAGCTCATTTGGCGAGCGAGATCCGCGGTGATCACCTTGGCATCGTTCGCTCCCATCGGCCGCGGCGCGGGGACGCCGGGGATCTCGGGACGGTCGGTGACCTCCATGCGAGCCATGAGGACGAATCCGCCGGGGTTTACCTTCCCCAGCGCCTGTTCGTACTGATCCGCCATGAACGACTTGCCCAGCTCGGCGTCGACCTGACCCTTGTACTCACTCATCAATGCATACCAGCGCATCCGCCGCGCGGTGACGCAGTTCGCGTCGGTCAGTTGGAAGGGCCAATCGTTGGACGTGATCCACAGCGTGGGCCCACATTCGTCCCGGATCATGCTCGAATCATCGACGTAGTTTTCGCCGTCGTAGAAACCGTTTTTCGTGCGGTAGAGGGCCACATGGATCAGCCCCAGCTCGAGCTTGGCGATCTCGCCCGTGTCGATGTCGCCCACGAGCCAACTGTTCGCGTAGCCGCCGTTGTTCCCGGTCATCATGATCTTCACGAAGTCATCGATGCTGTTCGAGTACTGGACCGCCTTGCGGGCGCGCATCAGCTCCGGGATGCCGTTCGTGTCGAATCCCCGAAAGAGGCCGATGGTCGTCTCGGAGACCACGATCCCGGCGGAGCTCACGTTGAAGTCCGTGAAGCTGTGGATGAGACCCGGTGCGGTCTGCATCAGGATCCGGTTGCCGCTGGCGGGAGCGATGTCCAGGATGACGTTCCAGCGCTCGCCCAGCACGTAATCGTTCCAACTGTTGTGAGCCAGCACGATGTTCCGGTCGCGCGTCCAGTCGCCCGTGGCGATGACCGCCGAGCAGTGCATGGAGGGGCCGCCGCGGCCGTGGAAGACGCCCGCTATCGGGGAGGTGTATGGGAAGTCGATGCTTGACCGGCCGTAGGGGAAGCCCGGTATCCTGGAAACCTCACCGATGCTCGGCAGGTAGTACTCCGCGATCTCCGCGAACCCGTTGAGGGCGAGGATGTCAATGTCATCGTAGTTGTATCCCTTGGACCGGAGCCCGTCGGCGATCCCCTCCATCTCCTGGACATACTCTGGTTCCATCTTGGGGAGAAAAAGCGTCTCAGCCGTCTGGCGGAAGAAAGTCCAGTCCTTGTCCGTGTAGTGCTGCACGTAGGCCTTCACCGTCGTGACAAAATCGTCGATCTCGGAAGCCAACAGAGAGCCGTACTGAGAGCCGCGCTCATGCGGCGAGCCGGCGATCTGCGCGTAGATCCAGCCCTGGCGCTCCTCTCTGAATCCTTGCGGCTGCGTGGAGTCCGAGTCGCCGCAACCGAGCGGGAGGCAAGCGAACAGAGTGGTGGCAACCACCGCCGCCGTCAACACCATGAGCCTTCTTCTCAGCGTAAGCGGATAGGTAAGGTGGAAACGCCTCACTTGCTTCCTCCATCCAAGAGTGGACTGCACGTATCCGACGTAACCAAGGAATGCGCCCGCTCGGGCCGAAGCGGATCCGCACCCGGAAACTGCAAGCACCGCAACCGCCGTGCCATCACGATCGCTAAGGCAAGCTTCGCAAGGAGGCGCGACTCCTGGTCTTTGGGACGTGGCCCTGTGTTTCTGATTTGTTGGCACGGAAATCTCATTCCGATTCCTTGGAACAGCCGGGGTCCTATTTCGCAGCCGAACATCGCCAATCACCGTTGCCTGACGCCTGTTGTCTCACCTCCTTTTCACCGACTTTGCCTTGCCTCACTTCACTTCATTTTCTCGATGTCATTCGGCTTCCACGTCATTCCGATCCTTTCGTCTCTGTCCGATTCTCATTCCGCCGCGAGCCCTGTGCTGCGCTCCAAACAACTCCGGGCTCACCAATTATCAAACGACATCGAGCGTGCTGAGGCAGCGCTCGAACTGGTCGCGCAACGCTTCCTTGTCGATGGCCTGGGGCGATCCGATAGCCACGATCTGCGTCCGCGCCGGCCGCGCTCCCCACTCATCCTCCAGTGAGATGTCCACGCGCCTGCCGACCACCTGCAACACCGCGCGGCGCTCCGGCGCGTCGGCCGTGTAGATCACGCCCTTGGCCCGGTAGATGTCCGCCGGCAGCCGAGACACGGTTTCGCGCAACGCCTCCAGCCAGAGCGGCCGGTCGGTTTCGTAGGTCCAGGTGCTGAACGCGTTCGAGTGGTCACGACCGTGCTGCTCGTGGCGACAGCTCGGGGCTGTGCAGCGGCCTTCCTCCAGCGCGTGTGCGTTGGCGTCGAGTCGCGCCGGGTCGAAGCGGCCGACCGACAGCAGGACCGGGAGCGGCACGTCGGCGTGCTTGGCTTCGATGAGCCGGTAGCGATGGAAGCGACTGTCCAGCCATTGCTTGATCTTGCCGATCTGGTCGCGGCCCACCAGGTCCACCTTGTTGAGGATCACCATGTCGGCGCAGGCCATCTGAAAGATCTTGAGCTCCATCGTCTCCGGCGCAGCGAACACCTGCTCGGCATCCACAACGCACAGGATGCTGTCCAGCCGAATGCGGTCGTGGAAGCGGGGATTGTTGAAGGTCATGGCAATGCCGGACGGCTCGGCCACGCCGCTAGCTTCCAGCAGGATGTATTCGGGCTGTTCCGGGCGGTTGATCGTCTCCATCACCGTCTCGACGAGGTCGTCGCGGATGGTGCAGCAGACGCAGCCGTTGACGAGGCTGATGACGTTGCTCTCGACGCCCACCACGAGTTCGGCGTCAATGTTGATCGAGCCGAAGTCATTGACCAGCACGGCGACCTTCAGGCCGTGGTTGCCGTTGAGGATACGATTGAGCAGCGTCGTCTTGCCGGCGCCGAGGAAGCCGGTGAGGATCGTCAGCGGAATCGCCGGTGAGCCCGCCTTGAGGTCGTGGTCAATGTAGTCCATGGACGACACTCCTCACTTCTTGGTCGGTGGGGAGCCGAGCATCTCCGCCGGGTTGACTTTCACCTCCGCGGGCATGCGAGCCCATTGCCGGATCTGATCCTTGGGCGTGAAGAGCGCGGGATCGATCTCCAAGTCGCGGATCGATTGCTCCTGAGTGGCGAGCAACGGGTTCTTGATCGTCATCTCGGTCGGTATCTTGCCGTCGAGCTGGTTCTGGACCATCCACTCCAAGCTCGGGCGGGCGGTGTTGGTGGTCTCCGGGAGCGCGGCCTCGCGGATCCAGATGCGATCCTTGGTGACATTGACCACGGTGTGGTCAATGCCGAAGGCAAACATGCCCTTATAGTGGGTCCGCACGCCGGCCATCATCTCGCCGATCAGCTCGCGGTCGAAGGAGACGTGCGTGACCATGGCCAGCCGCGGCTGGACAAGGTTCGACAGGTAGCCGACGGCGTAGTGCATGGTGTGGAAATTGTCGATCGTGTAGGCCCCGAGAAAGGGTGAAACACCTTGCTTCAAGGCCCACAGGTTGACGATGTCCACGGCCATCTCGCTGACGAACACGTCCGCGCCCTTGGCGTACTTGGCGGTGAGCTGGTCGGGCTTGCCGTCGCCGGTCCAGACGAAGGAAAGGCCGTTCCAGTCGAGCCGGTAGGCGGAGGCGCCGTCCGAGCCGTGGGAGCGCCGCCAGTGGGTCACCTTCACGCCGTCCTTGTCGTAGCAGACGCCGCCGTCGTCCCTGAAGTCGAACTCGGTGACGTCGATCTCGAAGCCGTCCGCCAAAGGCATGCCCGCCGCCTGTTGCGAAGTCCAGACGCCCATCTTCTTCAGGTTGTCGCACATCGCCTTGGTGCCCAGCGCCGGCGTGCGGCCTGAAGGGCCAATGACGCGTAAAGGCTTCCAGCGCCCGTTGAACGGCGCGAACTGCCACAGGTAGGGCAGTTCGCCGTAGTGGTCGATGTGCAGGTGAGTGAGGAAGATGTCGGTGATCTCCGGCACCGGCACCTGGTTGGCGATGATGTTGCGCAGGCAGCCGGGGCCGAAGTCGAAGAAGAGTCGCTTGCTGTTGCCCAGCTCCACCATGATGCAGGTGCTGGCCTGGGACATGCGCGGCGGCCAGGGGTTGCTGCCCATGAAGATGATGCGCATCTCGTCGGGGCCGAGCGGCTCGCTCTGCGGGAAGTAATTGTTCTTGTTCTTGACCGAGGGCGTCGGCAGGTAATACGGCGGCATCGAGAGGCCGGTGCCCGGAGGGGCGCCATAGGGGTTGTGCTCGCCGGGCACAACTGGTTGCACCTCGGCCGCTTCCGCCGGGGGCACGGCGCCAGCCGCCACTCCTGCTGCGGCTACGCCCAAGGTCTTGATCATCTCGCGTCGATTCATGGGTTGTCCTCCTTGCCTGAGCGCCGCTTATCGCCCTGCGGGCGCCTGCTGTAGTTTCTCCAGCACCTGATCGATGGTGAAGCTCGCGGCTTTTTGCCGCGGCGGATACTCTTTGAAGGTCGCCAGGAATTGCGCCACGCCGGCCTGCACCGGCACGCCGAGGAACAAGTGGTCTATCGCCCAATCGTTGTAGGTGTTGGACGTAATGTCGGCGCGCTCGTACGGGTCGGCGCGCAGATCGAACATCTTGATCCCCCGCAGATGTACGAACGGCTCGCCCCAAATGCCGAGCGTGCCGGGCATGCGCTGTTCGGCGAAGACGAACTTCCAGTTTTCGTACCGCACGTTGAGCAGGTCGCCGTCGTCGCTGAAATAGAAGAACGCCCGGCGCGGGGACTTCGGTTCCTGGCCGGAGAAATATGGCACGAGATTGTAGCCGTCGAGGTGGACCTTGTAGGTGGTGCCACGCACGGTGTACCCCTTGAGGAGTTTTTGCGTCACGTCGGCATCGCCCGCGGCCGCCAGCAGCGTCGGCAGCCAGTCCAGCCCGCTGACGATCTCGTTCGAGACCGAGTCGGGCTTGATGTGGCCCGGCCAGCGGATGAAAGAGGGCACGCGAAAGGCGCCCTCCCAGTTGGTGTTCTTCTCACTGCGAAATGGAGTCGTCGCGGCGTCCGGCCAGCTGTTCGCATGCGGGCCGTTGTCGGTCGTGTAGATGACGATGGTGTTGTCCGCGATCCCGAGGTCATCGACCGCCTTGAGTAAGGTACCGACCGTGGCATCGTGCTCGACCATGCCATCGGCGTATTCGGTGGGCGCCGTCAGACCCTTGGGGCTGCGGTGCTCGGGCCGCACGTGCGTGCGCAGGTGCATCCGCGTGCTGTTGTACCAGCAGAAGAACGGCTTGCCCGCCTTGCTCTGCCGCTGGATGAAGTCAAGCGCGGCCGCCGAAGTTTCATCGTCGATCGTTTCCATCCGCTTCCGCGTCAGCGGCCCCGTGTCCTCAATGGTTTGTTTGCCGACCTTGCCGAAGCGGGGATCGACGGTCGGGTCGTCCTTGTCCGTGGCCTTCAGCCGGAGGACCGCGGGGACCAAACATCTGACGGAACTTCGATCCTGCGGGTAATTGAACAGCTCCGGCTCCTCCTCGGCGTTGAGATGGTAGAGGTTGCCGAAGAACTCATCGAAGCCGTGGACCGTCGGCAGAAATTCGTTTCGATCACCGAGGTGGTTCTTGCCGAACTGGCCGGTGGCGTAGCCGAGCGGCTTGAGCAGCTCGGCGATGGTCGGATCTTCCTTGTGCAGGCCAACATCGGCGCCCGGCACGCCGACCTTGCTCAGGCCCGTGCGAAAGACGTTCTGGCCGGTGATGAAGGACGACCGCCCGGCCGTACAGCTCTGCTCCGCATAGTAGTCGGTGAAGATCATGCCTTCCTTGGCGAGGCGGTCGATGTTCGGCGTGCGGTAGCCCATCAAGCCCTTGGTGTACGCGCTGATATTGGCCTGCCCGATGTCGTCGCCAAAAATGACGAGGATGTTCGGTTTCTTGTCCGACGCAGGCACCTGCGCCATTGCCGTCGCAACGCACGCCGGAACAATGAGTGACAGTACGGCAATGATGCCGATATTCCTGCTGTTCACCATTTGCCTCATCCTCTCTTTGTTATTGTGTCGGTCACTGGTTTTCGTACCCAAACACGCGGTTCCAATCGGTCTTCATATCCACCACCGTCCAGCCATGCGCCTGAGCTTCGTCGAGACCTTGGTCCAAGCGCCCAATGCCGGAGGTGCGGTCGTAGGCCCATTCGCGTTGGGCGTCGGTGTGGTGGACGAAGAGGCACAAACGCGGGCCGGGGCCGGCGGCGGTCCACTGGAGCATCTGCAGGTCGCCATCGGAGTTGCCGAACGCCGCGATCGGCCGGCGACCAATGTGCATCTGGATGCCCACGGGCTTGCCCGCGCCGTCATCGACGAAGTTGATCTCGGGCAGGCGGACGAGCACCGGCTTGCCGTCGCGCAGTTCGAATTTCGTTTTGATGCTGCTGCCGATGACCTGCTCGGGCGGAACGCCATACACGCGTTCCGACCACGGGCGCATGAACTCAATGCCACCTCCGGAAACGATGAACGTTTTGAACCCGTTGGCGCGCAGGTAGGCAAGCAGTTCGAGCATCGGCGGGTAGACCATCTCGGTAAAGCGCCGGCCCGTCTTCGGGTGTTTCGCGGTCGCGATCCAATCGCTGACGCTCTTCTCGAACTCCTCGGTCGTGGTGCCCGCATGCGTCGCCATCATGAGCTGGCCGAGGGCGCGCTCACCGCCCGCGAGGGCGGCTTTCACATCGCCTTTGAGCACCGAGGCGAACGGCTCCTCGGTGGTCCATTCCGGATGCTGAGGCGCGAGCACCTTCACCCGGTCGAACGCGAAGAACGCCTGGAAGTACATCGGTTGCTCGGCCCACAACGTGCCGTCGTTGTCGAAAACCGCGATGCGGTCGGCCGGCGCCACGAAATCCGGTGAACCGTTCTTGGTGACCTTGGCGACGAACTGGACGATGGATTTCTTGGCCGCTCCGTCGTTCCACGACCGCAACGGGTCGGCGGCGTGAACGGGTGTTGACGAGGCGGCGCACGCCAAGGCGGCGAGCAGGCCGGCGAACAACCCCAACCATGGTTGCCTGTTGCTGGTCAACTCCATCCCCCATCTCCTCTTGTTGTTAGCCGGCATGAGTCAGGTGGGTGAGCAAGATGTCGGCTGATAGTGAGTCTCTCGGTCTTATCTTTGAGTTCTATGAGAGTCCTCATTCGCCAGCTCGAGTCTTGGCATCAGCGGCCTTCAGTGCCTTTTGTTCAGCGGTGCTGAGCTTGGCTTCGCCGAGGTTGACGACCACCTTCTCGATCTGACCGGTGAACTTGAACGGCACGTCATAGTCCTCGCTCACGGGCGTGCCGGTGTCTTCACCGATGTCGAAGGTTTCATCGAGCGAGAAGCGCACGGGAACGGTGTTGGCGAGGCGACCCTGGGCGACCTGCTTGCCATCCACGCTGATCGTGCCGATCCCGCCATTGCCGATGCCGCCGCCGTCGTACTTGAAGTCGAAAACAACGGTGTGCTTGCCGGGCGCAAGAGCGTCTTTGGCCGCAATGTTGTAATGCGCGACGTTCACCACGTTGTAATGGAAGATAGGCTTGCCGTCCTTGAACATCAGCGCGTAGCCCGCGCTCAGGCCGCCCTGTGTGACGATGACGCCCTGCTCACCGCCCTTGGGGAGGACCACGTCTGTGGTAATGCGGAACGACTTGTTCTTTATATCGGGGGCAGCCCCCTCGGGGATGCGCGTCAAGCCCCCGTAGTAGGAGAACTCGGTGCGTCCGCGCGTCAGGCTGGGACGGATGGACACGTCCATGCGCGGAATTCTGCTGTGATCAAGAGGCAGGACGTCGTATTTGGCGGCCTCGGCATAGAACAGCAACTGCAGCTCGTGGAGCTTGTCGGGATTCTTGTCCGCCAGGTTGATTGCCTCGCTGAAGTCCCGGGCCACGTTATACAGCTCCCACTTGTAGTCGCTGATGACATCCCCCGTGACTTCATGCGGATCCACGGCGGTCTTCAACGGGGTGGTGCAGGCCACCCATCCGTCATGGTAGACGGCGCGCTGTCCGAACATCTCGAAATACTGGGTTCGGCGTGTTGACGGTGCTTTGGGATCGTCGAAGGTGTAAGCCAAACTCACGCCCTCGATGGGCTTCTGCGCCACACCGTTGACAATGGATGGCTGCTGCAGACCGGCTACGTCCAGAATGGTCGGCGTGATGTCAATCGTGTGGTGCCACTGGGAACGGATGCCGCCCGGGTCCTTTATCCGCGCGGGCCAGGAGATGACCATCCCGTTGCGGGTGCCGCCGTAGTGCGAGGCGACCTGCTTGAAGTACTGGAGGGGTGTATCCATCGCGTGCGCCCAGCCGACCGGGTAGTGGTTATGGGTTTTCCACGTGCCGAGATCGTCTTTGTGTTTCAGGACCTCTTTGTAATCTTCCGTTATTCCGTTTATCGTGGCGATCTCGTTGAGCGTTCCATTGAGCAAGCCCTCGGGGCTGGCGCCGTTATCGCCGACGATGTAAATGACCAGTGTGTTGTCGAGTTGCCCCAACTGCGCAATTGCATCCAGGACGCGGCCGACGTTGTAGTCCGTCTGCGATAGATATCCGGCGTACACCTCCATCATGTAGGCAGAGAGCTGCTTCTGCTCAGGATTGAGGGAGTCCCATGCCGGTATCCCAAGGGTACGTAGCGTCAACTGCGTGTCGGCTGGCACAAGGCCCAGTTTCTTCTGCCGCGCAAAGGTTTCCTCGCGCACCTTGTCCCAGCCCTGGTCAAACTGGCCCTTGTATTTTGTGATCCATTCCTTCTTAGGATGATGCGGCGAGTGCGTGGCCCCCGGCGCATAGTAGAGGAAGAACGGCCGGCCAGGCGCTACGGCCTTCTGGTTGCGCACCCATTGAATCGCCTGATCGGCGATGTCGTAATCGAAGTTGTAGTCCGGATTGCCCAAGTACGGCTCGATGGGCTTGGTGCCTTCAAAGACCGCGGGCCGCCACTGGCTGGTCTCGGCGCCGACAAACCCATAGAAGTGCTCGAACCCCAGACCGGTCGGCCAGAGGTCGAAGGGCCCGGCCTGGCTGGTCTGCCAGTCGGGCACGTTGTGGTTCTTGCCGAACCAGGAGGTGTTCCACCCCTTCTGCTTGAGGACCTCGGCAACCGTCGCGGTGTCCTTGCCCATCAGGCTGTCATAACCGGGAAAGCCCGTTGCCATTTCCATGATCACGCCGGTATGCGCCGAGTGGTGATTGCGCCCGGTGAGCAGCGCCGCGCGCGTGGGCGAGCAGAGCGCCGTGGTGTGGAACTGCGTGTAACGCAGCCCGCTCTTCGCCAGCCGATCGAGCGTCGGCGTGTCGATGGGTCCGCCGAACGTGCTCGAGGCGCCGAAGCCGACGTCATCCAGGAGCACCAGCACGATGTTGGGCGCGCCCTTGGTCGCCTGCACCGGCTGTAGAAAATCGGACTTGGAATCTTTGGCGCTCAGTCCGATCTGCCCCTTGAAGGGCGCGGGTGGGACAGGGAGAACCTCTTGCGCGTCTGCGGGTGAGCCGAGCACAACGCCCAGCACCAAACCAAGTGCAGCCAGAATAGTTCCGCGTACTTGCTGCATGTCAACCTCCTGGTCTCTCGTGCGCTGCCCGGACGACCTCATGGGCTGAGCACGTGCTCGAGCTTGCTGACGATCGGGTCGAGGGGCAGGGCGAGGTTGAGTGTGTAGACGTCGCCCTCGAAGCGGTCCTCGGCGCCGAACTCACGATAGTACTTGAAGGACAGGCCGAGGTTCGGGATACCGATCTGCAGCCCCGCGGCGTGCACCTGATCCCTGGCCCCGCGCGACTGTGCGGGAACGGCGGAGCCGGTATAGTTGCTGATCTGGAACGTGTCGTAGCCCAGTACCGCGGCTTCGAACCAATGATCGAAGAAGTGTCGCCCGAGCGCCCAGTTCAGCGAGTCGTGTGCTCCGGGGGTGACGTCGACATCATCCTTCTCCTGTCCAATCTCGACCGTGTTCGCGACGACGAAGCTGGTGGTGGTACTCTCGTCCATGGTGAACCGCACGGCGGTTTGGACCTGGTGTTCCCAGAACCCGAGCCCAACGTTGTCGAAGGCGTTCGCGTGGAAGCGGCCGGTCGGGGCATCAAATCCGTAGGCGGCGACGAGGTCGATGGGCGGCTGCCGGCCCGCGCGCGGGAAGCTCCACATGAGCCACAAGGGTTGGACGAAGATGTCGCCGATGTCCCACACCGACGTGCTGGCGCCCACGCCGCGCCCGGTCGCCGCCTGCAGATTGGCTTCGAGCGATGGATTAGACACCGGGATCACGATGTAGGCGCCGTAGCGTCCGCCGAGCACGTTCCATTTCGGGGCCCACATGAACGCCGGGGCCAGGACGATCTGGTCGATGCTGACGTCCACATTGATCGTGCGCGAATTCCCCAGCGGGCCGGTGATGGTGATCGACTTGATCTCGTTCCCGTTGCGATCCCGGATCGTGTCCGAGTGATAATAGAGGTCGTACTGCGCGTAGATGAACTCGCCGACCTCGGGCGGCGGCAGGAAGTAGTCGTGCATGTTGGGCAGGCCGGGAGAATAATGGCTGAGCTCGAACGCGCGTGCAGCCGTAGGTGGCGCCAGCGCACCGAGGAGGACGCTCAGCGAGAGAATCGCTCGCATCGAGATTCGACGCACCCTGTGTCTACCTTGAAGTCTCACGGTCACTCTCCTCGCGGGCCTTATCGATTCCATGGCCCGCTCCTGCGAAAACGCTTCGACCCGTGCCCCTTCGTGCGCCGCTTACGCCTTCTGCCGCACGCCCTGCCGCACGAAGAAGTCGCGCGTGCGCTCCGCCCAGCGATTGCAGATGGCTTCGACGTCGGCCCACTTGCTGAACGCGCGGAGCATCCCCTTCGTCCCCGCCCGCGAATCGACCACCGCCGCGAGACGATCGTTGGTGATCGAATCGGTCGCTTCACCTTCCACCGAGGCGCTGCCAACGATCACCGCCGTGTCGGCCGAGAGGCCGACGACCGTGGACACGGCGCGGAGCTGCGGCACCACGGTGGTCACGGCGTTGAGCGGCACATTGGCGCCCTTCGCCTGGGTAAACGCCATACGCAGCTTGATGATGCCCGGGCCGGGGCGGTCCGCGAGCGTGAACTTCTCACCGAGCTTCTCGTGCATCGCCTTAAAGAGCATGTCGGTGATCGTCTGCTGGTCTTCCGGGCTCAGCTTCGACGCCTCGCCTGGATTGACCCACATCGACACCGACTCGATGTAAATCGCCCCATACTTCGGCCAGCTCGCACTCGGGTTGACGTAGACCTCCTGTGCCTCGGCCCCCTCCTGCGGTTTCAGCTGCGAGTAGTGCTTCAGAAACCCGGCGTGCACCGGTTCGCCCCGGCGCGCGCGGGTCGGCCAGATGATGCCGCACCCGGCGGACGACACCGCCACCGCTGCCAGGGTGAGTGCCACCACGATCAGTCTTCCTTCCGAATGTCTCTTCGCGTTCATGGGCCCTCCTTCTTTGTAGTCAGGAATCAGTCACCAGCAATCAGTGGTCACAATCGATCCTGATCACGGTTCACTGATCACTGACGTGTCCACTGATCACTTCACCGTGTACCCGCGCCCTTCCATGCAGGCCGCGAAGGCGCGCTGATAGCTCGAGGTTGCCTCGGCCTTCTTGGCTTGCTGTGCGATCTTGGACCGCCGGCGTCCAGCGACTCCGCCGACCGCGGCGCCGGCGGCGGCGCCTTTTCCGGCATCACCGGCGATTGCGCCGACGGCCGCACCCAGTCCAGCGCCGCGTGCCGCGCCGCCGAGGGTGCCGCCGGCGTGCTGGCCCGGCTGGCCCGGCGGCGGTGGTGCACTGGGATCGACACCGCTCTGTGCCTTCGCCCAGCGCCCGCACTCTGCGTTGTCGATATCCTGCTGCTGTTGGCTCTGCCCCTTCTGGGGGTAGATGTAGAGGCGTTGTGCGAAAGCGGGGACTGCGAAGGCCAGACAACCCGCGCCGATCAACACCGTTGCCGTTCGTTGCATCGTCCCGTTCTCCTTCATGCGCACGCGCGCACTCACTCCTCGGCGCGCTTGGCTTTCTTCACGGCATCCGCCGAGATCCACCCTTGCTTCGCGAAGTATTCCGAGAGGTAGGCCACGGCCTCTTGCGCGCTGCGGCCGGCCATGTTTTCCACGCCAGAGCGGTTGACTTTGGCACCGCCGACGGCGGCATTGGCGGCGGCCATACCGGCGGTGACCCCGCCTTGCGCGGCTGCCCCAACCCCCATCGTCGCCGCGGCGCCGGGCATCTGGCCGCTGTCGGCGTGCGTGGTGAACTCGAGCAGCTTGCGCTGCTCGGTGCCGGTCACGTAATAGACCTGCACCCGGCTGTCGACGCGCGAGCTGCCGGCGCCGAAACCGATGACCACGCGGCGCAGTCGGTTGCCCTCGTCGACGTTGAGGAACTGGCCGTTGATTAAGAGGGTGTTGCTGACAATCGGCATCCCAGGTTGCGCGCGTTCCGCCGGGAGGCCGAACGCGCGGATACCGGAGACCAGATCCTCGGCATATGCGCCGGCCGCCTGCCGCCCGATGTCGAACTCGCGTTCCGACTCTGTAGAGCTACTCCCGCGGCTCCGAATCTGCGCCAACACTCCCTCATTTTCTGTGACTTCCGATTCGGAGACTACGAAGTCGTAGACAAGTATGCGGGTGGGCCGCGAGAAACCCTCCGGCACGCTTTCCTGCTGCGGTTTGACGACAGTTCTGGCGCACCCCCAGAGCGCCAGCGCCACACTGCAGGCCAGCAGCAGGTCACGTTGGCTCCCGGTCCGGATGCTCGGAGTAAGCACCGTCCAAATCGTCCAGGCAGTGTTGATGAACGTTTTTTTCATGATGGTCGCGCCCCCCGTTTCATCGTGTCTTCGATCAGCTCCATCCCAGCGGTCTGCACCACCGTGTTGAACCGGACCTCCGGCTGGACCGTCGACAGATCCATCACGGACAGGAGCGTGCGGTACTCAGTGGACCGGACGTGCCGGTCCAATTGCTCCCGCGACTCCCACTCTTCGATCCACGTGAGGACATCTTCGTCATCCGCGTCTTGATACAGTCGGCAGCGCAGACAGCCCGGCTGCACGCTCATCGGACCCAGCAGGCTGCGTAAAGCCTGCAACATCTCTCGTCGTTTCTCCGGCCGCGCCGTGACGCGCATCGTGAAGACGATCATCCGCCTGCTGTGCTCCATCTCCGCAGTGAGATGGACATCAACCGGCGTGCCGACTGTCTGTACCGCAGGCCGTATCGGCGCGTCCCCGCAGAAGGGTCCGGCTGACGGGCTCACGCGCTCGAAATATCGGAGGGGCCGACGAATCTTCGGAGTCGCAGGGTGGCGTCCCGCGGGGGTATTTGGCCTTGGGAGCTAGCCTCTGGCAGTTGGCATCGAATTGGTAAGTATCAACCGCATGTTGTCCCTATCACAATGACCGGTTCGAGGTACCAGTCAAGGAAAGAAGAACAGATCATGAAGAGGTCCAAAAAAGGCAAAAAAAGAATATCCGCAGGGTTAACGAGACGAGACACGCTGAAGCTTACAGGCCTGGCCCTGGGCGGACTGGCAGTCGGGGGTGTAATGGGCTGTAACGGGGCGGACAAGGCCGTCGCAGGGCAACAATGCGACGAAAACGGCTGCAACTACCCGGTGAGCCCTGATACCACGCAGAAGTATAGCTACCCCGCCGGTCTAGACCCCTTTAAGCTGGCAGACCAGACGCAGCTCGCTAGTGATGAGATGCGGATCACATTTCTCGGGACAGCGTTCCCTCCCACACGGCGGGCACAGCAGATGATGAGCATCTTCGTAGAGGTGGGCCCGTGGGTCCCAGACCCCAATGGTGGATTCGGCAAAGCGACGGACTCCTTCGTCTTCGACTGCGGCGCCGGGGCGTTAACCAATTACAGTGCCATGGGGATTGCGTTTAGCAGGATGGACAAGATCTTCATATCCCATCTGCACGCCGATCACATGAGCGACCTGAGCGCAATCTACTGCTTCGGACCCGCGAGCGACCGCAAGTGGCCCCTATACGTTTGGGGACAGGGGCCTTCGGGCGTGCCCAACCCCAGCGACTCCGGCCCGCTGTACCACGATGATGGCACCTACGATTTCTGCGATAATCTCCGGAAAGCCATGAGGTGGCACTCGGAGAGTTTCAGCTTCCTGTCGACGGGCTACAGCGGTTACCAGATTCCCACCCGGCAGAGTTGGGGACTGCCGTCCGATCCGCTTCCCGTCGGAGATGATGCTCAGGACGACGGCTATGGCCTGGTCCCCATTGAGCTGGACTGGACGAAGTACGGCGCAGTGCCGGGAGACAACGTCGCTTACAACAACCCGACAACGGGCGTGAAGATCACCCACTTCCCGGTGATCCATGCCAGGAAGGGCTCCATGGGCTACAAGCTCGAGTGGAACGGCCTGAGCATGATCTACACGAGTGACACCAGGCCCGAAACCCGCTGCATCGACCAGGCCAAGAACGGCGGCAACGGCGTGGACGTGTTCATCCACGAGATGATCCTTCCGCCGGAACTATTGACCATGAAGAATTATCCGGGCTTAACGTCTCCGCCGCCGCCGGGTACTAACCCTAGCTTTGATAAAGCAGTCCAGAATACGGCGAATATCGAAGACAGCTCCCACACTCCACAGGGGGCCTTCGGGTACCTCTTGAGCCAGATAAATCCCCGTCCGAAGCTCACGGTGATAGCGCATTTCCCGGTGGCCGATGATACCGTCAAATGTGCCATGAACAGCGTCCAGGCACACTTCCCGACGGGCGGCTACCCAATATTGGGTCGTGATATTGTCTGGTCTACGGACCTCATGGTGCTGAGCGTAAAGAAGACTGGGATCACTCAGAAAATAGGCGTGGTCTCGGATTACACGTTCGGCCCACCCCAGAACGTGTATGCCTCCCTGAACCCTCCGAAGTACCCAACCCCGACCACCCAGCTCGACACGTCGACGCTGATACAGCCAGGCGACAACACCTACTGCGAGAACGGGTATTGATGGTCCCGATTGTAATCAACGCCTCTCCGAGTGAATGAGAGAGGAGGTGATACGCGGGACAGCCGGATGTCGCCGTCAGGAGTTGCTCGAGGGGCGCCGGATGCCGATCTTGTGCATCCGCGAGCCGAGCGTGGTGGGCTTCAGGCCCAGAATCTCGGCGGCACCGTCTTTGCCGCGGACGCGCCAGTTGGTGCGCGCGAGTACGCTGAGGATGTGGCGTCGATCGACCTCTTCAAGGGTGGAGGAGCCCGGATCTGAGAGTGGCGCTTCGGAGCCGGCAAGCTCGACGTGAAGGGCCGGACCCGTGGTGAGGATCATGGCCCGCTCGATCACGTTGCGCAGCTCGCGTACGTTGCCGGGCCAGGGATGAGCTTGCAAAGATTCCATCGTCTTGCGCGGGATGGTCTCGATGCTCTTGCCCATGCCGGCGCCGAACTCCTTGACGAAGGTCCAGACCAGAAGCGGGATATCGTCGCGTCGCTCGCGCAGCGGCGGCACGACGATGGGGAACACGTTGAGGCGGTAGTAAAGATCCTGCCGAAACCGCCCTTCACGCACTGCCGCCGCCAGATCGCAGTTGGTGGCAGCGATCACACGCACGTCGACCTTGATCGTCCGCGTGCTGCCCAGCCGTTCGAATTGGCCATCTTGGAGCACGTGCAACAGCTTCGCTTGTAACTCGAGCGGCAGCGCGCCGATCTCATCAAGGAAGAGCGTCGAGCTATCAGCGAGTTCGAAACGGCCCACCTGCTTCGAGAGCGCCCCGGTGTAGGCGCCCTTTTCGCGTCCGAACAACTCGCTCTCCACCAGCGTCACGGGGAGTGCGGCGCAGTTCACCTTCACCATGACGCGATCCTTGCGCCCGCTGCGGCGATGAAGCGCTCGCGCCAGCAACCCTTTGCCGGTTCCGGTTTCGCCGAGAATCAGCACCGTCGAATTCATCGGTGCGACTTGCTCCGCTTGGCTGAGGGCGTGTCTGATGGCATCGCTGTTGCCGATGATCTCTTCGTAGCCGTGCACCACTTCGATTTCCTGTCGCAAGTAGGCGTTCTCCGCCTGAATGCGCTCCCGGAGCTGCTGAATTTCTGAGAACGCGTGTTGCAAACTGAAGTCCGCCTGCTTGCGCGCCAACCCGTTGGCAAACACCTGCGCCAGCAATTGAATCTGCTCGACCAGCGCGTCCGGCCAGTCGCGTGCACACCGCAACGCCCCCAAGGTAAGTGCACCGACGACCGATCCGGCCACCACCAGGGGGACGGCGATCAACGACTTTGTACCTTCCCGGAGGAGCAACCTCCGCTCGGGTGCCGCCTCCGCCGGCAGGTCCTCGGGCAGACGGGGCTGACGAAGAACCTGTCCGTGCATGAGCGTCCCATGCAGCCACGGGCAATCGGCCAGATCGCTTCCAACCGCGAACGGAGGGATTCCATGAGCACCCGCTGCATGCGTGACGACCAGCCGCCCATCATCCGAGAGCTGCATGAAGTTGCCTCGGTCAAGCTCCAGCAATTCGACCGTTTTGCGCAGCGCCTCGATGATTTCTCCGTCAACGTCGGTCGGCGACAGGTTGATGAATTTCGAGGACAGCTCGAAGAGCAGGTGCTCGAACCGCAATTGCCGCTCGGTTTCCACCTCAGACTGCTGGCGTGCCAGCGCGTTGAAAAACACCTGCGCCAGCAGCTGCAGGCGTTCGATCAGCCGGTCCGGCCACGCGTACGCGCACCGCATGGAGCCGAAGCTCAGCATGCCGACTGCCGTCTGGCCCACTACAAGCGGAATCGACACGTGCGATTGGATGCCGAGACGCCGCGCGCTCTCCCGATCGACGGCCGCTTCGTCGGGCAACTCCTCGAGACGAGAGACGGCGACGATCTCCCCGGCAAGAATCTTCTTGCTGCCCCACGGAAAGGCCTCGGTGAGCACCTGAGGAGGCGGATCAAGGCCCGGCGCGGCCCAGGAGTGGGTAATCCAGCGCTCCGTAGTGTCGGCATTGACCCGGGACAGCATGCCGCCATCCAATCCGAGAAACTCAACGACCTGCCGCAACGCACGCCCGATCTGCGTATCGATCTGGTTCGCCGGCGTGCTGACGAACGTCGTCGAAAGTTGCAGCAGCACCTGCTCGAAGCGCTGATCCGCTTCGGTAAGCGGCTCGGAGCCGTTGGCAGCCCCCCGGGACCGTTTCCCATTGGCCCTGGCCGAGTCGGTCGCGTGACTCGGACCGCTTCCCTCTGCAAGGTCAGCTCCCCGCGTCAACATGAAATCACGAGCCCCCTAGCCTCAAAGGGTTTCCCCTTGAGGTATTCTTTAATATCAGTTTTGCCGGGGTTGGGACAGGCACTGCTCGGCTGCCGGGTGCATGTCGTCTGCGGGGCTTACCATGCGTATCGATCGCATGGTTGAACGTATGTCTTCAGGCCGCTTCTGCGAAGGGGGCGACGTCGTGGTCGACCAGTACGACGCTGGCGCGCTCGGTGACCTCCACCGCCTCGTCCGCGTGCTGACCGGATTCTGGAACGATATCCTCGGCGCCGGCGTTAGCTCGCGGCCCGAACGAGTTGCGGTGCCTCGGCCGCGGGTATCTCAACGGTGCGGCAATGCGCCTCCAGCAAGCGCTGGTGCCACGCGGCGAGACCGCGACGGAGGTACCCCGGGTTGATGTCGAGCATCTCGCCGATGTTCTCGAACGAGAACACGCCTTCGTTGCTGGTGCACTCGATCCACTCCCTGGCTTCCTCGAACAGCTCGCGGCCGGCGCGGTCCTGCGCGAGAATGTACTTCTGGTAGTAATCGAGCGCATTCTCCAACACGGCCAGCATCAAGCGCTTCTCGCTCGAGACCGCCGCTCGGCGGCGCCGTGCGGCACTGAACTGCTCCGTGAGCAGGACGTCCGGCTCAAAAAGGTCACGGTTAGTCATGTCCATGTTCTCCCGAGCAACTGATGTTGGTGCGACGTGCTGCTGCCGCGACGACACCGTGCGACGGCCGGGGCGTACAACCGTAGACGGATAAAAAGACCGCGGAGGCCCGGGCTGGGCCCCCGCGGAGATGCGTTACAGCTTGGTAACGTTGGACGCTTGCGGTCCCTTTTTGCCTTGGGTCACGTCGAAACTGACCTGCTGGCCTTCGTTGAGACTGCGGTAGCCTTCACCGACAATCGCGGTGTGGTGAACGAACACGTCGTCGCCATCGTCGCGGCTGATGAAGCCAAACCCTTTCTCAGCATTGAACCACTTCACTGTTCCCTGAGCCATGCGCTTCCCTCCTTTCCTATGTATTCGTCGCTGGGAAGCTGCTGAGTCCGGAACGCGGTGGTGATTGCGATCGAGAAAACCGAAGAGCGATGAACCCTCCGCGGCTTCAAAAGAACTGCTGTTTCTCCCCGTTGAGACTGAGGCTATGTTTAACTGACTTGAGCGTAAAGCACAAGGCGGACGTGCGGACCGCGGCAACCCATCGGCAATACGCCATTTGCCAGGGCTTGAGGTGACCGAGACGTGACTCAAATGCATCGACCGCCCCCTCAAGCCCCACCACATCAGCCCATCGGCCCCTGATACACCTCCACAAATCGCAGCAGCAGCTCTTGCGGAATCGCCAGGTTGGCCTCGCGGTCCGTCCGCAGGCACACCACTGCCGGCCCCTTCGCCGCCTTGGCGCGCTGCAGAGCGGGCTCGACCTCTTCGATCCGCTCGGCGTACTCGCCGTGGCAGCCGAGTCCCTCGGCGACGCGATCCCAGCGCACGGTGCCCTGCTCCGTGCCGAACGTCCGACCGTAGAGCATGCGTTCGTTCGGCTCCTCCATCGTCCACGAGCCTTCCGCAAAGACGACCGTGGTGATCTTCACGGCATCGCGCGCGGCGGACTGCATCTCCATGAAGTTGAAGCCGGCCGCGCCGTCGCCCGTGACGCACACGACCTCGCGCCCCGGTGCGCCCAGCTTCGCCCCGATGGCGGAGGGAATGCCGGTGCCGAGCATGCCGAGTTCGAGGATGTTGTGATACGACCGCGGCTGCGTCGGGGGCAAACACATATTCGCCCACAGCGAAGTGTTGCCGCCGTCGGCGACGTAGACCGCATCCCTGCCGAAGACCGCGCCGACCGCCTGCAGCGCGTGTGCCGGGTGTATCCCCGAGCCCGTCCAGCTCTTCACCGGAGCCAGCTGCTCGTCCCACCATGCCTGAGCGCCTCGGCGGTAGCGTGCCAGGTCCTTGCCGTCGCGCGGGCGGGCCTGCCTCGCCCGCAGCGCTTGCACCAGTCCCTCGAGCGCGTTCTTGACGTCGGCAACGATGCCGAGCGTCAGCGGCCGGGTGACGCCCATGTGGCGCGGGTCGACATCGATCTGGATGAGCTGCTGCCGCGCCGGATCGCCCCAGTATTTGTCGTACGGGATATCGAGGTTGCCGAGCCTCGATCCCGCAACCAGGATGACATCGGCTTCCTGCTTGACGACATCGCCGCCGCGGCCAAACCCGAAGATGTAATTCGCGTGGTCGAGCGGGACCGACGAGCGCCCCGCCATCGTGGTCATTACCGGGCAGTTCAGCAAGGCGACGAGTTCCAGCAACGCGGCGTTTGCATCCGCCCGGTCGACACCGGACCCCGATACCACCAGCGGCCGCTTGGCGTTGGCAAGCAGCTCGGCGGCCTGTCGCAGCTGGGCATCGGAGGCCTGTGGCCGAGGCGGACGATAGGCCGCCGGCGGCAAAACCGGCGCGCTCTGTTCCTCACCGGTGGCGTACAGCACCGGCGCCGGCAACTCGATGTGGACCGGGCCGGGCCGTCCCGTCCACATTTCCCGGAAGGCCAAGCGCACCACTTCCGGGATGCGCTCCCACGACAGGATGGGGCCGCCCCACTTGACCGTCGGCTTGAACACGTCGAGCTGATCCTGCCCCTGGAACGTGGCCGGCGACGACGGGTAGACGATGCCGAGGCGGTGCTGCGACGTGATCACCACGACGGGAACGCCCTCGTGGCGAGCCGTGATCACTCCGGGCAGGAGATTGGCGGAGCCGGGGCCGGGGTTGCCGAGCACCACCGCCACCTGCCCTGTCGTCTTATAGAGCCCCTCCGCCATGTGCACTCCCGCCGCTTCGTGCCGCACGGGAACCAAACGGATGTCGTGCGCCGCGAGTTGAGCGAGCAGCGGGTCGATCTCCGGAGACGGCAATCCAAACACGAACTTCACGCTTTCGTTGGCGAGGCAGCGCGCGAGCAGCTCGCCGCCGGTGATGGCACTCATGATGTCCTCCTGTCGGGCTGGTTTCTTGGTCTACGTTCCGGCCCAACGTGCGTGTCCGCACGCGGGCACTCGCTCTCCCTACTCCACCATGGTCACTGTCGGATCTTGGCCGGTACTGCCGCGATCGACGCCGAAGGCCATCGTGAACGCGTCGCCGGTACCCAGCAGGCGCATGGAGTTGGCCCCACCCGCCGTCAGACCGCCATCGACCACCAGGGTGGCGCCGGTCACGAAACGCGCGTCCTCGCTGGCGAGGAAGAGGGCGGCGCCGGCGATGTGCTCGCCCCGCCCGACTTCGGGCCATGGCTGCGCCTTCTCGAGGATGGGCTCAAGGGCTTCCGGGCTGCCGCGGTGTATCAGCGGCGTGAGGATGGCACCCGGACAGATGGCGTTCACCCGGATTTTCGCCGGCGCCAGCTCGATGGAGACGGCGCGTGTCAGGTTGATGACCGCGGCCTTGGCGGCCGAGTAGGCGTGCGGCGCCTCGCCGCCGCCGAGTCCCGCAATCGAGGCCGTGTTGATGATCGACCCGCCCTGCCCTCGCGCTTTCATCACCCGCGCAGCGTGCTTGATGCCGAAAAGGACACCCCGCACCAGCACCGCGAAGGTGTAATCCCAGTCGTCAGCGGTGATGTGGGTGATCGGTCCGAACGCGCCGCCGATGCCGGCGTTATTGAAGACGCAGTCGAGACGTCCGAAGGCGGAGACTGCCAGCTGGATGGCCGCTTCGACCTCGGCCTCCTGTGTCACATCGGTACGCAGGAACCGCACGCGCTTCGCGTGTCCCGCCTTGGCAGCCAGGTCGAGCATTTCCTTCGCGGTGGTCTCGTTGAGATCGGCGGCAATCACCGATGCGCCCTCATCGAGAAAGCGCAGCACGGTGGCGCGGCCAATCCCGTTCGCTCCGCCGGTGATGACGGCGACGCGATCCTGCAGTCTCCCTGGCATTCGTTTCTCCCTTCCCGCGATCGGCTTACGATCGGCGGCGTATCCTATACCCTCTGCCGCGTGGGTCAAAGTCTGGCGAGACGTGGCGG
Source organism: Binatia bacterium (assembly GCA_044450645.1). Classification (GTDB taxonomy): domain Bacteria; phylum Desulfobacterota; class Binatia; order HRBIN30; family HRBIN30; genus JAGDMS01. The sequence goes on from JBIOJG010000026.1 coordinate 23,674, forward strand.
TGTTGTCCCAATTTCGGCCAGCACTGCGGTCAGCTGTCGGCATCCAGCTATCAGCTGTCAGCTAAAGAATTCGCGGCCATCTCCTGCGGCTGTGCAAAACGTCGAACGGTCAAACCTGAAGGTTGATGAGCCAATAGAACCAATGGCTACCATTGCCTGCTGCGGCTCTGCACCGTACGCACATGCCGCGTGGCGCTACATCGAGACCGTGCGGATTCGGCTCGATGCGATCCATCACTGCAGGCTGGTCACCCGATCGCTCCACGTCGCGTCCTTAGAGATTTCGGCCATCAACTGCATCGGCTCTTGAACTCGGAATACTCGTTCCTACGCCGCGAGTCTCCTCTTCGTGCATCCTCAGGGCCAGTCGAACTCTACAGTGTTCTCAACCTGCGTGGGGCTGTACACGCGGCCCGGGTCGGTCGAGTATGAACCTCTTGCCGTGACCTGATATCGACCCGGCGTGAACGGATCGGCGGTGCACACACCGCAGAAACCGCCAGCCGTCGAGTCCTGCTTCCACGCGGTTCCGTCGATGTCCAACGTTTCCTCGACGGACTCCCCTGGTGAGATCTGCTGCGGGAACTCCGGGCAGAGCAGTGGGCCTCCACAGGGATAGGGATACTCAGGGGATTCGACCATTACCTCAGCCCCATCGGGGCCACTCACCTGAAACGACACGGCGCGGTAGAACTCTGGTCGGCACAATGCCGAGCATCCTGCGAGGTAGAAGAGCACGTGATCGCTCGTGTTGGTCAGCCGCGCACTGATGCGGACACTTCCTGCCGGGCGATCTAGTTGGACCTCAAATGACACCGGCGGCGGCGTGGTGGGTGTCGCGGTCGCCGTGGCCGTAAGGCGAGGAGGGCAATCATTGAGCGCGTTGTTTACTGCTTCGATTAGGCAAACGACATCGATTGGTGGGCCGCTGCACCACTGATCGGCGGCTGGACACGCGCCGCTGTTGCCGTTGAGCATGATGTCCACCATCGTCAGAATTTCATCCACGGTGACCTGCCCATCACGGTTGCAGTCACCCACACAACCCGAAGCCGCAGGGGTCACCGTCGGCGTCGCGCTAGGGGTGACCGACGGCAACGGAGTTGCCGGGGTGTTGGTGGGCGTCGTGATCGGGCTGGACGGTCCCTCGGTCGCGGTGAACGTCGGCCCCTCATACATACAACCGGGTGCTGGATGGGGACCCGGGGTGCAGGTGTTCGTTGGCGTCGGGCTCGGCATCGGGGTGGTTCCCGTGAACACCACCTCGAAGTCGAACTGCGAATGGCACCCCGGTGGCCCGGTTATGTGGGCGTCAATGTGTAATTTGTTCAGGCCAGGGTTCAGCGGTGCGTCCACAGAGAAGGTTTGGTACGCTACTGCTTCAAACTCCACGACCTGTGCGCCACCGGAGATGGTGACCTGGATATCCCAATTCCCTAGGAAGGAAGCGCCGCCCGTGATGGTGAGCAACCGCTTGTCCGACGTGGGCTGGATGGGATCGACGCTGATCGCGCACGGCCCTGGGCATTCAAACAGTTCACATTCGCACCCATGGTCCCCGAGAGTCCAGCAACTGCCGCTCCGGAACGTGCCGTCTGGGCAGTAGCCGTTACACAGACGCCCATCGCAAACATCTGCGCACCCAAACGGCTCATTCGGCGTGGCGGTCGGGCTCGCAACTTGCGCGCTAGCTTGCGCGGAGAACACCGCGAGGACCAGAAGGGCAACGGTAGCGCGGAGCGTCGGCATGAGCACCGCTGAACCCCCCGAGTTTCTCATGGACTTTCCTTTCCGTGTCCGGCACTTCTGGTGGGCGCTAGAATGAGAATGTTATCGCCGGAATGCGACGTGATCAATCCTGGGGTTACTGTCTGAATTCAGACACTCATGCGGCATCGCCACCCCCAGTCGGACATGATCCGCCGCTGGCTGTGAAGTGACGCCATTTACTCGGGGGGCGGAATGCACGTTCCGAGCTGGTCGTAGCACCGGCTGTTGACGCAGAAGCCGCCGAGACAGTCGGTATCCGTGTCACAGACGCGTCGGTTGCAGCCGCCCGAGGTCGAGCCACTAGCGCCGTAGCACGCGAAGAATTGCGGGCAGTCGCCGTCAGACGCACAGGGGCGCGGCACGCAGTGATGCGACGCCGCGCAGACCTGCCCGATTGCGCATATTGTCTCGACGGTACATCCCGGCACGCACGTCTGCGTGGAGCAGATGAAGGTCTCTCCGAACCTGGCACAGTCGGAATCGCTCACACACTCCGGGACAGTGGGCGTGGGCGTGAACGTGGCTCCGCTTCCAGGATTCCCGCCGGGCTCAAGGCAAAAGCCTATCTGCTCGCACTCGCCCGTATTGTGACAACCGCTTGGCGCTTTCGTTGGCGTAGGTGTCGGCGTTGATGAAGCGGTCGAAGTCGGTGTCGGCGTTGCGGGTCGGGTCTGTATATTCGTAGGCGTAGGCGTGGGGGTGTAGCAGACGCACCCGTAAAACGTGCATTCTGGCCCAAATGAGCACGAATAAGCGTCGGGCTCACCACAAGAGGGAGATGGAGTGGGTGGAAGATAACAGGGAGGCGTCGGCGTGACCGTGCACGTGGTGCCAATGATTCCTCCACACCTAGGCTCTGCCGGTGTTCGCGTCCAAGTCGGCGTCTGAGTCGGAGTCAATGTAAAGCTCCGCGTCGTTGTCGGTGTGGCAGTCAGCGTCGGCGTGGCGCTCGGTGTTCCCGTTGGCGACGCAGTGGTCGTCGGGGCAGTCGTCGCGCTCGGGGTTGGCGTGCCAGCGGAAAACAGCGGCGGCGGATTCGACGATCCACACGCGGTCAGCGCCAGAGCTACAAAAGCCGCCTCCGCAATCTTGCCGAGCCGGTGCGCTGTCATCATCGGTTCCTATCACGTCGGTTCGCGGCAGGGCAATTCAAAGAGACGTGCGGCGGGGCAAGGTGTCCTTAGTGGGCCATTGAGGGCCGTAGGTCCGAGTATTTCGAGTTGCTGTACACGCCAGTCCCAATAATCCTTGACCACCGCTGCACGCTGCGGCTCCACGCCCATGCCGCGTGGCGCTACATCGAGACCGTGCGTATTCGTCTCGATGCGATCCACCGCCGCAGGCTCATCACCCGTTCACTCCACGTCGCGTACTTAGAGATGTTGGCCATCAGCTGGATCCGCTCCCGAACTCGGAATACTCGTTACTGGGTCTCGCGAGCCTAACACCTAACGCCGCCAATGGGCAGCTCGCCAACGAACACCATCCGCGCAGCGGCACCACGGCCGTCGAGCACGCCTTGTTAGGCGGCTCCCTTCAAGCAGAGGCATACAAGCAACGCCACACCTAGCGCGAGGACTATCGCACTGACGGCAATGACCGATTCGCCTCCCCACTCGCGAGCGTCATTCACGAGGCGGATACTCAAGATCCTGTAGTGGACGAGTTCATCCAGAAAATAGCCTGCGACGAGTATGAGTGCGGCTACCAAGCCGCCCGCCGCAAGCCACGATCGGGCCAACGCCCAAGACCAGCCGGCGAGCGCGAGTAGCGGCAGTAGAAAGCCGAAAAGCATCGAGCAAAGAGTAGCAAGAATGAGGAGTAGGAATGCAGACGTAAAGTGTGTAAGCCCGATGAGGATGTCCTTGGCCCGTCCCTGCTCGTAGCTCAGAGCGGGTTGACGGTAGTAGTTGGCCTCGCGCTGAATCCTGAAACTTAGGAACGTACCGCAGAAGCCCGACAGGATCGCACCGGCGCTTATGACAGCCTCGAAGAATGCACTCGGGTCGCCCGCCATGTTTCTACTCAGCCAACTCTCAATCTCACCTGACGCCCCCGCTCACCCGCCGCCCGAACCGGGATGACCGCCGCAACTGGGGTGGGATGTTCATCGCCGCGACCGTACGGAATGCAGAATCAACATGTACGAAGGCATGCGTCCCGCGAGTCGTCGCACGCGTCGTGGCAGTCCTGGATCTCCTTCTCGACCTGCCGACCGTTGTATTGGGTGTATGATCGGCGGCAGTTGCCGCGGCAGATTTCGTGCGTCTGCAAGCATGTCCTCAAGCACGCCTTACCCTCTGCAGTATCAGGGACTGTAACAGTGATCGGTCGGCAAGTGGAGGCTTTGGGGATATAGTAACATCCCGCAGGAGCCGCAACGATGAATGCGAGACAAGCCGCCAGTCGCCACTTCCTCACTCCTTCCCCCTTGTATCGCGCTCCTGCTCAACGGTTTGCCGCTGAGGCGGGTTAGGCGCCTGCCTGCCTCGCGGTCTACTGTTCGTCGTCCTCGGTTTCCGACAACACGGTCCAGATTGCGCGTCTCGTCTTCGTTCAAGGGGCTCAAGCCGCAGCCGCGTCATAGTTGGGTAGCCCCGAGAAACTCGTTCAGCCTCCGGCTCACCGCCTTGCGCCGTTCGGCCAGGAAGCCTTTGTAACCATCGACGCCAAGTAGGGCGGGATCCGTCGGGATGCACTGGGCCTCGAACGCAGCGAGCCCAGACTTCTCGATCATCGGGGGGAAGTATTGGCCCGGAGGTTTGTCGCTGATCTGCCGGTTGGTCTTGCCGCCGATGAACGCGAGGTTCGCAATGTCGTCGGCCTCGCGTGCGGTGTAGGCGCTCTTGAGCACTGCCTTCGGAAAGATGTGGTGGAACTGCAGGCGGTGGTGCGAGCCGGAGTGATCCAGCGCGATGGCGAGATTGGACCGCCAGCCTTTGGCGGCGGCTGCGCGGAACGCCAGAAACATGGTCTTGAAAAGGGCGCTGCGTTGATTGCGGCCTTCCAACTCCTCCGGAGCCACATCGAGCCTCCCGACCTGAAGCCGCAGGCGGTCGACAAGCTCGCTCGCGCCGCCCTCCTGTCGCAGTGTGGCGAGATCTTGGTCGAGCAGCGTCTCGCTGGAACCGCGCGAGTAGCGGCCCTTGGCGTTGGCGACTAGCAGCCAATACCGCAGCCGCTGCGACTCATACGCCGCAATCTGGTAGTTTAGTTTGTGGCCGTAGTAGCTCAGCGCTACCAGCAGGAACGGCGAGGACAGGAGCGCTGGGCTGTCGATCCCGGCGTTGCTCCGCAGGAAGTTCAACGCGAACTCCATGCCTGGAACGCACTCCTTCCACGCTTGCTGTAGCGTGTCGATTGGGAGCCCACCGACGGTGAGGAAACGCGACTGCCCGGTGGCGAAAGCGATCAGGTTCTTCAGATGCAAGCCGAGGTCGAGTTCGAAGCCGGCCTTGGCGCACTGGCCCTGGAAGCTCTGAAACGTCTTGAGCGCGCCGCGCCACTTGGCGGTGATCTGCGCCAGCGCCAGATCGGAACTACGCAGCTTGGCGCCGAGTGAATTCACACGGACGAAGATCTCGGTGACCTCGTCATACGGGAGTTTCCGTTCGAGCACGTCCATGCGGTAGACGTACTTGCGGATGCCGCGCAGACGGGCGAGACGCTGGCTGTACTTTTCGTAGCGCGGGTCCTCGAAGCCCGTGACACCCGCGCGCTTGAGGAAGGGCGCGTCGCTGTCGGTCTTGAATACCTCGGTGACCTTGACCCACTGCGGCAACTGCTCCAGCTTCCGCGTGGCCACCACGAAGGTCATGCGATCGAACCGCTTCTGCAGTTCGTCCTCGCTCGAATCCGCCTCGTCGTCGATCAGTTCGTCATCCTCTTCCTCCTCGTCACCGTCTTCGTTCACCTCGGTCACAAGCGCGAGTTGATCGGGATGGTCGAGATTGAAGAGCAGCTCGATGGGCTTCTTGCGGCTACGCACCGCCACGGTCTCACCGCGGATCACAGCCGAAAGCGAAGTCAGGCGCTGCTGGCCGTCGAGCAGGAGGCGCGTGCTCTGGTAGGGGTTCTTCTGTTGCTCGACGGCGAACTCTTGCAGCGGCACAGCCTCGTCAGTCTCCCACAGCAGAATCGCGCCCGAGGGGTAGCCCCGATAGAGCGAATCGAGTAAATCGCGCACGCGGGTGGAGCGCCAGACGTAGCGGCGCTGCATTTCCGGCAGCCGCAGTTCTCCCCGCTCGATCATGCCCACCAGCTCCTCAACGCTTGCTTCGGCTTTCGCCATAGGACCTCGTGTTAGTGTGACACCTACATCTAGGCTCCCGAATGAAATCGGCTACCCCCGCGAGTTCTCGCAGCATAGCACCCTCTCGAAACATGGCGTCTATACTGCACGTACGGCTCAGGAATCAACGACTTGGGCGGCCGATCATCGAGCATAGTCTCGACGTGTTATGCTGCGAAACTCTGCGGGCTAACGCCCCTCACGAAATAGGGACAAGCATGGGCTCGGATCTGAAGACAGGAATGTCGCCTTCGCCGCCGTGGAGCAGAACGAAACGCACTGCCTAATCTTGGTAGCCCGCGGTTTCAACCGCCGCGCCACCGGGCAACCGAGCTTTTGGGGCTCGCACGGCCCCGAATGCAAGCAGCCTTGCACGCTTGCACTCGGGGCCGCGAGGATCACTGCAGTGCCACGCTCACGCTGCGCTGGAGACCGGCGGCACTGGCGGTGCCGGCGGCGGCGGATTGTCGGGGGCATGTTTGCCGTTGCGGCCGCCGTTCCGCGCCGCTTGCCCGAACAGTGTGGTGTACAGATACGGCTCGCCGTCATCGATGGCCGCACGGGCGCCTCTCTTCAGCGCCGCGAGCGTTTTCCCACGTCTGATGCGCAGCTTGAAGGGAGGCGTTACGGGTTGGAAACGCACTTTGCGGCATTGCAAAGTGCGATTTTAGGACTGTATAAGCACTTTGCAACGCACATTTCGGGCATCACAAACTGAAAACGCACTTTGCGGACCGCCACTGTGCCATTGCCGTTTGGTCGAGACACTTTCGTTCCTGAAATGTCGATGTTCCGCTCTGCGAGGTCACATTGCACGCAAGAGGGCGGCCACAGGGGGCCGCCCCTACCGCAACGTTGGCGTCAATTGGGACCGGGCCGGCACGGTGGCCCGGGTCACGGGCAGGCACAGAGGCCTGCCCTACCGCGTGTACCCTATCCGACTCTTCCGACCCACGTGCCTGTTGGCTGGCCCAGTGCATGCGGATGTTCGAGTCAGATCAGCCCGCCTTCCTCTTCTTCGCTTCGGACGGTCGGCGCGGTTCAAATCGAACGTACTTTCGGCCGCTCTGCTCCTGCTGCTTGCGAAGATCGCCGACGATCGCCCGGAGATCGTAGTTGAACTGCTTCGCATGCTGCTGGCGGATCTTGCGAACCTCTTCAACGATTGGGTCTTTCCACATCGGATTACTCCTCGATGAGTTCTTCGGGCGTACACAGCACCGTTGGTTCGTAGCCTTGCTCGACACAGACGTCATCGATCGCGCGGCGCATTGCTGCGTTTGCGATGTGGGCACAGTTCCAGGTGAGAAGGCGAGTCAGCTCCTGGTGTGCGGCAACCACGATGTCGCGGCTCGGTCGAGCGGTGAGGTAGCTGATCACGGTTGTCTCCAAGTAGACTCTCGGCTTCACGATCGGATCGTAGGCGCCAGAACCCTTTCCGTCAACGACTCGCGCACAGGGGTCGACTCAAATTGATCTCCTGCCACCATTGAGCCGGCTCAGCGGCTTGACTAGGATGGCTCCGGCTATGATCAGGGCTGAGCAGCTGACCAAGTGTTTCGGGTCGTTCGCGGCGATCTCCGACGTTACCTTTCAGGTTGCACGCGGCGAGATTGTCGGTTTTCTGGGACCGAACGGCGCGGGCAAGAGCACCACCATGCGCATCCTCGGCGGTGTGTTTCCGCCGACCAGCGGGCGCGCCATCGTCGGCGGCTACGACGTGGTGGCAGAGCCGCTGCGGGCACGCAGCATCGTCGGCTATTTCCCCGAGCGCGTGTCGCTGTACCTCGACATGACCGTGCGGGAGTACCTGCGGTACGTGGCCGAGATGAAGGGCGTCGAGCGCGGCCAGCGGCGCACCGACATCGAACAGGCATTGGAGAGCTGCAGTGTGACGCACATGGCGCACCGGATCATCGGTACCCTCTCCAAAGGATACCGGCAGCGGGTGGGCATCGCGCAGGCGTTGATCGGCCAGCCGCGGGTGCTCATCCTGGACGAGCCGACAGCCGGGCTGGATCCCGAGCAGGTGGCCGAAATGCGCCGGCTGATTCGCGACCTGCGCGGCGAACGCACCGTCATCCTCTCCACACATATCCTGTCGGAGGTGGAAGCCACCTGCGACCGGGTGATGATCATCAACCGCGGGCGCCTGCTGGCCGTCGATACACCGCACAACCTCAGCCAGCGCCTGCGGCAAACGTCGCAAATCTATCTGGAGGTGCTCGGACCTCTCCAGGCCGTGGTCGACCGCGTGCGGGCGGTCCCTGGTGTCCTCCATGTCGAACCGACCAGATCCGCGCCCGACGGTCTGGCCGCGCTCACCGTCACCACCGAAAAAGAGCGCGACCTGCGCGCCGAACTCGCCGCCTGCGTCACCGCACAGTGGCGGCTACAAGAACTCCGGCCGGTGATTCTATCGCTCGAAGCCATTTTTCTCAGCTTGCTCAATCCGGAACAGAACGCTTCCCCCCACGGACCATGAAATTCCTAGTCGTTTGTCGGCGTGAGCTGCGCTCCTATTTCAGTTCGTACATCGCGTACGTCCTGCTCGCAGTTTTCCTTCTCCTGAGCGGGTACTTCTTCTACAGCGATCTGATCTTCTTCATCCTCTTCGGCGGCTACGTCCTGCCCACCGGCCTGTGGCAGTACGTGTTCCTCGACATGCGCTTATGCGCCCTGCTGGTGTTGCCGCTGCTCACCATGCGGCTGTTCGCGGAAGAGAAGAAGCTGGGCACGATCGAGCTGCTGTGGACCTACCCGGCGCGTGACGGCGAAATCGTGATCGGCAAATTCCTCGCCTGCTGGATCTTTTTCCTGATCACGCTGCTCGCCACCACGATCGGTCCGATCCTCTTCTATTGCTACTACCACTTCGCTGTCGGCCCGCTGCTGGCAGCGTATTTCGGCATCTTCCTACTGGGAACCGCGTTCATCGCGTGCGGCTTGTTCATTTCCTCGCTGACGGAGAACCAAGTGGTGAGCGCCATGGGCACGTACGGTATCCTGGTGTTCTTCTGGTTCCTGACGTGGAACGAGGAAGCGACGAGCGAACACCTCATCCACATCTTGCTGCGGCTGTCGCTGTTCGACCATTTCTACAATTTTTCGCGTGGCGTCATCGATACGCGCGACGTGGCGTTCTTCATGCTCTTTACCGGCTTTTTCTTGTTCCTCACCCTGCAATCGCTGAGCGCGCGCAAGTGGCGGGGGGTGCGGTAAGTGCGCATTGCCCTGTTCGGTCACTCCGTCCGGCATGCCGCCTTGATGGCGCTGCAGGTCGTCCTCGCCGGTATCCTGGTCACCGTCCTGTTGCTGCTGGCCGAGCGCCACAATGTCCGCTTCGATCTCACCCCGACGCAAAGCTTCGTGCTCTCGGATGAAGCGCACCGCGTTGCACAAGGACTGCATGTCCCGGTGCGGGTCACGGTCTTTTACAACGGCCAGGACCACGGACAGCGGCGCCAAATGGACGACCTGCTGCAGCTCTTCGGCGACGCCTCGCGCATGATCTCGTACCGGATGCTGGATCTGGATCGTTCTCCGGCACTGGCGAAGAAGTACGGCATCAGCAGCTTCAACACCGGTGTGATGGAATCGGAAGGCCAACTCCATGAGCTCAGAAGCGTCGACGAGGAAGAAATCGCCAACGGGCTGCTGAAGCTCACCCGCCGCAAGCAACGCGTCCTGTGCTTCGTGACCGGTCATGGCGAGCACAGTCCGGAAGACGCCGCCGAACGCAGCGGCTACAGCCAGGTGGCCAAGGCGCTGGAGAAGGAGAACTTCCAGATCAAGGCCCTGACGACCCTGCCCGCCGACGGGGTCCCCGCCGCCTGCACGGTCGTGCTCCTGCCCGGTCCGACACACAGCTTTCTCCCCGAGGAGGCGGACCAGTTGTCGCGCTACTTGGACGGTGGCGGCCGGGTGCTGTTGATGATCGACCCCAATGCACCGGAATCGGTGGTACAGTTTCTCGCCCGTTTCAACATCCGCGCCGGCAACGACATCATCGTGGATGAGCGCAACCGCCTCTATGGCGCGGACAGCTTCATGCCCCGCGTGCCGATCTTCGACGAGAGCACGTTCCACAAGAATCTCGATACCGCGGCGGTGTTCGCGCTGGCGCGCAGCCTCTCACCGATTGAGGATACCGAGAGCAAGCGCCTCAAGGTCTTGCTGATCGCACTCACGAGCCCAGAGAGCTGGGCGCGGATTGACGACGGCACGGTGCCCGAAGGCACCGTGCGGTTTCGCCGTGAAAAGGACAGGCCGGGTCCGGTACCCGTCGGCATCATGGTAACCGACAGTGCTGAAGGTGACGCCGGGGCGAAGGGCGATACCGAGAGTGCCCCCCCGACCGTCGCATCCGGCGCGGGCAAGATCGGCCGGATGATCGTGTTCGGAGACTCCGATTTTGCCAGCAATCTGTATCTCAACCTGCTCGGCAACAAGGATCTGTTCATGAGCAGCGTCGGGGTGCTGGCGGAGGACGAAGAGCTGATCGCCATCCGACGCAAGGGATTGCCGAACAGCTCGCTCTCGCCGGTCTTTCTCACCGCCTGGCAAGGCCGATTCATCTTCTGGATCGCGGTGGTGGCTGAACCGGCGATCTTCGCCGTGCTCGGCCTGCTCATCACTTGGCGCCGGCGGCGACGGGGAAGTGTCTAGCCATGGGCTGGCGCGGCACAGTCATCCTGGCACTTTTGGTCCTCGCATTGGGCACTTATCTCTGGTTTGAACCGGCGCCACCGCGAGACCTCTCCAGGCCTGACGAAGTCGCCGGCGAGGTTCCCACCCGAGAGCCAACGAAAGCGATGTCGCCGCTGCTGGACTTCACGGCGGCCGACGTCGCCGGGATCAGATTCGAGCGCGGCGGGCGCGCTCTCGAAACCGAACGGGCGGGCGGCAATTGGCAAGAAACGGAACCACCTGGAGCGATTGAGGACTTCCTCCGTACCCTCGGTCAAATGAGCCGGCTGGCCGAGATGCCCACGACCGGCGCGGAGCTGAAGGACTACGGTCTACAACAGCCGCGGGAGACTCTGCAGTTGCGGCTGCGCCACCAGGCGGAACCACTGGTCCTGCAGATCGGTGACCACAACCCCGCCACCACGGGCGTGTACGTGCGCGTGGGCAACGGTCCTGTGCTGCTCGCCGGAGCCCTGCTGGACTGGGAATTCGATAAGGCCTTCAAGGCAGTGGCGAGACTGCAGCCCGGAGGCTGAGCTCCGTCACTCTCCCATCAAACGGCTGAAATTCGCCTGGCCGGTCGCCGCGGTGACCCCACCATCCACCACAAGGGTCGTACCGGTGACGTAAGAAGCATCCTCCGAGGCCAGAAAGGCCACCGCCGCTGCAATTTCTTCCGGCTTTCCCACACGGCCCATGGGCACCAGCTTGGCGTACTCGCCTCGCGCCGCCGGTAACATCAGTATGGGGTTGAGCATCGGCGTCTCCACCGGTCCGGGGCATACGGCATTGATGCGGATACCGTCCCGCGCATAGTCGATCGCCGCGGTACGGGTCAGGTTGATGACGCCGGCCTTGGCAGCATTGTAGGCCACCAAGCCATAGTCGCCGAACATACCGGAGATCGAGGCCGTGTTGACAATGACCCCGCCGCCTCCGGCCTTCATGCGTGGAATGGCCGCTCGGATACCGTAGAATACCGCGTCCAAGTCTACGGCGATCACTTGATGCCAAGTTTCAATGTCCAAATCCGCGGTCTTTCCATACGCGCCGATGCCCGCATTATTGAAAAGGATGTGCAGCGCGCCGTGGTGGTCGACCGCCGCTTGCAGCAATGCTTCGACCTCCGCTGCATTACGAACGTCGGTGCGGATGAATTGCGCCGTCGCACCCGATTTTGACAATTCCTGGGCAAGTTTCGTTCCGTCCGCTTCGTTCACGTCGGCCAAGAGTAGGATCGCACCTTCGCGAGCAAAGCGCCGAGCCGTTGCCGCACCGATCCCCGTCGCCGCACCTGTTATCACCGTGATTTTCCGAGCAAATCGTCCATTCATGGCAGCATCCTCCGGACGCGAACCGTACTGTTTCGCGGCCAGGCCGTCAAACGACCTCTGGCCTCGGAAGTCTCCACGAATATCAATTCGACCGGGGTTGAATCACGGACTCAGAGTGTCCATAATAGGGGCCATGAAGAAGGGCGCTCTGAAGAAGATGGATTCTCTGCGGCAAGTTCACATCAAGATAGACGGCAAGCCAGTTGTTGCCTGGGAGCCCAAGGACCGAGCGTTGAGGGCGGCCCTGGGTCGCTGGACGGACCCGAAAGCGCTCTTGGGGCGGATCTATGCGGTCCAACACCCCGAAGAGATGGAGACCCAGGAGGGACCGGGCCGGCAGTGGCAGGCCACCTGGCGTGGCAGATTTACCTCGCCGCAGCGTACGAAGTCTCGCAAAGCCGCTTAGTAAGCCACACAGCGAGTCCACAGTCGACCGGGCTGCTAAGGAATCTGCCGGCTAGCGAGAAAGACGTCAGAAGTTCCCTGGCGATCGTCTTCCCAGACGACGTAAACCGTGCGCCCCGTAGGGTCCGTTTCATCCACCACGAGATCCGGCCGATACTGATTACTGACTCCGCCGCCGGTATCATCGACGCGTTCATCGGCGTCGAAGTTCGATCCACCATCGCGGCTACGCACGAAGAAGATATCGTTGTTGCCGAGGCGGTTGTCTTGCCAGACGACCAGAACGTCGTTGCCACTCACCGCCAGGCGTGGATTCCATCGATTGCTCCGCGTATCGCGATCGACATCGAAGCCTGTCGCCGAAGAATCGATCTGCCGATTGGCCGAGAAGTGGCGACCGCCGTCGCGGCTGCGGGCATAGAAGATGTTGGTGTCCGCGTCGGTATCGCGGCGGTCAACCCAGGCGGCGTGGACCGTCCCGCGGGCATCCACGGCAATCGACGGATGGTCGTCGATGCGTTCCAACAGGGGGTAATCATCAACCTTCACATTGGCGGAAAACCGGATGCCATCGTGTGAGTGCGCCGCATAGATGTCCCAGTTGTACTCGCGGAAATCAGTCCAGGCGACCTGGATGTCCCGCCCGCGGGCGGCAATTGAGGGAGCCCACTTGTTGTCCAGTGCGGCCGCCGAGGACACAGGCATACCGAAATCCACCCGCACGTTGGGTGTGAACCGCGCACCCTTGCGACGGCCGTGCGCAAAGTAAATGTGCTCGAAACGTGCGCCGCGCGGTACGGCATCACGTTCATCCACCCAGGCAATCAAGGGGTCTCCCGCCCGTGTCACGGTCATCGTGGGGTTCCACTTCCCCGCATATTCCGCGCCGGCGTCGACCCGGACGTCAGGCCCGATCTTGTTTCCGCCCGCATCGAAACGCGCAACTTTGATCCGGCCACAGTTGTCGTCCACCCCGGAACAAAACTCCTGCCACACGACGAAGAGATCCTGACCGTCCGAACTCAAGGCGATGGCGGGCCGCAGCTCAGTCACGGCTCCAGGGGGGTTGTCGCTGGCGTGGGCCGCTTCCGAGAAATGTGCACCGCGGTCATGGCTCACGGTAAGGAAGACGTTTTCATAGCCGTACCGGCGATCCTGCCACACAACGTACACACTCCCCGCATGCGCAGCGATCCGCGCATGCTGGTGAGCCGATCGATCTCCAACCGTCACCTGGAGGTTCGGGCCGAACGCAGTCTGGACCCGCGGCGCGGTGTCGGGAGGAACCACCACCTCGGGGCCATCGGGTAATTCGAGGTCGGCGTGAATCACTGATTCCCGGTAGCCGTTTTCACACGCGCCGAACGTGGTCGGCGAGGCGCAGGCTGGCAAGCTTCCTGGCAGCAAGTACGCCCCCCCATTCGCCAGCGTGGCGCGCCGTTGCGCCAGGCTCAACGACGGATTGCCAAGCCCGGGGTCATCGATGATCCACGGAGCGATGCGGAGAAAACCCGCATCCGGATTTTGTCCAATCCATGCGCTCTGGCCGTCGGACGGCAGGCCCTTGTGCTGCTTCCCAATTACCGCCGACTGTCCGTCGAAGGTGATCTCGTACAGATTCCCGGTCATGCACGCGGCGACGTTGTAGAGGAAGCTCGGATTGCGCTGGACCTGTGCGAAGCCACCCGCCTTGAAACCGTCCGGCTGCCATGGATCCGCGACGTAGGCCCACTCGCTGTACGCCTCGGGCTGGAGAATCAGGTTCGCGCCTTTGGCATCGTACCGATCGTTGACGTCGACCATCCACGCATCTTTCGAGATGACCACGCCAAGCCGTCCGGCCGGCGTCTCAATGACATCGAGGTCTTGCACCTTCCCAAACGATATCGGCAGTATGCTTTCCTCGGCTTCGGTCAGGTAGGCTTTATTGAGACTGCCACGGAGAACCCCGCCGGTGTCGGCAGGGCTGCGCATCACCTGACCGTCAGGCGCCGCCAACAGTACATTGCCGTCGGGATCAAAGATGAAAGTCGTGTTGAAGACGTTGGAAGAGAGCGCGACGTAGGCGTAATCCCGCACCTGCGCTTCATCCGGGTCGCGCAGCAGCGCTACCAACTCCGGATTCTCCGCGCTCTCCACGCGCCGCGCCGGCGCCACGTTGACCGTGGCCGTCAGGTACACTCCGTAGGTCCGCGCCAGATCTCGAAAGGTCTCGTAAAAACCGCGATAAAACGTGTCCGTCTCTCCCAACAGCAAGTAGCGTACGGCCGGCAGATTGGGATAGAGGCCGGCGTAGTACAGGCTCTGTGGTTGATACTTCAGGATCAGAGTGGTGAAGGCCGCCGTTGAGCCACCGCGAGCGGCGGTGAACTGTCGCGCCCGCGCGCCGCGACTGCCGATCAACCCCACCGCGAGTCCGATGTCTTCCGGGAAGTTCACCAAGGCCACATCGGGCGCATCGGGATCGGCCGGCTTGATATGGCTGGCAACGTCATCGGCGTCGGCCTGCACCAACTCGGCGCGGCGTGGGTGGCCGGCATCGAACAGGGCAAACATCTTATCGTGAAAGTCCAGATAGGTGTCGGCATAGCGGATCTCCAGCTTGCTGCCGACCGCAAACACCCGGACGGTCTTGGCCGGCGCCGAAACCTCGCTGAGCACCAAGAGGAGGCAGGTCACCACTATCGGCCGCATCATGGGGCATGATGATCAGAACATCGCTTGCGACGCAATGATTGTGCACTTCGCGCCCCGACGGCGGCGGCGCCAGTGCTGCAATGTAACCGGGCGCTGCGCCCGCCGTTTCCCTACTTATACCGGCGGGCGGGTTTCCTTGGCGCTCGGCCGCTCCAGCATGCGCGCCGTCCACGCGGCCACCGCCGCTGGAGGAGCGACCTCGACGAGGGAGAAGAACTCCACGAAGGGCGTGTAGCATACCTCGACCAGGCTGTAGCGATCAGCCACGAGGTATTCCCTGCCCTTCAACTGATTCTCGAGCACCTCGAGGTGCTTTTCGATTTCCTTCTTTGCTTGCGCCATCGCCTCTTCGTTCCAGCGGTCCTTCGGCAGGAAGCGCTTGGGAAAGATGATGGTACCGGTCTGCCGTGCCAGCTGCAGGTCGCAGAGTTTCATGTGCATCGCCACCGACGCCCGGCCGCGCGGATCGGCGGGAACGAGCGGCGGCGTCGGATGCGTGGCTTCCAGATAGTCCAGGATCGCCGTCGACTCGTACAGGACGAAACCGTCCTCTTCGAGCGTGGGGACGCGGCCATAGGGATTCAGCGCCAGGTACGCGGGCGCCCGGTGGGCACGGGCAACCATGTCGACCTCGACCAACTCAGCCGGAATATTTTTTTCGATCAAGGCGATACGGACGCGGCGTGCGAATGTTGAAAACGGATGGTAATAGAGCTTGCGCATTACGCTCCTCCTTCTCTTCGGAGACTCTGGTTCACGTGTGCCCTCGGTAGCACGCCGCCACACCTATGTCAGCACGCCGAGAGCGCACGCCGTGTAGGCCGC
The DNA here is from genome assembly GCA_044450645.1 of Binatia bacterium. Lineage (GTDB taxonomy): Bacteria > Desulfobacterota > Binatia > HRBIN30 > HRBIN30 > JAGDMS01. The sequence goes on from JBIOJG010000026.1 coordinate 39,685, forward strand.
CTGCTTGTTAGGCTCTCGAAGCCCACCGCTATGGGGCCGGCGATCCGACCGGAGCACTCGATCGCACCTGCGATGCCAGAGCGAAGCCGAGCCGGCCAGCGATAGTGAACGGCTTGCCCCAGTTGCCGAACTTCAGGCGCGAGAGCCCGGCAGTCGCGCCGCGCGTATATTCCATGCGCGATTCCACGCGCCCAACATACGCCAACGCCGGAAGGAAGCGCGGATCGGCCGACGCCTGGTGCACACCCACCGCGGCCGCGTAGCGCGCCAGCCACTGCCAAATGGCGGGGTCTTGGGTCACCGAGTGTGTGTACGCCAAGCCCTCCGCGAGGATACCCACCTTCCAGTCTTTGATCTTGTCAGGCGCATGCGCGGCCATGCCCTTCTGGGCGTACGCCCGCGCGGCGTCTCGGTATTTGGCGTCGCCTGTCGCCTCGTAGGCCGCCACCAGCGCAATCTGGGGCCAACCCCATTGCCGGGGGTTGCCCCGACGCACGCCGGCGCGCAGGCGGTCGACCAGATAGTCCGCGATACCTCGCGCCGCATCCAAGCTGCGCTCGTCGCCGGTGAGATAGTAGTAGGACAGTAAGCCTTCGGTCCACGTGTGGCCGATATCGACACCACCGAGCTCGAAGGTGAAGTGCAGGGGATTTTTCGGATGGTTCATCCCCGTCCACTTCGGGCGCTGGTATTGGTAGTAGACGTGGTCGACGTCCATGAAGTGCCGCGCCGCCGCCACCATTCCTTCGTGGTACGCACCAGCGCCGGTTGCGGCATACGCCAACGCCAGCACCTGGGTCATGTCGTACTCCAGGTTGCCCCACGCGTCGCAGCCTTTGGTGGTGTCGTGGTACTTGGGGTAGTTCCAGTCACCCCAGTTGAACATACCGAAGAACCCATGGCGTGGGCGTTCGTGAGCCGGATCGGGACACTTCACGTAGCCACTGTCGTCCCAGCGTTCCTTGGCAGCGCCCGCCTGATAGCGCTGGTATGCGGCAGCCAGCTCGCCGAGAAAGGCGTCGGCTGCAGGAGACGGCGCTACGCTGTTGCGCAATGCGCCGGTGGCAACGGTCCAGTTCGGATCGGCCCATGCGAGAACCGGCTCGGTGACTGCGGCCAGCGTGATCTGCGGTGGCGGCTTCTTGCCGTGAAAATACAGCACCACCTCGTGTGTCTTGGCAGCGCCCATCCCGACCCTGGCGGGCTTCTCCTCCGGAGCCCACAGGTTATAGGTGATTCCATTCGGCCGCAGGCTGAAACTCTGCGGATACTGTTGCCAAAAGAAGCGCGCCGCAACCGCTACGCCGTGCTTGTCGTCACCGACGTCGGCCCAGCCGGCTGCGTGCCCGGGCCGCTGCGCAGTGCCCACACGCAGCGTCTCGTTGTCCTCTTGAACCAGCGTGAAGCCGTCCGCAGTCAGTTTTCCGGAGAACTCCACGGCCTTTTCCTGGCCCGCGCGGTACCAGGCCCCACCGCGCAGCGCGAGCGGAATCATCGCGCTGATCTGGCGGACGAAGATGTAGGGCTCGGGGCTGTGCTGCTCAAAGGTATGGAAGATGCGCACGAAGGGCTGGCCGGCAAAGGCATCGACGCGTACGACGTAGTCGAACGACGTCGCGTAATGCCCGCGGATTTCGATGCGGACTCGGAGCGGCCCGGACTCCGTAATCCTGACGGTGGTGGGAACCTGCGCCTCGACACGCTTCCCATCGATGTTGAACGCCGAAGCGATTGGACCGCTGACGATCTCGGTGCCCTCCAGGCGTACCTGCTGCAACCAGGCGAAGCGGTCTTTCGGGACACTGAATTGCAGCGGGCCGGTATGCACATCAATGCGGTCGGCCAGATCGTGTACCTGCACCCCCTGCCCTGCAGCAACCGAGTCTCCCGTTGCCACCCGATACCGGCGCTCTTGTTGCGGCTGGAGGTCCACTTGCCAGTCCAGCAAGGCCCAGCGAACGCTCCCGTCGGGCCAGTGGCTGAGCACGCGGCTCTGCAACGGCGTTGACACGTTCGCATCGTCACTGATGACCAGCCGCGACACGTCGCGGACGGCTCCGGACGGGAACGGTACCCCTGCGGTAATCGGCCAGTGATTACGGACCAGCCCAGACGGCTCCCGCACGTCGAGTGCGAGCTGTGCTGGCGTCGTGGCGGCGACGCGCGAGCCGGATGCACTCGTCCGCGCCCAGCTGCATCCGCTCGTGAACAGCGTATCTGCGGTCAAAAGCAAAACAACGAGAAGCGCACCGGCCTGGAGTCCGGGGCGACTGATATGGCGGAGGTCGAGTGCGTGCACCATGATGCGCAAGCATTCGTTGATACCGGGGCGACGCCGTGGAATCAATCCCGTTGGATTCGGTGCTCGCGCACTAGACACGAGTAGCGCGCACTGGTACTCGGTGACCACCATAAGGAGTCCGTCCATGGATGACGAGAAGCTGTTGGAGCAGCTGAAGCGACTCGGTGTATGGAGCGGTCATCGAGAGATGACGATGCAGGACCTCGCAAGGATTCAGCCCGGTCTGGGGCGGATCATGCCGGAGGTCGGCGACCGGACCTGGAAACTCTACTACGCCGCCAAGGCTGAGAACTGGCCCTTGGCTGCATTTCAGGCCAAGGAGATCAAGGGATTGATGGAACTTGGAGCCTTCACCCGACCGAAGCAGGCAGAGGCGCTCAACAGCTACCTGGAGAAAAACTGGGAACCGGTGCAGCGCGCCGTCGACGAGAAGAACTTCGGCGCATTCGAAACAGCATTTCGTAAAGCCATCAAAGCCGCCAACGCTTACCATGAACTGAAAGACAAACCCTACATCGTCTGGAAGCTGCCGGAAACTCCTCCGCCCGATCTCGACCTGCGGCCGCGCCGCAAGTCCTGACTAGGAACCGTCACCGCCTCCTCCTGGTGACTCTTTGGCCGCGTCCTCCGCTGCGGAGTTTTGCCGTTGAGACTCGGGACCTACGTTGACTCGCAACATCGGCTGATATAGATGGTTACGGTGACGACGAGGATCGCCCGCGGGCTCGCGGGTTTTTTTTGCGCGGGCAACTGACCAAGCGGTTAAGATCTCATGCACACGCACATCGGACTCGCCCATGCCTTCCCGTTGCTCATAACCGTTGGGCTGGTCGTTTCGGTGCTGTTTTATCTGATCAGTTACTTTGAGGCACGCCGTTTCTTTCGCCAACGTGTGCGGACAAACGGACGCAACGGTCGTAGCGAGAAGCTTCCGGGAGTCACGATCCTCAAGCCACTCAAAGGGTTGGACATCGATCTCTACGAGAACCTCGCGAGCTTTTGCACCCAGGATTATCCGACCTTGCAGATCATTTGCGGCGTAGCAGACAGCGACGACCCGGCGGTACAGGTCGTGCGCCGGCTGCAGGCGGCATATCCTTCGGTCAACATCGATCTGGTTATCGACCGCCGCGTGTACGGGACCAATTACAAGGTTGGCAATCTTCACAATATGTACCGCGTCGCCAAGTATGAAATCATCCTGATCGCGGATAGTGACATTCGTGTGTCACGCGACTACCTGCGCCGCATCGTGGCTGGTTTCGGAGATCCGCAAGTCGGGTTGGTCACCTGCTTGTACCGCGCGGTGAGCACCGGAGGTCTACCGACCTTGGTGGAAGCGCTCTTCATCAACACCGACTTCATACCGATGGTGATGATGGCGCGGGTGGTGGAAAAACCCAGCTATGCGTTCGGAGCGACCATGGCGATGCGCCGATCTCTCCTCGACGAGATCGGCGGCTTTCTCCCACTGGCGAGCTATTTGGCCGATGACTACCACCTCGGCAACCGGATCGCCGCACGCGGCTATCGGCTGGCACTGTCTGATATGGTGGTTGAAACCGTCCTGGCGGTCGGAAACTGGAAGCGACTGTTCGACCATCAGCTACGTTGGGCCCGAACCTATCGGAACTGTCGGCCCGGCGGCTACTTCGGCAGCGTGATGACCCACGGCACATTGTGGGCAACCCTCAACCTCTTGTACCACCACTTCAGCCCGGGAGCCTGCATGGTCGCTGCGCTTGTATGTGGCTTACGCATCGCCACGGCGAGCGTAATCTGCAACCGCCACCTCGGGGCACCGTTGAGTGTTGGCCAAGCGTTGCTGATACCCGCGAAGGATCTTTTCGTCTCCGTTGTCTGGTTGCTGTGTTTCCTCGGCGACACCGTGTACTGGAGCGGCTGCGAGTTCCGCGTGATGAAGGACGGCCGGATGACGCAGGTATCACCGCCAGTCGCACCCGAATTCGAGCTGATCACGTATCCGTCGGTCCAAGAAAAGCAGGACCAGCACCCTGCTCCCCTCTGATACCGAGAGTCTCATCGGCTAATCCTCGGTGAGGTCCCCGAGGCGTTTTCCTTTCCGAGCCCGCGCTCTTGCCGCTTCCACAACCTCACGCGTGACGGGATCCATGCGCGCCATGCCAAGCCGCAAGAGGGACGGCCACAGTAAGCGCAGCATCCTGGCGATGACGAGTTGTGGGGTGCGCCTGGGCACCGTGATTTCGTAACGTCGCTTCTCGATTGCCTCGAAAATGGCCTCCGCCACCATCTCCGGCGGATACTTGCGCCCATCATAGGCGACCGGCTCGTCCTCTTTGAGCCAGATTTCGGTATCGATGGGGCCTGGGTTTATGAGCGCCACATGGATATTCGACCCGGCGAGATCGTTCCACAGGCCTTCGGTAAAGCCGCTGACGGCGGCCTTGGATGCCGCGTACACCGCTTCGCTGGCAGGAACCACCTTGGCCACGAACGACGAGACGTTGACGATCGTGCCGCCCCCGTCGCGCAGCATGTAGGGAATGGCGGCCAGCGTCGTCCACAGGCACGACATGAAATTCACCCGCATGACGTAGTCCGCTTCGTCCGCCGAGGTGTGGTAGATCCGCTTGTGCTTGGGCACGGCGGCGTTGTTGATGAGGATGTCGACCCGGCCATGTCGGGCGGCGGTGTCATCCACCACGCGCTCGGCGAACGCGCGTTCTCCCAAATCTCCCACCAGGTAGGACGACGCCCGCGACTGGGGCTGGCACTCCTGCATGAGTAGTTGCAGGCGTTCCTCGCGGCGCGCAACAGCGATCACCGTGGCGCCGCGGCCGGCAAACGCCTTCGCAGTGACATACCCGATGCCGGACGATGCGCCCGTAACGATGACTATTCGGTTGCGATAGTCCACGCGCCCTCTCCCGTGTCGGTGGCGAGCAGCTTCATATCGCGCAAGGTGTCACGTGAAGACAAGCGATCCGCGGGAAGGCAACGCCGCGGCAGTTACTCGCTACGGTTCACCAGCTGGTCGATCAACGACAGCACCTGAGCCTTATCGGGCGAGGCGGGCAGCACATCCAGCGAACGGCGCGCGCGGGTACCGTACTCGGCCGCCAGGGCGCGCACTTCAGCCAGCACGCCGCTACGACGGATCCGCTCGAGGATGAACGCCACTTCGCTCTGCGAAAGCGACTCGTTCTCAAAAGCCGCCGCCACCTCCGGATCGCGGCCGAGCGCCAGGACGATGGGCAGCGAAGGGTTACCGTCACGCAAATCGATACCGATCGGCTTGCCGACGCGGGCCTGGTTGCCCTCGACGTCCAGCAGATCGTCCACCACTTGAAAGGTCATTCCGACGTTGAAACCGCAGTCGGCCATCGCCTCGACCACCGGCTCAGCTGCTCCGGCCAAATAGGCAGCCGTGCGCGCGCCTTGTTGGAAGATGCTCGCGGTCTTTCGGTTGATGATCTCGAGATAATCATCGAGGGTGACGGCGGGGTTGTGGCGAAAGCGGCCCTGCATGACCTCGCCTTCGGTCAAGCTCACACAGGCCTCAGCGGCCCAGTTGATCAGCTTCTCCTCGAAACGCCCACAGAGCTGGAAGGCCCGGCTGAAGATGAAGTCGCCGGCGACCAAGGCGTTGGCGAGCCCGTATTTGCGAAAGGCGGAGTCCTTGCCCCGCCGGATGTCGCTGCCATCGATGATGTCGTCGTGCAGCAGGCTGGCGGAATGAATGAGTTCCAAGGCTGCCGCGACATCGACGATATCATCGAGCGTCTGGCCGCCGCAGGCTCGAAAAATGAGTATCGTGACCGCCGGGCGCACACGTTTGCCGCCTGAGCCGATCAGGTAGGTGGAAATATCGGTCAACAAACTCTCGCGTGATCGCACCTGATCGGCTAATCGCGCTTCGACGAGTTCCAATGCCGCAATCATCGTCGGCTCGGGAGTTTGAAGACGCGCGTGTGCGCGTTGTGTTCCAGTGGTCACACACCGTCCTTCAAAGTAGATTCGCCGTTGCCCAGATAATGTCAAAACCTCGGACGAGTCAAGGAAGACCCGACCCTTGTTCGCCAGAATCGGCGCTAGAGAAGCGACTGCGCTGCGCTCCGCGCAGCGATGAGCGCGTTGCTTTTCCAACGTCGAGCCGTTAGGTTCACGATAGCTATCAAGGGAAAATGCAATTCTCACCTTCAACCGTCAAGCGGCTCGGTAGAGAGAGCATCGAGATCCTTTGGAATGATGGGCACAGGAGCGTCTATCAGAACCGGTACCTGCGCGATCATTGCCCCTGTGCCGGTTGTCGCGAGCGGCCGAGTCATTCGCTGCCGGTTCTCGGCAGCGGCGCACTGTACCCGGTTCAGATCGGTGTGGTAGGCCGGTATGCGCTCAGCATGCAGTGGAGTGACCAGCACGACAGCGGCATCTACAGCTACGAGACCCTGCGGCAGTTATGTCCCTGCGAATCTTGTCAAAGTGGCGTCGACAAACCAAGCGCGGCATGACCACCATCGATGACATCCGCGATCGCCTGACGGAGATCCGCCCGCCGGGGTTTCCGCGCGACGTGATTGCCGCCGGGATGGTGCACGGCATCGACAGTCAAGACGGAACGGTGACGATTCACCTGGTGCCACCAGCAATGCCGCCACAGAGTCTCAACGCCACGGTTGCCGACATCCGCCGGGCGGTGGGAGCGATGGAAGGAATACGAGAAGTAACGGTACAAGTCGCCCCAGCGGGCCACGCGGCAGGGCATGCTCATGGCGCAGGCCCAGGCGGCACCGGGGCAAACGCCTCTCAAGCAGGTCCGTTCAGCGAAATCGGCCCGCTGCCGGGTATACGAGACATTGTCGCGGTCGCGAGCACGAAGGGCGGCGTCGGCAAGTCGACGGTCGCTGCCAATCTTGCCCTCGCCCTGCAGCGTCTGAATCAGCGCGTTGGTCTCCTCGATGCCGATGTGTACGGGCCCAGCCTGCCCATCATGTTCGGCGTCAGCGGCCGGCCACGTGCCTCAGACAACAAGCGCATCTATCCCCTCGAGAAATTCGGCATCAAGCTCATGTCCATCGGCTTCTTCCTCGACGACGAGTCACCGGTGATCTGGCGTGGCCCGCTCGTCATGGGCCTGATTCGTCAATTCCTCAAAGATGTGGACTGGGGCGAGCTGGATATTTTAGTGGTAGACCTGCCGCCCGGCACCGGCGACGCGCAATTGACTCTGGTGCAGCAGGTACCGCTCGCTGGCGGCGTTGTCGTGACGACCCCACAAGACGTTGCCACGCTCGATGTGCAACGTGGCATCGCCATGTTTCACCAGGTAAACACCCCGGTTCTCGGCATCGTCGAGAACATGAGCTACTACCAGTGTCCGAAGTGCGGGAAGCGAGAGGACCTGTTTGGCGCCGGCGGCGGCCAGAAAATCGCTGCGCGCTTCGGCGTTCCGCTGTTGGGTCAGATCCCATTGATCGCCGAGGTGCGAACGGGTGGAGACGCCGGCAAGCCCATCGTGGTGGACCGACCGGACCATCCGGTGAGCGCGTTGTTTGTCGACATCGCCGGTAAAGTTCTGGAAGCGGTGGAGGCCGAGCGCCTGGCCACTGCCCCGCCCACCATTATCGGCTAAGCCCGCGGCACCCCCGTTGCCGCCGACCTTAGGCTGCCCCACGTGTGCCCTTTCGACTTTCGATTTTCCATGTGCTAGCGATGGCTGAGTTTTTGGAGGAGGCAAGGATTGTATGTCGACCGTGATCACCGAAGAATGCATCAACTGCGGCGCCTGCGAACCCGAATGCCCGAACACGGCCATTTACGAGGGTGGAGCCAGCTGGGAGATGGATAGCGAGACCCATCCGGCATTGAAGGACGACATCTATTACATCGTCCCTGACAAGTGCACGGAGTGCGTCGGCTTCTTTGACGAGGAACAGTGCAAAGCCGTGTGTCCCGTGGATTGCTGCATCCCCGACCCGAACAATCCGGAAACGGAAGAGCAGCTTCTGGAGCGAACGAAAAAGCTGCACCCCGATCGGGAAATCGGGGCCGAGTTCCCGTCACGCTTTCGCAAGTAAACGCGGGCTCCAGCACAGTTGAACAGGGTCAGATTGCGGCGCCGATAAACGTCGGATATGCGGGGCATTGCCCCTGGCGTGTCAGGTGGACTACCACACATCAACATTCGAACAGGCGTTCGCCCTGGCCCTCTTGGCTCTCATCCTGGCCACTGCCATTGTCAGCATCCGTGGCTATCTGCGCCGCCCGCACGACCTCACCGGAGCCGGCGGCTCGATAGTTTTGGGTCCGGGAATTCGCGGCTGGTACCTCGATAATCTGCAGCCGTTCGAGGAATTATGCGTGCGCTGGGGAGTGCTCCCGGCTCATTTGTCGTACGCTCAGCTGGCCGGCAGCGTCCTTGTCACCCTGTGTTACGCTGCCGGACTGGTGTTCACCGCCGGTTGGCTGCTGCTCTGGACGGGGACGCTGGATATCATCGATGGTCGGGTAGCACGACGCACCAGCGGCGGCAGTGCCCAGGGCGCATTTCTGGATTCGGTCGTTGATCGCTACGCCGATTCGCTGGCCTATCTCGGCCTGGTGATTTTCTTCCGGAACTCCTGGGTGCTGTGGGCCGTGCTTTTCGCCTTGTTGGGCGGATTGATCGTGAGTTACGTACGCGCCCGGGCCGAGGGACTGGGCGCGCAATGTAAGGTGGGCTTGCTGCAGCGGCCCGAACGCTACGTCATTCTCGGCTTCGGGTCGATCTTCGGCTCGCTGATCGAGCACATTACCGGATCGTGGCTGTCGGCTCCTCGTTACTGGCTGGTCATCCTGACGATTCTGGTCCTTGCCGTCTTGAGCAATTTGACTGCCATCCAGAGAGCCGTCTATGTCTGGCGAACGCTAGGAGAGCAGTCCCGTGCCTGACATCCGGCCGGCGGAGATCGCCGGGAAGGTCGCACGTGGCGCGGGCTTCTTCACTGCGATGGCGGGCAGCGGAATCATTTTGGAAAGTACCGCCTTCTGGGTCGGGGCGGTGATCACACTGGTTGGCATGGCGGCATTCGTGTGGGGACTTGCGGAAACGCGGCTGAAGGAGCCCGTGACCATAGGCGAGCAGAAGAGCCCTCCGGCTGCGACTGCCCGGCCAACGGAAAGCAACCTGTGAGCCGAACCGTACGGATCATCCTCAGCATCGCCGTCTCGGCGGTATTTCTCGGCTTTGCCGTGCGTGGCGTCGACTGGGCGAAAGCCACAGCCGCCTTGACCACGGCACAGTACTTGTACGTGTTGCCGATGCTCGGGATTACGGTGTGGTCGCTCTACATCCGCGCGCAGCGCTGGCGGATTCTGCTCCGCCCGGTAGGCACACCGTCCATGCGGACGCTGGTCGCGGCGACCAATATCGGTTTCATGGCCAACATGGTGTTGCCGCTGCGCATGGGCGAAGTTATCCGTCCAGTGTTGGTGAGCCGCAAAGAACGCGAACCCCTCAGCGGCATTCTCGCGACCGTCGTGCTCGAACGGATCTTCGACATGTTCACCATTCTGTTCCTGTTCGGTATCTCAGCCTCGGCCGTGGCCGTGTCGGAAGACGTCCGTCAATGGGGGTATCGGCTCTTCGCGCTCGCCATGATCGTCGGCGGAAGCGTCGCGCTGGTGCGCTGGCAAGAGGCCCTGGCGCTCCGCTTGCTGCGCTTCGTGTTGCGTCCGCTACCGCATCGAGTGGCCGACCCGGTCGATCATTTCTTTCGCGGTTTCGTGCAGGCCCTCGAGATCCTAGACAGCCCGCTGACGTTTTTCCAGCTCCTGGGATGGTCGCTGTATCTCTGGGTCGTCATATGCCTGGTCTACCTCTGTGGTCTGCTGGCGTTCCAGTTGCCGGTACCGCTCATTATCGGATCGGTCGTGGTGACCGCCGTCATCGCCATCGCGGTTTCCGCGCCGTCGGCACCGGGCTACATCGGGGCATTCCAAGTGGGATGCACGCTGTCCCTGGCGATCTTCGGTGTCTCAAAAAGCGATGCCTTCGCATACTCGATCGTTCTACACGTCACTCAGTTTGTCGGCGTCATCGGGGCTGGGCTATACTCGCTGGCGCGGGAAGGCATGACCATGCGGCAAATCGAGGAGGTTTCCGAGGCGGATGGGGCGCAGGCTTGACGGCAAGACCGTCGTCCTGGCACTGACCGGCGGCATCGCCTGCTACAAAGCCGCCGAGCTGGTGCGGGCGCTCACCCGTGACGGTGCAACGGTCCGAGTGATGATGAGTGCGGGCGCCGAGCAGTTCATCACGCCACTGACGCTACAGACCCTTTCGGGAAATCCCGTCGCCACCAGTACCTTCGATCTCACCCAGGAATCCGAGATCGGTCATATCCGCCTTGCCGATTCTGCCGATGTCGTCGTGATTGCACCGGCAACGGCCAACATCATCGGCAAGATTGCCGCGGGCATCGCCGATGATTTGGTCACCACCGTCCTGCTCGCGACCCGGGCCCCGGTGGTACTTGCGCCGGCCATGAACGTGCATATGTACGAGAACCGGATCGTCCAGGCCAATCTGGACCGGCTGCGCCAGCATGGATTTCGCATCGTCGAGCCGGGTGAGGGCTTTCTGGCATGCGGCTACGAGGGCAAGGGCCGTCTCGCGGATCTCGAGGTCCTGCTGGCCGAAGTCGGGCGTGCCCTCAGCCCGCACGACCTTGCCGGCGAGCACGTGTTGATCACCGCAGGGCCAAACCGTGAGCCTCTCGATCCGGTGCGTTTCATCTCCAATCGCTCTACCGGCAAGATGGGTTTTGCGCTCGCTGCAGCGGCCTGGCGTCGTGGTGCCGAGGTCAGTCTGATCGCGGGGCCGACGACGTTGCCGACCCCGCACGGCGTCCGCCGCTGCGACGTCAGCACGGCCGAGCAGATGCACCGGGCAGTCATGGCGGCGTACGAGCCCGCCACAATCGTTCTCATGGCGGCGGCGGTCGCGGATTATCGGCCGGCGCGTGTGGCCAAGGAGAAGGTGAAGAAAGGGAGCGGACGGATGGTGCTGGAACTCGAACGCACCACTGACATCCTCGCGGAGTTGGCACCACGCAAGGGGCCACGCATCCTGGTGGGTTTCGCCGCCGAAACCGAGCAGGTCACAGCCAACGCCGAACGCAAGCTGGTAAAAAAGGACCTCGATCTCATCGTCGCCAACGATGTTGCCGGCAAGGACATGGGGTTCGAGGTCGACACCAACGCCGTCACCATCATCGATCGCAACGGCCATCAGGAATCCGTCCCATTGATGAGCAAGGACGATGTCGCAGATCGCATTCTCGACTGTGTTCTCGCGCTAAAACAGCAACGTTCGACTGGCACCCTTGCTTCTGGCACCCACCAAACTTGAATCCCGACCTCAAGCCGGCCCCATACGTCATGGGCAGATCGCAGTTTTGTCAAGGCCATGGGAACCTCGAAGACACCTGCCCCAGTGAAGCTGATCGCGGGTCTGCTTGCTTCGTCGGATGCGCTGCTCGATGAAGCGGCAAGAGCGTTGAGCCAGCGGTTCGGCCCTCTCGACGGCTCATCCACGATAACGGCCTGGGATGTCAGCACCTACTACTGCGACGAGATGGGCAACGATATCAAACGCCAATTCGTCACCTTCGAGAAACTGATCGCTCCAGGCAAGCTGGCCGGCGTGAAGCAGCTCACCAATGAGATGGAGCAAGCCTGGCGCATCGCCACGGGTCGTCGGGTGAATATCGACCCCGGATATATCGCCGCCGCAAAACTGGTGCTGGCGTCGACCAAGGACGCGGCGCACCGAGTCTACCTGAGCGGGGGCATTTACGCCGAGGTAACACTCCACTTCAACAACGCATCGTTCCAACCCCACCCGCATTCCTACCGAGATTACGCGGCGCCAAAGGCGATTGCCTTTTTCAACGGCGCACGAGCACGGTATCTGGCACAGCTGCGTGCGGGATAGGGCACCCCTCTCGGGTCACTCGGCACCCGAGACGTGGAGAAGCGGGGGGTGGTCAGGAGCAGGCAGCTCGCGTCTCTCATTGAGCGCATTGATCTCGCGCTGCAGGCGTTCGGTGACTCGACCCTGTCGGTCCAACGCCTTGAGCATCGAACGGACCTCCTTGGCCAGGCTGATGGCGTTCAGTCCGGTCGGGTCTGCGGCTTGGCAGTCAGCGTGTTCTCCATGCTCCAGCACGTCGATGATGCTGGCATGGCAGGCCGCGTTGTACCGCGCAACCAGCTCGGGCGGCAGCAGGTGCCGCGAGTGGATGCTCAGGCGCCGCATGATACGGTGCCACTGCTCCAGATCGTGCACGGCGATGAACGAGTCGAAGATCCGTTTGTTTGTCCGGAACGAGAACAGGGTCCTGGAGACCACATTTTCCACCAAGGCATCGCAGTGGGGAAAGTGGTGGGCCCGCAGCTCCCGGATGATGGTTCGGCCGACCGAGCGCTGCAAAGCGTCGAAGCGGGCCTCCCAATAGATATGGCGCAAAGTGCGGGCGCGGAAGCTCACGATCAGTTGCGTCGGAACGAAATGGTTGTGCGAGTACACATCGCCGGCCAAATGGGTGAGGTATCCGTAGGAGAAAGCGCGCTGCGCAGCGGTCTCGGCCCGATGCAGAATCGCCCAGCCGACTTCCCACGAATGGCAGTGCGCCTGTTCGGCGCGCGTGTACTTCTTGGCCACCGTAATGTCGGCACCGACACACCCATAGAGGTATTCGAGCCGGTGGCGGCGCAGCAATTGTTGAAGGGGCAGACCCAGGATGGTAAGGTTTTCCAACACTTCCGACCCGTGGGCCAAGTGGGTGATCGGCCCCCACGCCCATGCATGAGCCGGAGCAAAGATCACGAAGAGAAACACCGTAACAATGAAACACACCATCATATGAATCGTACTCCCGCCACTGCTGCTCCTCAAGCAACCTTGCGAAAGCTGGTCGAAGAGGTACGCGCTTATATCGAGTACCAGCAGTCCACGGGGGTCGAAGGATTCCCGCTGGCCGCGCCGGACGCGGCCCCTGTAACAACCACTGCTCATTCTGCACCACCTTCCTCGCCCGTGCCTCCGGAGAGTGTGGGTAGGCGGGAGGCTGATGTTTCGACCAGCTCAGCACGAACGGTTGGGCATTTGATTTCAAAGAACAGTTCCGTTCACCCTGAGCTTGTCGAAGGGTCGGTCTCGACAAGAGTCACCGCAACCTCCGGCGATCTATTCGCGTCCCCGGGTATCCAACAGGCGCAGACTCTGGAGGAATTGCGGGCGGAGATCGGTGATTGCCGCCGCTGCAAACTGTGTGCGGGCCGGACCCATGTCGTCTTCGGGGTCGGAGACCCGCGCGCCAGACTGATGTTCGTCGGCGAAGGTCCGGGACGGGACGAAGACCTGCGGGGGGAACCGTTCGTCGGTCGTGCCGGCCAATTGCTCACCGAGATCATCACCAAGGGGATGAAGCTCCGGCGCGAAGACGTGTACATCGCCAATGTCATCAAGTGCCGCCCGCCTGAGAATCGCAATCCCGAACCCGATGAGATCGCCGCGTGCCAGCCATTCTTGCTGCGGCAGGTCGAAATCGTGCAGCCGAAGGTCCTGGTGGCGCTGGGCACGTTCGCCGCTCAGACATTGCTGGGGCTGCGCGTGCCCATCTCGCGTTTGCGTGGGCAGTGGTACAATTACCACGGCATCAAGCTCATGCCGACGTTGCATCCCGCCTATCTGTTGCGCAATCCGAGTGACAAGAAGCTGGTGTGGGCGGACATCAAAATGGTGCTGAGCGAATTGGAGAACTACGCGTGACCCTGCCCCATCGCGTATGGCGAATGGCATATCGCCTATGGGTTTCTGACCATAGGCCATCTGCCATCTGCCATCTGCGCGCGGTCATCGTGCTCGTCCTCTTCAGCCAAGTACTCTGCAGCCGTAGCGCGCAAGCCGGCGCGCAGGTGGACCTGATCGTGATCGATGCCGGGATCAATCCGGCCACAGCGGACTTCATTCACGACTCGATCGATGCGGCGGAACGTGAAGGTGCACGCGCCCTCATCATCCAACTGGATACCCCGGGTGGATTGCTGGAATCGACCAAGTCGGTGGTCAAGGACCTCCTCGGCGCACCGCTCCCGGTAGTCGTCTATATCGCGCCGAGCGGTGCGGGCGCGGCCTCGGCGGGCGTGTTTGTGACCCTGGCGGCCAACCTGGCGGCGATGGCACCGGGGACAACCATCGGCGCCGCACATCCTGTTGGCGGGCTAGGCGAGAATATCGGCGGGGATATGCGGGAAAAGATCGAGAACTTTACCGCCTCGTTGAGCAAGACCATCGCCCAGCAACGCGGCCGCAACGTCGAGTGGGCCGAACAGGCCGTACGCCAGAGCGTGTCGATCACCGAGCGGGAGGCGCTGAAGCTGCACGTGATCGATCTCATCGCTCCCAGCGTGGAGGACCTGTTGCGCCAGGCAACCGGCAGGGAGGTCACGGTCAATGGCCACACAGTGAAGCTGGATCTGGCCGGTGCCGACATCGTCCGCCGCGACATGCGCTTGAAGCAGACAATCCTGAACATCCTCTCCAATCCCAACGTCGCCTACCTCCTGGTGATGGCGGGAATCTTGGGATTGTATGTCGAGTTCACTCACCCAGGTGTGTTCTTCCCGGGCGTTGCCGGGGCGATCTGCCTGCTGCTGGGCATGACGGCGCTTCAGGTGCTGCCGATCAACCACAGCGGCCTGGCGCTCATCGTGCTTGGCATCGGCTTGCTGGCCAGTGAACTGTTCGTGCCCAGTTTTGGCATCCTCGGCGTTGGTGGTATTGTCGCCTTCGTGTTGGGATCGCTCTTACTCTTCGACACGCCCGAGTCCACCCTGACGGTCGATCCGAACATCGTGTACGCCGCAGCCGCCAGCTTCGGCGCCTTCACCCTCTGGGTGAGCTTCCTGGTCGTACGCTCGCAACGCCGCAAGCCGTCACTGGGAAGCGAAGGACTCATCGGCGAGGTCGGCGAGATACGGGAGAAGATCGATGGGCATGGCGGGAAGATTTTCGTTCATGGCGAGTATTGGCATGCCGGGTCGGACGAACCCATCGAGGTTGGCGAACAGGCCGAAGTGATTCGCGTCAACGGGATGCGCTTGACCGTCCGGCGTGTGACAGACCAAGCGGGAGAGACC
This sequence comes from Binatia bacterium, assembly GCA_044450645.1. Taxonomy (GTDB): domain Bacteria; phylum Desulfobacterota; class Binatia; order HRBIN30; family HRBIN30; genus JAGDMS01. The sequence continues at coordinate 55,154 of JBIOJG010000026.1, forward strand.
GCTCCGCGCAACAGCGAGTGAGAGCGGGCAGAGGGAGGGGGCAATGTTTGGTCCAGCAGCGACCGTCTTCATCGTGCTCGTGTTCTTCGTCATCAGCGGCGTGAAAATCCTCAAGGAGTACGAGCGCGGAGTGATCTTCCGGCTCGGCCGGTTGGTAGCGGCGCGTGGTCCGGGCATCATCTACGTCCTGCCGCTCGTCGAACGCATGCAACGCATCGAGCTGCGGACCATCACCATGGAGGTCCCACCACAGGACGTCATCACCAAGGACAATGTTTCGGTCAAGGTGAGCGCCGTGCTGTACTTTCGCGTCGTCGACGCCAACAAGGCGGTGGTCGAGGTGGCTGACTATCTTTTTGCCACTTCGCAGTTGGCACAAACGACGCTGCGCAGCGTGTGTGGTCAAGCGGAGTTGGACGAACTGCTGGCGGAGCGTGAGAAGATCAACTCGCATCTGCAAGAGATCCTCGACTCCCAAACCGGTCCATGGGGAATCAAAGTGGTGACGGTCGAGGTCAAGCAGATCGACCTGCCGCAGGAGATGCAGCGCGCGATCGCTCGGCAAGCCGAAGCCGAGCGGGAGCGGCGCGCCAAGGTGATCAATGCCGAGGGGGAGTTCCAGGCGGCGCAGAAGCTGGCGGACGCTTCCGCGGTGATCGGCCAACATCCGATGGCCCTGCAGCTCCGCTTTCTGCAGACGCTTACGGAAGTCGCGTCGGAAAACAATTCGACCACCATCTTTCCACTGCCGATCGATTTGATTGCCCCGTTCTTGAAGCGCCCGCCGAAGTCGTAGAGACGATTTCATACGGTCACCGACAATTGGCGCGCGCAACAGAACTCGACACCCCGGCGATCGGCAGCAGCGACACTCTCTAGGCCCGCGGCAGGGTTCAAGTTCTGATGATGCCCTCCCGAAAGCCCTACGCTACGTCTCGACGCCTCCACGCCTCTGCGTTGAGGAATGCTCCCTATCGGGATTAGATTCAGCTAATGCGCACCTCTCTCGAACTGGCCGTCGATCTCGACAGCGCCAACGATGCGGCGGCGCAGCGCCGGCTGGCGGCACGGTTGCTCGATCGGCCGGAGGTGGAGATCACTGCGGTGCGCGTGCGCAAGCGGTCGATCGACGCACGGCATGCGCCGGTCACGGTCCGCCTGCACGTCGACGTCTACTGCGACGAACCCGCACCGCAGGAGGAGCTGCCGCGGCCGAGCTATCGCGCGGTGAGCGGCGACCGCTCGGTGGTGATCGTCGGTTGCGGGCCGGCGGCGATGTTCGCAGCCCTGCGGCTGATCGAGCTGGGGGTCAAGCCGATCGTGCTCGAACGCGGCAAGGATGTCCGCGCCCGGCGGCACGACCTCGCCGCGATTCAACGACACGGCATCGTCGATCCCGACAGCAACTACTGCTTCGGCGAAGGCGGCGCCGGCACCTACTCCGACGGCAAGCTCTACACCCGCGCCACCAAACGCGGCAACGTCGACGGCGTGCTACGCACGCTGGTGGCGCACGGCGCACCACCGGACATCCTGATCGACGCGCACCCGCACATCGGCTCGAACCGACTGCCCAAGGTCGTCACGGCACTACGCGACAGCATTCTGCAGGCCGGCGGAGAGATCCGATTTGAAACGCGTGTCGCCGACTTTGTCATCGATGCGCGCCACCGCCTACGTGGCGTCGTCACCGCCGGCGGCGATGAGGTCATCGGCGACGCCGTGGTCCTGGCAACCGGTCATTCGGCGCGCGACATCTACGCGCTACTCGTCGCCCGCGGGATCCGCATCGCACCCAAGCCCTTCGCCATGGGCGTGCGCGTCGAGCACCCGCAACCGTTGATCGACCGCCTACAGTACCATGGCACGCCCGATCCGCGGCTGCCGGCAGCGAGCTATCGGCTGGCTGCGACGGTCGGTGCGCGTGGCGTCTTCTCCTTCTGCATGTGTCCCGGCGGCTTCATCGTGCCGGCCGCCACGCGGCAGGATGAAGTCGTGGTCAATGGCATGAGCCTGTCGCGCCGCGACTCGCCGTTCGCCAACTCGGGCATCGTCGTCTCCGTCGACGCCGCCGACCTCGACGCGTACGCCTCCCACGGTGCGCTGGCGGGCATGCGCTATCAGCAAGCACTGGAGACGGCGGCAGCGGCAGCCGGCGGGGGCCACCAACGCGCCCCGGCGCAGCGGCTCACCGACTTCCTCGCCGGCCGCCAGTCCGCCACGTTACCCGCGACCAGCTACCACCCGGGCATCACCACGGCGCCCCTGCACACGCTGCTGCCGCCGTCGTTGGTGCAGCGGCTCCAGGACGGGTTCAAGCGCTTCGGCGCGTCGATGCGCGGCTACGTTACCGCGGACGCCGTACTGGTCGGCGTCGAAACGCGGACCAGCTCACCGGTGCGCATCCCGCGCGACGCCGACTCGCTGCAGCATCCCGAGATCGCCGCGCTCTACCCATGCGGCGAGGGCGCCGGCTACGCCGGCGGCATCGTCTCCGCCGCGTTGGATGGTATACACATCGCCGAGGCGTGCGCTGCCAGCACGACGCGGACCTAACGTCGGCGCCAACTTCCAGACATTGCTTCTAACACCCTGTTCTCTTCAGCCTTGACTCCCCTGGAGGCTTGTGATTAACCCCGGCCGGAAGCGCTGAGCCGAAACCATGAAGGCACCGATGAGGTGCCTCTTTTTTTATCGTCGCTGGCATGGAGAGTGTCACAGTCTCGATCGGATCTACCGAAGCGGCCCTGGCGCTGTCGGATTTCCAGTTCGCCTTACCGGCGGAGCTGATTGCGCAGGTGCCGGCCGAGCGTCGCGACCATGCCCGCCTGATGGTGCTTGATCGCCATCGGCTTGCGGTCGAGCACACCCAGGTCCATACGCTGCCGCAACATCTGCGCCCCGGTGATCTGCTGGTGGTGAACGACACGAAAGTCGTGCCCGCGCGCCTTTTCGGCCGCACCGGCTCGGGCGGAGCGGTCGAGCTGCTCCTCATCCGGCCGACGACCGAGTCGGTGTGGCTATGCCTCGGGAAGCCGGCTCGTCGGCTGCGCCCGGGCACGGCCCTCAGCTTTCCAGAAGGCACACGCGCGATGGTTGTCGCCGCGCATGGCGACGGCCACTACAGCATCGCATTCGACGACACCGTATCCATGCCCAGGCTCCTGGAGCGGCACGGTGAGATTCCGTTGCCGCCGTACATCCGCCGCCCTGACGGCCCCCTTCCTCTCGATCATACTCGGTACCAGACCATTTTTGCCGCGCACGCGGGCGCCGTGGCGGCGCCGACGGCGGGATTGCATTTTACCGAGGAACTGCTCACCGCGCTGCAGGCGCGGGGCGTGCGGGTGGCCCGGTTGACCTTGCATGTAGGCCCCGGCACCTTCCTCCCGGTGCGTTGCGCCGACCTCTGCTACCACGCCATGGAGGCGGAATGGTGCGAAATTCCTGAAGCCACCGCAGCACTCGTCGCCCGAGCTAAGGCAGCTGGCAGCCGCATTGTCGCGGTGGGCACGACAACGACACGCGCGCTGGAGTCGGCGGCTGGACCGGACGGCACGGTACACCACGGTGTCTGCTGGGCGGGCCTGTTCATCACGCCGGGCTACCAGTTCCGTGTGGTCGATGCGCTGTTCACCAACTTCCACCTGTCGGGGTCAACGTTGCTTCTTCTAGTCAGCGCGTTCGCCGGCCGCGATCCCATTCTTGCCGCCTACACCGAAGCGGTTTCACAGCGCTATCGCTTCTACAGTTACGGCGACGCCATGCTGATCCAATGAGCCTCATCCCGCAGGCCGCAGAGCTCCTCGATCCACCGCCGGATGTGATGGCGGCGCCAACCGTGTCGGCACCCGCGTTCGATCTCGTGGCAACGCCGTCAGACGGGAACGCCAAAGCCCGGTGCGGGCGCCTGACCACCGCTCACGGCCCCGTCAACACCCCGGCCTTCATGCCGGTTGCAACCCAGGGCACCGTCAAAGGCATCACCCCTGCCCAACTCAGAGACATTGGCGCACAGATCCTCCTCGCCAATGCCTACCACCTCGCCATACGGCCCGGGACCGCTCTCATCCGGGAGCTGGGCGGGTTGCATCGCTTCATGGGTTGGGACGGCCCGATCCTCACCGACAGCGGTGGGTATCAGATTTTCAGCTTGGCTGCGTTGCGCAAGATCTCGGACGGCGGCGTGAACTTTCGCTCCCATCTCGATGGTGCGCCAATATTCTTGACGCCCGAAGATGTGGTTCGTATCCAGATCGATCTGGGAGTCGACATCATCATGGTTTTGGACGAGTGCGTGCCTGCCGGAGCGACGCGTGCGCAAGCCGAGGAGGCGGCGGCACGCACCTTTCGCTGGGCGGCTCGATCCCGTCAGGTGGAGACCGCGCCCGGGCAGCTGATGTTTGGAATCGTGCAAGGATCCACGTATAAGGACTTGCGCATCCAGCAAGTGCATGAACTTGTAGCTCTCGACTTTCCAGGCTATGCGGTGGGCGGACTGAGTGTGGGGGAAAACCGGGAGATCACGATGACGGTAGCAGAGGAGACGGTGGCAGCCTTGCCCGGTGACCGGCCGCGGTACCTGATGGGGGTGGGGTTGCCCGAGGATCTGATCCGATTTGTCGGCATGGGGTACGATATGTTTGATTGCGTTCTGCCGACGCGCAACGGCCGGAACGGGATGCTGTTTACGTCCGCGGGGCGGCTCAACATTCGCCTGGCCCAGTATGCCCGTGATCACGCGCCGGCAGACGTGAATTGCCGCTGCTACACGTGCCGCACGTTCAGTCGGGCGTACCTGCGCCACCTCGCGGCCGCCAATGAGATGCTGGGGGCACAGTTGGTGAGTCTGCACAATCTGCATTTCTACCTCCAGTTGATGCGCGACATGCGGGCGGCGATTTCCGCCGGGCGGTTTGTAACTTGGGCTGCAGAGCGCCTGGCTTATCTGACTGCGGAGGCTGATGCATGATAAGTCCGGCCTGGGCACAAGCGGCGCACGGCGCGCCCGCGTCGCCGTTGATCCAGTTTGCGCCACTGGTCTTGATCTTCGTCGTGTTCTACTTCCTGCTCATCCGCCCCCAGCAGCAGAAGGCCAAAGAACAGCGGACGATGATCGCCAATCTCAAACGCAATGACGAAGTGGTCACAACGGGCGGCCTGTACGGCAAGGTCGTGGCCCTCACCGATAAGGTCTTGACCTTGGAGATCGCCCCCAATGTTCGCGTGCGCGTTGACCGGGCACAAGTCGTCTCCCTGGCTAAAGCCGGTGCCTCAGAGGACCCCAAAGAGAAGGAAAAACAGAAGTGAGAAATCAGAGCCTATTCTATCGCACATTGCTCATTCTGGGTCTCACCGTATCCGCGATCGTGTATCTGGTCCCCACGTTCGTGACCGACCTGCCCCAGTTCTGGAAGGATTACCTGCCGAGCCATCGCGTTCATCTCGGGCTGGATTTACAGGGCGGCACACACCTGGTGATGACGGTGGACGTCGAAAAAGCGCTGGAAAACTCCCTCGATCATACCATCGAGGAACTCAAGCGCGAGCTGAAAGAGGCGAAGATCGGCATCACGGCAGCCGAGCGCAAGGACACCAGCATTCAGGTTCGCGTCAACAGCAGCGATCGCAGCCAGTTCACTGACCTCGTGAAGGAACGCTTCCCAAACCTGACCATCGAGAACTCCAGCACGGAGGACGGCACCGCCAACGTCCAGCTGGTTTTTTCTAAACGCGAGGAGCAGCATCTGCGCGAGTCGGCGCTCGATCAATCGCTCGAGACGATCCGTAACCGTATCGACCAATTCGGCGTCAGCGAACCCATCATTCAACGTGAAGGCTCCCAGGACATCTTGATCCAATTGCCCGGTATCCAGGATCCGGAACGCGCCAAGGAGCTGATCGGGCGCACGGCGGTACTGGAGTTCAAGGTGCTGTCGGAAGTTCCGGGCCCTGAGGAGTACCTCTCCGGCAAGAAGCCCTTGCCGGCAGGAACCGAGATCCTCGGCGGAGCGGAGGCCGATCGGACCGGCGGCCGGACTCAAGCGCCCAAGTACCTGGTGGAAGCGAAGACATTGATGACCGGAGATGTGATTTCCGATGCCTTAGTGCGGCCGGCGACGCAGCTCGAGGGCCCGTACGTCGCCCTCGAACTGAACGCCCGCGGCGCCAAGCAATTCGAGGATCTCACTGGCGCCAACGTCGGCCGGCGCCTGGCAATCATCCTCGACAACAAGGTCTACTCCGCCCCGGTCATCCGCGAACGCATCGGCGGCGGGCGGGCGTCGATCACTGGCAACTTCGACATCAAGGAGGCGCGGGACCTGGCGATCGTGCTGCGAGCCGGGGCGCTGCCGGCACCGGTACGCGTGGCCGAGGAGCGCACCGTGGGTCCCTCGCTGGGCAAAGATTCCATCCGGCAGGGGATCACCTCGTTCGTCGTCGGTGGCACATTGGTCGTCATCTTCATGCTCATGTACTACAAATTTGCCGGCCTGCTGGCTGACACGGCATTGATTCTCAACGTCCTGTTCCTGATGGCGGTGCTCACGGCGATGCAGGCGACGCTGACCCTTCCGGGCATTGCCGGCATCGTCCTCACCATCGGCATGGCGGTGGATGCAAACGTGCTGATCAACGAGCGTATCCGTGAGGAGCTGCGCTTGGGCAAGACCGCCCGTGGCGCAATTGATGCCGGCTATCAGCGCGCGCTCCCAGCGATTCTCGACACCAACACCAACAGCTTTTTGGCGGGCTTGATCCTCTTCCAGTTCGGCACTGGCCCGGTGCGGGGTTTTGCCATCACTCTGTGCATCGGCCTGGTCAGCAGCGTGTTCACCGCCGTCGTCTGTACGCGCACGGTGTACGACTACCTGCTCACTTACCGCCGTCTGCAGAAAGTGAGCGTGTGATTCATGGAAAACGTCAAGTTCAGGGAAATCATCAGACCGGGCACGAACTTCGACTTCATCCGCTTCTGGCTCGTCGCCCTCGTCATTTCGTGGGTGCTGATTGCGATTGGTATCGGCTCGTTCATCTACCACGGCGGGCCCAATTACGGGATCGATTTCTCCGGCGGTGTGATGGTGCACCTGCGCTTTAGCAAACCGCAGTCGATCGGTGATATCCGTAACGGGCTGGGCACGGTCGGGTTGGGCGATTCAACCATCCAGGATTTCGGCGCCGGCAGCACCGAGTACCTGGTGCGCCTCCCCGTCGAAGCCAGCGAAACCAAAGGAATCAGCGAGACCCTGACACAGGCCCTCGAAACCAAGTTCGGCAAGGAGTCCTTCGAGGTGTTGCGAGTCGAATTGGTGGGCCCGCGCGTGGGGAAGGAGCTGCGGCAGCGAGCGTTGCTCGCGGTGGCCTTTGCGACGCTCCTGATGGGCGCCTACATCTGGTTCCGCTTTGAGCTGCGGTTTGGCATCGGCGCGGCCATCGCCTTGGTGCACGATGTGTTGATCGCCGCCGGGGCACTGTCCCTCGTCAACTACGAGATCGATCTGACCGTGGTGGCGGCGCTGCTGACCGTGGTCGGTTTCTCGGTGCACGACACCGTGATCGTCTGCGACCGGATCCGCGAAAATATGCGTAAGAGCCGGCGCGATTCCATGGCCATTATCATCAACCGCAGCATCAACGAAACCCTCAGCCGTACGGTGCTCACCACCGGCACGGCAATCCTGGTCGTCCTGTCCCTCTTCTTCTTGGGCGGCAACGTGATCCGCGGCTTCGCGTTTACGCTCCTCGTGGGTTTCATCATTGGAACGTACTCCTCGATTTACATTGCCAGTCCCATCGTCTTGTGGATGGATCCCTCACGCACGCGACGGAACCGCTGAATGACCGTGGCGCGGCGCTGGAAGCTGCTTCCCCGCCAGCCTGAAGTCGACGATCTTTTGTGCCGCGAGCTGGGGATTTCCCCGTTGCTCGCCCACCTCCTCGCCTGCCGGGGCGTTACCACGCCGGCGGCGGCGTCCAGCTTCCTGAACGCGCGCCTTTCGGAACACCTGCGCTCGCCGATGTTGTTTCGCCACATGCCGGCGGCGGCGGACCGCGTCATTCAAGCCCTGCGCCGCAACGAACGCGTCGGCATTTACGGCGACTACGACGTCGACGGCATCAGCGGCAGCGCCATCCTGGTGCGCTTCCTGCGGGCACTCGGGCAGGAACCGGCCCTCTACATCCCCCATCGGTTGCGTGACGGTTACGGCGTCAGTGAAGCCGGCGTGCGCCACCTGGCAGCAGCCGGCGTACGGCTGATGATCACCGTGGACTGTGGCGGCGTGAGCCACCGCGAGATCGCCCTAGCAGGCACGCTCGGGATGGAAACGATCGTATGCGACCATCACCAGGTGTCCGGTACTCCGCTCCCCGCCCATGCCGTCTTGAACCCGATCGAGGCCGATGCCGGCTTTCCGTTTAGCGGGCTGTGTGGCGCCGGCGTCGCCTTTTATCTGGCGTTGGGCGTACGCCTGCGGCTGCGGGAAGCCGGGCAGCAGGACCTTCCGGATCTGCGCCGCTACCTCGATCTGGTGACGCTGGGTACCATCGCCGACATCGTCCCGCTCATCGAAGAAAACCGCGTCCTCGTCAAGCACGGCTTGCGCGAGTTGATGCAAACCCAGTGTCCCGGTCTCGTAGCGCTGAAGGCCGTCAGCGGCGTCAGTGCGGTTTCGACCGGCGTCGTCGGCTTCCGTTTGGCACCACGCCTCAACGCGGGCGGGCGGCTCGCCGATGCGACCCAAGCGGTCGAGCTGCTGACCACCGATGACTGCGTGCGCGCCGAGCAGCTCGCCGCCGAATTGGACCAAGAAAACCGTAACCGCCAAGCCATTGAGCAAGAGATCTTGGCCGACGCGCTCCGCCGCGTGGAAGGTGACGGCGATTTCGCCGAACGGCGGACCATCGTACTGGCATCCCCCGATTGGCACCCCGGCGTGATCGGTATCGTAGCATCCCGCCTGGTGGAGCGCTTCTATCGGCCAACGGTCCTACTCGCCATCAGTAGCGATACCGGAATCGCACGCGGTTCGGGGCGAAGCATCCGCGGCTTGAATCTGCACGAAGCCTTCAAAGCCTGCCGTCACTCTCTGGAGGGATTCGGCGGCCACCGCATGGCTGCCGGTTTGAGCATTCGGCAAGAACAGATCCCAGCCTTTGCCGAGCAATTCGAGGCGGCGGTGCGGGCGGCGACGCGGCCGCAGGATTTCGTCCCGGAGACCACAATTGACGCCGAGCTGACGCTGGCCGAGGTTGGTGACGGCCTGTTGGAGGAGCTGGACCGGCTCGAACCGCACGGCCCGAGTAACCCGGAACCGGTTTTTCTCTCACGGAACGTCACCGTCCTCTCGCGCCGGACGGTGGGCGCAAATCATCTGAAGGTCTCGTTGCGTGATGGCAGCCGTACGCTGTCGGCCATCGGCTTCGGCATGGCCGAGGCGTCGATCGCCGACGGGGCCGCTCTCGATATCTTGTTTTCGCCCGAGCGCAACGAATGGAACGGAACCACGTCGATTCAGCTCCGCCTGCGTGATCTGCGGCGCGCCGCAAGCAAATGAGCGTATCTTATCGATCGAACGACAGAATTAGTCCGTCGCAACAGACTGGCTCCGCCTCTCCTTCCAACTTGACTGAACTAACACAGCGTGTTACCGGTCTGCGGCCAGTAGCGAACATTGCGGCCAAGAGCTATGCATGATGGAACGAGATGACGCGATCTTGAACAGCAAGGATGTCGCCCAGATTCTCGATCTCAGCCCCGACACGGTGAACGAGTACGCGCGCAAGAGCATCCTGCCCGCTTTCAAGAAGGGCCGACAATGGCGCTTCCGCAAGCGGGACATCGCGCTTTTCAAACGTCAACTGCACGGGGAGACGGCGGCCTGAGCGGACGCCAACCCAGCGTCAGAAGTCCACGTCACAATAGAGCGGAGAGATCATGTCGAGCATCGAAGAGGTCCAAGCGCATCAAAGCAAGCTCTACTACGAGTTTTCGCACTTGTACGACCGGCTCTTCGCCTGGGTTTTCTATCCACGCATCGCTCACGTCATCCGTTCGCTGAATATCGAGCCCGGGGCACGCGTGCTCGAAGTCGGCGTCGGAACCGGTCTCTCTTTCGACGCCTATCCGACGCACTGTCAGGTCACCGGTGTAGACCTGGCGCCGGACATGCTGGAACAGGCACAGGAGAAGATCGGCCGGAACGGATGGCGTCACCTCAAGGTCATCGAGATGGACGCCCTGAACCTGAAGTTCCCCGACAACGCCTTCGATTACGTCATGGCTTTCCACGTCGTGAGCGTCGTGCCCGACGCCGGACGTTTGATGAGCGAGGTGTTGCGCGTCAGCCGGCCAGGCGCGACGATTGCCATCATCAACCATTTCCGCAGTCGCAACCGTTTGTTGGCGGCGATGGACAGTTTCATCGAACCGATCACCCGCCGGCTGGGTTGGCAGACCCTGTCGCTCGACGATGTCGTGGCGGGAGTGCGGCTGGAAATCAGTCGGGCTTACAAGATAACGCGACGGTCTCTCTTTACCATCGTCGTCGGAAAAAACTGCAAATAAGCGCACGCGTCCGCGGCCCCGCCGCGCTCAGTGCGGGAGCGTGCGCGAGGGCAGGTAGGGAATGATGCCGCGGCGTAGCAGCCATCGGGTGTCGCGTTCGTTGCGGGTGTACATCCAACGCGTGTAGACGCGAAGTGTGTGGATGTCCCCCTGAAACAGCCGCTCGAAGCTGATCTCTGCCAGCACGCGGACAAAATCCGAGAACCGCTCTGCCAGCTCGGAAAAGAGATCGGCCGGGACGGCTCGCCTGCCGCTGGAAAGCACGGAAAGGTGGCCATATGCCGTACGTCCGAGCTGGACGTAGTAGTCACTGCTCACCAACTTTCGATGCAAACTTTCCATGAAGACACCGGCGACAAACAGCGAGGTGTCGGCGACTCGCTTGAGCTTGCCATAGCGGTGCAGGGGTGGGCTGTGAAACGATTCAAGATATTCCAGCGCCAACGGCCGAGTAAACCAGTCCTGCTCCGCACGCGCAAAGCCCTCGAGCAGCTTCACCAAGTAAAACTCCGAATCTTCGCTCGAACGCACGTCCTGGGTGCGCATCGCGTCCTGCAGCAGCTCTCGAAAGAATGCCGTCAGATTCTGCTGCAACAAGCCTCGCGAGGTCATCACCCCACCTCCGTGGTCGGTCCAACTCCTGTTGGCTTCGATCTATTGTCGGGAAGGACCGGGTGAAAAGCAAGGCGATTTTGGCGGTGCGAAGGCGTCAATTGTGAGTCTGTGACCCTTTGGTTATAATGGCTGGCATCGTCGGCAGAAACTGTTAGAGTGCGGTAGAGAAAGGTATTTCTGTACATGGGCACCCGGAAGCAAAGGCTGCGTACCATCGTTCTCGTGTTCGGCGTGACGGTCGTCTTGTGGTTCGGCGGGCGTTTCGTCGGCCGCGTCTCGGCAGTAGCCAAGGAGACCTACGAGAACATTGAAGTCTTCACCAACGTTCTGGCTCTCGTTCAAAAGAATTACGTGGATCCGGTAACGACCAAGCAGCTCATTGATGGTGCCATCACCGGAATGCTGGCCGCACTCGACCCCCACAGCGCCTACCTGCCTCCGGATTTGTACAAGGAGTTGCAGGTTGATACGCGCGGCAGCTTTGGCGGCTTGGGTATCGAAATCACCACCCGGAACAACGTGCTGACCGTTGTCTCCCCGATCGAAGACACGCCCGCTTATCGGGCCGGCATCAAGCCAGGCGATCAGATCATCAAGATTCAGGATGAGTTCACGAAGGACATGCCGCTGGTCGAAGCGGTAAAGAGAATGCGCGGCCCGCAGGGGAGCAAGATCCGTCTCACCTTGCGGCGCGAGGGCGTTGCGCACTTCATCGAGCAGACCCTCGTCCGTGAGGTGATCAAGATTCAGAGCGTCAAGTCACACATGTTGGAGAAGGGGTACGCCTACCTGCGCCTCACTCAGTTCCAAGAACGGACGGATGACGATCTGCAGCACGCCCTTTCGAACCTCGAGCACGAGAACGGTGGGCCAATTGCCGGGATGGTGCTCGACCTCCGGAACAACCCCGGTGGCCTGCTCACGCAGGCCGTCAAGGTCTCCGACGAGTTCGTAGACTCCGGTCTGGTCGTCTACACCGATGGCCGGCTGGAAAACCAAAAGCAGAAGTACTTTGCCCATAGGGCAGGCAGCCACACCGACTTCCCGATGATCGTTTTGGTCAACGGCGGCAGCGCCAGCGCGTCGGAAATCGTCGCCGGATGCTTGCAGGACCACAAGCGCGCGCTCATCCTCGGCACGCAAACGTTCGGCAAAGGATCGGTTCAGACGATTTTGCCGCTGGACGAATCGGCGGCAATCCGATTGACGACGGCGAGGTACTACACACCGAACGGACGCTCGATTCAGGCCACCGGCATCACGCCGGACGTCGTGGTCGAAAACAACGTCGTGCCGGCCAAGGCCGAAGGTGGGCTGAGCTTCCCGGCCATTCGCGAAGAAAACCTGCCTCGTCACTTCGGACACAAGGGCAAGAGCGCCCCTGGTTCTACGGAACCGAAACAGATCGAGGAAGAATCGGCGGAGACGCCGTCCCTGCACGAAGGCGAGTTGGGCAAGGACCCGCAACTTGACCGCGCTCTCGAACTGCTGAAGAGCTGGAACGTGTTCAAAACCGTCGTAGCGCAGAGCGCGCCATGACCCACGAGCGCCGGTGGCTTTGAAGTTCGGCTGCGCCTGATCCACTGCCGTCTTTCGGCTTCAGGCGGCGACGTTGCCTGAAGCCGGGCAGCGCCTCTCGTTCTATGGCCAGAATTCTCGGCTTCTTCCTCAACTGCGGCCTCGGCGTGCTCATATTCCTGAGTTTGTCGGCATTGCAGCAGGGTCCGGAAGCGCCCGTCGCGGTTCCTCCTCAGCCACATTCAGACTGGGCGGCTGATTTTCCCGAGCGGATCGATCGAGTCACGGCGGCGCTTTCCCAGGTGGCGCTGCCGCTCCCCACCCCGACCATGGCTTCACAAGGCGCCGGCGCGATGCGCTGGCTTCACCGGCGCTATGACCTCACCCTGCCGAAGCCGGAGTCGCTCAATCAAATCACGCAGTTGTTCGATGTGGCCTGCGCCGCCGCTCCGGGGGTCACACTGCACGTCAGTGAGGAAACCGACGGAGCCATAGTGCAGGTTGGTGTGGACGGGCTATTGACCCATACCGTCACACTCCATTGGCTCCCGCACCGCCCCCGCGCGGTGATTATCATCGGCGACCTCGGCCGCGACTTGCTGATCGCACGGGCGTTGGCCGGAATTGATGCGCCGGTGACGTTCGCCATCAAGCCGTTCCAGCCGTTTTCGAAAGAGGTGGCCGAACTGGCAACCCTGTTTCACCTCGAGGTGCTGCTGCAACTGGAGCCGGAGGCGGACCACCGGCCAGACAACGGTCCCTCCCCTGCTTCGCCGACCGCCGCCGAGCGCGGCAGCCTCTCACGGTGGCTGGCCCAGAATCTGGCAGCCGTGCCGCATGCCGTCGGCATCACCAGCCGGTTTCAGTTGCTACTCGCCGGCGATCACGAACGCCGGCAGTGGCTGTTGAAGGACACCAAGGAAAAGAACCTCTTTGTCGTGGACACCAGCGATACGTCGCCGCGCGATACTTGCGAGATGGCCGCGTCGATGGCGGTTGGGTGCGCAGACAACACGGTCGTCCTGGACGATACGGACGACGAGCAGGTCATCCAGAATGAATTGCGCGCCGTGGTGGAAGCGGCGCGAACCCGCGGCGACACCATCGCCACCGGCCACGCCACGCAAGCTGCTCTGGCGGCGCTTCGCGCCGTGGTGCCAGCCTTTGCTGCCGCGGGCGTTGATCTGGTACCCGCCTCGACCGTCGTCCGGGACCGATCCTTGTCCCCGCGTTGATCCTTCTGTTACAGTCCGAACATGCAATTACCGTTGGGGCTGCCCGCGCTGACCACAGTCCTCACGGTCTCGCAACTCAATCAGCGTATTCGCGAAACGCTGGAAAGCAGTTTTGACGAGGTGTGGGTCGTCGGCGAGATCTCCAACTTCCGTGTGCCGCCGTCGGGTCATTTCTACTTTTCCCTCAAGGATCCGCGCAGCCAGATCGCCATCGTGATGTTCCGGTCCGCGAATCAGCTCCTGCCCTTTCGGCCTGAGGACGGCATGGAAGTGATCGTCCGCGGCCACGTCGGCGTCTACGAAACGCGTGGAGGTTTACAGCTCTGTGCCGAGGCCATGGAGCCCCGGGGTCTCGGCAGCCTGCAACTGGCGTTGGAACAACTGAAAAAGCGCCTGGCTGCGGAGGGGCTTTTCGCCGAGTCACGCAAACGCCCACTGCCCTTCCTCCCCCAGAGCGTCGGCATCGTCACTGCGCTGAAGGGTGCGGCCATTCATGATCTGTTGGCCGTCTTGCGGGCGCGATGTCCACGCATACACGTCATCCTTCGGCCGGTACGCGTACAGGGAACAGGCGCCGCCCCAGACATCGTGCAAGCCATTGCCGACCTCAATCGAGTGCCGAGCGTAGACGTGATCATCGTCGGACGGGGCGGCGGCTCCATCGAGGACCTGTGGGCCTTCAACGATGAAGGCGTCGCGCGCGCGATCGCGGCATCGCGTGCGCCGATCGTGTCGGCGGTCGGCCACGAAGTCGACGTGACCATCTCCGACCTGGTGGCCGATCGCCGCGCGCCCACACCCACCGCCGCCGCAGCCATGGTTGTGCCTGATCAGCGTGATCTCGTCGTCCAGTTGGACAAACACGCGCTCGCCCTGCGGCTCGGAGTGCAGCGGCAGATACGCCGTGAACACGAACACGTGGCGGCCCTGGCGCGGCATCTGCGCGACCCACGCCAGGTCCTCAAGACCGTGCAGCAGCGTGTCGATGAGCTGAGTGAACGCGCGCTGCGAGCAGCGACCGGACGTCTCCGTTTTGGGCAGCAGCAACTCCGGGGCACGGCCGAACGATTGCAGGCGCTGAGTCCTCTGGCGGTACTCCACCGCGGCTACAGCATCGCCCGTCGCACCGACGACGGCACGGTAGTTCGTGACTCGGCCAGTCTGCAGACCGGAGACGACCTGCGTTTGGTATTTGCCCGCGGGACCGCCAGGGTGCGTGTTGAGGACACCGGTGCTAACTAGAATCGTCGAAGGGAGAAGCAGGTGACACCGCGGCGGAAGAACCCACAGCTGGAGCACAGCATGGAAGATTCCAAAGACCCCAAGAAGTTTGATCACGGCATGGCAGAGTTGGAGGCCATCGTTGCCCGCCTCGAGACCGGTGACCTGCCGCTGGAGGAGGCACTAGCCGCCTTCGAAGCCGGGATCACACTGGTACGGACACTGAACCAGCGTCTCACCGAAGCGGAGGCCCGAATCGAACTTTTGAGCCACGATGCGCAAGGCGCAGTACGGCTACGACCGGTCTCTGACCAGGAGATCAAAGAATGAGCCGACCGGGCGCGGGAACGACCGTTGGTTTAGCGATCCGGACCGGCAGCCGCAGGAAGCAATCAAGGTGAACCTGTCCCGCTACCTTGAACACCGACAGCAGCGGGTGAATCGCTTCCTGGAACGGTGCATCCCTCCAACCCTGCCGCCACACAAACTCAATGAGGCGATGCGCTACTCGCTGTTCTCCGGCGGCAAGCGTATCCGGCCGATCCTCACCATAGCAGCCAGTGAAGCGGTGGGCGGGACGGTTACCCCCGTGTTGCCGTTTGCGTGTGGGCTCGAGCTGATCCACACCTACTCGTTGATTCACGACGACCTCCCGGCGATGGACGACGATGACATGCGGCGCGGCAAGCCGTCCAACCACCGGGTGTTCGGCGAGGGCATCGCGATCCTCGCCGGCGATGCACTGTTGACCGAGGCATTCGGCATCATGGCCGAGGCAGCTGCACGACCGAGCGCACAGCAGAGCCGGGCAATGCAGGCCTTGGTCGAAATTGCCGCCGCTGCCGGCGCACACGGCATGGTCGGTGGGCAAGCGGCGGACATCGACGCGGAAGAAACGGCGGCGGACTTACCGACGGTGGAGTTCATTCACATCCGCAAGACCGGTGCGCTGATCCGGGCTGCCGTTCGTGCCGGCGGCCTTCTGGGTCAAGCACGGCCGGAGCAGTTGCGCCAATTGACACGCTATGGAGAACTCATCGGCCTCGCTTTCCAGGTCGCCGATGACATCCTGGACGCAGAGGGCGCCACCGCCCTCACGGGTAAGGACAGCGGGCGCGATCAGATGCTACACAAGGCAACTTTCCCGGCCGTGCTGGGGTTGCAGGCAGCGAAGGAACGCGCTCAAGAGTTGCTCGCTGATGCCTTGCGGGCGCTGCGCTCGTTCGATCAAGCCGCTGAACCGCTGCGTGAGATTGCCCACTTCGTCGTGGCGCGTGCCTGTAGCGCCTGATGCCCGCGAAGCGTGAACGTCTCGACAAGCTACTGGTTGAGCGTGGCCTGGTCGGCAGCCGCGAACGAGCGCGGCGGCTCATCATGTCGGGCGAGGTCTGGGTTGCCGGCCGGCGCGTCGACAAGCCCGGGGCGCTGGTGCCCGCGGATGCCACGCCGGAAGTCCGTGGTGCCGATATTCCATTCGTCAGCCGCGGGGGCCTCAAGCTTGATGCCGCCTTGGCACATTGGAACATCGACGTACGCGGCCTTGTTGCGGTCGATGTCGGCGCCTCAACCGGCGGTTTCACCGATTGCCTGCTACAGCGGGGCGCGCGACACGTCTTCGCCATCGACGTCGGCTACGGCCAGTTCGCCTGGGCGCTGCGCCAGGATCCGCGCGTCACGCTGTTTGAGCGAGCCAACATCCGCGCGTTTGACCCGGCGAACCTTCTGGAGCTTGCGGATATCGCCGTAATCGATGTTTCCTTCATTTCGTTACGCCTCGTACTTCCGGCCGTCATCAAGCTGGTGCTTCCGGGTGCGATCGTTCTGCCATTGGTAAAGCCGCAATTCGAGGTCGGCAAAACGGAGGTGGGCAAAGGCGGGGTGGTCCGCGATCAGAAACTGCAGGAATCCGCAGTCAACGCTGTCAAGGATTGCGGCAAGGCGCTAGGCCTCACCTGTCACGGGGAGTATCCGTCGCCGATACTAGGTCCGAAAGGCAATCAGGAGTTCATTCTGTACTTCACGGTACCGCGCGCACAATAAAAAAGGGGAGGAGCGATTCGCTCCTCCCCTCATGTGCTCAACCGAACCTCTGGCTAGTTAGCGCGCCGCGCCATCCGCCCGAGCATCCAGGCGATCGACAGACCCAAGCCGGCAATCAAGAGCAAGCCAGCCGGTGACGTCGGCGTCGGCATCACGGGAACCGGCGGCGGCGTCTTCGTCGGCGACGGCGTCAGCGTTGGAGTCGGCGTTGGTGTTGGCGTCGGCGTGAGTGTCGGCGTGAGTGTCGGCGTGTTCGTCGGCGTCGGCGTCGGCGTCGGTGTCTGCGTCGGCGTCAGCGTCGGCGTGTTCGTTGGTGTCGGCGTCGGTGTCGGTGTCTGTGTCGGCGTTTGCGTCGGCGTGTTCGTTGGTGTCGGCGTCGGGGTCGGCGTGTTCGTCGGCGTGAGCGTCGGCGTGTTCGTTGGTGTCGGCGTCGGGGTCGGCGTGTTCGTCGGCGTGTTCGTCGGCGTCGCGGTCGGGGTCGCCTCGAAGAGCGCGCCCGTCTGAACGCTCGACGCGTTCAAACCGTTGGAGCAATTAGCCTCTATGAAGCCGGCGTCCTGCTCGATCCTATACGGGGTGGCGACATCTACGTCTGACCCGCGCACTTTCTGAATAGAGAACCAGAGCGAACAAATGTTAACTTGGCTGGTGCCGGGAACGCCACTAGAGACGATTGGAGCGTTACCGCCACTGCCGTTGGTCGCGACGAATATGAGTTTGCCGGCTGGCCCTGCAACGCAGGAATTGCTGTTGCAATCGGAATTGACGAAGCAGCCCTTGCCGGCGTCTGTTCCTCCCGAGCATATTTTCGCCGTCGACGCCCACACCGTGGGGGCGGAGCAATTTGACACGATAGTGGAGTCACCGAGATAGGAGATGGCTAATGGACTATTGTTCGTGCATCCGCCCGGGGTGCCCTCGGTGCCGGCTTGGCAGTCCAAATCGAAATAAATCTCGGTTATCGTGATAGTCCCTTGGCCGCCGCTGCCGTTGTCGACGCTGCCGACATTGATGTCGAGCTCAACCGTATCAATGGAACCTTGCATATCTGGAACCGGTGTCCCGCCGGGAGTGGCGGTAGGAGTGGCATGATTCCCCACCTGCTGGTAGTTGATAACGCTGGAGGCGTTGCAACTAAGTTGCGCGTTGGCACTTGCCGTCGAGAACAGAAGGGCGATGGCCGCCAGTGAACACATCCCCATCTGCCGCAGCACAACCCGACGCCAACCAGGATGGGCACCTAAAGCTTTCCTGTTCAAATTATGCATCCTCATCTCCTTCCGCTGGACCTCCGCCAAGCGAACACCTCAGCATGGCTATAGTAGCCGCATGAGAGACAACCGCTCAGGCACAAAACCACAAATCCCAATAGCTGTCAAGCTAAAAGGCCACAAAAAGCCAACGATCCAAGCACATTGGCGCGACCGGATCCATCACTTAACGCTCCCTAAAGCAATCGACACACGGGTCAGGGCGGCTTTGCACAAGAAATCCCTTCGGTGGGTCCGTCATACCGGCGAAAGCCGGTATCCAGGCGGGGGCGTGGGGCTCGAATCTGGATTCCGGCTTTCGCCGGAATGACGTGTGGGAAGATCGCTTCATTCTTGTGCAAAGCCGGGTCAGGCCGGAGTTGCCTCGTAATCTCACGGAGCAACAGGCATAGCTGTTTCAAAATTTCGCTTGTCTTACACGTCCTTTTCCATTACGTTTTTGGTAGGTTAATGGGTGGTACGTACGTGGTGGCGGTGGCTCGTCCCGCATGTGCTCCGAAATCCTGGGGCCACATTAGTAGCTGCAGGTGAGAATTCAAGGAATAAGGCGACCCCTGACACAGCAAGAGCGTCGTCTGCTCAAGGTCGCCAGGGTGATGTTGGAGTGTGTTAGCCAAATCGTCCGATGTCTCTTGATCCTGCTCGGATCGGCACTGATTTTCTTTGTGGCGCCCGCGGGGGCAGTGGTACCCGACGTACAGCTGAGGGGGTTCATCGCCGATGTGGGCAGTGCAACCGACATCGCGGTGGATACCACTGCCGGCCTGGCCTACACCTCCTCCTACGAATTTGGCCTGTCCGTCGTCGATCTGGCCACGCCAGGTCTGCCGACGGTTATGTCGGCCGTCAGTTCCCCCTACTTCAGCGACCACGTCGCCTCCAGCGGTAACTTGGCCGTC
>JBIOJG010000027.1:0-73253 GCA_044450645.1 Binatia bacterium
ATCCATGCCGAGACGTGACAGGTCGGCAATAAATGTAGTAATGGTATTGAATGCCGAAGTGGGTGAGGCCGGTCATCATGTCTCTTGCGTTGGCAGATATGTTTCTCGTCGCTTTCTATTTGAAACCGCAGACCCTTGTTCGTGACGGTCGCGATATCCGGGTTGTCTGGTCTCACCCGTTCTGGCCTTTCTGGCCCTTGCTGGGGTTGTGGGTCGTGCTCACAGCCTGCGTCTTAGTCTTGCTTATCCGCTTCCGAGGGCAGTTGAAGTATCCACCACGCGGTAAGCCATAACGGATTGCGCAGAAGCTCACCTGAGTGGTAGGCTTGGAACATGCCCAAGCCAGCCCCAGCCCGTGAGATGGTCGAAGGTCCACCAGCGTGGGAACGCTTCAAGGCCGCCGTGCAGCAGATCGTCGGCGTCAGTAAGGATGAGCTAAAGCGGCGAGATGCCGCGTGGCGACGGGAGCGACGAAAATCAAAGGGTCCCAAACCACGTTAGCGGCTCACGATCGCCCGTTTGCTGAACGCCACCGCTGGATCGCTGCTTCAATGGCGGCAGCATTGGGACCCTTTAGGTGTTGAACCAAATTGTAAATCGTAAGGTTCGCAATCTCGACAGCTGATTGTGCATTGGCCTGACGTTCGGCATACGGTTCGCCCAGGTCGTAGTCCGCCTTCTTCCGTTTTCCATAGAGATCGCCAAGCGCGCCGGCCTGCTTGATGATCTCCAAATCGCTACTGTTGTTCAGGTGATCGCGAACGTCTTGATGGGCTAACGATCCAGTGCGCAGCTGAAACCCCATTTTCTCCAACAACTGGAACGCAGTATGATAACTTGCATAGTAGGATCGGCTGATAGCGGTGCGAAATTCGGCCGCCTTAGTTCCGTGCGAAGCTAAGCGCTCGGCGAGAGCCTGAAACTCTCGGGGCTTCATTTCTTCGAGAACGCGCCCTAAACTATGTCGCACGCGATCCGAATCTTATCGCGTTGCGGCCACGGTATGAGAGAGATGCGTCGCTCATTGAACTGAGATTCACGCGCCACCGCGTCGGAGACTCCGTTGCTGGCGCTTACCTCTAGGGTGATCCATTCGTCATCGGTGTCCATGTCGAACTCAAGCTGAACGCGGGGGGCATCTTCGGGAAAGAGTTCCCCTACAAGCTCCAGCGCCTTTGTGAGGTAAGGGACCAGTCCGTTTTTAATGCAGAACCGCTCAACCTCGGGCGGCAGTTTTTGAAGATCAGGAACTTCCGGCAACTCCGTAAGATCGGCCGATTGCGCAAACGCTGACGCCGTCTTCTGGAATAGCGTCAACCCGTCGGGATGACGTAACTGACGTTCGCACATCAGAAGCTTGGCGAATGCGTCCAACCCCGATTGATTTAGAGAAACACTGAGCCCCAAAGCTTGACTTTGGAGCGCCGAGCTTATGTCCAACATCTCAGGCAGGGGCCTTGCGCAAATTCGCCGCGGCCTTGATGACGGTCACAATCTGGCCATTCTTTACAAGGTACATCGGGTTGCCCTCACCGTCGTACTGACCCTCAAGACGAAGAACGGCCGTTGCGACAGCCTTGAAACGAATGGTGCTGCCGTCTTCAAGCTCGTAGTCATTCGCGCGTTCTTCGCTGCGAATGACCGGCACTTCACTGACGTTGACCGGATTCCCGAACACCATGATCGTATCCTTCCGCTCGGCCATCGACCAAATGCTAGCATACCCTAAGTACTGATTTCTAGCACCGCTTGCGCTTCCCCCGCCCCCAACGCTTCAGTGCACTGTCGGGGCGGCGGTGGTTGGTTCGGCCTTCTCGCCGATCAGCGCCTTGTAGGTGAGACGTCTGCCGGCAATCGTACTGAGCGCTTCGATGAAACGGCCGAGATCGCCGTCTTCATTCTTGCGCTCGTTGAAGCGGAACGCTTGCTCGTCAAGGTAGCGGAACAGATGGAACGGCTCAGTTGCGATGTACGTACCCTTGAGGCCACGCTTCAGGAGCGACCAGAAGTTTTCCATGCCGTTCGTGTGCACGTTGCCCCGCACGTAGCTCTCGGCGTGATTGATCACGTTGTGCAGATAGTTTGCTTCTAGGCCGCGGTAGCCCGCGCCTTCATCGGTATGCACCTGTGATCCGGGCTCAACGTGCTTCTGTATTTCTCCGTGCAACGTCCGGCTTGTCACGTCCGGCACATGGGCGAGATGCACCTTGCGCGTCTTCCGGTCAAGCAACCCCATCACAATGGCCTTGCCCTTGCCGCCGGTGCCCGTAATCTTTCGCTCGCGATCTTTCTTGTGCATGTTCCGAGCAAGGCCACCGATGAAGGTTTCGTCGGCTTCGACTTCACCTACCATCTTGTCGAAGGTGCCACGTTGCAGCGCGAGACGAATCCGATGCATCATGAACCACGCGGTCTTCTGGGTGACTTTCAGGTCGCGGCCAACCTCATAGCTGCTGATTCCGTTCTTGCAGTTCACCAGCAGCCACACGGCGGGCAACCAGCTCTCCAGGCCAATCGGGCTGTCCTCGAAGATCGTTCCGACCTTGACCGAGAACTGGCGCTTCGGATGCTTCTTGCTGCACTGCCAGCGGCGCTGATTTTCCAGGTAGCTGACTTTGTCGTTCCCGCAGGTCGGGCACTTCACGCCGTCTGGCCAGCGGACTGCGGCGAGGAAGTCAATGCAGACATCCGGGTTCTTGAAGTAGCGGGCTGCTGCAACCAAAGTTTTCGGGAGTCGTTCCGTATCCATGCCTGCATGATAACGCAGGTGAGGGGATTAGGCAAGTATATTAGTGCCCAAATTAGGACACTACCGGGCATGCCGGCCGGCTTTTCCTCCAAAGCCAGCTGTGATCTTATGACCTGATGCGCGTCGCCATCCGCCGCTACGCCGCGGTAATTGTCGCCTGCGTTGCGTGTCTCGTCATCCTTTGCGAGCGCGCGCATGCCGATACGACACTGATTCCGCTGCCCGAAGTCATCGTCGATCCGAACGAGGGCACCACCGTCGGTTTTCTTCCCGTCATGCTGATCGCCAACGACGCCAAGAGCATTCGCAGTATCATTGCCCCCGACATCCGCTACAACGACACCTTCGGCGTGTACCCGACGATTCGCTTCTTCGACTATCCCGACCCCAAACAAAAGTACTTCATCATGGGCGGGAAGGGGACTAAACGGGGCGAGTACCTCGAAGGCAATTACGCCGGCCAGGATCTTTTCGACGGCTGGCTGGACCTGCGCGCTGATGCCTGGCACGACGAGGACCCGTTCGAACGGTTCTACGGGTTCGGCAACCATACCCCGGACTCGAACGAGGCTAACTTCACCTCCCGGGTCAATGGCGGGACATTTTTCACCGGCTTGAACTTCTTCGGGCCTTTGCAGAGCTTCTGGCAACCGCGGCTACGCCAAGTGCGCGTTGGCCAAGGCGGCATCGGCACCCTGCCGCAGGTTCGCGACCCGTCATCCGGCCTCTCGGAGGTCAAGGGGGTTACCGGCGCCACGATCCTCGGCCAGCAGTTCGGCTTGGTCTACGACGATCGTGATGTTCACGACATTCCCACGCAAGGCCTGTTTGCCCATAGCTCCATCGAGATCGTCGACAAAGCCCTCGGCAGCTCGAACTCGTTCATCAAGTATGCGTTCGAGGGCAAGTCGTTCATTCCGTTGCGGCCGGACAAGAAGTTCATCGTTGCGCTCCACGCGGTGTTGGATTACCTGCAGCACGGTGGGGATGCCCCGTTCTATGAGAAGAACAGCGTCGGCGGCATTAGCAGCCTGCGCGCCTTCGGCAGCCACCGGTTCACCGACAACCACCGTTTCTTCTTCCAAGGGGAGCTGCGTACCAACGTCTACGAGCGGGAAGTCTTCGGGGTGCGGGCGCATCTCGAGGTCGCACCGTTTCTCGACGTCGGCAAGGTGTTCCATACCGCCAGCGAGTTTCCCCTCGAAGACCTCCACGTCGTCGGCGGGCTCGGCTTCCGTGCCGTCGTCGTCCCCCAGGTGGTTGCGTACGTCGACTTTGGCAGCTCGGGCGGAGCGCCCGCCGCGTTCACCGGCATCGACTATCCGTTCTAGAGGCCCGGCCGAGCACTGGTGCAATCGATCCAATCGCGCTATTTCTCCGCACGCACGATTCACGAGGGGCGACCGGAAAGAGAGGCACACGATGGGCAAGGTCTCGGGAGACAAGGCGCGGTACAACCGCGAGCGCCGCAAGAAGATCGCACGACGGGAGCAGATGCGCGCGCTGCGGGCGACGCTGGGCGCCAAAGGCGTAGCCACGCCGCAGTCCAAAGCCGGCGCCAAGACGCCGCAGTCCAAGGGTGGCGTCGCGGCCAAGATCTAGTCTAAGGCTAGCGCATGCCCGCCGGCTTCGGATCGTCCGGTCCAGCGCTGCACCGGTAGAAGGCACGCGGATGACGCTCAGGAGGATACGCACATGATGCTGAAGGACAAGGTGGCGGTGGTCACGGGTGCGGGCGGCGGCATCGGCCGCGGCATCGCACTGTCGCTCGCCCGGGAGGGCGCCAAAGTGGTCGTCAACGACCTTGGCGGCAGCGCCACCGGCGAGGGTCGGGATGCGGCGCCGGCGGACCGGGTGGTGGCCGAGATCGTCGCGGCGGGCGGGACCGCGGTGAGCAACTACGACTCCGTCGCCAGCCTCGCCGGCGGCGAGAAGATCATCGGCACTGCCTTGGAGAAGTTCGGCCGCATCGACGTGGTCGTCAACAACGCGGGCATTCTGCGCGACCGCATGCTGTTCAACATGAGTGAAGACGATTGGGATGCGGTCATCGCCGTGCATCTGAAGGGTGCGTTCGCCTGCACGCGGGCGGCGGCCCCGCACATGCGCCAGCAGAAGAGCGGGCGGATCATCAACACCACGTCGACGTCGGGGTTGATCGGCAACTACGGCCAGGCCAACTACGCGGCGGCGAAGTTGGGCGTGGTCGGCCTGACCAAAGTCGCCGCGCTCGATCTCGCGCGCTACGGCGTCACCGCCAACTGCATCGCCCCGTTCGCCTGGACACGGATGATCGGCTCCATCCCCACCGAGACCGACGCGCAAAAGGCCCGCGTCGAGAAGATCAAGAAGATGGACCCGGCGATGATCGCGCCGCTGGTGGTCTTCCTGGCAAGCGATGCGGCCCAGGAAATCACCGGCCAAATTTTTTGCGTGCGCGGCAAGGAGATCATCCTGTTCTCCCAGCCACGGCCCATCCGCCAGATCGTGGATATCGCCGGCTGGACGGCCGAGAAAGTCGCCGCTGTCGTGCCCGAGGCGTTCAAGAGTTCCTTCTACAAGCTCGATGTCAGTGCGGATATTTTTCCGTACGATCCGTTCGTGTGAGATCGACCGGCGCCGGCGCAAAGTGTGCGCCCGCCGTCAGCGAGGCAGGCTCAACGCAATCGCCAAGGCGCGATCGACCTGCTCCATGTGTTGGCTGCGCAGCGTCCCAGAAAGCTCGGTAAGGTGGGCTTTCAGCAGCGTGTAGATCTCTCCGCACTTCGCCACACTGCTCACCTCCAGCCCACCGCTGCCGTGCGGCAGATCGACTTCCCAGGGATACGCTCCTTCGGCGCGACGCACCGTCGTGAGATGCACGACCATCACTTTCGGATAGTGTTCGTTGCGGTTGAACGCCTCATGGGAAACGATCAGGAACGGTCGTCGCTTGCGCGATCCTCCCGGTAAGGCTGGGCTTCCCCACCATATCTCACCTCTTTGCACGGCCTGATTCTCGGGGTTTACGTGACCGTGGCTTGCGATCGAAGGCCTGAACGTCGATCAGGTCGGGATCCTCAACCGCGTGTCCAGCCGCGCAGTAGCGCTCCACGGCCTCCGCGATCTGCTCCCGCTCGATCCGCTGCAACTTTTCGTCCATGGCCTCCCGCACGAACTCGGAGAGCGTTCGGTACCGCCCGGCCTCGATCAGTGGTTGAACCCGCTCGATCTGCGACGCCTCCGCGTTGATCACTGTTTTTCGTTTCGTGGTACCCACGGTCAGTACACTAGACTTGGCGACTACTGTAGTCAACTCATTATGTGTTCCACGGATCCCGCATGGAGCCTCGGGAACCGAAAGGCGCACCGGCCCGCCGTGACAGCGGTTCTCCTCAGGTGGTGGTGCAGCCGTTCAAGGCGTTGTCCACCGCCGTGAGGATCTCATCGACGGTGATCTGGCCATCGTGGTTTGCAGTACCTGCGAGACAGGTCGAGACATTCGCATTGCCGAGCGCGATATTCGTCATCATCAGGATCTCGTCCACGGTGACCTGGCCGTCGCCGTTGCAATCGCCGAAACACGTCGTTGGTGAGGCTGGGACCGAGTTGTACTCGTACGCGCCGATGGAGCACTTCGTTGCGCCATCACCCGGCCGGACGTAGCCGCGCTGATCGAGGCTGTTCACGGGCGGTGCCGCGCAGACGGACTCGTCTCCGGCAGTAATCGCCGGGCTGCCCGCTTGGAGCGCGATGGTTTGCGTGGGCCCGCCGTTGCGATGGAACCCGGTGGGATCGAGAACAGGGTCCGTGTCACAGCACGATTGGCGGCGTTCGAGTGCGCCCAACGCGTGTACCAGGACGCGACCAGGCGGTGCTCGACGCGGACGGGCAGCTGAGCGCCGCCCACGCGGCCCTCGCCGGCTGCGACGCCGCACACCGAAGTCACGGCGCTGCGCTGCGAGATACGCATCTCGCCCGCAGCGCCGCTCTCGGCCGCCTTCGTGCCAGCAACGGGTCTTGCCGGGAAGGTCGCAGCACGCCGTCTCGTCTGAGCCGCAGAGACTTCAGCCGGGAAGTTCGAAGGTTCCCAAAACCTCGGCTGCCGCGCGCATGCGCCGATCGAAGGTGATCAGCACGTGGGCATTGTAGGCACGGGCCAAGGCGAGGTGCAACGCGTCCGCGGCGCGCAAGGGAACGTTCCGACCGAGGCCGAGCATGAGGCGTTCCGCATCACGGTGGACGCTGGTGGTTAGTTCGGCATGGCGAAACGCTCCGGTTTCACAATCTCTCATGATCCTCTGGTAGACGCGCTGCGCATGCGCCGCAGAGAGATCGCCCTCCCGCCTCCGCCGAGCGATGGTGGAGGTCAGCTCGGTTACCGCCAAGTCGGAAACGATCAGATCGCGGCGTCCGACCAGCGCCGCTTCAAGCGTCGGGCTATCTGGTTCGGGGACATAGAGTTTCGCCAGCCCGCTGGTATCCAGATACACCGGACTAGACGCGATCTGCACGGTCCTCGCTCACCGATTCCGATAGCGGCCTTCCCCTGAGGCGGATACTGGCGCGAAAGCGACGGTGGCTCGACCAAGGGCGCGTCGACTCCGGCAACGGCGGAACGAGCCGAGCGACCGGCCGGCCGCGGTCCGTGATCAGCACCTCGTGCCCTTTACCCACTTCGTCCAAGAGGATCGACAGATGCTGTCGCGCCTGGCGAATGCCCGCCGCTCTCATGCCTCCAGTGTGCTACAAGTAGCACATTGCCGTCAAGTCGTCTGCGATGCCGTTGTTGATGCGGTGTGTCAGCGGGCCGCTGTCGATCTGAAAAGTGTTTCGTGGCTGACTGGCGAGAGTATGCTTTCTAACAACTCAACAACTTAGCAACGTCCCCATCCTCGCTTCCGTGGGTAATGTGCCAGGCGTACTGCGGAAAATGATAGCGATTGGCGCAGGGCACGGTCCCTCTTCCTTGAAAGAGCCATTTCGCCCTTGAAATCAGCGCTCTAAGGGCGCAGGTGGGGCTGATTCGTGATGATTGTCGAGTATCTTCGGATGGTTGGAGAGGTCCGACCCCAGCAGCCCCGAAACAACGGGGCGTGTCGCGCCGGGAGCTGGCAGCGCTGCTCGGGGGCCGGAATCGGGTCTCCGAGGTGCTCAACCGTAAGCGGCCGCTCACGATCGACATGATTCGTCGCTTGCACCGCGGCCTCGACATACCAACCGAATCGCTCATCAAACCCACGGTGCGATCGACCCGCCGCCGGGCCCGCCGGACGGCGGCGTGATGGTGGCGCTCGGTGCGGGGCACGGTCCCTCTTCCTTGAAAGAGCCGTTTCGCCCTTGAAATCGCCGCTCTGAGGGCGCAGGTGGCGCTGATCCGTGATGATTGTCAAGTATCGTTGGATGGTTGGAGAGGTCCGACCGCGGCAGCCCCGAATCTGGGGCGTCGCGACGTGAAGACCACTATGCTCTACGCGCACGTCTTGAATCGTGGCAGGCGGGGTGTGCAGAGCCTGCCGACCGCCTGACCGCGGGTGGGGGTGCTAGCCGCCACGCGCGGCGGGCTAGCAGACGGACAATGGGGGAGGTGTCACGGGCACAACTCTTGACGGCACAAGATGATTCAGCCTATGTTTTGCCCGACCTTGAAGGCCCAATAGCCCGCGTGAAGTTGCGGGGGTTGTCGCTTTTGTTGGTACGGATAAATGTGGTTCGGCTGTCCTGGATTTGTGAGGTGGGCTGGCTAGACCAGATTGGTCCTTCATGAAAAAGCGGCGGCACCACTACGTTTGGCAACACTATCTTAAGGCGTGGACAACGGGTGGCACGATTGCGTGCCTGCGTGATGGCCGTCTGTTCCGCTCAAGTACTTCCAACCTTGCAGTGGAGACGGATTTCTACCGCCTCAAAGAACTCACGGATTCCGATCTTCGATTGATCGAAGAAGTGTGCATCAAGAGGTGTCTGCCGGAACTTCGATCCCTTCAGGCGGGCTGGATTTCTATCTTCACAAGCATCTTTGACTTGAAGAGACGGTACGAGGCGGTGGTAGGACACCTTCCTGATGCCGTCCGCGCGTTTGATGACGCCATCAGCAACCTCGAGGAAGATCTGCACAGCCAAATTGAATCCGAGTCCATCCCGCAGTTGCAAGCACTACGCAATCGGGATCTGACGTTTCTCGCGAGCGAAGATGAATTCGCGGGGTTCCTCCACTTCCTGTGTGTTCAGTACCTGAGAACAAACAAGGTTCGCTCGGATGCGCTTGAGGCTGTCCGTGGCGTTCCCGGTGTCGAGGCGGAACGTGCATGGGGTGTGATGGCCCACATTTTTGCAACCAATATCAGCTATCGCCTATTCACGAGCCGAGATAGGTTGCGGATCACTATTCTCCAGGCAAGTGAAGGTGGCGAGCTGGTTACCTCCGACCAGCCGGTCATCAATATGCACGCGGTTGGGCTCCCACTCGGCACCCAGGTCGACGAGCTTGCGTTTTACTATCCAGTATCTCCAACAACTGGCTTGCTGCTTGAGGCCGAGAAGCCCGAGGGCGGAACGCATCGGCGCGTTCTCAACCCCCGGGAAGTTAATGACTCCAATCATGCGATGTTTCAGCAGGCGCATACTCAGGTATTTGCCTGTAGCGAGGAGCTTCTTGCGGCGTTCGGCGGCTGGCGTTGAGTTACCGCGAGCATGAAAAACCTGCATTTTGCACTCGCCGTCGTCTCCTTGCTCCTGTGCGGGGTGGCGATCGCGCAAGGTCCGTCAGATAGGGCGGTCATATACTACGAAGGCTGGGACGCGCTTACGCGTGCGCGCCTGTCACCCGAAGACGTCCGTCGGACTGCTCCAATCGTCGTGACAATCCGTGACCCGATGCAGGTATCAAAGGTGCGGCACTGGCTTGAAGTGCTTGCCATGAAAACTCGCGACCCAGAACCCGAAGACGCTCGCCTCGTGGTGGATTTCCTCGATGGTGATCAGAAGAGAGACTCGTACTACGCAAGTTACTTCAACCTTCTTTCGGAAGACTCCAAACGCGGACGGGCGATCGATGAAACGTTTCGGAACCATTTTCGGTTCCTCGAAGAACGCTGAGGCGGGAGTGTTCGCCGAACAAGCCGCTCGACCCGGCTGCCCCCAACACCGCCCGGCCCAGCGCGGGTCAGCGGCGAGCCGTTCGGCAATTCAGCACGGGAATACGACGGCTACCGCGTATTCCAACAAATGAGCAGGTGAGCATTGGGCAAACTGGAAGACGACAACAGGGACATTCAGATTGGTCAAAAGCTCGCGGCTCACTTCTCGACGCTGACCGATTCTGAGCTGATCGCAGCATCGGGGCTCGGACTGCGTCAACCGCATCAATACGAGACCCAGCGGGCCACCGCTCACGCCTGGAAGCCATTCTCGGTGCAAATTATCAACAAACAGTGGGTTTCGTACGCCAACGTTCCGTTGCTGATTAAGGCCGAGCTTGTTCGGCGTGCGGGCAAGACCCCAACCGTCAGTAGGGTAGTACGTGATGTCATCGATGCTGGATTTGCGCCCAAGACTGCTTGGCCTCGCGGTCTGGAAGTCGAGTTAGTTGGCTACGTTCACAGTGCCAAACAGCGAGGACTCTGTCAGCTGACCGATGGCAGGCCGTTCTCATCGCTCGCGCTGGCAGCCGATTCCTTACCCCCGGTAGACGTTGAAGCCCAGGACTTATCCGATGATGAATTGGAGAAGGTGATACTTGAGAACCGCGGCTGCTTCCCCGGCGAGATTGAAACCTCCTCTAGCATCGCCGAGGTGCGGCGGCGGCACGGTCAGGCGAAGCTCAGAGAACTCACCCTTAGGAACTACGCTTACACATGTGCGCTGTGCGAAATCAGCGACACCCAACTCCTAGTCACGAGCCACGTAATCGGATGGAGCGAACGAACCGAAACGCGCGGGTTGTTGAGCAACGTGCTCTGTCTTTGTCGCTTTCATGATGCGCTCTTCGAAAGCGGCTATTGGTCACTCAGCGACGACTTGCGCGTGGTCCAGCGATCGCCGATCGACAGTGCTACCATTCGGGATCTGTTACCCACGACTTGCTCATTTCGTCAGCCAGCTTCCCACCCACCCGCACCGCAATACATCCGCCACCATCGAATGCGCCACGGACTGTGAAGGGCTGTCGACCGAGACGCCCCTTGCGGCGCTATACGAATGTTCGTATGATGCGGATCACATGAAGCAGGCGTGCTTCGTGGGTACGGCCCGCGAGGACCTGGCAGCCTTCCCGGAGTCTGCACGTCGACGCGCCGGGTACGAGTTGTTCATGGTACAAGTGGGCCGCGAACCCGCAGATTTCAAGCCCATGCCGAGCGTGGGATCGGGCGCCTACGAGATCCGCGTGCGAGACGAAGCAGGCGCGTTCCGCGTGCTCTACGTGGTGAAGTTCGAGCATGCCGTCTATGTGCTGCACGCCTTCCAGAAGAAGAGACGAAAGACACCGCCGGCGGACATCGAACTGGCCGCGAGGCGTTACAAGATGATCGGAGAGGAGCCATGAAGAAGATCCACACACGCATCATACAGGGTAGCGGCAATGTGTTTCTCGATCTCGGTTTCCCGCCGCACGAGGCGGTCGTCATGCTTCTGCGCTGTGAGCTGGCGGAGGCGTTGCGGCAATGGATGGACCGCGAAGGTATCACGCAGGCGCAGGCGGCCAAGCGTCTGGGCGTGGTGCAACCACGCATCTCTGAGATCGCGCGCAACAAAGTGGACAAGCTCTCGCTCGACTACCTGGTCGGCTTGTGTGCGAAGGCCGGCGTGTCGGTCGCCGTGAAGTTGGCAGCGTAGACGACTGGCCGAACCCGCCGCTCCAGGCGACGGCAAAGAGAACGCCGCGCCTGAGCGCCAAGACGTTCGAAGCACATCCCTCAGTCGAGTCTCGGATTGCGGCGCAACAGGACGTTGGTCGAGAGAGTCGGAATCGAAGCTCTCATGGCTGGTACGACTGATCGTGCTGAACATCGCTACCGATCCCTACACCAACTCGACCGTTAGCCGGCGCCCGCTTTAAGACAGGACCGCAGCCGCGTTACGCGGCGCGGCGCCGGCGAGTGGCGGGTACGAAGTGAATCTCCACCTGCCTACTCAGAGCCGCGGCGATGCGTCGCAGCATAGACAACGAGTGTCCTTCGTAGTCGGCGTCTTCGAGCCGGCAGATCGCAGAGGGGCTGGTGCCAACCAGTTTGGCCAGTTGGCGTTGGGTGAGGCCCGCTTTCGTGCGCAGCTCGTACAGCTTGCGGGCCACTTCGAGGTTCGCGACCTCTTGTTCATAGCGCTCGTCGAGGCCCTTGCGACCGGTAAAGTAGCGCCGGGTGATGATCTCAACGGCATCGGTGGTTGTCCGTTTCTTCTTGGCCATAGTCACAGCTCCGCCTGGTAAGTGTGGCGCCGCGGGTCTTGCTCGAACGTTTGCTTACGCCGGATGGCCCGCTCAATGTCCTTCGGCGGCACACGGTCCTCCTTGAGCGCTGCAGAAAGTTGCAAGGGTTGCCCCGAGACGTTGCAGGCGATCCTGAACACGGGGTTCCTGCTGCGCCGTGTACGCGCGGCGCAGCTCAAACGCTAAACGTTATAGTTTAGACGCGGTGTGGTCGCGACTCTCGCCGAAGCGTCCGCGTGCAAGCGACCACGCTGCAATTCCCAACAGCAGCAGGACGCAAACGAACAGGCCCACCCCGCCCAGCGTGGGCGCCCCCTGCGATGCCGGGGACAAGGTGAACTGAGTCACCAGCCCAACAGTATCCCCCAAATCCGCTGTCGCTGACCCGGCTCCACTAGAGAGGGTGAAAGTACGCGAAACCGGATCCGCAGAAGTATCCTGCGCATCAAATGGGGTGGTCGTGACGCACGTCGGGATGGTCACGTCAAGCAACAGGTTCTTTCCGGTCGCTCCGTTGAACGTAAAGCGAGTGGTCAGCGGAACGACGATATCGAAATCTCGCGGCGGGCCACCAGTGTCGGCGCTCTGCAGGACAAGGTTCCCACTGAAGACCGTGGTGACATCGGCGCCGACATTCGATGCGAAGGTCAGGCTCATCGAGTCTGGGGCGGCGCTCGTGGAGGACAGCGTGATCGTCACGCCCGTAATAGTGGTGGGTCCAAAGGCTCCTCCCAAAACTCCGTCCGGGCGAAAGGCGATCTGCGTGATCGTCCCGCTCCCGACCTCGGAGCCGAGATACACTTGTTGATAACGCTGGCTTGTGTACAGGACGCCACAACTGAACGGCCAGGTGTTATCATAGTTGCCTTCCACGCTCGTTTGCGCGTTCGGCACCACGACGACGGCGGCCGAGCCGGCTGTGGCGACGATCAGCAGCGTCGCAGTGATGACAGCGAGGTGGGTGATGATGCGTTGACGCGGCGCCTTCATGACAGCCTCCTCCGAAAGACGCGCGCATCAGACACCTCGGCGCATCAGTTGTCAACGGCACGTAAACCACCGCTCGTGCAACCACCGCTGGCACCGCCGTGGGATTCTTGGGGTCAGGCAACTGAAAGTGGAATTTACCAATAGAGCTGAAAGGACTTGCGCACGCACGAAAGCACCGCGGTCGGCGCGAGACCGCGCCGGTAGCGCGCGTTTCTCGAAGGCGATCGCGAAGTCTTTGCGGATGCCGTGTAGTCGTTCGCGGATGAGATCCCCACGACGCGGTTCTCTGCGGTTAGCGCTTCTTCCGCTGGTCGACGAGACGCGCCAGGAAGGCACGGTCGAGCTTGTCCTTGTCGCGATACGTGTCCTTCATCCGCAGGAGCAGCTCGGGGTTGGCGAACGGGATGGGAACACCGTCGACCTCGACGACGTCTACGTGCCGGCTGGCCTCTTCGTAGGCGATTCCGCACGCCGCCTTCATGAGGTCGACAACGATCTCATCGGCCACGCGCACAACGGCATACCGGTCGAGATCGTCGGGCGCCACGTCACGGACGGCCTGATCCTGGAGCTTCATCAGTGCCCGCCGCACCCGCTCTTGATTCGCCGGGGAGATGTCGATCAGCAGGTCGATGTCGCCCGTGGCCCGCGGGAAGCCGGCCTGAATCACGGCCATGCCGCCAATGACCACGTAGGCTGCACCCGCCGCGTTCAGGTCTCGGCAGAGAGAAACAAGGTCCGCTAGGAGCGGGGGACGTGCTTCCGGGGCCTCGTCAGCATCGTCAGGGACCATGCGTCGCTCTCCTCGAAACTCGCGAAGCGATACACGCCCTTGGGGATGAACGGCTTGTCGCCGCGGAGCCGCAGGGCGATCTCCAGCAGGCCCGCGGCGGCGGCGAGCCCGCCTCGCCACCTTCGCCGTCCGACAACCTTCATGGGCAGCTCATCGCTTGGAAGAGCGGCTCGTCGCGAGTCGACCATCATGTGCAATCCATGGTATCACACGCCCGCCAAGTCGGGCTAGGCATCGCAGCCCGTTGAAGAACCCCGCCCCGAACGTTGCCTTCATGCTGTCCCCTCCCCTCGCGCGCCGCCGAGGAGCGTGGGTAAATCGTAGTCGAGCAACGCGCCGATGCGTTCGATCGTAATGTCCGCCGCCGGGTAGCTCGCCACGTCGGCGGCGTGGGCGTAGTGCCCCTGCCGCACAAAGACCGTCGTGAGACGCGCGCCCCAGACGTTCTTGACCGCCGTCAAGATGCGGATCTTGTCGTCGACCAGCACGTAGTGCTCGGCTGGAAAGCGCCGCTCGACGTCGTCGAGCTGTTGCTCCTTGTGAATGTAGATGAGCACGCGTCCGTCAACCGCATCGAACAATCCGGAGCGCTCGACCTTGCGCGGCTGGAACACGACGTCGCCGTCGGAAAGGATGACGGTCGGTCCCCACTTGGCGACGCGCTCGAGTGCGTCGAGCGAGCCGGGGAAGAGCCGATTCGCGAACGGGTAGTTCACCAGAAACGACGACATCGCCAGCAGGTGAGGGTCGCGCGGGTGCGCGACGCGGTACCGCTGCAACGCCCCCAGGTAATCTGCGTACCCGAGCTCGGTACGGAGCTTCTCGAAGATCTCGAAATATTGCTCGGCCCGTCCGGCACCGACCTCGCGCACGAGGTAGCGCTTGAGGTCGACGATGATCCGGTCATTATCGAGCAGGGTGTTGTCGACGTCGAAGAGGAACACGACCCGGTTGCGGTCGTTGGCCGTCTCGGTCATTGCGGGCGCCCGTGCAGCACCTTGACGTGCGTGCCTCCAACATCGATGACTAGGATGTTCATCGTCGTCTCCACCGTGATCCTCAGGACGGCGGGCAGTGCCAGCCCCCGACCTCCTCCGTCAGCCGGGCGGCGTCGGGCGGCCCCCACGTGCCCGGCGCATACTCGTGCACCGGCGTCGCGTTTCCGAGGATCGGTTCGACGATCGTCCACGCCGCCTCGACGCCATCTTGGCGCGCGAACAGCGTTCCGTCGCCCTCCATCGCATCGCCCAGCAGACGCTCGTAGGCGTCCATCTCGACTCCGTCGGGCTGGTGCACGACCTTCAGCTCGGTCGGCTCCGAGACCATCTGGTCGCCCGGTTTTTTGATGCGCGCGCCAACGGCGATGATCACGTCCGGACCGAGCCGGAAGCGGAAGTAGTTGGTCTCCTCCACGCCGATCTTCCGCAGCGGCGGTCGCTTGAGCGTCACCAGCACCTCGGTGGTGGTCGTCGGGAGGCACTTGCCGGCGCGGATGTAGAACGGTACGCCGTCCCAACGCCACGAGTCGATGTGGAGTCGGACGGCGGCGAAGGTCTCGACGGTCGAGTCCGGCGCGACGCCGTCTTCCTGCCGATAGCCGCGAAACTGGCCGCGCACGAGATCCTCCGGGCTCAACGGGCGGATCGCTCGGAACACCTTGACCTGCTCGTCGCGAATGGACTCGTGGTAGGTTCCGATCGGCGCCTCCATGGCGAGGAAGCCCACCACTTCGAGCATGTGATTCTGGATGACGTCGCGAATCGCGCCCGCTTCCTCATAGAAGCGGCCGCGGCCCTGAACGCCGAAACTCTCGGCCATGGTGATCTGCACGCTCTCGACGTAATGCCGGTTCCAGATCGGCTCGAGAAAGGTGTTGGCGAAGCGGAAGATCAACAGGTTCTGCACCGGTTCCTTGCCGAGATAGTGATCGATGCGGAAGATCGCGGACTCGTCGAAAATCGTGTGGAGCGTCTTGTTCAGCGCTTGCGCCGACGGCAAGTCGCGGCCGAACGGCTTCTCGAGGATGACGCGGGCGTCACGCGCGCAACCGGACCGTCCGAGTCCTTCGACCACGCTGGCGAACATACTGGGCGGGATGGCGAGGTAGTATGCGGGCCGCTTCGCACCGGCGAGCGCCTGACAGAGCGCGGTGTAGGTCGCCGGATCCTCATAATCGCCGCCGACGAGGCGGAGCTGTGCCGAGAGCTGCGCGAAGGCCGCTTCGTCGACACCACCGCCGTGCTCAGCGACGCTGTCGCGGGCGTGCGCCCGCAGCCGTTCGATCGTCCAACCGGCGCGCGCCACGCCGATGACGGGGAAGTCGAGATGGCCACGCCGCGCCATCGCGTGGAAGGCCGGGAAGATCTTCTTGTACGCCAGATCGCCGGTGGCCCCGAAGAAGGCCAAGGCGTCGGACCGCAGCACGCTCATTTGTCGACGGCTTTCTCGACGTGCCCGCCGAACTCGAAGCGCATGGCGGAGAGCACTCGGTCTTGGAACTCGGCTTGGCCGCGCGAGTTGAAGCGCTCGAAGAGCGCCGCGGCGAGGACGTTCGCGGGCACGGCCTCGTCGATGGCCGCGTCGAGCGTCCACCGTCCTTCGCCCGAATCCGATACGCGGCCACTGAAGCGATCAAGGTGCGGATCGCTCGCCAGGGCAGCGGCAGTAAGGTCAAGTAGCCACGAGGCAATCACGCTGCCGCGCCGCCACACCTCGGCGATGTCGGCCAGGTTGAAGTCGTACTGGTAGTACTCCGGATGACGCAGTGGTGTGGTCTCCGCGTCGGCCGCTTGCGTGCGCTTCCCAACGTCGGCGTGTCGCAGGATGTTGAGGCCCTCCGCGTACGCGGCCATCAAGCCGTACTCGATGCCGTTGTGGACCATTTTGACGAAGTGGCCGGCGCCGTTCGGGCCGCAGTGCAGGTACCCTTGTTCCGCGGTGCCGGCGAGCTTCTCACGGCCGGCGGTGCGCTCCAGCGAGCCGGCGCCGGGGGCGAGCGTCGCAAACAGCGGATCGAGATGGCGTACGATGTTGGGTTCGCCGCCGATCATGAGGCAGTATCCGCGCGCCAGCCCCCACACGCCGCCGCTCGTGCCGCAGTCGACATAGTGCAGGCCGCGTGTCGCCAGCCGCTTGGCGCGATCGATGTCGTCGCGGTAGTAGGAGTTACCGCCGTCGATGACGATATCGCCGGCCGCGAGACGGGGAAGCAGGCTGTCGAGCGTGGAGTCGACGACCGCCGCCGGTACCATCAACCAGACGACGCGCGGTGGGGTGAGCCGCGCGATGAAGTCCTCGATCGACGTGGCACCCGACGCGCCCTCGTTGGCCAACGCCCGCACGGCGTCAGCCGAGACATCGTGCACCAGGCACTGGTGGCCGCCTCGCATGAGGCGCCGCACCATATTGGCTCCCATGCGTCCGAGACCGATCATGCCGACTTGCATGCCTTCCTCCTGTCAATGATGAGAGAATAGACGGCGCAACGGGCGACCGCAATTCGCCATCATGCGGTGATTGTGCGCGCCAGGCGGGCCGTCCACTCGGTGGTAAACCCATCCGCGGCGTGCAGCGCGAGAACGATCGGTCGACCGCGCCCGTGTACGCATCGCGGCCCGATAGATTTGTCGCAGTCTAGCGCAGGCCTTTGACGTAGGTGACGACTTGTCCGAGCTCGTCGTCGGTCAGAGAGAGCGCAGGCATCGTGGGGGGATATCCTTTCACCATGTGCGTGCGAGGTTCGCGGATGGCTCTCGCGAGATAGGCTTCGTCGACAACGGCCTCTTCCTCTTTCCCTCCCGCAACCACCTTCTCCTTTTTCCCGAAGAGACCCTTGAAGGTGGCCCCGACCCTCTCCGACCCATCGACGGAATGGCAGACAAGACAGTTCTTCTGCCGCAGGACGGCCACGCCCGACGCTCCGGCCGCGGCAGGTGCGGCAGCCGCCTGGGCGCTGACGGGCTTGGGCGCGTTCTCGTCACTGAAGTACCAGGCCTTGAAGTCTTCCTCCGACAACACGCGCACCTTGGAGAGCATATACGAGTGCTGTACGCCACACATCACCGTGCATTGGATGTCGAAGGTGCCCAGGAGCGTGGGCTGGAACCAGAGAAAATTCGTCCTGCCCGGTACGACGTCCTCCTTCACGCGGAAGGCGGCGATATAGAATCCGTGCAGGACGTCCAGGGAGTGTAACTGCACCTTCACCGGCCGGTTGAGCGCGACGTACATCTCATCCGTCCGCTTGCCGTTCGGGTACGTGAAGCTCCAGGCCCACTGCCGAGCGGTGACCTCGACCACCATGGCGTCGCGTGGCGGATTGCGCATGTAGGCAAAGTTGGTCCACCCGAAATAGAACATGCTCAGGAACAGCACGAGCGGCGTCAGGGTCCACGTCGCCTCGAGCAACGCATTGCCTTCGATGTCCACCGGGGTCGGGTTGCGCTTCCGGCTGTACCTCACCGCAAAGTACACCATGAGTGCGGTGATGAAGACGAGAAAAGCGACAGAGAGGATGAAGATGTAGAGGAAGACGCTGTCGACCCTGTCTGCGATGCTCAACGGTGGCGTCAAGAAGGGCATGGCTCACTCATTGAATTGAGCTGTCGAGGAACAGCATCCCGATGAACACCACCAAGGTCGCCAGCGCCACGAACACCATCGCCTTCAGGAGCGGCCCTTCGAACTTGAGATGCATGAAGTAGTAGAAGACCAGCCCCGCTTTCAGCGGAGTGATGGTCAGCATGGCCCAGACGGAGAGCGCCTCGTGGAAGACCTTACTGACCAACGTCAGAATCATGGTGAGCACCAACAAAATGGCCCACACCGTGATGAAGGTCGTGTACGGGACGACGTGTCCGTGTTCTTCTTCGATGGCGAGTTGGTTCATGCGGCGAGGTAGAAAAGGGGCAAGAGAAAGATCCAGATGACATCCACCAGATGCCAGTACAGCCCAGCGTTTTCCAGCTTGATGTAGTCATCCTGCCGAATGCGACCTCGTGCCAGCAGCGCGAGCATGATCGAGAGGACCACCATGCCGGCAATGACATGCACGCCGTGCAGCCCGGTCATGGTGAAGTACAGTCCGAAGAAGAGGATCTCACCCGGCTGACGCTTCAGCAATTCGGGCCCGTTTGGGTACAGACCATGGTGGATTTTGACCATCCATTCGAAGTACTTCACCGTCAGGAAGACGGCGCCGAGCGTTACCGTGACGGCAAGCAGCAGCATGGATAACCGCCGGTTGCCCTTCTGCACCGCAGTGATGGACAGCGCCATCGACAGGCTGCTGGTCAGCAGGACCGCGGTGTTGATCACGCCCATGACCCAGTTCAACTCACTGCCGGCGTCATGGAACTCGTGCGGGTACTTCGAGCGGTACGCCGAATAGAGGATGAACAAGCCACCGAACAGAATGATCTCGGTGAAGAGGAAGAGCCACATGCCGATCTTGGCACCGCCGTAATCGCGGTGCACAGCATGCTCGTGGACGCCGACGTGGGCGACAGGGCTGCTCATCGGCGCACCACTGGGTTGAAGTGGTACGGCGATTGGGTGATGGTTGGAACCTCCTCGAAATTCTCGACCGGCGGCGGCGAAGGAATGGTCCATTCCAGGCTGATGCCACCCCAGGGGTTCATTTCCGCCTTCTCTCCTTTGAAGAGCGCAACCACGAAGTTGCCCAGCAGGATGAGGATCCCGCTGACGAGAAACCACGACCCGACCGTGGCCACGACGTGTAACGAGTGGTACTGCGGGAGGTGGTCGTAGTAGCGCCGCGGCATGCCCTCCCAGCCCAGCACCAGCATCGTGAAGTACAGCACGTTGAAGCCGATGAACAGTGGGAACCAGGCGACGGTGGCGACCCTGCGGTTGTACATCTTGCCGAACATCTTCGGGAACCAGTAGAGCAAAGCGGCGAAGAAGCCGAAGCCGGTACCGCCAAACATGACGTAGTGAAAGTGTCCGACGATGAAGTACGTATCGTGTAGGTGCACGTTGACCGCCAGCGCGCCTTGCATGACGCCCGTCAACCCGCCGATGCAGAACAGGAAGATGAACGAAAGGGCGTACAGCATCGGCGGCTCGAGATCGATCGAGCCTTTGTAGAGGGTCGAGACCCAGTTGAACACCTTGATCGCGCTCGGGATGGCGACCAAGAAGGTCAGCAGCGAAAACACCATGCTCGCCATGTCGCTGATGCCACTGGTGAACATGTGGTGCGCCCACACCAGGGATCCCAAAGCCGCGATCGCCACCGAAGAGTAGGCGATGAACCGGTAGCCGAAAATGGTGCGGTGCGCGAACGTGGGGATGATCTCGGTGATCGCGCCCATGGCCGGCAGGATCATGATGTACACCGCCGGGTGCGAGTAGATCCAAAAGAGGTGCTGGTACAGGACCGGGTCGCCGCCTTTGGCCGGGTCGAAGACACCGATGCCGAAGACGCGCTCCAGGAGGACGAGCATGAGGGTGATGGCGATGATCGGCGTGGCCAGGATCTGCACCCACCCGGTCGCGTACAGCGACCAGGCGAACAGCGGCATCCGATGCCAGGTCATTCCGGGCGCGCGCAGCCGGTGAATGGTGGTGACGAAGTTGAGGCCGGTCAGAATCGAGGAGAATCCGAGGACAAACGCCGCGAACACCGCCAGCGAAACATTCGTACCCGTGCGGATGCTGTACGGAGCGTAGAAGGTCCACCCGGTGTCCGGAGGGCCGCCGCCCGTGAACAGCGAGGTGACGGCGAGGACCGCCCCGATGATAAAGAAGTACCACGACAGGAGGTTCAGCCGTGGGAACGCTACGTCCTTTGCTCCGATGAGAATCGGCAGGAAAAAGTTCCCGAACGAAGCAGGCAGACCGGGGATCACGAATAGGAAGATCATGATGACCCCGTGCAGCGTGAACATGGCGTTGTACGTCTGGGGCTGCATGATCGTCGGGCCCATGGTGAGCTGCTCGAGGCGCATCAGCACGCCGATGGTCGTGCCCACCAGGAAGAAGCTCAGCATGGAAAAGAGATAGAGGATGGCGATCCGCTTGTGGTCGGTCGACAGAATCCACCCAAGCAGTCCTTTGCGGTCGCCGGCTTCAAGAAAACTGGGTTCCGCATGCGTGGCGATTGCGGCCATGCTCATGAGTGGGCCCCTTCCGTCCGGCTCCGCTTTCGGCTCGGCAGCAGCACGAATACGGCAAAGGCGCCGGCCAGCAAGAGTGTGACCAAGCCAGCGATGCGGGTGAAATTGACAACGTACTTCCGCCCTTGAGGATCATAGCTGAAACAGAAACTCAGGGCTTTGCTGATGCTCGGCCGGGCCAACTCGCTGGCGGCCTCGCCAACCGCCATCTGCAGGTCGGCCGGAAGATAGGTGATGCCGTACATGTACCGTGTCACCTTCCCCTGGGGCGAAAGCACGATCAGCGCTCCCGGATGGATGAAGGCATCGCGATCCTTCTTGAAGCCGAAACCCACCGTATTCGCCAAGGCCTTCGTCGATGTCTCGTCACCCGTAAGGAACCGCCAGGCTGTCGGCGGAAATGGCCGTTTCAACAGCTTGAGGTAGTTCGTCCGCTTCGCGGCGGCGAGATCAGGCGTATCCGTGCTGTCGAAGCTCACCGTTATCACTTGGAAGTCTTTTCCAGGCTCGAGATCAATGGTGTTGAGCGTGCGCACGAGGTCATTGAGCTGAGGTGTGCAGATGCCGGCGCAGCGGAAGTAATTCAGTGTGAGGACCGTCGGTTTATCAATGAGCTGTCGCAAGAACACCTTCTGCCCGGTCTCGTCGTTGAGCTGCAGGTCCGCCGGGATCGTGGCACCGAGCTGTTCGTTGATGCCGACTTCCTCGGCCGCCGGTGCGACCGGCGCGGTGCTTGCCAGCGCCAGGCGGAGCGAGAGCACAAGGCTACAGCACACAGCGGCTGTTCTCATGATGTTCCCTCGCGGTGTATCGGCGAATGAGTCGCGGCAAGCAGCTGCTCGTACAGCACACGCCACTCCTCGGGGCTCAATGTTGCCACCGATACGGCAAAGCCATTAGCCGGCGCTCCGGGTACCACGACCGCGGCGAGCGCTGGCACGCTTTCCCGCCACGACGCTGATTGTGCCAGCGTCTGGGCCACTCGCGCCTTGTCCAGAACTATCCGGGCAAGAAGCCGAGCACCCCCGCCGTCCGCACCTCCGGCGGGCAGCGACAATGGCGCGGGGAAAACGAACTCCGCTTCGAGCTTCGCCATCGCCCTGCTCACCGGGATCCTGTTCGGTACCTTCTCTCCAGCCGAAGCGAACTGCTTGGCAAGAGTATCCAACATGGCCGGCTCGTCGGAACCATGTGGAAAGGCACCGAGCGACTGCACGTAATGAGCCAGCGCCATCCGATCACGCGCACCCAAATAGTCGTACGCGGCCATGCCGGTGCCTTTGATTCCCGCGCCGAGCGTCTTGTAGATAGCGACCAATTTGTATCCGTTCTTCCATCCCTCCGATTGCGTGAAGTTGCGCGGCCGCGGGTTGAGCGTCGTGCAGGCCGGGCCGTTCCCCTGTCCCTTGGGTCCGTGACAGGCGGTGCAGTTTTGCTCGAACAGGGACTTGCCGCGCTTCAGCAGCTCCGGGCTTGCCGTCAGGACAGTCTTCGGGTCAACCGGCGGCAGCTCGTATCCTCGTTCCGGCGGGTACTCGGCAGGATCGAGCCAGCCGGTCTCGCCCTGCGGCGCAGCGACAGCGGGCACTGCCGGCGGCTTGTTGGCATTGCGCAGTCCAGGCACGACGATGAACGCGAACAGCGCAAAGATGGTGATCGCCCCCACCGTCACTAGGAAGGTGGAAACGAGACGTCGAAGCTCCTCTGGGCTGGCGTATTGATCGATCACGAGCGAAACTCCAGACCCTCTTGCAGCAAGGGGTCGCCGATAGGCATGTCAGCGCCCATTGCCATGGATCTACGCACCCACAGCACAGCGAGTCCAACGAAGCACAACCCGAAGCTGATCTCCGGCCACGACAGTGGCGGACTGGTGCCGACGACGGGCAGGATGAGCCAATAAAGATCCAGGAAGTGCGCCGCCAGAATCAACATCGCCACCCAGCGGAGGCTCCTCGGATCGTGCTTTCTGTCTTTCGGAACGAGCGCGAAGAACGGAACGAAAAAATGCACGGCAGCCAACAGCAGAATCACGTTCAGCCAGGGGCCCTCGATGCGCTGCTTATACCAGAAGATCTCCTCGGGCATGTTGCCGTACCACATCAGCATGTACTGGGCGAAGCCGATGTAGGACCAGAAGACCGTAAAGGCGAACATGAACCCGCCCAAGCTGTACAGGTGATCGCTGCGGACACCCGGAAGGCGGCCTCGATCCATCAGGTAGAGGACCGCAAGCGAGCTGGCCGCCAGGCCTGCCAGGAAGGTGCCTGCGAAGAGGTACACGCCGAAGATATCGCTGTACCACTCGGGCTCCAGGCTCGATATCCAATCGAACGCCACCAAGGTAATGGTCAGCGCAAAGATCATCATGAACGCAGGAGCGACACTCCGAGCACGCACGGAGAAGGCGGGGTCCTTCGTCTGATCCTGTTTTACCGAGCCGCGCGTGAAGATGTTGTAGAAGATCAGCCACAACGCGAAGCACAGGATCACCCGAATGGCGAAGAACGGCGTGTTGAGCCAGGGGGCCTTGCCAGCCACCGCAGGGTGGAGGGCCGCGTCGGGCCGCGCCCAAGGGTAGAGCACCGGCAGGGATAACAGCGCAATCAAGGCCA
Source organism: Binatia bacterium (assembly GCA_044450645.1). Lineage (GTDB taxonomy): Bacteria > Desulfobacterota > Binatia > HRBIN30 > HRBIN30 > JAGDMS01. The sequence continues at coordinate 23,693 of JBIOJG010000027.1, forward strand.
TGGGGGCCGCAAGCACTACAAACCCAGATAGCCGCTCGGGAGCACGACGAATAGGCACGCTCCACCTGGCGCCGACAAGATGCCCCAGCGCCACAATGAACTGGGACCCCAATCCGATCGTCAAGATAAACAGAAACCACACGAGCCAGTTTGCCCAGAAGCGCTCGGGCCGAGCGCCGAAATAGGACGCCGCCACGCCCAGGGCCCCGACTGCAGCCATCACGGAGAACACTTTGGCGGACCCGATCCGTGATCCGTTCATCTGAAATCCTCGTCCTTGGCGTTCTGCGCCCGCTGCAACGCCCGGAGGTAATGCACCACCGTCCAGCGTTCGTCTTCCGTCAAGTCGGCGGCGTAGGAAGGCATGGCGTTCTTGCCGACCATGATCACGTGGTAAATCTTGCCGTCCGGGTAGTCCCGGAAGGTCTGGGCCTGCAAGTTGGCGGGCTTGGCGCCGTACGCGGAAGTCAGCGTGGGCACCCCGTTGCCCAGCGCGCCGTGACAGACGGTACAATGTTCGTTCCACACTTTGCGGCCCTTTTGTAGCACCTCCGGCGTTCGGGGCAGGGGGTTGACCAGGGCGGCGGCTTGGTCTTGCGTCTCAATCATATACGGCAGGTGCCCGCGCGCTACGGTTCCTTCAACCGGGCGTTGCATGCCGTGCCCATCCCTGAAAAACGCGTCGCCTTTCTGCACGTCGAGTCTGGGCTGGTCCTCCATGTGCACCATCGGCGGCAGGACCGGGAACAATTTGATGGCCCAATACATGATGTAGCCCGCAGCCACGCACGAGATGGCGATGCCCAAAACGGTCCGGGAGAGTCCCTTCAGCGAGAACGGCTCCGCAAGCGGGTACGAGAGAACCTCCAACACCGTTGCGCCTGCCGTACGCAGCGCGGCCTGAGCGGCTTCCACGTCGAGGGCTGCGCCGTCCGCCTCCACGGCAAGCGCAAACTTGTCTCGTGTGATGCCAACGATGGCCTTCGACGACAGCAACGGGTGGCCGAAGAACGGAAGCCTATTCAGCAAGACCAGCATGCCGAGCCCGGCAGTGAAGGTGGCGAAGAGCACGGTGATCTCGAACATGATGGGCACGAAGGCCTGCCAGGAAAATAGCGCCTTGCCCCCCACCGGGATTGGGTAGTCCACCGCGCTCATCCACCACTGGAAGAACAAGGCCGTCACGGCGCCCAGAGCCCCCGCGACCAAGACCATCCCGCCCAGCGGCGAGCGCCGCAGCCCGAGCGCCGCGTCGATGCCGTGCACCGGGTACGGCGTGTAGGCCTCGACACGGCCGAGATGGCGCGCCCGGACACCCGGGATCGCCTTCACCAACTCGCGCGCGCTGTCGAAGAGGCCGACTACCGCGACGGCCTGCTCACGCATGGTGACCTCCGCCTGCGGTTCCGCCATGCGCGGGCTGAGCCCCCGGGAGGATCACCTTCATTTCCGTCGTGGCGATCACAGGCAAGACACGCGCAAAGAGCAGCACCAGCGTGAAGAACATCCCGAACGACCCGAACAGGATGCCGAGGTCGACCAGCGTCGGCTTGTAGATGTGCCAGGACGACGGCAGGTAGTCCTGGTGCAGCGACACCACGATGATCACGAAGCGCTCGAACCACATCCCCACCGTCACCGCCAGTGACACAAAGATCATGCCGACGTAGCTCCGGCGAACCCGGCGCATCCAGAGGAGCTGTGGGATGAGGACATTACAGCTGATGGTGAGCCAGCCCGCCCACCCGTAAGTCCCCGTGATGTACTGCATGAAGATGTGGTGCAGGTACTGATCCATGCTGTACCAGGCGGTAAACGCTTCCATCACGTAGGCGTACCCCATCAAGCACGACATCGCGAGGATGACCTTGTTCATCACGTCCAGGTGATAGTCCGTGATCAGGTTCTTGAGATCCATGGTCTCGCGCACCACCACCAGCACGATGACCACCATCGCAAAGCCGGCAAAGATCGCCCCGGTCACGAAGTAGGGTGGGAAGATGGTCATGTGCCATCCGGGTACGAGCGACACGGCGAAGTCGAATGACACCACGCTGTGCACCGAGAGCACCAAGCCGGTCGCCAGCCCGGCGAGGAGCAGATACGCCTTCTCGTAATGCTGCCAGTGCGAGGCGGCGCCGCGCCAGCCGAGGCTGAAGACCGTGTACAGGATCCGTCGGACCTTGCTCGTGGTGCGGTCCCTGAGCGAGGCGATATCCGGTATCAGTCCCAGGTACCAGAACATCAAGGACACCGAGAAATACGTGGCGACCGCGAAGACGTCCCACAACAGCGGCGAGCGGAAGTTGGTCCACAGCGCCCGCTGGTTGGGATAGGGGATCAGCCAGAAGACGACCCACGGCCGGCCCACGTGGATGAGCGGGAAGATCCCAGCGCACATGACCGCAAAGATCGTCATGGCCTCGGCGAAGCGGGCAATGGCGTTGCGCCAGCGCGCACGGAAGAGAAACAGAATCGCCGAAATCAGCGTCCCGGCGTGACCAATGCCTACCCAGAACACGAAATTGATGATGTCGAAGGCCCAGAAGACAGGGCGGTTGTTCCCCCATACGCCGATGCCCATGTAGAAGGAGTACCCGATCAGGGAAAAACCCAGCGTCATCAAAGTGCCCGTGAACAGGAGCGCCACGTACCAAGCCGCCGGCGGTTTGCGCGCGGGAAACGCCAGGACCTGATCGTCGAGCCCGCCTAACGTGACATGTCCCTCGAAGAGGGTGGGGGAGCGCAAGGCGTCGGGTAGTAACACCGCTTCAGACTGCATGCTCCCCCTCATCATCAGCTGGGTTCGTAAGATTGGCGAGATACGTCACGGCGGGTCGTGTGCCCAGTTCCTCCAGCACATGATAGCCGCGGTTGCTCTTGGATAACTTGGCGACCGCACTCTCGGGATCTTTCAGGTCACCGAAAACGATCGCCTCCGCCGGGCAGCTGGCGGCGCAGGCAGGAGTGATCTCCCCGTCGCGGATTGGTCTGTCCTCGGCCTTGGCCCGCAGCTTGACATCCTCGATGCGCTGCACACAGAAGGTGCATTTCTCCATCACGCCGCGCGGACGCACCGTAACCTCAGGATTGTGCACCAGCCGTTCAGATTCGCTGGTCGCACCGGTGAAGTCCAGAAAATTGAACCGGCGCACCTTGTACGGACAGTTGTTCGCACAGTAGCGAGTGCCCACGCAGCGGTTATAGACCATCTGGTTGAGGCCATCCGGGCTGTGATTCGTCGCGTTCACCGGGCAGACGTTTTCGCACGGAGCGTTGTCGCACTGTTGGCAGAGCATCGGTTCGTAGACCACCCGTGGCGCCGCAGGGTCACCTTGGTAGTACCGATCGATTCGGATCCAGTGCATCTCGCGCCCTTTGAGCACTTGCTCGGGTCCCACAACCGGGACGTTGTTCTCCGACTGGCACGCAATCATGCAGCCACCGCAGCCCACGCAGGCCGCCAGATCGATGGCCATCCCCCACTTGTGCTCGGGAAAGCGCTGCTCGGGGTACAGGGTCAGGAGCTCCTCCTCTTTCTGGGGCTCCGCCTGTTTCCGGGCATATTCCGCCAGCGAGAAGCTGCGAACGATGTCCCGGCCCTCCATGCTGTCGTGCATCTGCACCAGCGGCAGCGCGATGCGCGTTCCACTCGCCGTCAACTTCACAGCCGCCCGAAGACCCGGAGCGGTGGAATGCTCGTCGAGCAGTGGATAACAATTAACCCCAACACCCTGTGCGACCGAGAGCGCCCCTCTGCCGTAACCGAGCGCAACGCTGATGACACCCGTCGCCTGACCGAGTTGCACGCGGACGGGCACCTCGACACTCCGCCCGCCTGTCTCCAGTCGTACCACGTCTCCGTCTTCGAGATGCAGGCGCCGCGCATCCGCCGGAGAAACGGACACCGGGTTCAACCAGGTCACCTTGGTAATCGGATCGGGCAGTTCTTGCAGCCAGCCGATGTTCGCGTACCGGCCATCGTAAACGCCTGATCCGGGGGACAGCACGATCTCGAAACCATCGCCGGCTGGCGGTGCCGCCTTTGCCAACGCGCCTCGGATTGCGCCCGCACGCAGGGTCCGACCCGGGCGCGGCTGCGCCGGCCGCGCCAAGATGCCGTCGTGCAGCGCGGCGTTCCAGAAGCGCTCGAACGGCACAAGGCTTCCTGCCGGGAAAACTTCCTTCTGCCAGCGAGCCTTCAGGTACGCGTGGTAGTCGGCCGGCACCGCACCGCCTAGCGCGCGTACCATGCCCAGGAGCACGTCCTCCCCCTGTTGCGTGTCGTAGAGGGGACCGATCGTGGGTTGCTGGAGACTCAGCAGGTCGGCGGAACATTCGTAGTCGCCCCACGCTTCGAGCCAGTGATGCTCGGGAAGAACGATCTGGCACTGCCTCGCGGTCTCGTCCTGATGCAAACCGATGAAAATCCTGGTTGGAACCGCTCCGACTGCAGCCGCCCACAGACCGGCGTCGGGGTAAGAATAGGCCGGATTCACGCCCCAGAAGATGGCGGCGCGGAAATGTCCGGATTGCATGTCGGTTACGTGCTTCCGTACCTCCTCGAGCGTGGCCACCTCGGCCGGCGTTGGGCCAAGGGCCGTATCCACGGTGTACCCTTCCGCGCCCAGCATGACGTTGAGAAGATGCACGGCGCTGTGCGCCTCAACCGGAACGCTCGGCCCAGCCAGCACCAGTGCGGTCTTTCCCGCCCGGGCGAGGTCGGCTGCGAGAGCGTAGAGCTGCGCAGCGGAGACACCGGCCTCGGCCGCCAGCTTGTCGAGATCGAAAGCGGCGAGGGTGTCCGGCTTGAGCTCAGCAGGCAGCGGCACGCCGTGCCGCGCGTTGAGTGTACGCGCCAGGGCGAAGGCCAGCGCTGCCGCCCTCGACGGCCGAATGGCAAAACGATGGTCGGCCTTGGCGCCAGTGACCGTCATACCGCCTTCGAACACCCACAGGCGGTTCATACGGTCGTTGGACCCGCCCAGCCGTCGCTTCGCTGCGAATTCCCGGATCGCAATCGGCGCGCTGGAATCGATGCCGAGGAAGTCTTTCTGGAACGAAAGAATTACGTCGGCGCGATCGAACCGGAAGCGCGGGCATACCGTCTCGCCGAAGCACGCCATGGCGGCAGCGCGCTCGGCGTGCGGAGCCAGGGGCTCGAAGGCCACGTGCACCAGCCCTGGAAGCACGCGTTTGAAATCCTCAAGGAGCGCCTTCCGCGTCGGGGACGGTACGGCGCCCGTCACCAGGAGCACCGGCTTGCCGGTATCCCTGGCCTCCTTCAGTGCGGCGGCGATCTTCGCCTCTGCCTGGGCCCGGTCTGCGGCCTTCCCATCGACAAGCGGCTGCCGCAATCGATCTGGATCGTATAAGCGCAGGATGTCCGCCATCGCCCGGAGAGACGTCTTTCCCTTGAAGGCGGGGTGTTCGTCGTTCCCCTCGATGTGGATTGGCCGCCCCTCGCGTGTGGTCACGAGAACGCTGTACGGGGTGAATCCCTCCTGGAACGTACTGGTGTAGTAGTTGGCAATCCCCGGCACCACGTCTTGAGGCTTCCGCGTGTACGGAACGATCGTCCCGCGGTCGATTTTCGAGCAAGCGGTCACTCCCGAGGCGAACGCGGCGGAGGCGCCGAGAAGCGCCAGAAAGCGCCGCCGGGAGATTTCCACATCTGGCAGCTCGATCGGGTCTATCGCTATCGGTCTCGTCATCAGTTCGGCTCACTCACCGGTGGCAGGCGTTACAGTTCTCCGCTCCCCGCTTGATCTTCGAGTCCGGCGGCAGGGCATCGTGGGCATCCCGATGGCAGCCGAGGCAGTTCGCCATACGCATCGACATTTGCTGGTACACCACTTCCATCGTCTGCACCTCACCGTGGCAGGTCTGGCAGGCGATGCCGCCGTTGACGTGCGGGCGGTGGTCGAAATAGACGTGATCCGGCAGGGCGTGAACGCGCTTCCACTCGAGCGGACGGCCCGATTCGTAGATGGCCGCCAGTTGCTGGATGGCAGGGCTGTCGGTTTTGGTAACCCGGTGGCAGTTCATGCAGGTTTCAACGGCAGGGATGCCCGCGTGGCGGGATCTCGAGACCCCTATGTGGCAGTACTGGCAGGGGATCTTCATCGTTCCCGCATGCAGCCTGTGAGAATATGGAATTGGCTGTTTGGGGGCGTAGCCTCGGACGAAACGATCCGGTTGCGTCAACCAGCCGGTCGCGATGACGGTCAAAAGAATCGCCGCCGCCCCAGTGGGCAGAACAGCACGTACCAGTCGGTCGTAGCGATTCAGAATTCCCCCCTCAACCGCCACGCCGATGCAAGCAACAGGCCCACGTGAGCGGAGGTTTACAGCAAAGGCTTCTTACCATAGCGTTCCGAAGTGTCGAACAGACCAGGTCCCAGTTATTTCCCAAGCGCAAAGGCTGACGTTCGAAAGCACCTGCAGTCCGCAGCTTGAGGCCTGCCCTGCGGAGAGCAGATCGAGTACGCGGAAGTGTGCCCCGGCAGCGCATTTGTGCTCGGGTGGAACGCGCGCAGCATAATTCGTCTGATCCTCATGCGTGTCAGCTCCTAGTGCAATACCTTGTTCGCGCAAATCGCCTTCCACACGCGACAAGTGGGCCTTATACAATCTTGGTCGTATTGCGGTGACCCGAGGAGTGCCGTGCCGGCGGCACGGCACTTCACACGCGCTAGGTCAGCCGTGGTGGGCCCATCGCCTGCCTTGAGCTTGTCGAAGGGCTCATCACCATGGATAGGTGTCGAACGGAAACGCCGCACACCCGTTGCGTCCCGCGGTCGGATAATCCTTCTTCGTCATGCCCATGGACCACGAGGTCAGCTCGCGAAAGATCATGCACTTCTCGCGCTGGGTCGGCAGGCGCGGATCCGCATCGATGGCCGCGAGCACGCTGGCTCGCGTGACGGCATCGGACAACATTCGAACTCCCCCACCGGCTGCGGTATTGAAGATGACGAACTTCGGACTTGTCCCACTGGCGCTGGTCCCGCCGGGACTTGCTGCGCTGCTCTCCCCCCATGGCGTCCATTCCCGCAGCCGGCCATCACGGCCGTGGCCGGGGGCGCCGGCGTAAGCGAACTCGGCCCAGTACGACATCATCTCCGCAGCCAGCTCCATACGTCCCGGCTCGTTCTTCTTGGTGAAGATCATGTTGCCCGCACGCCCGAGATCGAAATGTCCGAAGACGAACGGGATCTCGAAGCCGTGGGAAGCACCGAGCATGACGGAAAGGTCCGCCCCGAGCACACGTGGCTCCTCGTCCCAGTCGAAACGGTAGACGAAGACATTCGGTCCCTGAACCGCACGCATCGCCGCCGCCGGCTCGTCGGCGCCCGTGGCCTTCCACATCTTGGCCATGTACTCCGCACTCAAATTGTAGCGCTGCTCGTCACGCAGTCGCAGAAAGATCCACAGAAATTTCCGCACCCGTGCCGGATCGGCGAACAGGAACAGCTTGTTCTCGTCACGGTTGGTGCCGAGCATCACGGGCACCCGGTTGTAGCAGTCGGGACGGGCAAGGCACCGCATCGGCTCTTCCTGCGGCAGGACGACGCCGTCGCGGAAAACCTTGGGCATGTCGACCATGCCCAGGTCGCGCATCGGCGTGTAGACGGAGAGGATATCCATGTTTGACTTGCCGCGTAGGTAGCGCTCCACCGTGGCGTCGTTCATGGCCGCCAGGCGTGTCAGTGCCGCGGCCCTGTCGGCCGCGGTGCGATCTTTGGCCAACAGACGGAGCAGCACTTCGTTGGAACTGTTGACATCGCCGGGCTCGGCGGCGTCGGTCAAATTCTCACCTTCCGTCACGGTGCTCAAGTGCAACCCGCCGCTCTCCACGATGGCGCGATGAAACAACCCGCGAGCCCGGGGCGAGAGCAATAGTGTGAACACGTTGGTGCCACCGGCCGATTCGCCGAAGATGGTCAGGTTATCCGGGTCGCCACCGAAAGCGGAGATGTTCTCCCGCACCCATTCGAGCCCGCGAATCAGGTCGAGCGTACCAAAGTTTCCAGAGCGATCGAGTTCACTCGTGCCCTCGCCGCGCAGTGCCGGGTGCCGGAACCAGCCGAACGGACCCAGACGATAGTTGAGGGTGACCACGATCACGCGCTCGGTCACGGCCAGGTTACCCCCATTGTAGAAGGCCGCCTCGCCGATGGTATTGCCACCGCCGTGGATCCACACCATGACGGGCAGGCGCGTTGCACCATTAGATATGTCGGTCGCAGCGAGCTGCGGCGCATAGACGTTGAGGTAAAGGCAATCCTCGCTTCCCACCGGCGTCCCCACCGGCCCCTTGACCCCGCCGATCGGGCTGGCGAACTGTGTACACGGCGAACCGAAGTTCAGCGCCTCACGCTTACCTGTCCAGACATCGGGCGGCTGCGGCGCCCGCCAGCGCAGCACCCCAACGGGCGGCTTGGCGTATGGGATGCCGAGCCAAGCGTGGCTGCCGTAGCGTCCTTGGAAACCCAACACCTCCCCCGAGCGGGTCACCCGTCGCGAGGTCGGATCAGGCACCCGCGGCTCGGACTCGCTGCGCGCGCACCCCGATGCGCAAACACTGACAACAACTATGAGCGTTGCCAGCAAGCTGGTGACGACGGCTCTCAGACGTGGCATTCGCGCCTCCTCTTACTGTGGTTCCGTCCCACATATGCGGACTCGCCGACCTCTTCAAGTCTCATCCTCACCACATTCGTGCGCTCCGGCGCTCGGATCGGTATACGCCCGTTGCTTTCGCTGCGTATTCGCCTTAGGATTCCGCGCGTGCTCGGACCGATCCGAAGACGCGCGAAGGACGTAGAGGTTGTGGCGATGGAGTCGCGCACGTATCTGGATGAACTCAACCCGGCCCAGCGCTCGGCGGTTGAGTACGGTGTCACCGGCGCGGGCGCCGCACCACTGGCCGGCCCGTTGCTCATCATCGCCGGTGCGGGCAGCGGCAAAACCACCACCCTCGCCCATCGCGTCGCCCATCTGCTCTTGCACGGTGCCGATCCGGAACGCGTGCTGTTGCTGACCTTCACGCGGCGGGCCGCCCGGGAAATGACCCGGCGGGCCCAGCGCATCTGTGCACAGGCATGCTCTGCGGCCCAGGCCCGACAGATCCGATGGTCGGGAACGTTCCACGGCATCGCCAATCGGCTGTTGCGCCTCTACGCCACGCCGGTGGGATTGTCTCCTTCGTTCACCGTCCTGGATCGCTCCGACTCCGAGGACCTGATGAACCTGCTCCGGGACGAGCTGGGGTTTTCCAGGAAGTCGACCCGTTTCCCCAAGAAGGCAACTTGCCTGGCGATCTATTCCCACGTGGTCAACACCCAGCGGCCCTTCGAGGATACCTTGGCAAGTACGTTTCCGTGGTGTCAACGCTGGGGTGACGAGCTGCGCGTTCTGTTCCAGGCCTACGTCGCAGCGAAACAGCAACGCGACGTTTTGGATTACGACGACCTGTTGCTCTACTGGCATCAGATGATGACGGAGCCGGCCTTGGCCGCGGCCGTACGCCGGCACTTCGATCACGTGCTGGTGGACGAGTACCAGGATACGAACGCACTGCAAGCCGCGATCTTGCTGGGTCTGAAGCCCGACGGCTGTGGGTTGACGGTGGTGGGCGATGACGCCCAGTCGGTCTTTTCCTTTCGCGCCGCCACCGTGCGCAACATCCTCGACTTCCCCAGCCACTTCGATCCACCGGCCGCGGTCATCACGCTCGAGCACAACTACCGCTCGACCGACCCGATCCTCACTGCCTGCAACGCCGTCATCGCGCTGTCGAGCGAGGCCTTCGTGAAACAGCTGTTCTCCCGCCGGCCGTCGCAGCAGAAACCGACTCTGGTGACAGCGGAGGACGAAGCCGCACAGGCGGAGTACATCGTAGAGCGCATCTTGGAACACCGAGAGATGGGCATCGATCTCAAGCGCCAGGCCGTGTTGATGCGCGCGGCGCATCACAGCGATCAGCTCGAGTTGGAGCTGGGACGCCGGAACATCCCGTTTGTGAAATACGGCGGCCTGAAGTTTCTCGAAGCGGCCCACGTCAAGGACATGCTGGCGGTCTTGCGCTGGGCGGAGAATCCGCGCGATTCGCTCGCCGCATTCCGTGTGCTGCAGCTTCTCCCCGGCATGGGGCCGCGCCATACACGCACGGCGATGGAGCACATCGAGCGGCACGGCTTCGATGTCGCCGCCCTGTCAGGGTTCCACGCGCCCACCGCCACCGCCGAAGACTGGCCGGGGTTCTGTGCCCTCTTGCTCCGGTTGCGCCGGCACACCACCGCGTGGCAAGCGCAGGTGGGCATGGTGCGCACATGGTATCAGCCGCACCTGGAGCGCCTGTACGATGCCGCGCAGGTCCGCGCCGGCGACCTCGAACAACTCGAGCAGATCGCCGCCGCGTATCCGTGCAGAGAGCGCTTTCTCACCGAACTCACACTCGATCCGCCCGACGCAACTGGAGACGAAGCCGGTGTACCGCATCTGGATGACGACTATCTGATCCTCTCAACCATTCATTCCGCCAAAGGGCAGGAATGGGATGTCGTGTACGTGCTCAACATCGCCGACGGTTGCATTCCATCCGACATGGCCACCGGCAATCCGGCGCAGATCGAAGAAGAGCGGCGCCTGCTGTACGTGGCGATGACGCGCGCCCGCGATCATCTCTATCTGGTGCACCCGCTGCGCTTCTTCACCCGCGAGCAACACCGGCACGGCGACCGGCACATCTACGCCCCGCGGACGCGCTTCATCCCCGACACCATCCTGCAACGCTTCGAGCGCGGCGCGCATGGCCGCATCCACCCCGAAGACGCACCCGCCGCCCTCGGCACCGGTATGCAAGTCGACGTCGGCGCCCGCTTGCGCGCGCTGTGGAGCTAGCAAAAGCCCTGCGCTCAGCGCCAATAGTGGCGCATCAGCTCGTGTGACCACTGAGGCTGGCGAACCGCCCCGCGCGGTAGAAACTCCGACATCACCGGCTTGATGTCGATGACGGGGGTGCCATCCATCGCGTCGAGTCCGATGACCGTCAGCACTCTCCCCTCCTTGCCGGCAATCTCGACGATCGTGGTTCCCAGCCGGTTGGGACGGTCCTTGGCCCGCTGAGCGAAGATCCCCACCCGTGGCCATACCTGGTTGCCCCGCGGATGTCGCGCTCCGCGTTCGAGAGCCGACTCCGGAACGCGGTCGAAGTAGAACATCACTTCGGCATGTGAGAATTCTTCGATACCGTCGAGACACTCCGGGCCAAACGCCTCGGTGAGCTCGATGCGGGCCCGGACGTCTCCCCAACCGTCGTCGCGCAGGTCGTTCCGCGCGCTGCGAACGTAGCCGATCGGCGATACTGTGATCATAAAGATTTGGCGCCCCCCCCTTTCGCCAGCCTCCCAGCAACCTAACCCTTCGACCCTGATCAGCAGGTGATCACATGGATCAAGACGACGACGAAGCCAGGTCTGGCGCTTCAGTCGCTGATCACTGACATCTTGGACAAGGAGGTTCCGCCCGCCGGACCGGCAGCAAACTAATTCGGCCAGCTCAAGTTGCAATCACCGATCAGGACCGCTTGGAAGTCCTGGCCCGTGGCACCGCCTGACAGCGGTGCGAACTCAATGCTCCCCGGCTGGCAACCTTCTGCTGTAACCAGCGGTGGAGTGACGGACTGGTGTGGCGCCGCGTCGGGCGCGGGAACGAAGATCCAGTCCGAGGCACACCTGTCCGCAGCCGGGAACCGCGTAAGGTTGCCGACAGTGTAATCCAGGAGTGACGAAACGTCGGCCTGGTCAACCACGCCGTCCCCTGTAACATCACACGCCAACCGTTGTTCGGGAGTCAGCGTGAGCACTCCGTCAGCTGCCTGCAACATCTCACCGCCATCACGCACATCGATACTACCTCGGAAATCCCCCATCTTGCTTGGCTGAATCCGCCACGCCCCCGGAGGAACAGCCTCAAACACGAACTGCCCCTTGGCATCGGTCTGCGTGACAAGAGTCGTCGTGCCCTGCAACTCCACCACGGCCCCTGGCACCGGGACGCCGCTGGTGTAGTAGCTGATTGTCCCGCTGACGCTGTACGTCGGTGTGCTGGGACATCCCTCCAAGGCATTGTTCACCGCCGTAAGGATCTCATCGACGGTGATCTGGCCATCATGGTTGGCATCGCCCGCTTCACACGCGGAGATCGGCGTGTTGCCGAGGGCGATGTTCACCATCGTGAGGATCTCATCGACGGTAACCTGCCCTTTGCCATCGCAGTCGCCTACGCACAGCGTCGGCGCTGGAGTGTTGGTCGGCGTCGCCGTCATGGTCGGTGTGTGACTCGGGAGCGCGTGCGTGGAAGTTGCCGTCGGGGTGGGCGTAATAGCCAACGTCGCCGTCACCGTCGGCGTGCGGGTGTCCGTCGCCGTGGTTGTCGACGTCGGTGTGGCTGTGGACGTCGGTGTAGCCGACGCTGCTGCGGTACTGGTGGATGTCGCCGTCTCAGTCGGGGTGGTGCTCGGCGTCGGCGTCGACCTCGGCGTGTCGGTGTTGGTCGGCGTCGGCGCTAGGGTGTGCGTCGGCGTCTGAGTTGACGTGTTGGTGTCGGTCGGGGTCTGCGTCGGCGTCGATGTGTGCGTCGGAGTGCCAGTCGCTGTCGCCGTATTCGACGGGGTATTGGTCGGGGTATCCGTAGGTGCAGTTGTCGACGTCGGAGTCGGCGTCTCCGTGTCGGTCGCTGTCGGCGTGTTCGTTGGTGTCAGCGTGCCGGTTGGGGCCGGCGTGTCGGTGGGCGCAATTGTCGCAGTCCGAGTAGGTGTCAGCGTCGGTGTAGGCGGCGCGGTTGCGGTGCTGGTGGATGTCGCCGTCTCAGTCGGGGTGGTGCTCGGCGTCGGCATCGGTGTGTTGGTCGGAGTGCCAGTCGCCGTCGCCGTATTCGAGGGGGTGTTGGTCGGGGTATCCGTTGGTGCAGTTGTCGATGTCGGAGTCGGCGTCTCCGTGTCGGTCGATGTCGGCGTGTTCGTCGGTGTCGGCGTGTCGGTGGGCGTGATTGTCGCAGTCCGAGTAGGTGTCAGCGTTGGCGTGGGGGTGTCGGTAGGCGTACCCGTCGCCGTTGCTGTGTTTGTCGGCGCAGTGGTCGGGGTATCGGTCGGCGTCGGCGTGTCGGTTGAAATGAGTGTCGGCGTATCTGTGGGTGTCAGTGTCGGCGTGTCAGTCGGCGTTGGCGTGTCGGTCGGGGTATTGGTCAACGTCGGCGTCGGAATTGAAGTGTCCGTCGGCGTCGCAGTCTGCGCCAATGCGGAGACCACGAACGCCGTTGACAGCACTGTGAAGATGAGGAGCACGCTTGTGGCTTGACGCATGTCGTCTTGGATACCATGATTCACTAAGAAAAAGTAGATTGGTCTCCTTGCCAAGCCGCCCTGGTCCATGGGCGCTATCACTTCCTCGCCGGGTGGGCTTTCCTCGTCTTCAGTTCCACCAGAATGAGAACCGCAGGTGTGTTTGCCAGATTCTCGACCTTTTCATGCGGACCGATCGTGATGCGCAGCACCCGTGACGCGGCGAGAGCTTCACGCCAATGTTTCGAGAAAAGCCTGCACCCGTGTGCGCAGCTGCCCGACGCTGCTCGCCGCCAGGTAATCGCGTTCGAGCATGAGAAACGGGAGCTGGAGTTTCTCCTTCACCGAGTGCCGGAGCATTTCCACCTCGCCGCCCCACAGGTCACAGAACTTGAGCCGCTCGCAGATGATCCCTTCTACGCGGTATTGCTGGATCGCTTCGCTGATGCTGGCAAGTCGTTTCGGATAGTCGCTCAACATGCGGGGGCACGGCGTGTGGTCGAGTATCCGCCGCGCGATCGCCTCGAGCGGATCGATGCCCTCGGTCGCCTGCTCGGAGAAGGTCTTTGAGCCCCAACATAGCTGATCCGCGACAACAGAGGCTCCCAATGACTCGATGACTTCGAGGTACTCGGGATCATCGAGCGCCCCGCCGACGACCAGCAGACGTGGGCCGCGGCTGACCGGCGCACCGTTTTCGGCCTCGATCTGTCCGAGGCGCCGCTCCAGCAAGGCGTTGCACTGATCCTTCGGCATGCTGGCAGCGGCCACCGACATGGCCAGCACCTCACTCCCCGTGATGCGCGGCGGATCCTCCGCGCGCAGCCGCGATGCCCGGCTCAGCAACTGGCGTGTCCGGTTGTACAGCTTCAATGCGTCCGCAAGCTTCTCGTCTGAAATGGTGACCCCGAAGGCCGACTCCAGCCGCTGCTTCAGGACACGCAACTGCGCCACCAGGCGCGTACGCGAGCTGTCGCTGTTGACGTGCGGAACGTCGACGTAGTGGCAGAACGGTGCCAGCTGCTTGTCGATGCAAATGTCCGAGAGTCTGCGCAGATGGTCGCAGCTATTGGTCAGCAGCAAGCCGTCGAGAAAAGCTAGCTCGCCGCTGGCCACGCGGTTCAGCGTGTGGCGAACAAAGCCGCAGTTGACCGAACCGAAGTACTGGTCGGCGGTGGAGGTGTCCTCGCTACCGGTCCCACGCATCCGCAGCGGCAGGATGCCCGCTGCCCACAGCACCTCCTCCGGGGCATTGGCGCAAAAGAAGCCGGCCACGCGGCCGCCACCGGCTTTCCACTCCCTGACCGAGTCGTTTTCGATCGGACCAGCCCAGCGTCGGAAATCGATGCGCTCTTCCATAAATCACCCCTACTACGCCATGACGGTCGAAAAGAACTCTTCGATGCCGGCACGGATGGACTCCGTCGGCCGGATGCGTGAGTCCATCCAATCGAGGTCGAAGGCGTACATCGGGATACCCTTCTCCCGGCAGACTTCCCGCAGCATGCTCACCCATGCCCACACGTGCTTGCATCCCACTGAGGCCGGAAAGATGACGCAATCGGCACCGAAGTCGGCGTAGTCCCGCAGAAAGCGCTCGGTCAACTTGGTGGTGCTGACGCGTAAACGGCCCATGGTGGCCTCCAGTCCGCGGCGGGCCAGGCCCAGCAGCATGGCCTCGGCGCTGCTCGTATCGATCGGCTCCTGTTTGAAGAAACCCGAGAGCATGTCCATGATCACGGCGGCGTTGAAGTTCTGCTCCAGCCAGGCCATCAACTCCATGTCGAAGGTGACGGGAACGTAGTACCACAACACGCGGTGTTGCTCGTTGGCGACCGCACCCTTCCCTTGCTTGACGGCCTCGGCGGCATCGTCGCGCAGGAACTCGATGTGGCGCGTCAGCGCCGGCGAGCCGAGCGAGGTGAGCAGGGTCATGTAACTGCTGAAGGTCACGGAAGCCGGATGCGGGCACGGCCGGGCACGTTTGAGCTCGAAAAGCTCCAGCAGTGCCTCCGTCGTGCGGTTGGATTCTTCACAGACTTCCCGCAAGCGATCGAAATCAAGCCGCTTGCCCGTTTGCGCCTCGAGGAAGCCAATGAGTTTGCGAATCTCGCCAGCGTAGTAGGCGTGGGCTTCCGGCGAGTCGTCGACCGGCGCATCGAGGCGGTAAACGGGGCAGTCGGCCAGTTGCTCGAATATCTGATAGCCGATGCGAGAGCTGTCGCAGGGGGCGCTGGCCGTCACGATGAAGTCGGCTTTCGGCATTTCCCGGTTGATCATTGCCCCGAGCAGGAACTTGTCGAGGACGCAGAGCTCCGGCGGCGTGCCACGTTCCTCCGCCGCGTCGACATACTTCCAGCAGACCTCCGGGGTGCCGAGCGCCATGATCGATGGATGGACCTCGGCCAGGAACGGGTGGATGTCCATGGCGAGGAAGATCTCCGGCGTGAGGCAGAACTCGTACCAGCACAGCTTCTTCTGCCGTTCGTCCATGACGCGGAAGGTTTCCTCGTAATGGGCGATGACCAGGTCCATGGTGCCGGCAAGCAAGCGCCCGTGCGGGAGCAGATCAGCTTGCAGCATCTGCAGCATGGGTTTGAACTGCTGTTCGACCTTGTCGCGCATGTGGCTCATGTGCAGGGCATTCATCCGTGGCCTCCCTTTCGTCGGCGCGCCGTGCGGTGGCGCGCCGTCCTTATACATTCCTGACGCGGTGGCGGCCAGCATTGTTTAGGTCTTTCTGAGCATGTCACGGCCCAGCCGCAGACGGCACTGATCCCTTGCCGTCGAGTAAACCGTGGCGATCGTCGTCGCGGGACGTCAACGGTCCGGCAGACACGACTAGCCGCTTCAGTCACATCCGGATCAGCAGATCCTCGGCAGCTCGCTGCCGGACAGCAGATCCACGGGACGCTCGCCTCCAATCGTGGTCTTGAGGAGGACCGCTTGACCGCCCTTCGGTGGCTCGGTCCGGCCGATCCTGGCGGCCCCTTTGCCGAGCGGATGGCGGCGCAGCGTTTCCAGAACGCGCTCGGTATCGTCCGGCGCCACCCACAGCAGCACGCGCCCCTCACACGCAAGGTAGAGGGGATCCAGCCCGAGCAGCTCGCAGGTCGTGAGGGTTTCGGATCTCACTGGTAGTGATGCTTCTTCGAGGACAAAACGCACGCCAGCCCGTGCCGCCACCTCGTGGCAGGTGGTTGCCACACCGCCGCGCGTCGGATCGTGCATGGCGTGGATCGCTGCACCGCACGTCATCGCCGTCTCCACCAGATCGTTCAGCGGCGCGCAGTCCGACACTAGGGAGGAGCCGGACAGTCCGTGACGGCAAGCCATGATCGTGGCACCGTGATCCCCGAAGGGCCCGCTGACGACGATATCGTCGCCGGCTTGCACCCGATGGTCACCGAGGTCACGTCCCATGGGCACGACGCCAAGGCCCGAGGTGATGGCGAACGCCCGGTCGCCTTTGCCACGCGGCACGACTTTGGTGTCGCCGGCCACCAGCGTCACTCCCGCCTCACGGCACGCCCGCGCCGCGCCCTCGACGACCGTGTGCAGCAGGTCGCCATCCAACCCTTCTTCGAGCACGAGCGCCCAGGTGAGCCACAGCGGTCGCGCACCGGCGACCGCAAGATCGTTGACGGTGCCGCAGACGGACAGATAGCCGAGGTCTCCGCCCGGAAAAATCGGCGGATCGACAACGAAGGCATCGGTGGTCAACGCCGGCCGCCCCTGTGGCAGCTGGGACAGCACCGCCGAGTCGGAAAGTGCCCGCAGGTACGGGTTGTCGAAGGCAGGCAGGAACACCTGCCGGACCAGTTCGTGCGTCAGGCGCCCCCCCGCTCCGTGCGCCAGCAGGAGGGTGTCGCTACGCTTCATGCTGCCGCTCCGGCTCCGAAGCGCTCGTGCCGGTACCACGCGGCGCAGGTCCCTTCGCTGGAAACCATGCAGGCCCCGAGCGGCGCATCCGGTGTGCAGCCTCTGTCGAAGAGCGGACATTCCGGGGGTTCGATCACGCCCTTGAGCACCTCACCGCAGCGGCATCCGCCCGGCTCACGCGGTTCCGGTACGGCAACCTCGACGGCGGAGGCATCCCGATGCGCCCAGGTGGCGCGCACACCGAGGCCCGAACCCGGAATCTCCCCGAGGCCGCGCCAGCGCGTATCCACCGGCTCGAAAAAACGTGCGATCAACTCCTGAGCGCGTTGGTTGCCCTCGGGACGGACGACACGCGCGTACAGGTTGGCGACGCGTGGAGCCCGATCCAGCACTTGCTGCACCAATTCCGACACACCGAGGAGGATGTCCGCCGGAGTGAACCCTACCACGGCGCCCGGCACCCTGAACTCCTCCGCCAGGAACGTATAGGCGTTGGAGCCGATGATCACCGAGACGTGGCCGGGAAGCAGAAAGCCGTCGATCTGCACGTCACCGTCAGTGACCAGCGCACGCAGCGGCGGCTCAATGAGCTTGCCGCCCGGCAGAATCTGGAAGTTGGCCGTCCCCTCGGATTCGGCTTCCGCCAGCGCTGCAGCCACCGTCGGCACCGTCGTTTCAAAGCCGACGGCGAGGAAGATGACTCGCTTGGACGAATGGTCGCGGGCGACGGCAAGCGCATCGCGAGGGGAGTAGACAATACGCACGTCACAGCCGCGGGCGCGAGCCTGCTCCAGACTGCCGCGGCTCGAGGGTACCCGCACGAGGTCGCCGAAGGTGCAGACGATTACGTCCGGCAGCGCCGCCAAGGCCTCGGCCCGATCGAGGTAGTCCACCGGCGTCACACACACCGGACAGCCCGGACCGGAGATGAGGCGAACCTGCGGGGGAAGCAGGCGACGCAGGCCGGCGGCGGCGATCGCATGGGTGTGCGTGCCGCAGACCTCCATGAAGATCACCGGCCGATCGAGTCGACTCGCCTGCTCGCGGACGCGAGAGACAAGGGCTTCGACGGTGGCGCGGTCAGAGAACGCATCGCTCGGTTTCATTGCGAGATGTCCTCCTGGACGATCGCGTCCAGAATCTCGAGTGTCTTTCGTGCTTCGTCCGCATCCACGGTGGTGATGGCGTAGCCCGCATGCACGAGCACATACTCGCCCACCTGAGCCTCCGGGCACAGCATGAGCGACACCTGCCGCTGCACGCCGCGCAACTCGGCGGTGCCGTCCCATTCACTGCGCTCGACGAGCTGCATCGGTATGGCCAAACACATCACAAATCTCCTTCCTGTCGCGGGACCACCTGCCGGACCAAGCTGGTCGTCGCCAGAACGGCCTGCCCGTAGGCGAGCCCGCCATCGCCAGGCGGCACCACTGATGGAAACAGCGGCCGGACACCTAGTCGTTCAAACTCCTGCTCCAAGCCGCACCGCAGCAGCCGGTTGATCAGACACCCACCGCCGATGGCGGCGATGCGTATAGTATCAGGCATCACCCACGCCGTCAGGTCGGCAGCAAGCCGACAAAAGGTGGCGTGGAAACCGGCCGCCACACGGGATCGGGGCTCACCATCGAGCAGACGCCGGCCCGCGGTGACCAGAAGCATCGCCGTAGGAAGCTCGGCCGCGTCGGGTGACAGCACAATTTCCGGCCATGGCGACACCGCGTCATTGCACCGGCTGGCGAGCGACTCGAACCGCGCTGCGGCCTCACCTTCCCAGCCATTGTGCACGGCCAGGCCGAACAAGGCCCCGGCCGCCTCGAACACCCGGCCCGCACCGGTCGCGAGCGGCCACTGGCCGCGACTGGCGAGTTCGGCTACCTGGTGGAGCTGCGTCATCGGCACAGCCTCCGCCAACGGCAGGGAGTCCAGCAAATCAGCGTGGCCGGCGGCGACGAGTGCGGCCACTGCCACCCGCCACGGCTCGCGCACCGCGCGCTCGCCACCCACCAGCGGCAGCGGCGTAGCATGGGCAAGCCGCGTCCATCGCAACCGTCCGTCGAGCAGCAGCCACTCACATCCCCAGGCCGTACCGTCGGTTCCCCAACCAGTACCATCGAGAATGAGCGCGGCGCACCGCGATTCAATCGCGGGAAAGGCGCCGTGTTCGCCGAGCACCGCCGCGGCGTGGGCGAGGTGGTGCTGGAAGCGCAGCACGCGCCCGCCACGCTCGTCCGCCAGTCGCTCGGCAATCCACGTGCTCGGATAATCCGGATGCAGGTCCGCAGCCAACACGCGCGCCGTCACATCCATGAAGCGTTCGAGATCTCCCGTCACCTCGACCAGAAAGTCGCGCGCCGGTTCGGTGTCGAGGTCGCCGACATGCGGCGAGGGAAACGCGCTGCGGCCCACCGCGAGACACGCGGTGTTTTGCAGATGGCCGCCGAGGGCCAGCACCGGTTCGGGCGCCGCCTCGGGAAGAGCGACCGGGCCGGGCACCCAGCCCCGTGACCGCCGTACCACCATGTGGCCCCGCGGGGTCGCACGCACCACGGAATCATCAATCCGGTGCACGATATCGCGGTCGTGCAGAAGAAAAAGATCGGCGATACGGCCGAGGCGCGACCGCGCCTCGCGATTGCCGCGGCAGATGGGCTCGTCGGTGACGTTGCCCGAGGTCATCACCAGCGCCGGATAGTCCGCGTCGCGAAACAATTCGACGTGCAACGGCGTGGTCGGCAGCATCACGCCGAGGTCGTCGATGCCCGGAGCAATGTCCTCCGCCACGGGCGCCGCGTGCTGCCGCGGCGCTAAGAGAATTGGACCGTACGGCGACCGCAGTAACCGCTCGTCATCAGGCTGGAGACACACCAGCGCGCGCGCCATCGCAAGGTTCGGCACCATGACCGCAAAGGGTTTTGTCGGACGCTGTTTCACCGCGCGCAGCCGGCTCACCACCGCCGCATCGTCAGCGCGGCAAGCCAGTTGAAAGCCTCCCAAGCCTTTGACCGCCAGGATGTGGCCAGCCGCCAGCGCCAGGCGCGCGGCGGCGACGGCGGCGCTGCCCTCGCCAAGCGCTTCGCCTTGTGCATGGGCGAGCCAGAGCCGTGGCCCGCAGGCCGGACAGCAGATCGGCTCAGCGTGGAAACGCCGGTTGCCGGGGTCGGTGTACTCCGACTGGCACGCCGCGCATAGCGGAAAGCACGTCATCGACGTGCGCTCACGATCGTACGGCAGGTTCCCTGTCAGCGAGTAGCGCGGCCCGCAGTTCGTGCACGTCGTGAACGGATACCGATGGCGGCGGTCCGATGGATCCTCCATCTCGCCGCGGCAATCGTCGCACAGCACGGTATCGGGCGGGATGAGCGCGTGGCGGCGCGCGCCCTTTGTCGAAGCGTGAACCGTGAACTCCTGCTCACCGAGCGGCGGCGTCTCGCTGATCAACAGTGCATCGAGCCGCGCCAGTGGGGGCAGCACATCGGAGAGTCGGCGGCGGAACGATTCCACCGCTTGGCGCGGTCCCTCCACTTCGATCGTCGCCCCGTCCATATCGTTGCGTACCCAACCGCTCAGCCCGAGGGACACGGCGAAGCGGTGCACCGCGGGGCGAAAACCGACGGCCTGAACCACTCCGCGGCACACCAAGCGGTGGCGGATCACCTCACCGTGCTGATCTGTTCTGGCAGTGCGCAGCGACACACTCGCGCCTCCACGATACTCACGCGGTCCCTCCGCTCATCTGGGAGCATATCTCCTCGTGGATCTGACCGGCGATCTCCGGCACACGCGCCGCGAGGGCGGCGCTGAGCCCGAGTCGCAGGTCCTGGAGGGGCGCGATCGACACCGCGAATAGAATGACCTCCGGCGGGTCGCCGAGCAAGTAGAAAGCGTCGAGCAGGTCCTTGAGCCCGATGTCATGGGCGGTGAGGGTTCGGGGGTAGTCCTTGGAGTAGCGCGGGCGCAGGCGGCGTACGCTTCCGACCGGCGCGCCGTCGATGGTTGCATCGACGAGGACGACCTGGCGGGCTTGCTGTATCGGGCCGAGCAGGTGGAAGCCGCCCGTGCCGCCGTCGAGACAAGTCACGCCCGGTGGAAGGGGGAGCGTCCGCAAATGCTGGACCACTTCGACGCCGACGCCTTCGTCACCCATGAGGATGTTGCCGATCCCGAGAACAAGCAGCGACACCTCTTCCACCGTGCAGCCTATCGCAGTCGTTCCTTCTTCTCGAACTTCCAACCTCCGACAATGGACGACACCGTGCCACGACCCTCTACATAGTCGTGGTAGAAGACGAGGTACACGTGAATGATCGCGAAGACGATGAAGAACCACATGAAGGCGTGGTGCCACTGGCGCACGGCGAAGTCGCCACCCATCACCGGCACGATCCAGGTGAACAGGCGCGGCAGCAAGGAAGTGCTCATACTCGAATAGAGCGCAAATCCGGTCACCGCTTGAAAGAGAAAGACCAGGAACGACAGGAAGTAGATGAAACCTGCCAGCGAGTTGTGGCCGATGGAAACGATGGCCGCCGGTCGCATCTGTAGGATGTCGACCCGCAACACATCGAGCATTTCCCGCAACTGGTCGGCTCGACGCGGGATGAAGTTGTTCCAGCGGGCGTAACGGTTGCCGACGAATCCCCAGTAGATGCGCGCCAGAAAATTGAAGAAAAAAACGAACGCGCTGACGAAGTGGAGCATCCGAACCGTGCCGAACCAGTACTGCTGATAGGCCTCGTCGGCGTACTCGATGGTCAGCGGGTTCCCGATGAGGTAGCCGGTGACGATCAGGATCAGCACGCACGCGAAGTTTACCCAGTGGTAGAAACGGACGGGAAGCTCCCACACGTACACCCGCTGGTAGGTCGACGCCTCGCCGCTGGTCATGGCCGCCCTCCTATTGAACGCGCACGTCGTGGATGTGGTTGCCCGCCGGATCGTAGAGGTGCACCGCACATGCAATGCACGGATCGAAGGAGTGCACCGTGCGTAGGATCTCGACCGGCTGCCCAACGTCGGCCACCGGCGTGCCGATGAGTGAGGCCTCGTACGACGAGCGCTGTCCCTTGGCGTCGCGTGGCGATGCGTTCCACGTACTCGGGACGACGAGTTGGTAATTCTCGATCTTGCCGTGCTGGATACGGATCCAGTGAGCCAGAGCGCCGCGTGGGGCCTCGGTCATGCCGACACCTTCGGCGCTGTCCGGCCACGTCTCCGGCTCCCACTTCTCGCGGGTAAAGGTTCGCGTATTCCCTTGTTTCACGTTGGCGATCAGCTCGTCGTAGAACTCCTTCATCCAATGAACGACGAGACGGGTTTCGAGGCCACGGGCCGCCGTACGCCCAAGGGTCGAGAACACCGCGGTCAACGGGGCATCGAGCTTCTTCAGTGCCTCGGTGAGCACCTCCTTCACCTCGGTGCTTCCTTTGGCATACGCGACCAGCAGCCGGGCCAGCGGGCCCACCTCCATCGCATGGTCCTTCCAACGCGGCGTCTTGATCCAGGAATATTTCCCATCGACGTTGAGGTGCTCGAACGGCGGCTTCGGCCCCGTGTAGTTGAGATCGGTTTCGCCCTTCCAGGGGTGGAGAGCTTGCCCATCTCCAGCGCTGTATTTGTACCACGAGTGCGCGATGTACTCTTTGATCTCCTCGGCGTTGTGGCCATTGACCTCGTGCACCTCGTTCAGGTTGCGATCGAGGATGGCGCCGCGCGGGAACTTGAAATGGTCCGGCTGATTGTAGCCGCGAGTCGGGAGGTCGCCGTAGACCAGGTAGTTGGGCAGCCCGCCGCCGATGCCAAACCACTCTTTGTAGAATGGCGCGATGGCGAGCAGGTCGGGCAGGTACAACTGCTCGACAATGGTGATGGCGTCATTGATCAGGGCACCGACGTGGTTGAGGCGTTCGGTGTTGATGGCGCTCACCTCATCCAGGTTGATCGAACACGGCACGCCCCCGACGAGGTAGTTCGGGTGGGGGTTTTTGCCGCCGAAAATGGCGTGAATCTTGACCAGTTCTTTCTGCCACGAGAGCGCTTCGAGGTAATGTGCCACGGCGAGAAGGTTCACCTCCGGCGGCAATTTGTAGGCCGGATGGCCCCAGTAGCCGTTGGCGAAGATGCCGAGCTGGCCGCTCTCCACGAACGACTTGAGGCGCGTCTGCAGGTCGGAGAAGTAACCGGGTGAACTCTTGGGCCAGTGGGAAATGGAAGCCGCGAGGCGCGACGTCTCGTTCGGATCGGCCTTCAAGGCACTCACCACGTCCACCCAGTCCAGCGCGTGCAAGTGGTAGAAGTGAATGACGTGATCCTGGACGAGCTGGGCGCAGAACATCAGGTTGCGGATCAGCTCGGCGTTGTTGGGCACCGAAATGCTCAGGGCGTCCTCGACTGTGCGGACACTGGCCAGCGCGTGGACGGTCGTGCAGACGCCGCACGCGCGTTCCGTAAAGGCCCACGCATCGCGCGGGTCGCGCCCCTTGAGGATCTTTTCGAACCCCCGGACCATGGTGCCGGAGCTGAAGGCATCGGTGACCACGCCATTGTCCACCACCGCTTCGATGCGGAGATGGCCTTCGATGCGTGTGATCGGATCAATCACCACCCGCGTCATGACTTCTTACCTCCAGCCGGCGATTCGGGAGGGTTCACCGACTCGTTGGCGTTGTTGCCGATCAGCTTTCGCTTGCGAATGTTGGTGACCAGCGCGTGCGCGGCCACGCCCACAGCGGCACCCACACCGACGACCGTGCCGATGGTGTCGGCAGTGGATTCGATGCCGAACCCCGGGAACGACGCCAGGTGCCGGTAGAACGGGCCGTTGTCCCAGAATCCGTTCTCACTGCAGCCGATGCAACCGTGACCGGACTGGATGGGATAGCTGGTACCCTGGTTCCAGCGCGTGACTGAACAGGCGTTGTACGTCACCGGTCCGCGGCAGCCCATCTTATAGAGGCAGTACCCCTTGCGGGCGTTCTCGTCGTCCCAGGCGTGCACGAACAGGCCGGCATCGTAATACGGCCGCCGGTAGCAGGTGTCGTGAACACGCCGCCCGTAGAACTCGCGTGGCCGCCCCTGGCTGTCCAGTGCGGGAGCCGAGCCCATGACCAGCAGGTGTGTGACCACGCCGGTCATCACGTCCGCAATGGGCGGACAACCCGGAACGTTGATCACCGGCTTGCGCACAATCTTATGGATCGGCGTAGCATTGGTCGGGTTGGGCTTCGCGGCTTGGATGCAACCGTTGGAAGCGCAGCTGCCCCAGGCAACGATGGCGGCCGCCTTGTCAGCCGCCTCGTGGAGAATGTCTTCGGCCGAGCGCCCGCCGATCATGCAGTAGACGCCATCGTCCTTGAGCGGGACCGAACCTTCCACCAGCAAGACGTACTCGCCTGGGTGGTTCTTGACGGTGTCGCTCAGGCACTTCTCCGCCTGAAAACCCGCCGCCGCCTGTAACGTCTCGGTGTAGTTCAGCGACAGATAGTCGAAGAGGACGTCCGCCACGATGGGATGGGACGAGCGGATGAAGGATTCACTGCAGCATGTGCACTCCTGAAAGTGGAGCCAGACCACGGGGGGCCGGGGTTTCTTCTCCATGGCACGCGCCACTTTTCGCAAGCCTGTCGCCTCCAGGCCGGCGACGGCCATCGCGTAGTTGCAGAACCTGAGGAAGTCACGCCGGGAGTAACCCTTGCGAAGCATCCATTCCCAAATGGACAGCCCTGACTCAGCCATACGCCTCCCCTCTCTCCGAGCGGAAAAGGAAACGCCGGTGCTCGCTGAAGCCTCCCTTATTTCTTTCATGAACAATGGCAATGCTTAACGCCACGAAAAAACATGCGAAAGGGCATGTCGACACACCACCCCTGTCAAACGGGCACTACAACTCCTTCTCTCGATGGCCCACAGAATGTTAGGATCTGGGTTTCTTGAGGCGTGAGGATTCGTTGTGCACGAATTTGCCCTGGCGCAAGCGGTAGTCGATGCGGCTCTTCAGGCCGCAGATGAAGCGGGCATCTCTCGCATCACCAAGATCGCCGTGCGCATCGGCGAGCTGCAGCAAATGGAACGGGAGAGTTTCGCGTTCGCCCTCAAAGAAGTGATGCCGACCACAGAGGCCCGCTTGGCTGGTGCCGTCGTCACCATCGAGAGCGAGCCGGCCCGGTTGCAGTGCCGGCCCTGCCAACACGCCTTCTCTCTGGATGAGACGCAGCCCCCGCAGGACGACGAGTCGGAAGCTATTCATTTCATCCCCGAGCTTGCCCATGCCTTCCTCCGCTGTCCGCAGTGTCGAAGCTCAGACTTCGAAGTCATCGCGGGACGCGGAGTCACCCTCCAATCCGTGGAAGGGGATACGTAACGATGGATCCACGGCTCGCCGGCATCGACCGGAGACTCGCCGCGGTGCGGCGCATTCTCGCCGTCACCGGCGGCAAGGGTGGGATCGGCAAGAGTTCAGTCGCCTCGATCCTGGCCCTCGTTCTCGCGGAGCGCGGGATGCATACCGGCCTGCTCGATCTGGATGTCACGGCACCCAGCGACCACGTCATCCTCGGGGTCGACGGAGCATTCCCCACAGAGGAGTTCGGACTCGATCCACCGGTTGCCCACGGCATCCAGTTCATGTCAGTGAGCCACTTTATCGGCCAGAATCCGGCACCACTTCGGGGAGTGGACGTCACCAACGTCATTATTGAACTGTTCGCCGTCACCTGCTGGCGGGCGCTGGACGTCTTGGTCATTGATCTGCCGCCTGGCCTGGGAGACGCAAGCTTGGACCTCGCGCGCCTGCTGCGCTGCGCCGAGTATCTGGTGGTAGCGGGGAAATCCCGCGTCGTGCTCGAGACGGTTCGCCGGACCCTGCGCTTCCTCACCGAGATTCGAGCTCCCATTGCCGGTGTGGTTGAGAACATGGCGAGAGACGACAGTGCCGCAGTCGGGGATCTCGCCCAACAATTTGGCGTTCCCTTCCTCGGTGCCCTGCCCTACGACGCAGACCTCGAGGGCGCGAACGGCAACAGCTCGCGGATCAGCCGAACGGCGCTGGCCGGGGCCCTCAGACGGCTGAGAGACCAGCTCTTTCCATTCGATTCTGCGCACGGCGCGTAGGCGCCTTCGTCGGCACGGAATCAGCGAACTGTATTGACTCTACCGTGTTCGCCCCACAAGCTGAGCAGTGGTCGGAACCATCCAGCCAGTGAGATTCAGTCGGAGGAGAGCCTCAGTATGTCCAATGAAATGACAGCGGTGCGTGAAGCCATTCTCTCGGGAAAAGCTGGAGCGCAGGACTACGCCAGCTTGCCGGTACCGAAGTCGATGCGGGCAGTCACCACCCACAAAGATGAAATCAAGATGTTCGAGGGACTCGAATCTCGACAGAAAGACCCGCGCCGCAGCCTGCATCTCGACGAGGTACCGGTTCCCGAACCAGGCCCTAACGAGGCGCTGGTCGCCGTGATGGCGTCCAGCATCAATTTCAATACTGTGTGGACCGCTATCTTTGAGCCGCTGCCGACGTTCCAGTTCCTGGAGCGCCACGCCAAGCGCAGCCCGTGGGATAAGCGGCACGACCTGCCCTACCACATCATTGGGAGTGACGCCTCCGGGGTGATCCTGCGAACGGGGCCGGGCGTCACGCTCTTCAAGCCTGGCGACGAGGTGACGATCCACTGCAACTACGTCGATCTGCAATCTTTCGAGGGGCATGACGACTCCATGCTCGATCCCGATCAGCGCATCTGGGGATTCGAAACCAACTTCGGCGGCCTGGCTGAGATCGCCCTGGTGCGTGCCAATCAACTGATGCCGAAGCCCGCACATCTCGCCTGGGAAGAGGCGGCCTCCATGCCGCTGGTCAATTCCACCGCCTACCGCATGCTGGTCAGTCACAACGGCACGCAGATCAAGCAGGGAGACATCGTCCTGATCTGGGGAGCGGTTGGGGGACTGGGCGGATTCGCTCTGCAGTACGCCCTGAACGCGGGGGCGTTCCCCATCTGCGTGGTCTCGTCTGAAGAGCGCGCCAAGCTCTGCCGAACCGTCGGGGCGCGATGGGTGATCGACCGCAATGCCGAAGGGTACCGCTTTTGGAATGCCGACGGCACGCAAAACGTCGGCGAGCTCCGCCGTTTTGGAAAGAAGATCCGCGAACTCACCGGGGGTGAGGATCCCGATGTGGTGTACGAACATCCAGGGCGTGAGACCTTTGCCGCCAGCGTGTTTGTCGCCCGACCGGGCGGCAGGATCGTCACCTGCGCTTCCACCACCGGATACATGCATGAGTATGATAACCGCTACTTGTGGATGAACAAGAAGCGCATCATCGGCTCCCATTTCGCCAACTATCGTGAAGCCTGGGAAGCCAATCGCCTGGTGTGCAAGCGCGCCATCCATCCTTTGCTCTCGGAAACCTACCCGCTGGATCAGACCGGTGAGGCGGCCAACCGCGTACACCGCAACCTCGGGTTCGGCAAGGTCGGGGTGTTGTGCCTGGCACCGGAGGAGGGGCTCGGCGTGCGCGACCCGGAGGGCCGCGCCCGGCACATCGGGCAGATCAACCTCTACCGCAACGCCGCGAAGGGTGAGTTCCGCCTGGTGAAGACCGAGCCGTAAGCTGGTCGCCGGTCGCCCGCCAGGGGACGCGGCTGAGCAACCGCGGGGGCCTGCCGCTGCGCATTCCCTGCGCCGAGCCGATGCCCATGAAGTTTCCGATTCCAACCGCCGGCCCGACGTAGTAAGAGCTGGCCGTGACTTCACTGCGACACACCGTCCGCTCGAGCTTCTATGGCTGGTGGATTGTCGCTGGATCATTCCTGATCCTGTTCATCGCGGTGGGCGTCGGACTGTACGCGCCGCCGGTGTTCCTCGTGCCGCTGCAAGAGCATTTCGGCTGGAGCCGCGCCGCCATCGCCGCCGGCAGCGCCATTGCCGCGGTGGTCAGCGGGATGGTGTCCCCACTGGTGGGCGCGTGGATCGACAAGTATGGCTCGCGCAAGGTGATGACGTTCGGCGCACTGGTGATGGGGAGCGCGTTTCTGCTGCTGAGCGCCATGACTTCGCTCTGGCAGCTCTACGCGCTCAATGGACTGGCGGCGATCGGCATTACCTGTTGCGCCTGGATTCCGATCCAGACGTTGATCGCGAACTGGTTCAACAAGAAACGCGGCTTGGCGATGGGCATCGCGTTGACGGGCATCGGCTTCGGCGGCTTGGTGATGGCGCCGCTGACGGGCGTACTCATCACTCGACTCGGCTGGCGCCTGGCGTTTGCCGGGTTGGGAGCGTTGATCCTGACGATCGCAACCGTGGTGCTCGCGATCGTGCGCAGCCGTCCGGCGGACATGGGTCTGCTCCCGGATGGTGACATGGCGGCGGCGCCAGGCACGCACGGCACACATGACGCGTCCGGCCTGGGCGCCGGCATCGATCTCGGGCAAGCGGTGCGGACCGGCGCGTTCTGGATCCTGGCCACCGCCCATTTTCTATGGACCTTCGCGGGGCTCTCGATTGTCGGCCATATGGTGGCGCATCTACGCGATGTCGGATTCGAGGGCAGCGTGGCCGCCGGAGCGTTGGGACTCACCGTCGGCGTCAGTGTCGCCGGCCGCGTCGTCATCGGTTACTTCGCCGACAGCGCGAACAAGGCAACAGTCCTGAGTGCCGCGTTCGCCTTCTCGGGGCTCAGCACAGCGTTGTTGCTGAGCATCCAGTCCCCGGGCGCGCTGCCGCTGTTCGTGGTCGCGTACGGGCTGGGGTTCGGTGGCATCGCTGTGCTCTTTCCCCTCCTCGTCGTCGAATGCTTCGGCCTGCTGTCTTTCGGCAAGATACTGGGCTTGATCATGATTGCCGCGACCATGGGTGGCGCCGCGGGCCCGGTATTCACCGGCCGCATCTACGACATGACCGGCAGCTATCGGCTCGCCTTCGCGCTCCACGTGAGCGTCTTCATGGCCGCGGCGTTGGCGATCAATTTCCTGCCGCGTCCGCTCACCCGACGCGCGCCGGCGCCTTCAACCGTACCGGTACCTTGATCCGCTGCTGCAGCGGTTGGGTTTGAAAGTCCATGGAACTCGAACTGACCGAAGACGAGGGGCTATGACCGGACAATCGCTGCGCGGACACGCCGGCCCGCTCGCCGGCATGCGCGTGCTCGACTGCACGCACGTCATCGCCGGCGCGTGGTGCTCGATGTTGCTGGCCGACCTCGGTGCGGACGTGATCAAGATCGAGCCGCCCAAGGGCGAAGTCACGCGCACGGCGCTCGGGCCGTTTCGCGCCTACGACTTCGTCAACCGCAACAAGCGCGCGATCGCAGTCGACATGGCGAAGCCCGACGGCGCGGCAGCGCTGCGCCGGCTGGCGGCGGCAGCGGACGTGTGGGTGGAGAACTTCCGTCCCGGCACACTCGACCGCATGGGGCTGGGCTACGAGGAGTTGGCGAAGGAGAACCCGTCGCTCATCTACTGCTCGATCTCCGGGTTCGGCCACGACGGCCCGTATCGCGATCGCGGTGGGCTCGATCTCGTCGCCCAGGCGATGAGTGGCATCATGAGCTTCGTCGGTGAAGCGGGCGCACATCCGGTCTCGACCGCCGTCCCCATCTCCGATCTCAATGCCGGGACGTTCGGCGCGCTCGGTGTGCTCGCGGCCTGGGCGCACCGGCAGAAGACGGGAGAGGGCCAGCAAGTCGAAACGTCTCTGCTCGAATCCGCGCTTGTCTACACCGTCTGGGAGTCGGGTCTCTACCTCACGCTTGGCGAGGTCGCGCAGCCGCAAGGTTCTCGCCACCGTCTCGCGGCGCCGTACGAGGCGCTGAAAACCGGCGACGGCCATGTGGTCGTCGGGGTCAACAACCAAAGCCTGTGGCAGCGCTTCTGCGAGGCGATCGGTCTGCCCGCGCTGCGCCAGGATCCCCGCTTCGAGGATCCGATCTCCCGGGTCATGAATCGTGAGGAACTGAAGGCTGCGATCGAGGCGCGCCTGGCCGAAGACACGACGGAGGGCTGGGTTGAAAAGATGCTGGCGCGCGGCATTCCCTGCGGGCCGATCAACACGATCGACAAGGCGCTTTCCGATCCTCATGTGAAGGCGCGCGGCATCGTCGTGCG
The DNA here is from genome assembly GCA_044450645.1 of Binatia bacterium. Taxonomy (GTDB): domain Bacteria; phylum Desulfobacterota; class Binatia; order HRBIN30; family HRBIN30; genus JAGDMS01. Next base: position 54,029 of record JBIOJG010000027.1, read on the forward strand.
CATGGGTGACCGTGACTTCGTCGGCAGCCCGTTGAAGATGTCGCGCACGCCGCCCGGGCTGCGTCGCGGACCCGCAGAGATCGGCGAACACAGCCGCGAGGTCTTGCTGGAGGCGGGCTTCACTGCGGACGAGGTGGATGCGCTGCTCGCCAGCGGCGCAATCGCCCAAGGAGAGCCGGCATGAACGGAACCATTCATGTGAGTCGCATCGGCGAGCACGTCGCGCTCTTCGAGATCGACAACCCGCCGCGCAACACCCTCGGAAGCGCGATGCGCGCGAAGCTCCGAGAGATCTTGAACGCACTCGCCAACGATCCATCGGTGCGGGCCCTCGTCGTCACCGGTCGGGGCAAGGCGTTCTGCAGCGGAGACGATCTCAGGGAGGAATTCGAGGCGGCGGCAGGCGGTGGGGAGAGGGGCGCGAATCTCCTCGACTTCGGCCGGCTGCTGGACCAGCTCGACTCATTCCGCGCCCCGGTGATTGCGGCGGTCAACGGCTGGTGCGTCGGTGGAGGGCTCGAACTCGCCTTGTGCTGCGATGTGCGCTTGGCCTCGGTTGAAGCGCAGTTCGTCTGCGCCGGCGTCAACGTGGGGCTCATGGCCTCCGTCTACCGGCTTCCGCGTTTGATCGGGGTGGCACGCGCCAAGCACATGCTGTTGACGGGGCTGTCGCATGATGCGGAAACGGCGGAGCGCTTCGGGTTGGTCACAGGCGTTCACCAGACCGACGAGCTGATCCCCGCCGCGGTGGCGTTCGCCGAGCGTATCGCCTCGCGCGCGCCGCTGTCGGTCGAAGCGACCAAGCGCGTGGCCAGCCGTGCGCCCGAACTCACGCCGGAGGAAGCGCTGCACGTACAAGCCACGGAGCTCCGTGCGCTCGTTCAAAGCGCCGACCACCTCGCCGCAGTGACCGCCTTCCTGGAAAAGCGCGCGCCGGTCTTTACGCGCAGCTGACGGCAGAACGGCACGTCATGCCGCCGCCAGCGCAAGGAGCCGACCTCGACCGCGTATCTACTTGATCCGCCGAGAGGTCGGCGACGCAGCGATTCGCGGATGGGTGGCGATTTGCAGCCGCAATCCGCGGTGACCGCAGCGAACAGAGACGATCCTACCACTTGGCGTAGTGGTGCTCGGCGTAGCCGAGGAGATTGGTGACCGGAAGACGTTCGCCCGTGGCAGTCTCGAGGCGGCCATCGTAGCGGCCGATGAGCTGCTGGAAGTTGGAGGCCACAATCAGCGCGTTGAGGCGCTCGGCGTAGCGCGCGTCGGGACGGAAGCTGAGGTCGAGGCGGCCATCGAACGACGTCAGACGCCATGGCTTGAGGACGTCGCGACGGTCGTACTCGAAGTGCACGGTGTCGAGCTTGTGGAGCCGCCCGTCCAGCCAGAAGCAGTTTTCGGTGAAGCTGGTCTCGTTCACCCCGCACGACACGTTGAGGCCAACGACCCGCCCGTCGGCCAGTTGTCCGGCGAGGCAGCCCCAGTTCCAGAAGGTCTGCCGCCGCATGTAGCCGGCGGTCCAGTCGTGATGCCCCCGGGCGCCAACGGCGGCAAGGTCGACGGTGCGCTCAGGCAGCCGCAGTGATCCCGACACACGGTGCCCGGCGGTCTTGCGTGCGTAAACCCAACCGGTCGCCCCAGCCGGCGTGCAGATGCACATCGGCTGGATAGCGGGATCCTCTTCGCTGAACATGGCATCGATGGCCAATCCGGCCGCCAGTTGGACGCGCAGTCGGCGCTGTCGCGGGCTGTGGCTGGCGCTCATCTCGATGAAATTGTTTCCGGACCGGAAGACCGTCCGGCCGGTCTCCGGGCGTTGGTCACATTGGATGCCCACCGCCAGCGGCCGGTGAAAGCTGTACTCGCGAAAGCGTTTGGTCGGTGGCTCGTAGGCATACACAAACGCCGTTCCCGCATACTTCGCATCGGCAATCGCACACCCGAAAACGAGATGCTCGCACAGCGCGCCAAGGAACTGGAATTGGTTGAAGGCAAAGTGGCGCCGCAGCCGTCCGGCCCTGGACCCAAACGCATCGGTAAGAGCGAAGTCGCGATAGTTCACGTCCGCGATCGGCTCGGGGAAAATGCCGCAGCGCGGGTTGCCGGCCAGGTCAATGAGGCGGGTCATGCGGAGAGTCCAGGATCGACAGTCGCAATCTCCATCAAATGGGTGACCCGCCCTCCGTAGCCGGTTATCACGCCCATGGCGGGGCAACCGTACAGCGAGTTGCATCGCGACTGCAACAGCGTATGGATGATCGGACGCCAACGTCTCGACAATTCGCCGTGCGGGGGAGGAAGCGATGGGAATCACTGCACCAACCACCGATCAAGTGCGCAAAGCCGCAGAGGCACTCGGGCTGACACTCAGCGACGCCGACCTCGAATCGTATCGCGGGATGATGACGCCGTTATTGGCAATGCACCAGGCACTCGACGCGATGCCCATCAACCTGCCGGCGGTGAAGTACCCGCGCGCCTCCGGTCGCCGGCCTGCGCCTGAAGAGAACCCGTACAACGCCTGGTATTACAAGACCTCGGTCAAGGGAGCGCCGGGCGGGAAGCTGGCAGGCAGGACGCTGGTCTTGAAGGACAACATCATGCTCGCCGGCGTACCGATGATGAACGGCACAGCGATGCTCGAAGGGTACGTGCCGGAAATCGACGCCACGGTGGCGACGCGCGTGCTCGACGCGGGTGCGGAAATCGTCGGCAAGGCCCACTGTGAATGCTTGTGTCTTTCGGCCGGCAGCCACACCAACGCGACCGGGCCGGTTCACAATCCGCGCAAGCACGGGTACTCCGCCGGTGGCTCCTCATCGGGGTGCGCGGCGTTGGTGACCGCGGGCGAAGTGGACATGGCGATCGGGGGCGATCAGGGCGGCTCGATCCGGATCCCCTCCGCCTTCTGCGGGACGTATGGCATGAAGCCGACCTATGGCCTGGTCCCGTACACCGGCATCCTGCCGATCGAAATCACGCTCGATCACACGGGCCCGATCACGCGCTCGGTGCGCGACAACGCCTTGCTCCTCGAGGTCATCGCGGGCGCCGACGGCTACGACCCGCGCCAGCACGCGCCGGTGGTCCATCCCTACTCGGAGGAGCTGACCGCCGGCGTGTCTGGCCTCAGGATTGCGGTGGTGCACGAAGGCTTCGGCCAGTTGAGCTCCGATCCGGACGTCGATGCCAAAGTGCGGGCGGGAACGCGACTGCTGGAGAAACTAGGCGCCCGCATCCAGGAGATTTCGATTCCGATGCATCCGCTGGCCGGTGCGGTCAGTGGCGCCATCCTCGTCGATGGCGTCATCACCACCATGCTGGAAGGCAACGGATTCGGCAGCGGGAGATCCGACCTTTACGTCACCAGCCTAATGGATTTTCTGCGCGCCGCGCGCACGCGGGTGAACGAACTGGCGGAACCGGTGAAGCTCATCGCGCTCTTAGGCATGCACGTGAAACAACTTCATGGGAACGGATACTACGGCAAGGCGATCAATCTCGCACGCACGTTGACTGCCGCGTATGATCAGGTCCTGGCGAACGTCGACCTGCTGCTCATGCCAACGGTGCCGATCAAGGCCACGTCTCTTCCTGGCCCAAGCGCAAGCCGTGAAGAAATCGTGCTGCGCTCCCTGGAGCCGGCCGCGAACACGCAAGCTTTCAACGTCACGCACCACCCCGCCATGAACGTTCCCTGCGGCATGAGCGGCGGCTTACCGGTCGGCATGATGCTGGTGGGCAAGCATTACGACGAGACGGCCATCTACCGTGCCGCCCACGCCTTCGAGCAGGCGGCGGACTGGACCGCGCTTTGACCCTTGAGCTCCGGTGAACAAGGGAGGACGGCTGGATGATCGTCGACCATCGCACCTACTGGGTGAAGCCCGGCAAGGTCGACGACTACCTCACGCTCTACCAGACGCAAGCGCTGCCGCTGCAACTGAAGTATCTGGGCCACTGCGTCGGTTGGTACGTCAGCAACGACATCGGGCCTTCAGGGCAAGAGATGCCAGCGATGCGAGACTGTTTCTAGCGCCGGAAGTGCGGTTCCTTGTTCTTCTTGCAACCGTCCCAGCCGCGCGCTAAGCGCGCGCTGTGCGAATGGAGGGCGATCGCGACCTGGCGGTTGGCGCTGCTGGCGTTGAGCATGCGCCGCCGGGGGTGCGCGGACGCAGCGGGACACTGCTTGCCCTCGCCGCACTGGCCGCCTGCACGGCATTCTTCTACCGCGACTTGCTGTTCGAAAATCGCGCCTACGTCTTTCGCGACATGTACACGCTCTTCTTCGCCTTCGAGCACACGGTACGGCTCCTGGCGCGCTGGCACTGGCCGCCGCTGTGGGATCCGTTTGCCGTGTTGGGTAGACCGTTTGCCGCCGACCTGGTGACGGCGGTGTACTATCCGTTGAATTGGGGTCTCCGGCTATTGCCGGAGCCGCACGGCCTGAATCTGTCGATTGCCTTGCATCATTTCATCGCTGCGGCCGGTCTGTTCGCCCTGTTACGCTACCACCGCCTCTCGCTGATGCCGGCGATGCTCGGGGCTCTCGGGTTCGGGTTCGGCGGCATGATGGTATCGCTCGACAATCTGATCAACGGCCTGCGGTCGGCGGCGTGGTTACCCTGGATCATCCTCACCTTCGAGGTCTGGTGCGAGCGTCGTAGCGCGACAGCGGTGGCGGGAATGGCCGTGACGCTGGGGATGGCCGCGCTCGGAGCGATGCCGGAGTTCATGGTGTTTGCGAACGCGCTCACCATCGCGCTGGCCGTTGACCGATCGCACCGCGGCGCCGGACCGAGCTTGCCCCGTTCGCTCACTGCGCTCCTAGTCGCCAACGTGATCGCGGTTGGTCTGTGCGCAGTGCAACTGCTTCCGTTCGCCGAGTACGTCATGCACTCCTCTCGCATGAGCGGCTTGCGGGCTGAGACCGTGACGGCGCATTCCCTTTTCCCGCTCGGTGTGCTGGCGTTCCTCATCCCGCGTCACTACATCGATGCCGGCGGGCGGTTTCACGAGACTGCTGCACTATGGGAAGGCACCTTCACCGATGCGCCGTGGGCGCTCACGTTGTATCTGGGAGTGGCCGTCGTGTTGCTGGTGCCGGCGTTCAGACGACTGTCTCGTTTCCAGCGCTGCTGGTGAAGCGGGATCGGGGTTGCGTTCCTCACGCTGGCGCTCGGAAAACATCTTCCGGGATATCTTTGGCTGGTGGAGCACGTGACTCCGTTGCGCATGATCCGCTACCCGGAAAAATTCCTGCTCGTGGTGCACGGGCTGCTGGCCGTCGGTGTAGCCATGGGGTTGGAGAGCACCTTGCGCGAGCCGGCTCGTTTTCGCAGCGTCGCCCTGACCGCCGGGTTGCTGGCGGCTGCAGCGCTGGTGACACAACGCGTTGTCACCGCCGAAACGACCTGGCCCGCGCCGCTGCTGGCAGGTGATCTTGGCTTCCTCGCCCTATTGTTCGCTCTCGCCGCTGCAGTCGCCGTCGCGGCGCGCACACGTCCGCGCACCGCCGGCTCGGCCTTTCTACTGTTGGTGGCGGCCGATCTGTACCGGGTAAACGGGCGACTGTTGCCCACCCTGCCATGGGCGGCGGTGCAACGGATCCCGCGCACCGTCGAAGTAATGAAGCGCCGCGATGATCCGCTGCGCATTTTCAGCGATGGCTTCGGCCGTCCCGCGGTCCCGGCGTTTCCGGACAACTTCATCCAAGAGCAGAATCTGCTGCTGATGCATGACGCGAGCTATTACCTGATTGGTAACCTGAACGCCCCGGCCAGCATCACCCTCACCGATCACGAATTGCTCGAAGAGATGATCGAAGGCCTGCCGCGCGAGCGGGTGGCTCCCGTGTTTGCCACATTCAACGTTCCCTACGTGACGAGCCCAAAGGACCTGAGCCGTCCCGGCCTGCGGATGGTGCAAAGTCCACGTGACGCGCTGGAAGCCTACGTGTTCGAAGTCGAGCCGTACACGCCGCGCGCGTTTGTACCCGTGCGGCTGCAGCCGGCCACGACGCAGAAGCAGATGATCGAGCACCTGCAGCACGGGGCCGATCCATCGGTTGAGGTCGCGGTTGCGGCGGACTCGATACCGCCCGATCTCCCGGCCATCATTGACGGAGCAGTTCGGATCGTATCCTATCTCCCGGAGCGCGTCGAGTTGCTGGCGCGGATGCGCACGCCCGGTCTCGTGGTGCTGACAGATACCTACTACGCCGGCTGGCAGGCATCGGTTGACGGCGTGCCGACGGCGATCGTGCGTGCGAACTACTTCGTCCGCGGCGTCTACGTCGGCGCTGGCGAGCATCGCATCGTGTTTGGTTACGCACCGCTGAGCCACCGCCTGGGTGCCCTGGTATCAGAGCTGACCTGCGGCGCACTGCTGCTGTGCGTGGTGTGGACGGAGAGACGCCGGCGCCGTCAATCAGAGCCAACCCGGACTCCGCTGTGAGACTGCAGTGATTGGGCCGACCGCATAGCGCCTTTTTTCTCCCCGCGAAAGATGCGGCCGCCACGATGCATCACGGCAGTCTTCTCCCGCTGGGCTCGATCGAGGAGGAAGAGCAGCACCGTCAGCCATACAAGCGTGTGGCCAACGTTGAAGAACCTCACCCAAGGGTCGAAACCCAGTCGCGCCGGGGCCAGCATGGCCATCACACTGATCGCCAGCAACACCGCAGCCGCGACGTCGGCCCCGTCTGCACACGGTCCCCGTTTGGCTATGCGGAACAGGGCCACCATCGGGAGCAGAACGAGCAGATCGTCATAGACGCGATGATAGACCCAGAAACGGGCGACCAGTGCGCTGACGCCCAACAGCAGCCAGAGATCAGCGTGCCGGTAGCGATAGGTCCACATCCCCAGAGCCGCAAAGACCAGGAAGGAGGCGGGAAGCATCCATCTCTTCAGCCCGAGCCCACTCATCCAGGCGTGGAGGTTGGCGTATCCCTGACTCCCTGCAAGTGCGGAGCCGCGTGGCAGGTTCGCGTGCCGCCGCGCCCGGCGCAGTGTCGGGAGCACTCGTGACAGGCGCACGAGCGGAATGAGTGGCGCTACGGTATCTACGCGCCACCGAGGCGACCGGCGAAAGCCCGCGACGCTTGACAGGCGGTTTGTCCGCGCCGCATATACGGTCCGTCTGAGATTTCACGGGGCTGCCGGTCTGCGGCGGTTACGCCATGCCCGCCATCTGATTTTATACGGAGGGACACGAGAATTTACGCTTGAAAATGAATCCACTATCCTTTTGCAATACAAGAAAGGAATCTGACCTATGATCACTCGTCTCGCCCACCTGTGCCTGAAGACCGATGACCTCGGGACAATGACTGATTTTTACACCCGTGTCCTTGGCCTCAAAGTCAAATTTTCCCTCCGGAACGCTCGTGGTCAAATAATCGGCCATTATTTTGAACTCGGAAGCATGAGCTTCCTCGAGATTTTCGATATCCGTCTGTCGGCGGAACAATGGGGCGGGAAAGTGAAAGCGTTGAGCGCCCAGGCGCGTTCGACCTACCAGCATTTCTGCCTGGAAGTCAAAGGCATTGAGGCCGTGGCCCGGGAACTCAACGAAAAAGGTGTTGACGTCACCCCGCTAAACGTGGGCATGGACAATTCCAAGCAGATATGGATTAAGGACCCGGACGGGAACCCCATCGAGTTCATGGAGTACACGGAAAAGAGCCTGCAGATTCAATAAAGAAGACGCATGAATGTGCGCGTTGCATACTTGAACGTGGTTGGCCGGCTGCCGCTGGCTTGGCGGCGACGGTTGGAGTCGCTGCCGCTTCACGTGTTCCGTAGGCAGCACGAGCGCCAAACCCGGCGCGCGTGGCTTTCGGGGCCGCCTTACCGGCCAACGCATCAACGCATCATCATAGACATCACATCAGCCTGCAATTTGAGCTGCGTGGACTGCAACCGCTCCTGCGCATCCAATCAGGCGCCCGCGCGCGAACACATGACGCTAGATCAGATCCGGAAGTTCATTGCTGAAAGCGTGGACCAGAAGCGGCGCTGGACGGCGATCCTGGTGGAAGGTGGCGAGCCGACGGCGCATCCGCAACTTGATGGAATCGTGCAACTGCTCGACGACTACAAGCGCAAGCATTCTCCCTGGTCGTGGATCCAGATCAACACGAACGGCTATTCGGCAGCCGCGCGACGGCTCGCATCGCGGGTTCCCGCAGGCGTGGAGGTCTACTCATCGGACAAGCGCGGCCCGTTGCAGGAACTCCACTGCGCCTTCAATGTCGCGCCCGTCGACCTTCCGGAATACGCCGGGGCCGATTACTCGCAAGGTTGCTTCCAGCCGGCGCAATACGGGTTGGGACTGAACCGCTACGGCTACTATCCCCACCCGGCGTGCGGAGGTATCGATAGGGTGTTCGGGTTCGACATCGGCCGCAAGACACTTCCCACGCCGGACGACGACATGGGCGACCACCTTCCGCGACTATGCCGCTACTGCGGCTTTTTCCGCGTCTTCAATCGGGCCGTTCAGCCGGACCTCAACAGGAGCCCCACCGCTGCCGAGGTTGCCCGCCGCGGCGAACTGACGGCCAGTTGGCAGGAGGCCTACGGACGCTATCGGAGTGCTCCTCCATCCCTCAAAGTGTATTAGAAAAACGGCCTCTCGTTCTTTCTCATTCTTCTCCGAAGTGCCGCTCGTCAATGCGCTGTGGCACGAGATTGTCGGTGACGTATGAGCACGGCGTCGCGCCTGCGCGCGCTCGTGCGACGGCGCATGCCCGCGGTCGCCGATTTCCTTGGAAGGATCGAAGATCGGCTGTACCGCTTGCGACTCGGTCAGCGAGCCTTCGCCGAGATCTACGAGCGCAATACCTGGGGAGGCACGGAGTCGCGCTCGGGCTCCGGCTCAACGCTCGAACAAACGCGAACGATTCGGACGGCGATCCCACGGCTCCTACGGGAGTTGGGTGTGAAGTCCCTGCTCGATATTCCCTGTGGCGATCACCACTGGATGAAGGAAGTGGTCCTCGACGGGATCCGGTACATCGGCATGGATATCGTGCCGGCGATGATGGAACTGAATCAGCGACTGTACGGCAGCGGCGGAAAGAAGTTCCTCACTCGAGACCTGGTCAGAGATCCACTTCCGCCGGTGGATCTCATCCTGTCACGCGACTGCTTCACGCATCTCCCGCACAGGGACATTCTGGCGGCGTTGCGCAATATCAAGAGAAGTGGATCAGTCTACCTGCTCACGACGACGTTTACCGAGAGCACCCGGAATGAGGAACTCAATCGCTTCGGGTGGCGACCGGTGAACCTCCAGTTGAGCCCCTTCGATTTGCCGCCGCCGATTCTCATCATCAACGAGAACTGCACGGAGCACGGCGGTCAGTATGCCCACAAGAGCCTCGGCCTCTGGAAGATCGCCGATTTGTGCGGATGAGATTTCCCAGTGCCCGGGCGACTCGTCATGGACCAACTGAAGGTGCTCTTCATCACGAACTGGTATCCGACAGCGGAGGAGCCCGCGAAAGCCGTGTGGGTGCGTGAGCACGCACGCGCGGCCCGCATCTACGATGAGGTCGTTGTACTGCATTGCATCGAGTCCGACCGCAATCTCAGGAGTCGCTGGATCCTGACGCCCGAGAGCGACCAGGCACTCAGCGATGGTATTCCGACCTATCGGCTGCGGTATCGGCGCTCACGGTTCCAGCACGCGTCGTATCTCGTCTACGTCTGGGCGCTCTTTGGAGCCTTCCGACGTCTGGTGCAGCACGGCTTTCGGCCTGACGTCATACACGTTCACATCTACGATGCCGGTTGGCCCGCAGTGCTCATCGGCCAACTCTACCGCATCCCGGTTGTCGTCTCGGAACATTTTTCTTCTTTTCCTCGGCGTGTGCTCGGCCGTCTGGACATCTGCAAGGCGTGGCTCGCATTTCGATTGGCGAATCGAGTCCTGCCGGTAAGCGCGTCACTGCAGCGAGCGATTGAGCGTTACGGTATCCGCTCGCGGTTTCAGGTTGTACCGAACGCAGTCGACACCGCCCTGTTTTCGCCCGCCACGCCGCGTCGTACGGAGGCGGACCTGAAGCGGCTCCTGTTTGTCGGCCAGCTGGTCCCGGTCAAAGGCGTCCCGTATCTCTTGCACGCGCTGTCCGGCTTGCGCCGGACGCGAGAGGATTGGCATCTCGACGTCGTGGGAGATGGAGACAAGCGGATGGAGTACGAACAGCTGGCTGTGGACTTGAAGCTTTGCGATAAGGTAACCTTTCACGGCCTCAAGTCGAAGCCAGAGGTGGCGGAATTCATGCGCCGAGCGGACGTGTTCGTGCTCCCGAGTCTGAGCGAAACATTTTCAGTGCCGGTCGCTGAAGCGTTGGCAACCGGCCTTCCGATCGTGGCGACGCGCTGTGGGGGGCCGGAAGAGTTTGTCGTGCAGAACGTCGGCCTGATCGTGCCTCGCGGCGATGCCGAAAGTCTGCGTGGTGGGATCGAGTCCATGCTTGATAATCTGCATCGATACTCCTGCGCGGAGATCGCCCAGTACGCCAAGGAGCGGTTTTCGCTAGAAGTCGTCGGGGCAAGCTTGCACGGCGTGTACGAGAGCGTGCGAGGCGAGGTGCGCCCAGCTCGCAAGAGCGGCACAACGGCGTCGCCGGGCGCGGGCGGTTGATGCAATCGGCTCGCACACACATGGCCCGATCGCTTCCGGTCCACACGGCGGACAGACGAGCCGAGGTGCTGCGCGCCGTGAATCTGGTGCAGGCGTTGGTGGTTCGCGAATTCAAGGGGCGCTATCGCCGTTCCTTGCTGGGGCCGGCGTGGGCGATGATTCAACCGCTAGCCTACTTGATGACCTTTACCCTTGTCGGTCACATCCTCAACATCGAGAGCGAGGGCGCGCCCTACGTGATCTTTACGTACAGCGCGTTGGTCCCATGGACCTTCTTTTCGACGGCCGTGTCGCGCTGCGGTCCGTCGATCTACTTCAAAGGCGCCCTCATCCGCAAGATCGCCCTGCCGCGCGAGGTCTTTCCGATCGCGGAGGTTGTCGGGTCGTTGGTGGATTTTCTGATCGCGGCGCTGATCTTGGCGGTGCTGATGGTGTGGTTCCGTATGATCGGCTGGACGGTGTGGTGGTTCCCGGTGTTGCTGCTGCTCGTCATTCTCTTGGCGACCGGCGTCGGCTTTGCCGTTGCCGCGTTGGGAACCTATCAGTTCGACACCGTGTTTGCGCTGCCGTTCTTGATGCAATTCTGGATGTTCGCCACGCCCGTTATGTATCCGCTGCACAGTGTGCCTGCGGCATGGCGGGGCTGGTATGCGCTGAACCCGATGGTCGGCATCGTCGACGGTTTCCGCGCGATTCTGGTGCAGGCGCGGCCGCCCGACCTGTCGCTGTTGGGCTATTCCACGATCGGCGTCGTGATCGTGTGGAGCATCGCCTGGCCGCTGTTTCGGTTCACCTCGCAGTACTTCGCAGACGTGTTGTAGCCATGGGTGGTGACGTTGCCATCCGTCTCGAAGGCGTCTGGAAGCGCTACGGGTTTCCGCTGCCTCACTGGTTGCGCAGAGGTCGCTCGCCCGGGGCGAGTGAGCATGACGCCCCGTGGGTGTTGCAAGACATCAATCTCGAAGTCCGTTGTGGCGAAACGCTGGCGATCGTCGGTCGCAACGGCGCCGGTAAGAGCACGCTGCTCAAGATCCTCGCTGGGGTCACCCCGGCGACGCGCGGGCAAGTGGACGTGCACGGACGATTGTTCCCGATGATCGAGGTTACCGGCGGACTGCATCCGGAGTTGACCGGTCGCGAAAACATCCGGCTGATCGCCGCAATCCTGGGCCTGTCGCGTCGCGAGTTGACCGTGCTCATGCCGGACATCGAAGAATTCACTGAGTTGGGCGCCTGGCTCGATCAACCGATCCGCACGTATTCCACCGGCATGCTTTTGCGGCTCGGCTTCGGCGTGGGCGCGTGCGTGCAAAGCGATGTCGTCTTGATCGACGAGGCGCTGGCCGTGGCCGACCTGAGTTTCCAGAACAAATGCCTGGCGCGCATCAAGCAGATGCACGAGCGTGGCGCAGCGATCCTCCTCGTCACCCACAGCCTCGACACCGCCGAATTCATCGCGCAACGCGGCATCGTATTGGACGCGGGCTGCCTGGTCGCCGCCGGTTCAGCCGTCGAGGCGTTGGGCGCCTACGAGCGGCTACTGTTCCATGGCAACGGGCAGAGTCAAAAGCCCTCGGCCGAGCGGTCATCAAGCGCAATCGCGACGATTCTCGGCGCCCGCGTCTTCGGTGTGGATGGACGCGATGCGACGGCCGTTGAGATGCGATCGCCGTTTGGGATCGAGATTGACTGCCAGTTTCATCGCCACCAGCGCCAGCCGTTCTTTTCGCTGGCCATCGTCAACGCGGCCGGCGTCACCTGCGCCTGGAACATTTCTACTGAGGATGGGTTGCACTGCGCCGAGGCGGCGGGCCGGCTGCGGCTACGCGCGTGGTATGCCGAGAACCCATTGATGAAAGGGGCGTACCGGGTGGATTTCGCCATCCAGGACGCCGCTTCATTCGAGGTCGTGGACGAGCTCGTAGGCATCGCCAGCTTCGCGGTCGTCGGTGCAGGGCACGCGCGCGGCATCGTCGCGATGGTTGCGCGCTGGGAACTGATTGCGACATGAGACCGTCAGCCGGCGTGCGTGCGCTCGTACAGAAAGCCGGCACAGTTCGCCAGCTGTGAGATCACCACCAACGCCGCGATGATCGGCAGACGGGGATCACGCGCGTTCGCAAACGGCGCCACGCCCAATTGCTTGTAGAAGGTCAGATCGGGCCGGAACTGTCCGGCGCCGCGCTGTTCGCGAATGCGATGGAAGCGCCACGCACCGCGCCCGTAGCCGAAATGCTGCCACCAGAAGCGGCGCAGGGTGAGCGAATGAGCGTGGTACACGACCGCTTCCGGTGCGTAGGACATCCGATAGCCACGGCGCAACCAGCGGTCACAGAGCTCTCGATCTTCCGACGTCGTGAAGCTTGGATCGAATCCCCCGATAGCTCGGAAACCGTCCGCCGGGAGCGCCATGTTGTTTGAGGCGAAGAATCGCGCCTCGGCGCCATGATCGTTGTAGTACGCGTACGCGACGTCCACGATGAGCTGACTGGTGGCGGCATACGCATTGCGTGGCAGCGCGTTCATCGTGAGACCGCCCACGATGTGATCCGGCGCGGCTACGGTCCGCGCGGCCAACGCGTCCAGCCAATTCGACGCGGGCCGACAATCGTCGTCCGTGAACGCCAGGAACTTCCCCGTGGCGCGCTCCGCGCCGCGGTTGCGTGCCGCGGCTGGGCCGCCGTGCGGGGCCGTGATCAGACCGACATCAAGGCGGTCGCGAAACCGTTCGACCACCGCTGCCGGCGGTGACGGGCTGCCGTCATCGACAATGATCACTTCGAATGCGTCGCGACCGAGCTGCAGCCGTGCGAGCGCCTCCAAACAATCGACTAACTCCACCGGGCGCGCATAGGTCGGAATGATGATCGAGAACAAGGGCGATGCCATCATTCCTCAGACGGCGCGGCCATCGGTTCATCCTTCCGAAGCTGTCCGCGCGCGGCGTCGCCGTCGCGATGAAATTCGAGACGTGCAACTTTCTCCGCCGCCCGCCCGGCGCCGGCAGTGTATCCCAACCACTGTCCGATCGCATCGACGGTCAACGCGAACAGCAACGGCGCGATCACGCGCGGCAGCAAATCGGGGCAGGCGCGACGAATGACGGGGAGCAGGCGTCGCAGTCGCACCATCGGGATGAGGCACGCGGCGGCGCTGTACGTAGCGCGGCGCCACAGCGGCCAGCTGTGGGCGCGCGCGGCCGCAAACACACGTCCGGAGTGGAACAGATATGGGATCCAACGCCGCGGCTGGGTGAAGTTGGCGTGGAACGTCTTGGCTGCTGGCTCCAGATACAGGCGATGCCCACGGGCGCGCAACTCGTGATGCAGGATGATCTCCGCACCGAGCAACGCTTCCAGCCGGGCGTCGTGGTCGAGGAGCAGGTCGCGCTTATACGAGGTGTTGTGGCCGGGCAACTCGTCCACTTCACCGGCCGCGGGGGGATTGAACCACGCCCCGTAACCGATGACGAAATCCGCCCAGCTGATCAGGCTCTGCGGATTGCCATTGTCCATCGCCGGACCCACGGCGGCCCAGTCGTGACGATGCGCATCGATCAGCGCCTGCGCCCATGCCGGATCGGGAAGCGAGTGATCCTCGGTCAACACCACGACCGGCGCGGTGGCGTGACGAACACCGATGGCCTTCGCCTGCGCCACGGTTCGCAGTGCGCCGATTGCGACGACACGCCAGCAACAGAAACCCTGGAGATCCGCGAGCCCGGCGCGCACGGACTCAGCCGACGGCGCCACCACAATCACCTCCAGCGCAGCGCGCGCTGTCTGCGCGCGCAAACGGCTGACCAGTGCACGGATGGTCTCGTAGGAGTCCGGCGTGGTGATGATGACGGACATCGCGGGCGAATGTCGCTCTGCTTTCGAGTGTTCGAATGCAACCGACGTCGTGGCATCGGCCGCAACGCCTGCCTGTGGTCGTTCCCTACGCGTCACGAGCGGCCCGGCTGACGTTGCTCGTACGGCACGCGCTGGCGATTCTCGTGAAACTCGAATTCGCCGGTCTGTGCGGCGGCTGCGCCGGCACCGAGCAAGTACCCGGCGAGTTCGCCCGCGGCGTCGCACGCCAGGAGGATCGGCAACGCCAGCACTGCACGGCCCGGCAGCGTCGCGGCCCGGCGCTGTTGTCGCACCTGCCCCATGATCCGCCGCAGCCGCACCAGCGGAATGAGCGGCGCGGCGGCGGTGTACACCAGCCGTCTCGCCATCGGCCAGTGACGCGCGCGCGCCGCCGCAAACAGCCGTCCGCCGTAAAAGCGTAATCGCACCGACGCGGCGCCGCCCGAGTAGTTCATGTGCAAGGTTCTTGCGGCTGGCTCGAGACGCAGCTGATATCCTCGGGCGCGCAAATCCCAGTGCAGGATGCTCTCGGCTCCGAGCATGGTTTCGAGTGCGGAGCCGTACTCCAAAAGCACGGCGCGCTTGTAACTGCTGTTGTGCCCCGGCAGATGCTCGACGACACCAGCGGTCGCTGGATCCAACCACGGCGCGTACTCGATCAACAGGTTCGCCCAACTGATCGCACTGCCGGGATTGGCATTGCCGACGGCCGGCCCGACGGCGGCGTACGGCTGACGGTGCGCGGCGATCAACGCCTCGGCCCAGCCCGGTTGCGGAAAGGAGTGATCTTCCACGAATGCGACGACAGGTCCTCGTGCGGCGCGAACGCCAGCGGCGCGTGCCGCCGCCGTCGAGGCCGCCACGGTTGCGAATGGCACCACCGCTACGCCCCAGAAACCCTGGAGCGCCGGCACCTCGAGCGGAATGTCCGCCGCTGCGGGCGCGACAATGACGAGTTCGATCTCGTGCTTCACGGACTGGGAGTGCAGGTGTTGCAGGAGCGTGCTGATGGTGGCGTAGCCGTCCGGCGTTATGGCCACGACAGACATCGCGGGAAGACTGTTCAGCGCACGCTCTGATTGATCCGCCACGGGGGGCCTCTAGCCTGCTGTTCGGCTCAGCCGCTCAGCCGGATCGAGCGGCGTGATCGCGCCGGCAGCTTGCGCGACTCGCACCGGTTGCCCGTGAGCCGCCGATTCGATCGTCGCCAGCGCGACGCGCACCGCGCTGCGTGCCTCTTCGAATGTACACTCAACCGGCGTGTCGTTCCGGATGGCATCGATGAAGTGGTACCACTGCGCTCGATACGAGGCAATGACGTCACCGCCCTGACGCCAGAGCGCGGCCGCGTGCGGCAAGTTGCGAACAGCCCGACGCACCCCGCGCAACCAATCGCGTGCGGCACCCTGGGGCTCGGAATTGCGGCGCATGCGCAGGCTATCGAAGCGGTAGCACGAGAGTTGCAGCGTACCGTCTCGCCCACAAATCTCCACCTCGTTTCGGTCGCTCAGCCCACGGGCAAACGATGCGGTGATCAACACGCCGTTCCCCATTGTCGCACTAACCGTTGCGCACTCGACGGCGGGATCGTCGGCGCGATACTGCGCGGACACTTCTTCGACCTCACTCTGCATCAGAACCCGCCAGAGATCGAAATGGTGAATGCCGAGATCGAAGAGGACACTACCTCCCACTTCGTGGCGGTGTCGCCAATCGGAGCCGGGCGTGAGGAATCCGGTCCTGGACGCGAACATCGTGTGCATCGTTTCGAGGCGTCCCAAGCTGCCGCTGGTGATCATTGTCCGCGCCTCGCGAACCAAACGATGCCAGCGCAAGTTGAAGCCTGCGAGGGCCTTGCCGGACGATGCAGCGGCGCGGTTGACGAGCCGGTCGGCGTCGGGGAGAGACAACGCCAGCGGCTTCTCCATAAACAGATGCTTGCCTACGTCGAGCACGGCGAGGCCGATTTCGGCATGAAGATGAGGCGGCGTACACACCGCCACCACATCGACGGCCGCCTCCTTCAACATCACGCGATAGTCGCTATAACGCCGCTCCACTGCGAGGCGGTCCGCGACGGCGTTGAGGCGATCGACGTTGCTGTCGACGAGCCCGACCACTTCGATGTCGTGGAGTGTGCGCAGGGCCGGCAGATGGCATTGTTCCAACACCCGCCCACACCCGATCACGACGACCCGCAGAGGTAGCTTCGCGATTACCACAGCCGCGTTATATACTCCGAACCTTCGGCGCTGGTTCTTAGATCGGATTCGGCATGCTTTCAAACCCACTCGACGCCGGTTGACAAGGCGGTGTGAAAGGTGAAACGCGTGAGGCGAGTGCGTCCGCTCTCCATCATACTGTGCACGCGGCCGCTGCCGCTGCAGCGGGGACAGCAAAGCCTCCTTGTGCCGCTGCTGGAAGCGGCCGGGCATCGTGTTGCAGAGGTCAACGACGGTGAGCTGAATTTCGACGGCACCAATGTGGTGTGGATCTTGGGCAATGCGAACTGGTTTCCGCACGTGTGCCGGCAGTTGATGGCAACTGCCCAGCGCGCGCGTCCCTTCGTGATCATCGGGCACGGTGAACCGTTGCCGCCGCCGCGAGCGTCAGGGCTGTCGTGGCCGTGGCTGCATGTGCGCGAAGCTGCCAAGATCGTGTTGCGCGACGCGCGCGCGACGGATGTCTACTCCAACTACTTCCGATTACGGCAGTTGGCACGGCATCGAATTCCGGATCTGCTGCTGATGCCTTCCCCAGCGTGGATCGAGTTTCTTGCCGAGCGCGGCGTACACGCCCACTGGTTGCCGTTCGCGTACGACCCGTCGTACGGCCGCGATCTCGGTCTGCAGCGCGATGTGGAGGTTCTCTTCTTAGGCGCGCTCGACGTCCCGCGGCGACGGCGCATCATCCGGCGGCTGCGCCGCGCCGGGATCAACCTGGTGGCGATGGGAAGTTGGTCGGATCCCGCCTGCTGGGGCGACAACCGCACCCGCCTGCTCAACCGCACGAAGATTCTGCTTAACCTGCCGCGCTCCTCGGGCGAACTTGCCGGCCAGCGCCTGGCGCTCGGGATGGCCAACAAGGCACTGGTGATTTCCGAGCCGATTTACAAGCCCGCCCCGTACGTTCCGGGCACGCACTACGTCAGCGCAACCGTGGCCGACATGCCGGCCGCGATCAGGTACTATCTCACGCACGATGCCGAGCGTGATCGCATCGTCGACGCGGCGTATCGATTCGTTACGCGAGAAATGACCGCGACCGCGTCGGTCGACCGTGTTCTCAGTCTGATCGGCGCGCACGAGCGCTTTGGCGCTGACGTGGGGAACGCATCTCCTCGCGGCGCGAGCGCGTCGCCGCACACGGAGGCACGGTCGTGACCACCACGCAAAATGATGACCGCGAGGTCGCGCGCATGAGATCGAGCGCTCCCACGCTTTCACGTTCGATGATTTTACGCGCTTGATGTACGGCTACCTCGACGTGGAGCTGGGTGGGTACGCACACGGCGACGGCCTCTACGGGGGGCGCGAGACCGGGGCGAGAGACCTACGTGTCGAATGTGTGCCCGAGCTTGGCGGCAAGCGCCCGGCACTGCTGGCGCAGCCGCTCGATCTCGGCTTCCAGCGTTTCGAGCCGGACGACGAGATCCCCAACCGGCGTGGTGGGGCCCGGCGACTCGTGGCTGGCCCCGGCGTATGCCGGTGGCGGTGCGTCGACCGGATGGAGGTCCGGGCTCAACAACTGCACGTAGCGTTCGGCACGTAACGCCGGCGCGAGGCGTTGCACGAAACCGCGCTCAATCAATGGGACGAGGATGGTCATGAGCTGATCCAGCGACTCGATCGGCTGCATGCGGCTCACCCGCGTGCGCAGTTCGCCCGCTGTCTGCGGACCACGCATGAGCAACTCGGCCAGGATCGCCAGCTCCCGGCTCTCGAGACCGAGCCCGTCCTTGCCGTTGTGGCAGTATTTCTCCACCCGGCTGTTCGCCGGAAAGACCTTGCGCGCCAGGTATTTCTGCACCAAGCGCTCCAGCGCCATGGCCACCTGATCCTCCTCGAGCGACAGCACCGGATCACGATTGCTCTTCTGATTAGCGCCGTTGGTCGCGGCATTGATCGACAGCGGATACTGCTCCGGGGTGGTCAATGCCTTCTCGATCAGCACTCCGAATACCCGCGCCTCGTATGGGTCCAACTGAATGTCGCGCTGCATGGGCTGCGCAGGCTAGCAGAAAGCACGGGGCGGCGGAACCAGCGTTTGGGCCCGGGTACTGTCCTACTTCGGGGCTGAGTGTCCTGATTTGAAAGGGCGGGTGTCCTAATTCGATTTGATTGGACCGGGGTAGGTCAGCCGTGGTAACCCTGCTGATATGTCCGATGGTCGCCTCGCGTGCAACGTGCGGTGCCCGCTGTGCCGTGACAGCTCCCCCGTCACTTTCGACTGCTCAGCTGAAAGCGCGGACTGCTGGATTCCCAAACTGCCCCACCGTCACTACTCCTGCACCAGCTGCCGCTATAAGTGGACCATGGGCGAGCTATGCGCGACGTGCCTCTACCACGACGCCCCTAGTGTAGTGCGTCCAACGCTTCTTTACATTTGGCGATCTTGGCCATGATGCGTTCGACCGGAGCGCTCCAGACGAAGACCTTGGGGTTTTGGTTGTGATTGTCGAGGTAGTCGGTGATGGCTTTGATCAAGGCAGGCAC
>JBIOJG010000028.1:0-72332 GCA_044450645.1 Binatia bacterium
AAGATGGCGAACGAGGTCAGCGCCATGCGCCTGCGCCCGCATCCGCACGAGTTCGCCCTCTACTTCGACGCCTGATCTGCCCGGCACACCTTTGCGAGACAGGAAGGCCGGTGGCGCAAGTCACCGGCCTTCTTCGTGCGCTGTCTTGTACGATCGAGTGCAGCAGCGATGCCGGGAACCTGACGTCGGCACCAATGCCCCGACATCACTCGCAGCGATGATCTCCCCGTTCTTGGTGTCCCCGTTCTTGGGTTGAGCCAATTGATGCCGCGTGCTACAGAACACCACCACTTTTTCGTTGTCAAAGTAGAAAAGCCGGTTTCCGATGGCAGTGGGTGAAATGAATGGACGCCGCTGAGTTGAACGCGTATCTCGACGACTGCCGCGATCTCACGCTGCAGGAGATTCGCAGCATCGTCCCTACTGGCCGCGGGTGTCGCTCGGCGCTCTATGACCTGATGCTCGATTATCCGCTGCGAGCAGCCAAAGCCTTGCGTCCGTCGCTGTGCATCGCGACCTGCCGGGCGCTCGGCGGCCGGTTGGAGTCGGTCCTGCGCTCCGCCGCGGTCCTTGAGCTCTACCACAACGCCTTTCTGCTGCACGATGACGTGGAGGACGGATCCGAGAACCGTCGCGGGCGGCCGACCCTGCACGCCAGCCACGGCATGCCGGTGGCCGTCAACGTCGGCGACGCCATGCTCGCTCTGGTGCTCCAGCCGTTGCTCGACAACATGCGGCTTCTCGGCATGGGTAAGGCGCTGCGGATCCTGCAAGTCATTGCCCGCATGGCGCGCGAATCCACCGAGGGCCAAGCATTGGAACTGCACTGGATCCAGCGACGAGAATGGCGGCTCGCCGACAGCGACTACGCGCGCATGGTCTACAAGAAGACCAGCTGGTACAGCTTCATCACGCCCATGCTCGTTGGCGGCATTGTTGCTGGACTGCCAGCCGAAAGCCTGGCCACCCTCCGGAGGTTTGCTGCCCTCCTCGGCATAGCGTTCCAGATCCAGGACGACATACTGAATCTTACGGCTGAAGGTGATGTGTACGGCAAGGAAATTGCCGGCGATCTGTGGGAGGGCAAGCACACACTCATTGTCATGCACATGATGCGCGCCGCGACTGAGCGCGAACGCGACCGTGCTCGCACCATCCTCTGTAAGCCCAGGCCACCTCACCCGAACGAGACGCAACGCAACGATCAGTTCCCTCCCACCGCGTTGGCAGAGGTGCTGACGGCGCTGGCGGCCAGCGGGCACCTGACGGCCGAGGGCAGACACGCCATCGACGCTGTGTTGCCACAGCGGGACGTCGACAGTCGGGCCGTGAAGACACCCGTGGATGTCGAGTTCCTCGGGGGACTAATCGATCGCTACGGGAGCATTCAATACGCGCGCGCAATCGCCGTGCGACTGGCTCAGAAAGTTGACGGCATGCTGGCGCGACGCGGACTTTTTTCGCCGTCAATACACCGGGATTTCCTTCAAGGATTGGTGAACTTCGTGGTCACGCGCGACCGTTGAGCGGAGAATGCTATGTCTGGTGAGCCCAAACCACTGTCCGAACAGGCGAAACTGCTGAAAGATGCCCGGCAAGCGGCAATCAACAGTCATGTCGAGCAGTTGCGCGTCATTTACCGGTTGAAGCAAGCCGCTGCCGACGATTCTGCCGATAGCTGCGGGCCCGGACCCGCATCATCCAAGTTCCGCCCGGGAGATCTGCTCTTCGACCTCACGCGCTTCCAGGTCGATGCGTACAGCGCGCTTCTCAACCTGGGCTCCAAGTACACCGATAAGATCATCGCCGATCTACGCTCGCGCTCCCCGGCGAAGCGCGGTCCGGCACCCGTCGTTCGGCCAGCTCTCCAAATATCGGGTATGCTGGGCATGGACGCAACGGCGGAGTTTGCCATCGAAAATCGCTCGAAGAAGGCCGTGGAGATTACGTTCTTTGCCTCCGAGTTCCGCGCCGATGATGGTGGGGGTCCATTCAGTGCCCCGGTCGGTTTCCAGGCGGCCGCACCGGCACAACAGCCTCAGACCGATCGTTACCTCCCAGCGGGCGAAACCCGCCGGTTCATCATGAGCGTTCGCCTAGTGGCACCTCCATTCCAAGCAGGCAAACACTATTCGGCCGCAGTGGAAATACGAACGGACGGACGGTGCTCGGAAGAGCTAGGGGTTCGACTGGTGATCACTCGTTCAGAGTCGTAACTCGTCCAGATGAGGGGGGCGTGATGGCAGATACTGGTTCGAAGAGTTCGAATGTACCCCGAGTCATCTTGAGGGACCCAGAAGACGAAGCGTTACGCATCCTGCGCGAGGCCCAGCTCCTCGTTTTGAAGTATCCAGCCGCGGTCCAGGAGGCGTTTCGCGTGCTCGTTGCGGAGGGTCGCCGCTTTGCCCAGACCCCAGCGGGCCGGCGCTGGAAGGCAAGCTTGTCCGGCTCAGAACTCGTCCGCCGCGGTCGGGTACTATGGGAGAATACCGCCTTAGGCATGATCGAGCACGCGTCGGATGCAGTGCTGCCGTCGTCGTTGCTCGATGCCATCGTCGGTGCGCTGATGAGTGACAATTGGACGGATGTACTCTCGGGACTCACGTTCGGCGCAGACGGGAATGAAGACGTCTGTCCTTCATAGCGTCGGCACGGCGTTCGATGAGCGCAACGCCTTTCTGCACATGGCGCTCGGGACGGTCTCGATCCTGCGCGGGCTGCGCTCCAGCCTATCCCGCTATCACCCAGCGCTTCGCGCCTCTGATGTCGACGCGACAGAGGGCGCAAGCAGCGACGCTCCGGACGTATTGTACTGGCTTCTCGGCCTAGTGTCTCTCTCTCAACAGATGCTGACCCACGTGCCGGCCCTGCATGTGCGACACTCGCCACAACGGAGCGAGTCGGATGCGGCGCCTCAAACCCTGACCCCGAGGGAATTGCTTGAATAGCCTCGTTGGTCAGCCCCTCGTGCAACTGGGAACGTCGGCGCCATCATGTTCGGCCATCGATCGTGCTATCGCACGAATGGACTACTTCCGTCGCGCGCCGTTCTCCACCGGTGGGCCTCGAGGCCATAAGGAATGGCACCACTTCTGTATCCTTGCTCCGCACGTTGACCTGTTGGTGAACTTCAGCCTCGCCGAGGACGTGCGCTCGGGTGCACGGGACCGCACCGAGCTTCCGCGTCTCACGGTGTTGGTGCGCGATGCGTCGTGGGACGGAGATGTCGATGTGTTCGATCCGCAGGACATCGACGTCGCCGGCGGCCAGATCGACACGCACTTCGGGCGCAATCGTCTCCAATTCCACGATGGGGCTTACCGGATTTCGTTCGCGCTGCAGGACCGGCCGATCAGCGGCGAGTTGGAACTGCGCCCGCTCACCTTTCCCGCTTTGGCACCGAACATTCCACTCCCTGAAGGGCCGCCCCTGCACTGGGTCATCGTTCCTCGCCTCAGCGCCAGCGGGCACGTAACCGTCGCCGGCGACCAGCATCGTTTCACTCGAGTACCGGCGTATCACGATCACAACTTCGGTCACTTTCTCTGGGGCCACGCCTTCTCCTGGATCTGGGGGTTCTGCCTTCCCTCACGGGCTGCCGCACCGTGGAGCTTCGCCTTCGTCCGCTTGAGCAACCGCAGCCGCACCTGCGCACTGGCTCAGGGCCTCTTTCTGTGGAGAGGACCGCACATTTCCAGGGTCTTTCGCGAAGACGACCTCGAACTGCGAATGAGTTTGCAGACGTTGCAGCTGGAACGGGTTTTCAAGATTCCTCGGCCGATGGCATTGCTGTCGCCGGAAGCGCAGCCGGATGTCCCAGAGCTGGTGGAACTCCATGCTGATGCAGACGGTGACAGCCTGGATTTGCGCTTCGCAGCGCAGGACCTCGCCCAGGTAGTGATTCCAAGCGAAACCGATCTCAGTGTAACCATCATCAATGAAGTGACCGGAAGGGCAGTTGTGCATGGCAGAATACGTGGCGAATCAATCGATGTGGACGGCCGAGCGATTTGTGAATTCCTCAGCGTGTGAGCGCGGCTTCATGGACTTTCTTATGGCATCATTTGCGCTGCTCCAGCACGAACGACTCGACATTTATCACGAATTCTGTCGCCGGCTGGCACCCCGCTTGGTCGCCGTGAATGTGGGAGACGAATCCGCCACGCTCACGTTCTCACGGCGCCGGGTCGATCGCGTCCCAGCGCTACGCCAGCCGGATATCGAAGCGGTTGCGGATGTAGCGACAGTTCTCGACGTGATTGACGCGCGGGCCACATTGATGGAGGCAATCCTGAACGACCGTCTCTTCCTGCGCGGCAGCACCGAAGATCTGTTGGCTTTCCATGACGGTCTCATGGCCTATGTCCACGGCGCCGTGCGAGCGCCATCGTTTCCATGCCTGCTCGCGGAGTTCCGAGCGGCCGCCAGCCACCGAAGGGCCAGGGCTGAGAGCCAGAGAGCAGAACCTTGCGGGAGGAAAGCATGAGCACGTCTGGATCTGATGCGGCTTACGCCGGCCCGAAGCGGGTAGCGATTTTTGGCGCTGGAATCGCGGGACTGACCGCTGCCCACGAGCTGGTCGAGCGCGGCTTTGAAGTCGAGGTGTTCGAGCCCACGGAGCCATCCCTGGTCGAGTGGCCCCCGGGCGGGGAACCGCGCGCCATGTGCGCGGTCGGCGGCATAGCCCGCACCCAATGGTCGCGAGCCGATCGCCCCAGCCCCTACGCCCCTCCGCCGTCGTCGATGAGTTCAACCCAACCACTGCAGTTCGACGCTGAGCGCGAACTCGCGAATCGGGTGGTACGATTCAGCCGCAACGCGTCCGACCTCACTGAAGCCGGTAAGCAGGTGGTGAAAACGGTCGCCAAGCTTCTCAGCCAGTTGCAGCAGCACGAACCTCCGCCCGGATACCCGCCTAGCCAAGAGTGGCGCCCGTACGAAGGGATCCGCCTGGAGGTGCGGGGTTACATCAACCTGCATGAGGCGCAGGACAGCATCACGACGACTCTCGGCACCTCCCTCGACCGGGCGCGCGCCGATGCCGTGCTTACGCAGCTGGCCAGCGAGCTGAAGACACTGAACGTCCCGATACCGCTCAGAGCCGCTGGCCTCGGACTGGCATACGGTACAGACTTCACAAAACAGGACGATGACCGGTGCATCGTCGCTTTCCAGATCGTACAAGACTATCTTCCCGGCGAGCACGGGTTCCGGTTCTTTCCGAGCTTCTATCAGAACCTGCGCGACACGATGAAGCGCACCCCGCTACCGGTTGACGCAGTCGAGCCATTCGTCGAGACGTTTCGCACCGCGTTCGACAATTTGGTGCCCGCCAAGTTGCAGGCGGTCCTCATGGCCCCACCACGACCACCCTACATTCTACCTCGCCAACGGGTCGCGTCAGTGCAAGAACTCTTCGATCTTCTGGTGAACGGACTCGAAACCTCCGGCTTTACACTCACGGACATCAATCGCCTGTGTCTCGCATTGTTCAAGTACATGACCTCCTGCCCCAAGCGCCGGAAGGATTACGAAGCACTGTCGTGGTGGGACTTTCTCGAAGGTGAGCGCTTCAGCCCGGAGTTTCAGAAGTATCTGGACTCCGTACCGCAGGCCCTGCTGGCCTTCACGGCTCGCGAATGTGACGCCCGGACATATGGCAACATCACTCTTCAGCTTCTGCGCGACCAGGTATACGACACCGAGGACGTGGATGGCGTGTTAAATGGTCCGACCAGTGTCGTCTGGCTCGATCCATGGCGACGCTATCTGGAAAACCAAGGTGTCAAATTCCGACGCGGACAGCTGCTGTCCTTTGAGGTAGTGGACACAACGACCTCCTCGGGAGTGACCCACAAGAGGATCTTTCCCACCGCCCTCGTCTGGCCCGACACGAGCGATCATACGAACGATGATACGGCGAAGCCTCCGACACAGACCCTGGTGGTACGCGACTACTACCTCATTGCGTTGTCCACCTACGCTCTTCAACAAGAGGTTCTCCCTTCTATTGACCCGCCGCTCGAAGGCCGTGACATCGACTGTATCCGTAGGCTGAAACTGCAGAATAGCAGCAGTACCACGCTCGACGGCGTGCTGCGCAACTTGAGCGGTCTTCAGTACTACTTCCGGACGCCGCTAAACATCTTGCGTGGACATGTCCTCTACGCGGATTCCGTGTGGGGCCTTTCCTCTATTTCGCAGCCACAGTTTTGGGTACGCAAGCGGGGCTGGTGGGACGGCTACCTGAGCCTGCTCACGGTCTGCATCGGCAACTGGGACCGGAAAGTCCCTGAAGAGGACGAAGATTCCAACGTCAAAGGCAAGACAGCCCGGGAGTGCACGCGCGAGCAAATCGCGCGAGAGGTCTGGCGCCAGATCAAACAGAGCCTTCCCGAAGGAACGCCCGCACCGGAACCGATCCTCTATCACCTGGCCGAGAGTATAAAGTTCGACCCCAGCACGGGTAT
This sequence comes from Binatia bacterium, assembly GCA_044450645.1. Lineage (GTDB taxonomy): Bacteria > Desulfobacterota > Binatia > HRBIN30 > HRBIN30 > JAGDMS01. The sequence continues at coordinate 6,471 of JBIOJG010000028.1, forward strand.
TCAGAGCCACATCGAGGCGGGACTACTGATGAACCGGCCACGAATGCAGGAGGCCCGCCCGGGTAGGCTGGACCGCGAGCAGGGTTACGAGATGTACTATGGCAACTTGGTGTTCGCGGGGACCCAAATGCAGACGTTCACACGCTTGACCACGATGGAAGCCGCCAATGAATCCGGACGGCACGCGGTCAACGCAATCCTGTACACTGAAAGTCTGCAGCCTAATGGCGTCAATCACGAGCGCTGCGTGATCTACAATCCCGAGGAACGTGAAATGACTGACGTGCAATACTTCATCGACCTCGATGACGCGCTCTACGACCAGGGCCTGCCGCATTTCGTGGACATCCTGGACCCCAGCCAGCTGCCCAAGGAGTGGCTCAAGGGCGTTTTGAATTTGGGCGGCTTCGCCTCGTTGCTCGGCACCCGCTAGCGCGAGCCGGTGGACCGCTCGCACGCAAGCAATCTCTGAGAGGCTAAACGGAGCACTTATGGATACCATGAACAAGCGCTGGGCGGCACTGGCTGAACAAGGGTATGTCATCGAAGTCAGCCCCGGCCAGGTCGATCTCATCGACGAAAGCGAGTGGGGAAAAAAGGGGGACAACGATTACTTTCCTCGAGCCACAGTTCCCCATCCCACAGCGAGGCCCTTCTCCAGCGTACAGACGCGCGAGTGGCGGGATACATGGTTATTTGTCAAGGACAAGCGCCAGAAGCGTCTGGACGTGTACTACTTGGAGCCGTGGTACGAGACCGATATTCTCCTGGAGGACCTGCGCTGAGGGCGGCACGCTCACGCCGTCGCATCGCACCCCGATGCCAGCATGCGGACCATGGCGGAAACGTTCCGAACACCCTGAGCGCTCATCCACTCCAGGGCTTGCGCTCGCGAGGGCTGCTCGTCGCGGCCCCCTTGCAACGCGTGACAGTAGCGGGCGGCAGCCGCGTACAGCCCCATGTCGGCTTGCAGGGCCACCGTGATCGCCTGTCCGAGCTGCTCGGTCGCCGCTTCCGTGCACCCCTCAGCAACGGCGAGCCCACTCCCGATCAGCGCGGCAAACACTCTTGCTGACGGAAGCCGCTCCCGCCGCAGCCGCCGCGCCTCGGCACGGGCCACACGAAGCAACCGCGCCCGGGGCCACTGCGGGTCCGGCGCTTGCGCGCCCGGCGGCCGGCGTGACGCCGGCGTCGTTGCGGCCGCGAGGGCGGCGCGGGCGCGCAAATGCCGCAAGTCAACGCGCGCAACCGCGATGTTGAGTAGATACGATCCGGCCAGCTTCGGCCACTGCTCGTCCACCCGCCGCCAGGCCATCCACGCGTCGCCGAGATACAGATCCGCCTGCACCGCGGCCAGCAAGTGCAAATAGTGCTGCACCAGAAACTTATCGCGCGGCCACTGCGCAATCGTATCCGCGGCCATTTGGCGCACGTCAGCTGCGCGATCCTGGGCAAGCCACATCATGCTGGGCACGCCCAAACGCAGTCCCGCCGTCGCATACGCATCGCCTCGCTGCTCCGCATCCGTGATCGCCGCCGGCAACCGCTGCGACAGTTCGCCAAGCCGGCCCATATGCGCCAGGGCCGACAGCGCAAATGAGTCCGCCGTGGCGATTTCCCACGCTACGCCGCGACAGTGTTCGCGCCACACCGCAGCGCTCATTTGACATCCCTCGCTCGCCGGGCGCCAGTGCGCCGTGAAATACGCGATGCCACCCACGCATTGATGCAGCCAGGCGCGCTCCCACGGATCGTCACCCGCCTGCGCCAAACGCTGTACGATACGCATCAACCGCATGCCGCGGCGCTCGAACAACCTGATTCCCAGCGCCGATTCGCGTACCGCCTCGAACGCCAGTGAGCGAATGATCCGCGACCGTTCTCCGGCATTGAGCGCCTCGATGACACAGCGCGCACCCGCACCATCCGCCAGGATCGTATCTAATACCGACAGCTTCGTCGTCGCCGCCCAACATGCATCGATTCGGATGAGTTGCCGGGCGGGGATTGTCGCGGCATCGCATGACGTGAAGGAGAGCCCACGGAGCAGAAAGCGCATTCGCTGCACCAAGGCCGACACCAGCGCCCTCCGACTCGTCCGCGGCAGCCGCACGCCAACACACGTCAGCACCGCGCGCAGCAGGTTTGCGCCGCGCTCAAGCTTGCCAGCGCGGAGCTGTTGATCGGCTGCACGCAACCTGAGTTCAAGAACCTCCTCGACGCTGTCACCACGTTGTGCCGACGCGGCGGCAGCGCGCTCGAAGATTTCCCCTGCCTCCAGCGCCCGTCCGGCATTCGCCAGCGCTTCGCCCAGCTTCACGAGCAACGCTGGGTGGTCGGCACCGTCGGACGCGAGCACGAGGGCCTGCTGGTAAAGTTGCGCGGCGCGGTCGAAGGCAAGCGCGCGGGCAGCGTTGTCGCCAGCAACAACGGCATAGCGACCTGCCAACGTGGTCTCGCCGGCACCCAGGTAGTGCGTGAACAACGCGTGGGGATCGGCATCAGGCCGCAGTCGTAATGTCTCCGCGATCTGACCGTGGACGGCGCTCAAGCGGCCGGGTGTGATCTGCGCGATCAACGCCTCTCGAATGCGGTCGTGGTAGACCTCAACCGCTGCCTGGTCGTTCACGGTGGTGGTGCGCAGCAGAAAGCGAGACTCCAACTTGGACACCACCGGCCGTCCCCGCTCCCCAATACCCGCTGCTCCCAACGCCACACTGCGAAGTACGGGGCCACCCGCCACCGACACCACTTCCAGCACCTGGCGCGCCGCGCCAGAGAGCTGTCGCAAGCGCTCGCCCATGATGTCCGCCAGCCGCAGCGAGAACCCCGTCCCTCCTTCCCCTAACGAACGCGCCAGCTCGCCGATGAAGAACGGCGAGCCAGCGGACTCGGCCACAATCTCGGCAATGCGTTCGTCGGATTCGATCTGCGCCGCACACAACCGCTGCGCCAACTCACGTGTCTCGGTGGCCTCCAGCGGACCGAGCTGCATCTCGTGAATCCATTGCTGTGGCAGTTCGCCTTCCACCACCTCGGGCAACGGTACATGGGCACGATCCTCGCTGCGGTAGGAAAGCAATACCAGCATCGCCGGTGCATCCGGCGGACGCAGCAGCTCGCGGAGCAACACTGCGCTATCGAGATCGCCCCACTGCAGATCGTCGATCCAGAGAATCAACGGCTGGCGAGCCGCCAGACGTCCGAGCAATTCGCGCAGGGCACCGAACCCGCGCCGGCGGACCTCATGCGGCTCGGCCGCGTCATCCCGCTCATCCCGGCCCGCCAACGCCGACACCCGCGCTAGCACGGGAAAGAGCCGCGTCAGCGCGCTCACATGCGCCGGCGCCATAGCCGTAACTTCTGACGCTGGCAGTGATACGAGCACGCGACTCAGTGCATCTACCAACCGATCGAGCGCCTTGTACGGTACGGCTTCCTGCGGGTGGCAGCGCCCGCGCAAGGCCAGCGCTTGCCCATCCTGCTCCACCCGCGCGAGAAAGCGACCCACAAGTTCGCTCTTGCCCATCCCTGACGCCCCGAGAATGCGGACGACCGCGGCCTCGCCCTGCCGCACGTGGCCAAAGATCGATTCGAGTTCAGCCAGCTCCGCGGTACGACCGACGAACGGCGCGGCGCCGCCGGAGCCTAGCAGCCCGGGATTGGGGACTGGGGACCGCTCTCGGATTGCCCCTTCGCCCTCTAGGAGAGCCCTGTCCTGAGCCTGCCGAAGGGGGCCGACGTCAGCGCCTTCAGCAAGCGCGCGGGAAATACCCTGCAGCCGCTCGAGGATCTCCTTCGCACCCGGCCGGCACGCGGGATCGGGATGCAGCAAGGCGGTCACCAACGTATCGAGGTCCGCCGGAATTCCCGGCGCCCGTGCGCTCGGCGCGGACGGGGCAGACTTGGCTTTCTGTTGCAGCACCCGCGCCGGTGGCCCGGTGAATGGCAGCCGCCCAGTCAGCGCCTCATAGAGCACTACGCCAACGCTGTACCAATCCGCAGCCGGATGCGGCGGCTGGCCCCACGCCTGCTCCGGCGCCATGTAAGCGAAAGTGCCACCGACACTCGCCTCGGCATCTTGCACACCGTCCAGCCCCAACGCCGTGGCGAGCCCGAAGTCGAGCAGGACCACCCTGCCCTCTCGACTCACCAGGATGTTCGACGGCTTGATGTCCCGGTGCAGCTTGCCGGCCGCGTGCACCGCGGCAAGACCCTGGGTAAGCTGGTGCGCCGCGTCGAGGAGACAGGTCAAGTCGACCTGGCCTGTCTTGGCCCGCACATGTTCCACAAAATCCACGCCATCCACGAACTCCATCGTAAAGAATGACTCACTCTCGGTGACGATGAGGTCGTACAATTCGACCAGGTTCGGATGCAGGATACCGGCGAGCGAGCGGAATTCCTGCTTGAGATGGTAGAGCTGCTCGGGTTCACGTGCACCTAAGGTCTTCAGCGCCACGTCGGTGTCCGTCTCCACATCGTGGACTCGGAACACCACACCCATGCTGCCGCGGCCGAGCAACGCGAGTGATTTGAAACGATCAGTCCCGGCGAATCCTTCCATCGGGTCCGCAGGCTGGGGTGGTGAGCAGTCGATCGGACCGCTCATTCCGGTGTGCGCTCGATGCCGAACGCACGGATCAGCTTGTACACATGCGACCTGGCGAGGTCGAGTCGCTGGGCCGTATCAATGACGTTCCAATCCGTCTCTTCGAGCGCCTCACGCAACAGACGCGCCTGGAAACGGCGCGTCGCTTCTTGAAACGTTACGGGTCTGGATTCCGCCGACGCCTCCGCCACGTCCGGAAACAGATGGCTACGCTCCACCTGCATCGATCGCTCGCTCACGGCCCGAATCATGGCAGCTTCGACGGCGTGAGCCAGTTGCCGGATGTTACCGGGCCATTCCGCGGTCTCCGCTGCACGCAGGGCGTTGCGCGAGAGCGCCAGCCCTGGCAGCCCGTGCCGCTCGCACACGTTGACGCCGAAAAACGCAACCAATTCCGGGATGTCTTCACGTCGTTCGGCAAGCGAAGGAACACGGATCGGCAGCACCTGCAAGCGGTAGAACAGATCTTCGCGAAACCGGCGTTCCGTCACCGCCCGCTGGAGATCGGTGTTGGTGGCTGCCACAACTCGGACGTCGGCCCGAACCGGCTTGGAGCTTCCGAGCGGGTAGTACTGTTTCGACTGCAGCAGTTGCAGCAGCTTGGCCTGCGCCGCTGGGCTCAGATCGCCAATTTCATCCAGAAAGAGCGTACCGCTTTCCGCCGCGGCAACCTTTCCATCCATACGACGTGTCGCCGTCGAATGCGCTCCCGGCAAGGCGCCGAACAGCTCGCTCTCCACCAAGTTCTCCGGCAGGGCGCCGCAGTTGACCTCGACAAAAGGGCGTCCGGCACGCGGGCTGTTGTCGTGGATGACGCGTGCGAGTTGGCTCTTGCCGGTCCCCGACTCGCCGGTCAGCAGCACGTTCACGTCCAACGGCGCCACCAACGCCACCTGCCGCAGCACGGCGGCAAGCGCCGCGCTGCGCCCGATTACCCCGCCGAGCCGTAGCGTCTCACGCAGTGACTTCGTCGGGTCGGCGACGACCTGGGTGCGGTCTTGCGCAAGCAACCGATCCGCAAGCGGAGCCAGGTGACGGGCAAAGATCTCGACCCGGCCTTGTTCCTCTTCCGAAAATAATCCGGGTGCTGCACGGCCCTGAAGGTACAACACTCCGCGCGGTGGATCGTCGCCAATCGGCGCGCACAACACCGCCTCGATGCGGCTTAGGCGCACGCTGTCCCGGCCGCTGAAACGCGGGTCCAGCAACGCCGACGGGGTGACAATCGTCTGCCCGGTTGCCAGCGCTTCAGCGATGATCCCTCGCGAGATGGCGCAGCGCACGGTTTGGATCTCCTCGGCCGAAAACCCGTGCGCCATCCACCAACGCGGGTTCCCGTTTCCATCATCGTCCGGCTGGAGTTCCAGGTATCCCTGCTGCGCCTGCATCACCTCCACAACCAGCTCCAGCGCCCCGCGAAGAAACGGCACGGGTTCCTGCTCACGGACCAGGCTGAGCAACCGAAAACAGAGGTCGCATTCCTTCCCGATACCGGCAAGCGCGTTATGGACCTGCTGCGTCATTTCCCCCCAAGTGTCCGAGCAGCAACAATACTACAGCACCGACCGCCCCAAAAGCCAACGGCAAAGCACACTCTACCCACCTGGCCAGCCCGGGCAGCCGTGCGCCGCCCTCTATGTCCACTCCGGTGGACACCGGAAATCCGGTTCTTCCACTCCAGTGGACACGGAACCTGGAACGGGCGGGCCGTGGAAACGCACCGGGATCATTCGCATGATGACGCCGTGCTGGCATCAATCATGCTCTCAGAATCGGCTATGACACAATTCGACCGCAACCAGGCCCAGATCGTCACGCACGCAAAAGTAGTCAAGGCGCAACCGAAGATATCAGGTTCACAACAGGCGCTTTCTCTCACGCCGCAGTGCGAGCAGTGCCTCTTTCGCTTGACCGGCAAATCTGCCTGCGTCGCGTTTCCGTGGGGCATCCCACCCGAGATCCGCAACGGACACTTCGACCACACCGAGCCCCACCCGGGTGACGGCGGCTTTCGCTTTGTACCCTTTCGGCACTCCGGATTTCCAGTTCCATCGCGACTGCACTCTTGATGTCTGCGATCTTCCACATGTCGCCATCCCGGAACCGCAAAAGTGCACGTTCGCCGCGCAGGGCTTCGCACAGCGCACGCCAACCGGCGGCCACGGTCAGGTCAGCGTCATCTCTCGCTCACAGGTTGGGATTGGGACGCTTCCTTCAGGAGGGTGCCGCGATGATGGGCTTATCTCCGCGGCAGGAACTGGTACTGCTTCTACGCTTCGGCCAGGGCCGGCGTCCGTCCACGCACGAACAGGTGGCAAACGCTCTCGGCATCTCGCCGCGCACTGTCGAGCGGCTCGAGAACGAAGCGCTTCGTCAGCTCCGCCTGAGCGCGGTCGACCCGCTCAGCAGGGGCTGGAACGGCTGGGACGAAGCGTAGGTGGGTCACGAGATGTCGTGCCCGCTCGATCCTCAGTAGCCACACCGTTGCAGCCTCAGGGTTCCGCCGCTTGCGCGAAAATGATTGGCAAAGCACCTCATTGGCGATGGACACGGGCAATGGCCGAAAAGAAAGCTGAAATGCCAGGTTCCGCAAGGGCGCCCTCCTCAGGCAGTCAGTGCGATCGCTGCATCTTCCATTCGCCGGGCAGAACAGCCTGTGTAGCGTTCCCGTGGGGTATCCCGGCCGAGATCCTCGAAGGCCGCTTTGACCATACCGAGCCTCACCCCGGCGACGGGGGCTTTCGCTTCGTACCACGGGGCTGAGGAACAGCTCCATGCAACTGCCCCTCGAGACCGTCCTACTCGCGGTCGCAACGCCCAGACGCACGGGCTGAATGCCGCAGCTGCGCGAGATGCGGTTTCTTCACAGCTCCAAATCGGCCGTCGCGTTGAGCGACAACGGGTCGGATTCACCGCGCCGCAGTCGGTGCTGCGCCGCCACCGCGATCATCGCTGCGTTGTCAGTGCAGTAGCGCCGCGACGGAATGCTGATGGCCAGGCCGAACTCGGCAGCCGCCTCTTGGGCGCGCCAGCGCAGCCGTGAGTTGGCAGACACGCCGCCGGCAATCACAATTCGTGAACATTGCAGGCTGTGGGCTGCCGCGAAGGTCGTATCGAGGAGCATGTCGACCACCGCTTCCTGAAAGCTCGCCGCGACGTCTGCGGCGGCGGTCTCGCCATGAATCGGGTGCTCGCGCACGTACTGCCAGACTGCCGTCTTCAAACCGCTGAAGCTGAATTCGAAACGCGCCCCGTCACGCGGCAGTTTCAAGCGCGCGCGCGGGAAACGAATGGCCTTCGGGTCACCGTTGCACGCCAGGCTATCGATGACCCGGCCCCCCGGGTAGCCGAGCCCCATCGTCTTGGCCACCTTGTCGAAAGCCTCGCCGGCCGCGTCATCTCGTGTCGACCCCAGCAATTGGTAACGGCCCCAGTCCTCGGCGTAGTACAAGCTCGTGTGCCCACCCGACACCAACAGCGCCACGTAGGGGAATGGTGTCCGGCCATCGATCTGCACCGAGAGCAGATGGCCCTCCAGATGATTGACACCCACGAACGGGAGCTGGCGCGCAAACGCAACCGCCTTCGCGCTCGAGAGCCCCACCAACAATGAACCGACCAGCCCTGGTCCACAGGTCGCCGCCACCGCGTCGATATCCGCCAGTGTCAGCTCTGCCCGTGCCAGCGCGTCTTCGATGACGGGGACGATGTTGCGCATGTGCGAACGCGACGCCAGCTCCGGCACCACGCCACCGTAACGGCAGTGAACGTCGTCTTGCGACGTCACAATACTCGAGAGCACCACCCCGTCCGCCAGGACGGCCGCAGCGGTATCATCGCACGAGCTTTCAATCGCGAGTATGCGCATTACCGTAGACTGTCGACTGGTCTCCAGCTAGTTGCTCCCGCTGAGCCGCGCGATTCCGACGCGTGCCGCCAGGTTGTTGGGATCGGCCGTGATTGCCGCCTGATAGGCTTTGCGCGCGTCGGGGTACCGGCCCACCTCTTCGAACACTGCTCCCTGTAGGCTGTGGATGCGCCCCTGCGAGACGCGATCTGTCCGCCCACCGAGCGACGCCGCACGGCTCACGAAGGCCATCGCTTGATCGTAGTTCTTCTTGAAGAATTGCACCTGCGCCAAAAAGTAGTAGCCGTAGGCGCTGGCAGGGTCAATGGCGACGGCGCGCTCGAAGCGATCCAGGGCGGCGTCGTACGCGCCTTGATGCATCCGCTGGCGCCCGTCTTCAATCAACCGCAGCGCGGCGGCAACGTTGGGCGGCGTAGTTGAACTGATCTGAGTCAGGAGCGATTCCGGTTCGCCGGCACTCACGGCCACATCCGCCTCTGCCTCTGCCGTCGGGGTCGGCTGCGGTGTCTCGGCCACGCCGGGTGCCGGCGTGAATGCGCCGGCCTCGCCGATCGTGCTCTCCTCCAGCCCCGGGGTCCGTGTTGAGCTCGGAACACGTCGGGTTCTCGTCGGGGTCGGCCGCGGCGTCCCCGCCACGGCGACAGGCGGCGCCGGCCGCCGTGGGGCGACGCACGCGCTGAAGAAGATGGCGAGCGCGGCGAAGAGGATCACGCAGGTGCGAGATGAACAGATCAGCGGGCGCGGCTTCGGAGACATGTCGACACTGAAATATACCACAGCGCATCGAATAGCGACGGGCGTCATTCGAAAACGCATGCAAGGTTTGGCCGCAAGCTGATAACCAGCGCCCTCCGTGTTGACGAGGCGCGTGCCGCGCCCCTATCCTGCCTCAGGATGCGGGCGCAGAAGGCCAAAGGGGCGCGTGAACCGATCACTCTGCTTCTATCCGGAGGTGGTCCGCTGGGCGTTGCCTTCGAAGCCGGCGCATTGATCTGTCTGGACGATCTGATCGGCGAGGGCTTTCTACAACATGTCCGGTCGGTCATCGGCTCCAGCGCCGGGGCAGTGACCGGCGCCTTCCTCACTATCGGATTGACGCCGGAGCTGCTGCTCAAGTCGCTCTCCGGCCGCTTCCCGGACGAAATCGAGTACTTCGATCCGAGCATTTTGTTGCAGTTCGATCGCGAACAGGTCCCTAATCCCTTCCTCGGACTATGGCGCAGCGTGCGCTTCTTCCTTGCCCAGCTGCAGCGCGGCGCCGATCAGAATGCTTCCCTCGCCGCCCGCAAGGAACGCTACGAAGGCTACCTCAGCCGCGTGGAAGACGTCATCAACCTCGTACCCAGGGGCTGGTTCTCGCTCTCTGGACTGGAGCAATTCCTACACCGCAATCTCTCCAACTCGCACGGACGGCCCTACGGATTCGACCATTTCCCGACCGACCTGTTCATTTGCGCCACCGACCTCAGCCAGGGGCACGCGGTCCTTTTCGGCAAGAAGAAGTTCCGCGAGCGGGTCGAAAGCACTCCCTTCTTCAGCAAACACGACTACGTCACTGGTGCGAGCTTCGCCCACGCTATTGTGTGCTCCAGCGCCATCCCGTTCCTCTTCCTGCCACAGAGCAGCCATCGCGCCATTTACGTCGATGGTGACACGCGCAACACTACGGCGGTCGGCGTAGCGAAAACTCTGGTGGGGGCGCGGTTCATGGTGACCATCAACCCCCTCGTGCCGTTGCGCCATGTCGGACGTGAGGGCAGCACCACGGAGCTGTTTTTGCAGACGCTCCTGACCGCACTCGAAGGCAACATCGTCGCCACTCTGAAGCTGGAGTTCGAGGAGAAGTATCACCTCGAAGAGAGTGGGGAGGAATCGTTCGACATCCTCTACTTCCGGCCTTCGCCCGCGGACATGGAGGCCATGACCGGCAACTCTGTCGTCAACCTATTTCGCTACCGGCCGACAAACGCTTTCATGGGCTACCGCGCCGTCTTCGAAACTATGCGCGACCATCCGGAAGAAGCCACGGCCATCCTTGGCCGTTACGGGTACACCTTCGATCTTGCCGCGGCCTCCCGGCGTTACGCCCGCCTGCAACGCCACCGGAACAATCCGGAGGCGCTGGAAGACACGCTGCTGATACCCAAGCAGGAGGTGGAGGACGAATGAAGCGCTCCGAGTTCGACATCAGAGGAGGGCACCAATGGCCGCACGTGTGATGCACGGTGACCCGCACACGCTGTACCGCAGCAAGCTCCGCAGTCTGCGGGAAGCGATCGATCTCATCCACGTAGACGACACACTGGCCGCGCCGATCATGACCGGCCAACCCGCGGCCTTTCTCACCGCCTTGGCCGAGCGCAGTGACTACCGTGATCTCTCGATCTTCAGCGGTCTGCTGATCGAGCCCTATCCGGTCCTGCAGCAACCCGGCGTCCGCTTGATCAGCGGGTTCTACGGACCGATCGAACGCCTGCTGAAGGCCATGGGCGCCAAGGTGCGCTACCTGCCAGCAGACTTCCTCGGGTGGGAGCGCTACGCCCGTCTCGCCCGCCCCCGGGTCGTCGCCTCCGCGGTGGCGCCAATGGACCAGCACGGCTACTTGAGCTTCGGATTGCACGCCGGTGCAACCTTCAACGCCTTTCTGGAAGCCGCTCGCGATCCGCATCGGCTGGTCATCGCCGAGGTCAATCGTGACATGCCACATGTCCTCGGTCTCGGCCGTTACGGCGGTCACCGCATCCATATCGCGGAAGTTGATTGTGTGGTGGAGTCAGACCGTCCCATCTTCGAACTGCCGGAGCTGCCGGTGACGGAAGAGGACGGTGCCATCGCCCGCCACGTCGAGCGGCTGATCCAAAATGGCGCCACCCTGCAAATCGGCATCGGCGCCATTCCCACCATCGTCGCCGGAATGCTCGCCGCCGGAACCAAGGGGGACTTCGGCATCCATACCGAGATGATCACTGATGCCGTTTTGCGCCTGCACCAGGCGGGCAAGGTTACGAACCACAAAGGCATCTACGACGGCTTCTCAGTCGGGACGTTCGCAGCCGGAAGCAAGGAACTGTACACGTGGGTCGATAGCAATCCCGAGGTACGCATGCTCCCCGTCGCCCAAGTGAACGATCCCGCCATCATCCGTCGCGCCCGTCTGATGGTCAGCATCAACGGCGCTCTGGCAGTGGACCTCTCCGGTCAGGTGATGGCCGACACGATCGGAGCGCGCCAGTATTCGGGGGTGGGAGGGCATGAGCTCTTCGTCATCGGCGCCCACGACAGCGACGGCGGCAAGAGCATCATCTGCCTGCACTCGACGGCCCGGAGCGAGGGCAAGACCATTTCAACCATCGTCCCCTACCTGCCGCTCGGCACCCCAGTAACGACGCCACGGCATCATGTCCAGTACGTCATTACCGAGCACGGCGCCGCCAACCTCGGCATGCTGACGGATGCCGAGCGAGCGCACGCGCTGATCGACATCGCGCACCCGGACTTCCGGGACGAGCTGCGCGCGGCGGCGCGGGAGCCGCCGTAGATTTCAGAAGCACACGATCGGGGAAAAGGAGCAACACCCCACGAACCGCGATTGCCTACGGCGCCCCCAAAATCTCCTGCAGCACACTGCGCACCGGGTGCAGGGGGCATGGCGCCGTGGGCTCAGTCCCTGCATAGAACGCCTCATCCAAGCTCTCCGGGCACTGCGGCGTCGCCAACATGCCGGAGGCTGGATCGATGCGGACTAGCGCGATTCCCGGCGGCGGGGTGAACGCGTTGGGCGGCAGTCCCGCCGTCGCCTGCTTCATGAAGTCGGTCCAGATCGGCAGCGCAGCCTCGGCACCGGCTAAGTTGAGGGGCCGCTTACGGTCGAACCCGATCCACACCACCGCCAGCAAGTCTGGCGTGAAGCCGGCGAACCAGGCATCGCTGTAGTCGTTCGTGGTACCGGTCTTGCCTGCCGCCGGCCGCTTGAATCCCTGTTTGCGCGCGGCGTGGGCCGTGCCGTAGTCGAACACACCTTCCATCAGGTGAGTCACCAAGTACGCCGTGTCGGCGGGAATCACCTGCTCGGCTTGCACGGGATTGCGCTCGATCGGTTGATTGCCACGATCGAACACCTTCTTGATGGCGAGTGGCGTACTGCGCAGGCCGTTGTTGGCCAACGCCGTGAACGCTTGCGCCACTTCGAACGGCACCACTTCCGCGGCTCCAAGCACGACTGACGGGTACGGCGGCAGCGGCGAGTTGATGCCGAACCGACGCGCCATCTCGATGATCGGCTCGATTCCAACGTCGTGGGCCAGGCGGGCGGTGGCCGCATTGAGCGAGTGCTCCAGCGCCTCGCGCACCGTCACCTCTCCCATGTAATGCTTCTTGTAGTTGGCGGGAGTCCACACTTGATTGTCATAGGCCCATTCGAACGGCTCGTCCGCAATCCGTGTCGTCGGCAGAATGGGCGAGGCATTGTGCCGTGTTTCTTCGAAGGCGGTCAGGTAGGTAAACGGCTTGAATACCGATCCCGGCTGGCGCAGCGCCTGCGTGCAGCGATTGAACTGGCTGCTGCGATAGTCGCGCCCACCCATCATCGCTTTGATCGCGCCCGTCTGCGGCTGAATGACGATCAAGCACCCCTGCAGTTGATCGGATGGCTTGGTGCCACGTAAGCGCGGATGACGCTGCTCCAAGTCGGCCAGACCGGCCTGCAACGAATGCTCGGCGAGCTTCTGCAAGTGCGTGTCGAGCGAGGTGTGGATCTGCAAACCTTCCGTCGTCAGAACCTGACTCGGATAGGTTTGCGACAGTTCCTGTCGAACGAACTCGGTGAAATACGGCGCATCGTTCGTCTCGTTTGCCGGCGAAGCGGTGCGCACCGGATCCTGGATGGCGGCGGCGTACTGCTCCGCGGTGATGTCGCTCTGCTTCAGCATGGCCAACAGGGCGAGGTTGCGGCGGCGTTTTGAGGCGGCTGGATCGCGGAAGGGCGAGTAGCGGTTCGGCGCCTTGATCAGTGCGGCGAGGGTGGCGATTTCGGCGACCGAAAGGTCTTGCGGCTCCTTGCCGAAATAGAAGTGCGAAGCTTGCCAGAGGCCGTAGATGCCTTGCGCCCCTTTCTGCCCGAGATAGATCTCGTTGACATAGTTCGTCAGGATCTCCTGCTTCGAGAAACGGCGCTCGATGATGAGCGCCATCAGCGCTTCGGTGAGCTTGCGCTTCATGCTGCGCTCGTCGGTGAGGAAGAAGTTCTTCATCAGCTGCTGGGTCAACGTACTGCCACCCTGTTCAACGCGGTGGCTGCGCAGATCGACCCAGAGCGCCCGTGCGATGCCGCCGACATCGATGCCGTGGTGCTCGTAGAAATGCTGATCCTCGACGTCGATAATGGCGCGCAGCAGTAACGGCGGCAGCTGATCGAGGCTGACCAAATGCCGTTCCTCCCAGATCCCCTGGTACAGGCCGCTGATGAGCTCGGGGTCGAACTCGAAAGCGTACAGCTCCTTGTGGCTGGCGAGATCTTCGATGCGTGTGACGGCATCGCCCGCAAGGGTCAGCCGGACGAGAGCGCCGCTGCCATCCATCGTGGGGGAAGGAAACCCGTGCAGGTAGATGTCCAAAGGACCGTTCTTGTCGAGGTGATACTCGCCCCTGCGAGTCACCTCACCATCGACGCGCCGGTAGTCGAGGTCGTGCAGCCGTTCGAAGAACCCGACCGCCTTCAGGTCCATCCCCGGATAGATCAAGAGGCTGTCCGAGTAGATCTTGGAGGGGAAACTCCAGCGGTGGGTGCGGAACTTCTCCACCACGACCGGTTCCCACTGGCGCAGCATGAGCCACAAAGCTACGCTGCCGGCCACGGCGACGACGACGCTTAGCAGCAGCAAGGCGAATGCGATGCGTCGCAACATTGGCAGCGATCGGCGCTCAGCCCACAGCGTTCGATTGGTCGGAAGGAGACGTGAGGCCAGGGCCCGTTCCCTGGCCTCAGTCGCTGGCTATTCGGCCGCAGGCTTGAGCGCCATGAAGATCGTGTTCTCGCCCCGCCGGACGAGCAACAAGACGCTCTTCCCCTTGCCTGCCGATTTAATGGCCTTCCGATAGCTCGCCAAATCCCTCACCGGTTCGCGGTTCACTTCCAGGATCACGTCGCCGCGGTGGAGTCCCGCATCGTCTGCGCTGCTCCCCGGCTCGACGCCGGAGACCACGACGCCCTTGAGATCGCCGCTGAGTCCGAGGCTCTCGGCAATCTCCGGGGTGAGTGGCTGGACAGTGAGGCCAAAGCCCTGTTCCTTGCCGGCAACTGCGGCCTCTTCCTCTTTCAATTCGCTGATCTTGACGGAGAACGTCTCGGGATGCTTATCGCGAACGACCTTGATACTCACCGCCTTCCCCACCGGCGTCCGGGCAACCAGCATCGGCAACTCGGTCGACTCCTTGATGGCGTGGCCGTCGAACTCGACGATCACGTCACCCACCTTCACCCCGGCCTCCTGTGCGGGGCCGTCCTTCATCACATCCGCTACCAGCGCGCCTCGTGGTTCCTTGAGGCCAAAGTTCTCGGCGATGTCCGGCGTGACTTTCTGAATCATCACGCCGAGCCACCCACGTGTAACGCGGCCCTTCTCTTCGAGTTCGGGCAGCAGGTCTTTGGCCACATTTACGGGAATGGCGAAACCGATACCGATATTGCCACCGGAGCGGCTGAAGATGGCGGTGTTGATGCCGACGACCTCGCCTTTGAGGTTGATCAGCGGTCCGCCCGAGTTGCCGGGGTTGATGGCGGCGTCGGTCTGGATGAAGTTGTCGTAGCTGCCTTGCCCGATGAAGCGTCCCTTGGCGCTGACAATACCGGCGGTAACGGTATGTTCGAGGCCGAAGGGATTGCCGATCGCCACGACCCACTCGCCGACCTTCAGTTCATCCGAGTTGCCCATGGTGACGGTGGCCAGGTCCTTGACGTCATCGATCTTGATCACCGCGATGTCCGTTTTCTGATCACGGCCGATGACCCGGGCCTTGTACTCCTTCTCATCCGCGAGTTTGACCAGAATCTCGTCGGCGTTCTCGATCACGTGATTATTGGTCAGAATGTAGCCATCTCGATTGATGATGAATCCTGAGCCCAGACTGCGTTGCTTGAACTGGCGCTTCGGCATCGGACCAAAGAAATGCTCGAAGGGTTCCCAGAACTCGTGCGGGTCGCCCTGCCCGCCCCCTCCCCCGAATGGCCCTCCCTCCATGTGCGGCGAAGCTTCCGCTTGCGAAGTAGTGGAGACGTTGACCACGGCCGGGCTCAGCTTTTCTGTCAAGACAGTGAAGTCGGGCAATCCGCTCAGTCCGCCCAGTGCCTTTGGCGCTGGTGCCGCAGGCGTTGGCGTTGCGGCCTGCTCGCCGGCCTCCTCACCCCAGAAGCTGATGGCTTCAACTCGCGAGCCCAGGTTGAGTCCCACGGTGGTACCTACCCCCGCCAAAAAGCCTGCGACAATCAGCAAAACGGTTCGACGCGCACGCACGTGCGTACTCATGCTTCCTCCTTGTTCATTCATCCGGGATTCAGTTGTGGCGTCAGGAACGACTGCGCACACGCTCCACGTACTTCAAGCGCAGATCGTACAGGACGTTGTCTAGCAGACCCGACTCCGAGCTATCGAGATTGCCCTTGGTCTTTTCCCTGAGGATACCGAGAATATCGATCATCTGTTTGGCGGCCAACAAATCGGTGGCGATCCGATTATCGATAGGGTTGGGAATCTCACCAAGATGGGCCAGCGCCTGTGTGCTCAAGCTCAGGACAAACGTGGCGAACGTCAGCGGCAGGGGCGGCGCTTCGCGCCGCTCAGACGCAGGTGCCGATGTGGCGGTACCGCCAGCCGCAGCCGGCCCTTCACGCACCGCCGGGCCACCCGATTCCACCTGTGGTTCGGGACGTACGTCCCCGTCTTCGGAGAACCGCCGGCGGTCTTCCACCTTGAACCCCCGTTTCTCTTGCCGCTCTTCTTCGTTGCTCATTCAACTCACGAAAAAAACCCGATGCCACTGCAGCATCGGGCCACTATCATACCACTATCTGCCGATTTCACACATGCATGGCGCGCAATCGCCGGATGCGCTCGTCAAGGGGTGGATGCGTGCCGAACAGGTTCATCAACGAGCGCCCGCTGAGTGGGTTGACGATGAACAGGTGCGCCGTCTGCGGGCTGGCATCCATGGGGATACGCTGTGAAGCATATTCGAGCTTTTCCAGCGCTTTGGCGAGACTCTCGCCGCTGTGCAACAGCTGCGCCCCGCTGGCATCGGCCTGGTATTCGCGTGACCGCGAGATGGCAAGCTGGATGACCGTCGCCGCCAGCGGCGCCACGATCGACATCACCAGCAAGCCGACCAGTCCGCCGCCTTCCTCCCGTTCATCCCGCGACAGGCCACCGAAGATCGCCCCCCAGCGCGCCATGTTCGCCAGCATCATGATGGCACCCGCCAAGGTGGCGGCGATGGAGCTGATCAGGATGTCGCGGTTCCGTACATGGCTGATCTCGTGCGCCAGGACACCCTCGAGTTCATCCCATGACATCAAGCGCATGATGCCCTCGGTCACCGCCACCGCAGCATGTTCCGGACTACGGCCGGTCGCAAAGGCATTCGCCGCGTCACTCGGAATCACATACAGCTTCGGCATCGGCATACCGGCGCGCGTAGCGAGGTTCTGGACGATCCGGTAGAGGTCCGGCGCTTCGTTCATGTCCACGGGCCGGGCACGGTACATCGCCAGGACGATCTTGTCCGAAAACCAATAGCTACCGATATTCATGACCGCCGCGAAGACGAAGGCCACCACCAGTCCCTGTGATCCGCCGAGAAACCCGCCGAACCACACGATGATACCGGTCAGCAACCCTAACAGCAGCGTGGTTTTCAGTGTGTTAGACATCACTCATCTCCTGGGCCTTTGACGCACCGACCAGCCGTTTTATTTGATAGGGACCGAGAATTAGCCCACTCGTAGGGTCCGGAACCAATGAAAAAGGTAATATGCACCCCCTGGGATGTCAAGCAACGTCGCTGCGGCCCGCAGGGCCACGGCAAAGTCGCTGACCGAGCCTCGATACGCCGCCAAAAGGACGGCGGCTACTCGGTTCGAACGGTTCTCGGCCTCATCCGAACCGTTCGCCCCGAGACCCCGACCCGTGCGGCACGGCTTGTTGGCCCAATGAACCTGAATCCGTTCGGCCTGAGTAGCGCCCGTCTTCTCAGGGCGCGTATCGAAGGCCACACCCACTGCGGAACGTCAGTCGGTTCATTGGTAGTGGGCCCCATCTTCTTCAGGGGCCGTATCGAAGGGTGCCCGCCGGTTACCGGACTTCTTGTGCAAAGCCAACGGCATCCGCTCCGGAACTCGGAATACTCGTTCTTAGGTCCCGCGAGCCTCGGCCCTTGGGGTGGTAGTTCTGGCTTGCCGACATGTCGGATCTGACATAACCTGCCACTTCCATCGAGGATAATGATGAAACGACAGAGAAAGGCGCGGCTGGAAGCCGCCGGGTGGAAGGTCGGCTCTGCCAGGGACTTCCTCGGGCTGACCGATGCCGAGGCAGCGGTCATTGAGCTGAAGCTCGAGCTCGCCAAGGCGCTGAGGGAGCAGAGGGCCCGGCGGAAGATGACCCAGGAGCAAGCGGGACAACTGCTCGGATCGAGCCAGTCCCGTGTTGCAAAGATGGAAGCCGGCGACCCGTCGGTCAGCATCGACCTGCTCGTGCGGTCGCTCTTCAGACTAGGCGGCAGCCGGCAGGATCTGGTGCGGCATCTCGCCGCGCCTGCAAAGAGGCGCGCGGCTTGAGATCCGGTACGCACGTACTACGTGACAGCATCGAGGCAAGAGCACGCAACTGGGCGCCGTAGGTCCGAGTATCCCGAGTTGGCGTACACGCCAGTCCCTATAATCCTTGACCACTGCACGCTGCGGCTCTGCGGCGTACGCCCATGCCGTCTGGCTACACCGAGACCGTGCGTATTCGTCTCGATGCGATTCACCGCCGCAGGCTCATCACCCGTTCGCTCCACGTCGCGTCCGTAGAGGTTTCGGCCGTCAGAAAGTCCACGTACTTTGCGCGCGGTCGTCGGATTGCGCAGCGAGCAGAGCGCGGGGCTGCGCCGCTGCACCCCGTGCGAGGGAAAGACCACTCAGACGCCGTGGTCTCTCCCTCGCGCTCTCTCGTCCTGGGCTCGCGCCGCTCCCAGGGGCCGCGTCCTCGTCCGCTCGATCGCCCGTCGTGTCGTTCACGTTCAAGCGCCGGTATCCGTCTGCAGCGGGCGGATGACGGCACCGTATGGCGGGCGACGAGAGCGCAATACCGCCTTGCCCGCACACAGCCGGTGCGGCGAGGGCCCGGCGACAAGGTCGAGGCCCATTCGAATCAAAACTCTGCGCGTGAGCTTGCTTACACCCGCTTGACACCGATGCCGTGCCGCTGGGCAACCCGCTTGCGGCGAAGCCGCGACAGAAACATTCCCTGGGCCGTCCACTCATGCGCCACACAGGGCACCGGCGCCATGGCTCCACGGGCATCGTGCCAGAGGGACGTAGGTCGGAAAGGTCGGAATTGAATGGCGCCGTTGTGGTATCCGACTCTTCCGAGCCTACGTCCCGTTGCGCCGACTACAACGCTGTGATTGACCGGAAGCGATCCCGCCGTGACGAAAAGAGCCGCCAGGTGGAAACCTGACGGCTCGGGAACGGATACCAACTTTAGCGTATAAAATTGCACGAATCTTGGCGATACCCTGGAGCCGAAGGCGACTCCTACCGTCCCGCTGCCAGCCGCTCGAGGAAGGCGACCGTTGTGGCGGCGGCGTTGCGCGCCGCCAGCCGGTAGTAGGTGAAGAACTGCCCCGGGAACCCAGGCAGCCCGAGGGGATCGCCGGCCCCGTCCGATACGGCGCGGAACGCGATGAACGGAACGCCGCGCGCCGCCGCCTCACGGGCGATCGCCGCGGTCTCGTTGTCGGTCGCGACGGGTGTCGCGGCGTCGAGCGGCGCGAATGCTACAGTCGTTGGGCGATCAACTCCGGCCCCGGACGCAGCGTTGCCGGTTGCGACGTCGCAGCCGAGCACGTCGTTGCCACTGGGTTGACAGGGAAAAGCGCGTCCGCCGTACGGATCGGTGCTCTTACCGACACCACCCACCACGATGGCGAGATTCTGCGTCACACACACCGGCGCATGCGACGGATCGGACGGTATCTCGGTGCAGTTGTTCAGAGAGACGGTGCCGGGCGCCGCGATCTCGTCGGCCAGGTTGAGCCATTGCGGATATGCGGCGTAGCTCGTGCCGTCTCTGAATTCCCACGCCGCCGGTACCGTGACATCGCCGATTTGCAAGGGACTGCCGGCGACGGCCGAGACGACGACTCCCGTCACCTCGATCTGTTCGAGCACGGCGCGCGTCGTCGTGGCCGCGTTTACCAACCCGATGCCGGTGAGACCGAGAACCACCCGAACTCCCCCGAGGACGCCGATCCGGAAGATGCGGCCGTTGATCGTCATCGTGTCGTTGACGGTAGCTTGCGCGAGGAGCGGCGCCATTTCAGCCGGGAAGGCGCTGAGCACCGCGACGCGGGGCGGCGCGCTGACATTGTCTTGTCCCCCGCACGCGCTGAGGGAAACGGCCAGTGCGGCAACGCCGACGCCGCGCAGCCCGGACGACGGGAACCGACCGAGGGACCTCATCGGACGAAGCCTACCGCATAGTCACGGTGAGAAGCGAGAGCGGTGACCGAACATGCTTGGACTGTTCTGGAGTCGGCAGATCACGGGTAGCGTCGGCGCATCACTGCTCGCCGAGTCTTTGGCCACCGATTGCGGAATGACATCGATCGACACTTCACCTTGTAGCGCGACAAAGTCCAATTTCAGGACTGCAAACCCACTTTGCGGCGCACATTTTGGCCTCACAAACTGAAAACGCACTTTACGGGCCGCCACTATACCATTGCGGTTTGGTCGAGGCACCGCGGACAGAATCGCTGGGCTACGACATCGCAGCCCGTCGCCTCTTGTCTCACCGACCCTGGGCGACGTAACATGACCCCGTCTCAGCGCTTGACGCACATGGAGACTGGCCTCGCGTATGATTGCCTGGACTGATACCGGTAGGCTCCCCTCCTCTGCTCCGGTCGCCCCACAGAACCAGCTCCTGTGGGCCGTTCGCGTCCGCTGGCTTGTCGTCGGCGGCTTCCTCTTCTTGGCGTTGGTTGCGCATGCCGTCGGGCTGTTCGGCTCCATCATGCCCAGCTTGCGAGCCGCCGCTTGCGGCGTCATCCTCAACGGGCTCAACCATTGGTGCGTGCGTCAGCGCCGGCACCTCGCACTGGTCACCGCAGTTGCGATTCCGCTGGACCACGTGCTGATCACCTACGTCGTGGTAAACACGGGCGGGGCGCAGAGCCCGTTCATCATGATGTACGTCGTTCAGGTGTTAGCCACGGCTATGCTGGTCGACACCCGGGTCGCAGCGTTGAGCGCGCTGTTCGCCATGCTGATGTGGCTCCTGGGCATCAGTCTGCTTTCTTCCGGCCATCTCCAGGCGCCACCTCTGTTCGCCGTCGACAGAGGGCTCGGACTCGCGAGCCCGACATCCGTGTACCACGGCATGTGGGCCGCGTTTCTGCTCTATTGCCTGTCTTTGCTGGTCTACCTCGGCGGGTACATCTCGAATCGTTTACGCACAAGCGAGCGGGACCTCGAGGACAAGAACCAGCGGTTGCAGGACGCCCTGGCATCGCTGAGCGCCGCACACAAGGACTTGAGCGGCGCTTATGATCGATTGAAACAGGCGGAAGCACATCTCGTCCAATCGGAGAAGATGCGGAGTCTGGGGCAACTCGTCGCCGGGGTCGCGCACGAGCTCAGCAATCCCATCAGCTTCGTCTCGGCCAACGTCGAGCATCTGCGCACCTACGTCAAGGCCCTGGCCCAGTCATTGGACGGCTATGCCAGCCTTCCATTGCCAGCCGACGAGCGCGCGCGCCTCGAAGCGCGACGACGCGAACTTCAAGTTGACCGGGCTCTCGCCGACCTCCCCGGCCTGCTAGATGACTGCGAAGAAGGCGCTCGGCGCACCAAACGCATCGTCAGCGAACTCCAGACCTTCGCGCGCGGTGACCGGCACGACGCCTGGGAACGCGTCGACCTCCATCGCGGCATCGACAGCACGTTAGCGCTCCTCACTCATCGATTGAAGGATCACATCGCCGTGCATCGGGACTATGGCGAGCTGCCGGAGGTCGAATGTCTACCGGGACCGCTGAATCAGGTCTTCATGAATCTGCTGGCCAACGCCGCCGATGCCATCGGCCTGCGCAACGGAAACATTTGGATCACAACCCGCCTGCTCCCTGCCGATCCGGCAGCACCTGGCGGGCGGACGGTCGCCATTGCAATCCGGGACGACGGTGTGGGGATGCCGTCGGATCTGCAAACCAAGGTGTTCGATCCCTTCTTCACCACCAAAGCGGTGGGACAAGGAACGGGGTTGGGACTCAGCGTCTCCTACGGCATCGTCGAACGCCACGGCGGTAGGCTGGCGCTGGCGTCTGTACCCGGCGCTGGATCCACCTTCACCGTGACGTTGCCGGTGACGCAGCCCCAGGCGCCGCCCCCCACAAAGGGCTGAGCAGTTCACCGCCACGCACGTCCAGCACGTCCCGCAACCCATCGCCGAGGACGTGCAAACCCAAAACCGTCAGCATCATCGCCAGGCCCGGGAACAGCGCGATGTGGGGCGCGACCAACAAGAACGGCCGTCCTTCGTTGACCATGCTTCCCCAAGAAGGCGTTGGCGGCTGCACTCCCAGACCGAGAAAACTGAGGCTCGCCTCCGCGAGAATGGCGCCAGCCATACCGAAGGTCGCCTGGATCAGCAACGGAGTCAGCAATTGCGGAAAGATGTGCCAGGCCATGACCCGAAGCGGCTTTGCGCCCAGTGCGATCGCCGCGCTGACGAACTCGCAATTGCGCCAGGCCAGCACTTCGGCGCGAACCAGACGGGCGTAGCCGGTCCACCCGATCACACACAGCGCCAGCAGCACGTTGCGCAACGACGGACCGAGCATGGCCGATAAAGCGATTGCCAGCAGAATCCCCGGAAAGGCCATGAGCACGTCGATCAGGCGCATGATCAGCTCGTCCGCACGCCCGCCGGCGTACCCGGCCAGCGCTCCGAGCCCGAGCCCGATACTGGCAGAGATGCCCACGACCAGGATCCCGACCAGCAGCGACACGCGGGCGCCGTACAGTACACGACTCAGCACATCCCGGCCGAGCTTGTCTTGGCCAAACGGGTGCTCGAGGCGCGGCGGCCGCAGATCTTCACTTAAATTCTGTGTGGTCGGGCTGTCGGGAACCACGCTCGGGCCCAGCAACGCCAGCGCCACGAACAGCAGAACAATCGCCAGGCCGGTTACCACCTGAGTGTTGCTGAGCGCACGCATCATGACTGTACCCGTAGCCGCGGATCGATCATGCCATAGAGGAGATCCGTCAACAGATTGATCAACACGTAACTGAGCGCGATGGCCAGGATGCAGCCTTGCACCAGCGGGTAATCACGTGTCTGGATCGCCAGCAGCGTCAGACGACCGAGACCAGGCCAGGCGAAAATCGTTTCCGTTATGATCGTCCCGCCCAGTAGGGCACCGGCTTGCAGGCCAAGGATCGTGATGACCGGCAGCACCGCGTTGCGCAATGCGTGACCGAACAGGACCCGCGCGTTACCGGCGCCTTTGGCCCGCGCCGTACGGATGTAGTTCTCGTGCAGCCGGTCCAGCAGCGTCGCCCGAAGCATGCGTATGAGGATAGCGGCCATCCCCATGCCCAGGGTCAGCGCTGGAAGTACCACGTGCGAGAGACCTCCACGTCCCGAGACCGGAGCCCATTCCAGGCCGATGGCGAAGGCGACAATCAGCATCGGGCCCAGGTAGAAGTTCGGCATGCAGGCACCCAGAACGGCCACGCCCCGGCAGGCAGCATCGAGCAGCGAATGCGGGCGCGCGGCGGCGGCCAGGCCGAGTGGGACAGCGATGGCCAAGGCGGTCGCCAGCGCCGCTGCCGCAAGCTCCAAGGTGGCGGGGTAGCGCGCCGCGATCAGTCGCCGGACCGGCCGCCCGCTATGCAGCGAGCGCCCGAGATCCGCGCGCACCAGACGGCCCAGGTAGCGTGCGTACTGCACCGGCAGCGGGCGATCGAGCCCCAACTGATGGCGCAGCCGCAGTTTGTCGGTGGCGTGGGCCGTCTCACCGAGCATCACGTCCACTGGATCACCGGGCACCAGGTGGATGAGGAGGAAAACAAGTGTCACCACCCCGAGGACAGTCGGGACAGCAAGCGCGATTCGTCGGACAACGTAGCCAGTCATGGTCTTGGATGAGCCGGTGCGCCGGTCAACGGCCTTGCACAAGAACTCCAAGCGGGCGCCCTTCGATACGTCGCCAACAGAGGGCGGCTACTCAGGACGAGCGGTTGGGTGTGCAATGTCAAGGTGTTTTGCCGCTCACCCTGAGTAGGCCGCATCTTCTCAGCGGCCGTATCGAAGGGTGCCCGCTGGTTACCGGACTTTTTGTGCAAAGCCCCGGTCAACCGGCCAGCCGGCCCGATCTTGTCATTCGCATCTCGATGTACCAGCATACCGGCGTACTGCCGCACCGGCTCACCTCTCTTCAATCCAGGCATCTTTCAATGACACGTAGCTGGCATTCGGCCGAACCTCAAAGCCTTGCAACCGGCGGTTGAGTGCGACAACGTTGGTCGTCCACCAGAGCGGGATCACCGGCAGGAGTTGCGACAGGCGATGCTGCACTTCCCCATAGAGGCGCTGCCGTTCTGCCTGATTCACAGTCCGGCGCGCCGCCTCGGTCAGCTGATCGACCGTCTCCTCGTGGAAATAGCCGCGATTGCTGCCGTGCGGCGGCGTTTGCGATGAGTGGCAGGTGAGGTAGTAGATGTCCGGATCCTCGATACCAACCCAGGCCAGCGAGTAGAGTTGAAAGTCACCGCGCTTGATGTCGCTGTAAAACGTTGCCCACTCGTAGCCGCGGATATCCAGCGCGATGCCCACCTGCGCCAATTGCTCTTGCAACACTTCGGCGATGCGCTGGCGCAGTTCGACGGTTGTCGTCTTGTAGGACAAGCGGAAACGCGGGGTCGGACCGTCGCCGTCGGGATCCGGGTAGCCGGCCTCATCAAGCAACTTCTTCGCTTGCTTCGGATTGTACCCGTAGCTCGTGACGTCGGCGCTGAAGGCCCAATGCGTCGGCGGCAGCAGGCCAGTGGCCGGCATGGCCAGCCCTTTGAGGATCGTCGCCACAATGGCATCGCGATCGATAGCGTGAGCGATGGCCTGCCGCACCCGCACGTCGGCCAGCCGCGCGTCGCGCAGATTCAAACCGAGATACTGAAATGTCGTGCCCGGTTGGGTCGTCACCATGATGTGGCGCTGTTTCCGCAGCCAATCGAGCGAGTCCGGATCGATGCCATTCTGGACCAGATCGAGGCTGCCACGTTTGAGTTGCAGCAACCGCGTCACCGCGTCGGGCACCACGGTGAACACCACACCGGCGAGCCGTGGACTGCCGAGCGGGTACAGCGGGTTGCGAACCAGCACCAGCTTGTCGTCCGGTGTGAATTCGCTCAGCCGGAACGGCCCGGAGCCCACGGGCTGCGCCAGTGCCTTCGTCGGTGATGCGGCGATCAGGCCGGCGGGCAGGATGCCGAGCCCTGTTGCATTCAGAAAAGGGGCGAACGGAAAACGCAGGCGGAAACGGACGGTCAGCCGGTCGGGCACCTCCACCGCTTCGACCGGCTCGAGTTCCTGCTGTTTGGGCGAGTGCGTGCGGGGATCGAGGATCGCATCGTACGTCGCCTTCACGTCACCAGCGGTGACCGGTTGGCCATCACTAAAGCGGAACCCATCGCGCAGGTGAAAAACGTAAGTCTGAGCATCCGGCGTCTCCCACGACACTGCCAGCTGTGGCAGGCGGCGCGACTGGTCGTCGAGGCGGGTGAGACCATCGAACAGCAGGTCGCCGATCTGGCTCGCCGTCGCGTCGGTAGCGTAGCGCGGATCGAGCGTGATTGGGCCGGTCTCCAGTCCGACCGCGACGTAACCGGGGGGCAACGAAGGCGCGGCGGCACATCCCACGAGGATCCAACTGAGGATCAGAAACGGAATTTTGCGCACCGTCTTGGCGAATCGTTTGACAGTTTTCCTAGGCCTCTGCTACCGTCAGAGTCGTTGTGGCGACGTCAGTCGGTGGCGTGTGAATCCGCATCGGCCACCGGATGCGTCACTGGAGGAGCGGCGGAGGGACGATGCCGAGAATACGCCGGCTGTTGGCAATAGTGATAGCAAGCGCCTGGGTGCACGGCACCGCTGCGAGCGCAGCCGATCCAGGCACCAACCTGTCGTCGGTCGCGCCGGCTGAACAATCGCCGGTACCTGTCCTTCCCGGGCTCGAAACTCAAGTTGAGTTCTGGAAAAACATCTTCGCCACCTACTCGACCCACCAGGTGGTGATCCATGATGCCCTGAACTTGGACCGTATCTACGAGGTCCTCGACTTCCAGTCCTTGGCCGACAGCGGCTTCAGCGACGCGGAAATCACCGCCTACGCCCAGGACAAAGTGCGGAAAGAGAAGGAACGTATCCGTGCCATTTTGATGCGCTTGCATCAGCTCGCGACCGATCCGGGCGAGCTATCCCCGGAAGAGCAGAAAATATGGGCCCTGTTCTCCGAAGTCAAGAATCCATCGAAGTTCCTTGAAGCCGCGGCAGAGGACCGCGTGCGCGGTCAGACCGGGCTGCGTGAGCGCTTCGCCGCCGGGGTGGAAGTCTCGCGCCGCTACCTGCCGGAGATGGAAGCTATTGTTCGCCGCGAGGGGCTGCCGATCGAACTGACGCGGTTACCGCTGGTGGAGTCGTGTTTCAACGTGCGGGCCTACTCCAAAGTCGGTGCGGCGGGCATCTGGCAATTTATGCCGGCGACCGCCCGTTTGTACATGCGCGTCGACCGCGCCGTCGACGAACGACGCGATCCCGTCGTCTCCACCCGTGCGGCGGCGGATTACTTGCGGGCAAATTACGAGGGGCTTGGAAACTGGCCCCTGGCGATCACGGCGTACAATCACGGGCGGGCCGGGATCGCGAATGCCGTCGCCACAGTTGGCTCCTCGGACTTGGTGCAAATCATTCAGAATTATCATGGGCCGGCCTTCAAATTCGCCTCGCGGAATTTCTACGCCGAGTTCCTCGCCGCGCTCGACGTGGAGAAACACTTCGCCACGTACTTTGGGGAACTGTACCCTGTGCATCCGCGACGGACAGAAAGCGTCGTTATCCCCAACCACGTACCCCTCAAGACCGTCGCCCGAGCGAGCCACGCCGCCGTCGACACCTTAGCGGATCTCAATCCCGCGCTCACGCACGACGTCATCGCGGGAAAACTGCGGGTGCCCAAGGGATACCACCTGCGCCTTCCGGCCGGTTCCGCCGCCGGCTTCAAGCTCCGCTATGCAAGCTTGTCGACCCAGGAAAAGCAGCCGACGCCGAAGGTACGGCTCATCGCTCACCGGGTCAAACCCGGGCAGACGTTGTCTGGTATCGCCAAGCACTACCGTACCACCGTGGCGGCCATCCGGCGCAGGAACAATCTGCGCGCCACGCACCTCCATGCCGGCCAGAGTCTCATGATCCCAACTACCTGACCGCGTCGACCCGGGGATGAACCAGAGAACTGCGGCGACGGGCCGAAGCGGGCGGCGTGTCAACGGCCTTCAGAGTGGCGAGCTTTCGCTGCTCGCTGTCGCCGCCGCACGAACCGAACGTAGACGTAGATCCCCACCACACCAGCGGCGAAGGCGACCACGCCGGCACGCCCGAGATACTTCTCTATCGTGACCCAGTTGTTGCCGACGAAGTATCCAATGAGGGAAAACGTGACGGCCCAAACCACGCCACCACACACGTTGGCGATCACGAACCAGAGGTAAGGCATTCTCGACATGCCGGCGACCACCGGGGCAAAGGCTCGCAGGTATCCCACAAAGCGTCCGAGAAAAACCGTCTTCCCGCCATGTTCGGCAAAGAACCGGCGCGCATCATCCAGGTACCGGGGGTTGAACAGGAAATACCGGCCGAATTTGCGGAAGAACGATTCCCCGAACCAGTAGCCGATGAGGTAGCCGACGCTATCTCCGAGTATGGCTCCGGCCGAAGCCAGTCCGATCACGGCCGTGAGGTTCAGCGCGCCACTGGCGGCAAACAGTCCGGCAATGACGATGACGCTTTCGCCTGGCACCAGCAAGCCGACGAACGCTGAGGTCTCGAGGAACGCCATCACGAAGACAACGTAGTAACCCCAGTTTTGCACGTGGCTGAGGAGGAAGTTCAGTATGCGCTCGTCCATTGGCCCGCTCAACTGCCGCGTCTCATGCGCCGGCACGTTTGGAAAGCGGATGGTATCACAGAATCCGCCGGGGAGCGGCTGAAGCTCTTGCACTTGATCGAAACCCGGCCCAGCCAACCCGTTAGGCCGTCCTTGTAGCCCGGTGTTACAGACTGGGCGAGTCTTCGGGAAACCTTCTCTTTGGTGACAGGCGCGGCCTGGCCTCAACTACCCCCATAGCAAACCGCTCCCGCGGCGCCTCCTGGCATGCAACATGCTCATTCACCCTGACACTGGGACTGGGACAATGCAGATCATCTCCTCGGCGCATATCTCGACGGCATCGGCGCCCGACCCCGGCCCGCGCGACCCTACGGTCGCTGTGCATCCGGCCGACACCGAGAGGATCCTGATCGTTGACGACAGCTCCGTGAACCGCAGAATCCTGCGCAGCTTGCTCGACAAGCAGGGCTATGAGCTGTTCGAAGCCGCGGACGGCGCCAGCGCACTCGATATCGCACGCTGTCAAGCGCTCGATCTCGCCTTGCTCGATGTGATGATGCCAGGGCTTGATGGCTACCAGGTCTGTGTAGCGCTAAAGGCTGACCGCCGGACCGCCGATATTCCAATCATCTTCCTGTCGGCCTTGTCCGATGCCATCAGCAAGACCAAGGGTCTGGAACTCGGTGCGGTCGATTACATCGGTAAGCCTTTTGACGGCGGTGAGGTGCTCGCACGCGTCCAGAGTCATCTGAGGATTCGTCGCCTGACGAATGAACTGCGGAACACCAATCGTGACCTCGTTGCCAAGCAGCGGGCGCTCGACGCCGACTTGCGTGCCGCGGCAAGCATCCAGCGGAGTTTGGTCGCCAAAGTTCCTCCGAGCATCAACGGCCTCACCATCGCCTGGCGCTTCATCCCCTGCGACCGCATTGGCGGCGACATCTTCAACTTCGCCCAACTCGACGAAGCGCACCTTGCCGCCTACATCGTCGACGTGAGTGGGCATGGGGTTCCCGCGGCCATGGTCACCGTCTCTGTCTCGCAAAGCCTCTTGCCGCAGGCCGGCCACATCCTGTGCTCACGGGGCCAGTCCGTCGAGATCCGCTCGCCCAGCGAGGTGCTAGAGCAGCTCGACCGTGAGTATCCGATCGAGCGCTTCGAGAAACACTTCACCATGTGTTACCTGGTGCTCGACCACACCAACGGCCGGCTGCGCTACAGCTTGGCGGGACACCCGATGCCCGTACTGCTGCGCAGTGACGGAACCCTGCAACTGCTCGAGGCCGGCGGCCCCATCATCGGCCTCAATGGACTCTTGGCCTTTGCGCAGGAGGAGTTGGTGCTACGGCCTGGCGACCGGCTCTTCCTCTACACCGATGGCCTCGTCGAGTTCGAGAACTTGTCGGGCAATACGTACGGCGAGCCGCAATTGCACGAGCAAGTGAAATTGACCCAGAGGCAGCCACTCGAAGAAGCGTGCGACCACATCGTCGCTTCACTGCAGCGTTTCGGCGAAGGATGCAGCCTTCAGGACGACGTCACTTTGGTCGCCATCGAGTTTCAAGGTGCCACGGCACCGTTCACAGAAGCGGCAACGTAAGCCAGCGCCGGAGGACACGATGGAGCTAGAACAAACGAACGCGGGCCACGTGGTCGTGATCAAGGCGCTGGAAAAGCGTCTCGACGCACGCACCGCGCTGGAGTTCAAGGACCACATGACTCAGGTCATCAAAGCGGGGCATCGGCAGTTCGTCTTGGATATTTCCGAAGTCGACTTTATCGACAGCAGCGGATTGGGCGCGATAGTCTCCAGTCTCAAGGCGCTCGCTGGCTGCGGCGATCTGGTCATCGCCGGCGCCCGCGACACCGTGATGAGCATGTTCAAGCTCACGCGGATAGACAGGGTCTTCCGCATGTTCGCAACTGCCGCCGAAGCGGTCGTCGCCCTGTCCTGAGGGGATACCCTTGTGACCGGCACCATCACCTTGAAGATCGCCAGCCGGCTCGATCACGTCCACCTGTTGGGTTTGGCCGTGCACCGCATTTGCACTGGGATTCCCCTGACCGAGGTGGAGGCCTATCAAGCCGAGGTGTCGGTTGTCGAAGCGGTCACCAACTGCATCGAGCACGCCTACGGTGGTGAGCCGGGCCACGCGGTCGAGGTGGTGATGACCGTCGAGCCCGCGTGCATGGTCTTCGAGATCCGCGACACCGGGCTGCCAATGCCTGCCACCACCCCACACCTGCCCGACCAGCGCCCGGACGACGTCAGTAGCCTCGTAGAAGACGGGCGCGGCCTCTTCATCATGCACGCGTTCATGGACGAGGTCACCTATACCAGGGCCGGTGCTACGAACGTGCTCCGTTTGGTCAAGGTGATTCGCCCGGAGTTATCCACATGACCCCCGCCCTCAATGTGGCGCTTGTGTGCAGCACCTCTCCGACCTTCGACGCTCTCCGACCAAGACGTTGAAGTAATTCAGCAATTGTTGTTTTCTGCGTGGGGTCGTAATCCGTGTGGTTGGCTGGGGAAGCATACAGGAAGCGACAGTTCCCGCCCTGGTCGGCAACCGATCAAGGGACCATATGGAGCAGCTTCCAATAGGGAATCGCGGCGAGGATCGCTAGCAGGTAGATCAATCCGTAGGTCCAGGCCAGCGCTCGGACTTGGCCGTGGCCGAACGCTCTCTCCTTCGTCCCGAAGTAGAGGGCAAGGTAGTAGGTACTCTGGTACGGAAGAAACCACACGGCCACGGTGGTGCAAATTACGAGGACCAACACCAATGGATGGATTCCGGCCCTGGTGCCAATCGGCACCAGGGTCACGGTGAGCAGCGACACCAGCGGGAAACTGGGCAGAATGAAGCGGGCCGCGAACACCGCCAACGCCATGAGCAGCAGAAAGGCCGTCGGATGCACTGCCACAGGGTCGAGCAAGGGCGCCAGGCGGTCGATCATCCAGTGATCGAAACCGAGGTGTTGTACGACACCGCTCAGGCTCAGAACGGCACCAAGGTAAAACAAGAAATCCCAGTAGATACCCGAGCGAAAGGTTGGGCGGTCCAGTAGGTTAGCCGCTAGCAACAAGGCCATGCCGGACATGGCGACCCAGGCCACGTCCACGCCATGGTACGGGGCGGTGACCCAACCGATCACGGCACCGGCCAACACCACACCATTGACGATCTCGGCACGCGAGGGCCGCCCGAGCGCCTCAATCTGCGTGCCGATGAGACCCCGCGAAATCGTGGGTTGAAACTCCGGCGGAAACAGAACCATCGTCGCTGCGAAGCCGACGAGAAACGTCACCACCGCCAACGGCAGCGCCACCACCGCCCACATACCCCAGCTGACCTGGGCTCGCGCCGCCTCGGGCAGCAGACCCCAAGCCAGCAAGTTCTCGGCGGCCCCGGTCAAAAAAAACGGACTCATTTGCCCGAAACCCAGCAAGGCTGACATCGCCAGGCCGGCGGAACCACGGCTGCGGCGGCCATAACCGAGAGAGTCGGAAAGCGCCAAAATAATAGGGCCGGCGATGGCAACACCAGAAGTGACATCAGGTATACCAGGGGTTATAACTGTTCCACTGAGCGCCAAGCCGCAGGCCTGCCCACGGTAGGTCAGCGGAAAGCGGCGAAGGATCTGCAGCCCCAAGCGGAAGAGGAGGCCGGAACTCTGCAATGACGCGGCGATGCCGAGCACGCCGATGATGAGAAAGAACGGACTCGTGGTAAAGCCGGAGACGGCCACTTCCGACGGGACAATCCCCAGCAGAATCCACCCGATGATGAGGCCGATGCCCACCACATAATCGGGCAAGATGTCGAGGGACCAGAACACCACGGCCCACACCAGCAGGGCGAGCATGTGCATGCTCGCCGCGGTGAGATCCGGCAATGGGGCCGCTGTCCCTACCGCCAGCGCCGCCACGATGCCGACGGCGGCTCCACCCCACGCACGAACAGGCGCGGAGATGAGATGTTCACCGAACCGCTTGGGGCGCGCGGGAAGGGTCTCGGCAGTCTGAGGCTGCAGGGCCTCTTCGATACGCCGATGCAGGTTAGGCAGGAGTTCACCGACCATCGATTCGGGCAGCTGCCGAATCCACCGCCGCAACAATTCGAAGCGTCGAGCGCCGAGAAATTCGTCCGCCCCATGGGCCAGAAGCTCCGCGGCACGGCGACACTCTCCGGCGTCGAGATAGTGGTCAATGGCTTGATCCAACCGGCCAAGGCGTTCGTAGAACCCAGCGGCGTCGCGGTGTACACCCCGCACGCCTTCGCTGCCCACGGCGGCCGTCAAACGGGCGAGCAAGAAGTCGCGCACGGCCTCCGGGTACGTCAGCACGCCGTCACGGCGCAACACAAACGCGCTGTTCGCCTCGAAATTGGCGAGGGTCGCCGTCGTGCCGTCATGGCCGGCGAGGTCATGGACGACGCGGGGATCAAGTTCTCTCAACACCGCGGTGCGGGTAAGCAACTCACGACACGCCGGCGGCTGACCGCGGAACAGAGCCTCGATCTGCAGGTTGAAGGCCGCCTGAATCTTCGAGAGCTGCTGATTGACCTCGTATAAGCGGTCGCCAATGACTTGCGTGAAATGAGAAATGAGCCACGGATTCTCTTCGATCAGGTCGTCGAACTTCTCCTTGGTCAGCCGCCACAATTCCACGTCGGTTTGTGCGACCACCGTCGCCGAACGCGCCCGGTCGGAAAACAAGGCGCGCTCGCCGAACCACTGGTTCGGCCCGCTGACGGCAATCACCTCACGCTGGTTGCCGCCTTGATTGACGAGTACATCAACGAACCCGGACTTGATGATGTAGAAGTCATGCGCCGGATCACCCTCATAACAGATCACGGTGCCTGCCGGATGACCCTCCTCACGGAGGTCGGCAATGATCTTCGCAAAGCTGCCTGGCGGCAGGCTGGCAAAGATCGGGATGCGTCGCAGAACGACCGCAAGCGACTCCATGAGACTCCGTTTTCAGCGCTAAAGGTCCACAATATGGCAGTGAGGTCCGTAAAACGTCAAGCGCCCGGACAGCGCCCGGCACGTGTGGCGGAGGGCAGCACGGGGCAGCGTACGGCCGCTGCCACCATCACTTCATGTCGATCGCCGTCACACCGTCCCACTGCAGGTCAGGGGGACTCACCAGCATGTCGCGACATCGTTTCAGATACAGCTGTGCAGCGCCATCGTCCGCCTGAATCTCCAGCACGCTACGGAACGCCGCTATGGCGTCATCCCACCGTCGTTGGCGATAGGCGGCAATGCCGGTTGCGAAACGCTCCAGCATCGGCGCCCACGCCGCGCGCTCGTCACCTGGCCCCACGATCTCAAAGATTCGAACCGGCAGGCGCCTTCCCTTCACGCGAACCAGATCGAGTTCCCGCGCTACCACGGTATTCGCCACAGCGAGGATGGTCGCCTCGCTCGCAATGATGTGGCTTCCGTACATCTTGTTCAGTCCCTCTAATCGTGAGCCCAGGTTCACGTTGTCGCCGATGACCGTGTAACTGAGGCGCCGTGCAGAGCCCATGTTGCCGACGACCATCGATCCGGTGTTGAGGCCCACACCGATCTTCAGCGCCGGCCAGCCGCGCTGATTCCATTGCTGGTTGAGAATATGCAGTCGGCCGACCATCTCGAGGGCGGCGCGACAAGCGCGCGCGGCGTGGTCTGCCTGGGGGAGCGGCGCACCCCAGACGGCCATGATGGCGTCACCCACGTACTTGTCGAGCATGCCGTCGTGCGCAAAAATCACCTCTGTCATCTCCCCGAGGAAGGCATTCAACAGATCGACCAGCACTTCGGGCTCGAGTCCCTCGGCGATGGTCGTGAAGTCCCGGATGTCCGCGAACATGACGGTGAGCTCGCGCTTGTCCCCACCGAGCGCCAGCATCTCGGGCTGTTCACTGACCAGACGCGCCAGCGACGGGCTCAGATAGAGGCCGAACGCATCGCGGATCTTGCGCTTCTCGCGTTCCTCAACCACGTAGTGCTGCAGGCTGACCACGGCGTGGGTGAGCCCGATGGCGAGAAACGGATACGCCAAGCTGAGCGGCAACCCGTACGACAGGAAGACACGCTGGCTCAACACGAGGTAGGCGGCGAGCAGCGCCACCGTGATGACGGCGCCGCTCACGCCACGCGCGGAGTGCAGGATGCCCCCCAGAAACAGGGCGAGCGACAGAATGACACCGATCTCGGCAAGCACGCTCCACTCCGGACGGGTGAGGAAGTCTCGACGCAGGATGTTGTCGAGAACGTTCGCGTGGATCTCCACCCCTGGAAGGCTGGGGTCGAACGGGGTCACACGGACGTCCGCTACCGCGGTGGCGGTCACACCCACGAGCACCATCTTGCCGCGCAGCAGGTCGGATTCGACGTGGCGGGTCAGCACATCGGCCGCAGACACATAGCGGAACGTGTTCCGTGGACCGCGATAGTTGATAAACATCTGGCCATCTTCAGCTACCGGTATGGACTCCGAACCGAAGTGCACGGATTCAACCCCGAAATCTGCAAAACGGATCACCAGCGGGACCTGCGGCCGGTACACTTGCAGCATCGCCAGTGACAGCGGCAGGGCCATCTGGTCCTTGAAGCGGATAACCAGTGGGGCGCGCCGATGTGTGCCATCATCGTCGGGGAAGAAGTTGAAATACCCCACCGCACGTGCCGCGGCGGTCAACTCCGGCAAGTTACTTTTCAACCTCTGGGCCAACGGCACACGGATCTCTCCGTCGTGGCTGCGACTGTTCTGGACGATGTTGTAGGTGGGCAGCCGGACAGAATCGTCGTTCGC
Organism: Binatia bacterium; assembly: GCA_044450645.1. GTDB lineage: Bacteria > Desulfobacterota > Binatia > HRBIN30 > HRBIN30 > JAGDMS01. The sequence continues at coordinate 41,190 of JBIOJG010000028.1, forward strand.
GACTCGCTCTTCGAAATCGAAGAAGTACCCCAAAACCGTTCGCCCGGAAGCGCGGACCGCTTGCGCCAGCCTTTCTTCGTCCACCGCCCCCTGATTCAGAGCGCGGCGCAGCACTTCCCACGTGTGGTCATCTATGCCCACCAGCCGATCGCGCAATGTATCGAGATCGGCATCTGCGGCCCGTTCCGATTGAATGATGTCGAACCCGATGACGGCGACGTCCGCTTCGGTCAGGCGATCGATCAACTCCGCAACCCGAGCACGGGACCAGGGCCAACGGCCGAACTGCTCCAGACTGGCGTCATCCACCGCCACAATCACGATGTCCGAGGATCCTTGTTGTGCGCCGCGATGGAGCAGCCGATAATCCCTGGCCCGCAGGTCGATGAGATCGAGATAGCGGCAGCCGTGGAAGCGCAGCAGCGACAACATAATCCCCAAGAGCACCGCGATGCGGAAAGATGAAAGGCGCTGCCACATCACTCGTTCGGTCTGCCTTGCGGCTGGTTTAGGTAGATGGCGGACACGCCTATAGCCAGATCGCCGCGAAAAAGGCAACAACGCCAACTTCCCCCGCAACCATGACGCACACCCTGCGCGCGGCATTGTACGACCTTTGGATTGACCGAACTCCCGCGCAATGGAACAGTGGCGCTTCATGGCACGGCCGCAGATCTTTTCGCCGCTTAGCGTGTTGGTGTGCGTGCTCGCCGCGTGGAGCTGCGGATGTGGCGGGTCGTCCGGCACAGGAGGGGGTGGCAGTCTGAACGTACAGCCCATCTGGCAGCAGCCGGGCGGCGGAGGAACTGACGTTACGCTGCCCAGCGCCGTCAACATCGTTCGCATCGTATTCGAATCGGACGCCGGCCTGCGCTGCTGCATCGCGGTCGATCCCAACGCTGTTCCGGTCGATTCCGCCTCTGGCCTCCGGCTCCTGCTCCTGGACGCGCTGCCCGCCGGACCGGCAACCTTTTCGCTCTCCGCTTTCGTGACCGACTTTGCCCCCGCACCGGACGGAGTGACCGAAGCCTGTCCCACCAGTCCTCCCAACGTCGGCCAGCCGTGCGATCCCGTGCGCCCGGCAACTCCCAGCTTTCAGAGCGCGCCGCAGACGGTGACGATCACGCCGGGGACCCGCGCTCAAGCTCCCAACATCCAAATCCGTGCCCTGCCGTTTCTGCTGGATTTGCGGCCGGCACCCGGGGACTCCAGCAGCAGTCCGGTGCCAATTGCCTTCACCGTAGTCGACGCCGCTACCGGCATCGACGGCAGTCCCGACCGGATCAACGTCGAGGTGGTGTACAGAGACAAGGCACCACCTTTCAGATCGTTGACCAAACGCGTTCCGGTCACGCTGAGCCCGTGCGACGACAACTCCGCCACCCCGTGCAGTACGCAGGGTCAATTCCAAGTTACCGGCTTCCGCGCCGCCGGCGCGCCGACGTATCTTCCGCCCGGGCCGACATCTCTCCAGATCACGGCGTACAATCTGGATTCGCCGCCCAGCTCTCTCGGCGAGGATCGTGGTCTTCCGTACTTCAGCTATGACTTCACCGTACTCCCCGGTGACGCTGGCACTACCCCCGGCAGCACACCCGCCGCCACGCCCGCTGAGGGCCCCAGCCCCGCTGCGGGGACCGGCGGTGCCCGGAGTGCGACGCATGCCGTGGCCGGGGGGCAAGCGGCAATCGCGGGCACCACACCGGCGCGGGCGGAGCCGACCCGGACGGCGACCAACACGCCCGCACGCATCGCCTCAAGACAGCCGACAGCGACGGCGACGCCCACACCAACCGCCGTCGAAAGCCTCTCATGACACGCCACCCTTGTCTTGCTTTGCTCCTGCTCTGGTGCGTCGCCGGTGACGTTGCCGGTGCGTCCGAGCAGTCCACGCGTCTGTACTCCCGCGGTCTCGTCGATCTCCACGCCGGACGTCATACCGAGGCCCTCGCCCTTTTCGACCAGGCCGTCGTCGCCGACGGCGATGACGTCTATGCCCGTTATTACCGTGCCGTGACCCGCGGGCGGCTGCACGATCTGGACGGCGCCATCGGCGACTTGCGCGTGATTCTGGCGGCCAAGCCCGACTTCGATCAGGCCGCCCTCGATCTCGGGGCGGCACTGGTTCAGACGGGCGCCCTGCAGGAGGCCGTGCCCTGGCTGCAACAGGCCCAGCGCATGCCGGAGGCGGACGCGCAAGCGTCCCTCTTCCTCGGCCTCGCGCAACTCCGGCTCGGCCAACTGACGCAGGCGCGACAGAACTTTCGACGGGCCGGTCGTGATCCGCAGCAGAACCTCGCCGCACAATACTACGAAGGCGTGGTCGACTATCGCGAGGGCAATCGATCGGAGGCCGAGAAGCATTTCACGGAAGTCGTCCGGAGCAGTCCGCAATCCGACATCAAGCACGAAGCCGAATTGTTCTTGGGGACGATACATGACTCCGAGCGCGCGGCCCGCCAACTCTATGGCACGGTGGGGTTTCAGTACGACACCAATGTCCTGTTGGCACCATCGAGCGGCGTCATCAAACAAGCGGCCGGCATCTCGAGGCAGTCCGACGGACGCATCACCCTGGGTGCAGGCGGGACGTACGAGCTGTGGCACCGCGACCAAACACAATTGTCGATCGGCTATGATTTCTTTCAGAGCCTGCACTTCCACCTGACGGACTTCAACCTTCAAGATCACGCACCGAGCTTGCAGCTGGTGACCGCCGCCGGCCTGTTCCGATTTGGCGTGCTGGGGCGGTATGATTACTACCTGTTGAGCACCGACAGCTTCCTTCAAGAAGGCACCGCGCTGCCGTGGATGACGGTGGTCGAGGATCGCGGCCGCACGGAATTGTTCTGCCGTGTACGACGCCGCGACTTCATTCAGAGCACGTTTTGGGTCCGCGACGCCTTCAACTACGCCACCGGCGTCCGGCAATATTTCTATTTCGACTTGCCCGACCACTATCTGTCGCTCGGCTATCGTTTCGATCGGGAAGCGCCCATCAACGCACGGCCGGAGTTGAACGCCGACCAATACGCGTATGACGGACAGGAGGTCAGCGCCGGAGCGGGATGGACCTTTCCAGCGGAGGTCACGGCCGAGTTGGACTACGCCTACCGGTACGAGAACTACGCCCCGGCGAGCGACCGACGGCACGACGATCAGCACGACATCGGCGTCGTCGTCCGCAAGGACCTCGACGCGCATCTCGCCCTCGTCGCGGGCTACTTCGGTACGATCAACAACTCCAACAACCAACTTGGCGACAAGCGATTCGATTACGAGCGCCACATTGGATCCCTGGCGCTGGAAGCGAGGTTCTGATGCACCGACTCCACGGCTTCGTGCTGCTGCTGGCGGTCATGGCGTTGTGCGCACGGGTTACGCAGGCACAGGAAATCGGTACCATAGCCAGCCTCGACGGCAGCGCAGAAATCGGCCGCGGCGGTACCTGGATGCCGGCGGTTATCGGCGCACCGATCAACCTGGGCGATGAATTGCGTACCGGCACGCCGGGACGGCTGCGGATCATCTTTCAGGACGACAGCGTCATCACCGCCGGCGACGACTCCCATCTCGTCATCGACCAGCAGGTATTCGATCCGCGCCGCGGCACGGCGCGGTCGCTGATCGAATTGCTCCGCGGCAAGCTGAATACGCTGGTCAGCGACTATTATCATACGGCAGGCAACTCGTATGAGGTGAAGACCCACACGGCAGTCGCCGGCGTGCGCGGCACGGAGTTCGTGATGACCTATGACGCCGACGCCGACGTGACTGAAGTGCTCGGGCTCAGCGGCCATGTCGAGGTCCATAGCATGCTGGACCCGACAGCTCAGGGGGTGCTGGTGACGGCCCACGAGGCAACGACGGTGGCCGGCGGCCGCCTCCCTACCCCGCCGCAGCGAGTGGGAGAGACCATTTTCCGCCAGCGTTTGGAGGGCATTGAGTTCATCGGCGGAGGCAAGACGGAGAGCCTTCTGGTCGGGAATCCGCTCCGCGCAGGTGCCACAGTGCCGGCGCCGGAGCGCGCTCCCGTTGCCGCCCCCATCGCTCAGCCGCCGCACCATGGTCCGAGCGACCGACACGATGCCAGCAATCTCGTGGGCGAGTCGCCGGCCATCGTCAAGGCGACCACCGGCCAGCTGGGTATCGCCTTCCCACACCACTGACGACAGAAGAAGGTAGCGCAGACGGTGCTGGAGCAGGCGGAGGCATGAGCCACGTCCCTTCTTCTCCGCCCACGCCAACGGGCGGCGTTTAGTTACGGAGCCGAAGGAGTGTACGTCGCTTTCCTTTCTCCCCTCAAATCACCACATACTTCTGGCCGCAGTACCCGCACTCCGCATCCCGGTAAGCGCAACGTCAGTGACCGCATAGGATTGACCACGAACATTAACGGTCTCGTAACCGATGCGTAACATTACCTCGGGTATGGTCGTGTTGATTGTGCTGCGCGACTTGTGCGAGTCGCCCGCGCAGGCGGCACCGAGGAAAGGACGAAGGAGGAATTCAAATCGATGTCATCACTCAATTTGGTTCGATTTGCGGCAGACTCCAGATCGTTCGCGGCAGGGCAACCGATCTTCAACGAAGGACAACCGGGCGACGTGATGTTCGTTGTGAAAGAGGGGGAGGTCGACCTGGTAGTCCACGGCAAGGTCGTGGAAACCGTCGGCCCTGGTGGCATCCTGGGCGAGATGGCGTTGATCGACGGGAACCCCCGCAGCGCCACAGCGGTCGCGAAGACCGACTGTCAACTCGCGCCGATCAACGAGGCGCGCTTGCAGTTCTTGGTACAGCAGACGCCGTATTTCGCCATCGAAGTCATGCGTGTGCTGGCCAAGCGTCTCCGACACATGGACGCCGAGGCGTAAGCCATATCCGAAGCGACGGGCATCCCCCTTCGACAAGCTCAGGGTCTGTCTTGAGACGGCGCATGCTGGGCAACTGACGCCCTGACGGCGCCCGTTTGCCGTTCGTGCATGCGACACCAGCTTTCGAGGACGATCGCGAGGGCCGCCGTAAACGCTTTGAGCCGCTCGGCATCGGCTGCATCGAACGCGGCGGCACCGTTCTTGTTGAGCAGCTGCACAGCGCCGAAAACACGGCTCTGCCGATTGAAGACCGGCAGGCAAAGAATGTTGCGGGTGCGGTAACCCGTCTCCTCGTCGACCCCGCGATTGAAAAGCGGTTCGTCATACGCGTCGGTCACGTTGAGCGCCTGACCGCTCGAGACGACATGCCCCGCGACACCAACGGTGCGGGGCATGCGGATATCGAGTGGCCTGCCACCGTCGCTCTTCGCCACCTTCGACCACAGCTCATCGCGCACCTCATCGAGCAAGAAAAGCGTGGCGCGCTCGGCGTCGAGGATCTGCCCGACCTTGAGGGTAAAGGCCTCGATGACCTGTTCGAGCATGCTCTCAAACGCCTCGTAGTTCAGCATGTCGATGCTCTCGAGAAAGCATTGGAACTCGGCTGTGACCTGCTCGACGAGCTGGGTGAAAGCCGCCAGCGACATGCCTTCCACCTGCCGCGTCAGCTCACCTTTCCGATTACTTTGCGCCAGCACCTGCAGTAAGTTCTTGGTACTGGACAGGACGGCGTTGGCGAACGAAGACAGCCGCCCGTCCTCCATGTGAATGATGCGATCGGCAATATCGAGAATGCGGTTGTCATGCGTGACCAGGAGGACCGTGCAGCCCTGTTCCTTCGCCAAGCGCTGCATGATCTCGACCACGTCGCGGCCCGACTGCTTGTCGAGCGCGGCCGTTGGCTCGTCGGCCAGAACGATCTGTGGCTGACTCACCAGCGCCCGCGCGACGGCCACGCGCTGCCTTTGCCCGCCGGAGAGTTGATCGGGATAGTGGTGCACGCGTTCGCCGAGCCCGACGCTGCGCAACATGGCGATCGCCCGTTCACGGGCCATCCACTTGGAGATGTCGGAGTGTAAGTGCACCGACATCTCGATGTTTTCGACGGCGCGTGAGCACCTTCAGGCTACCCTCCTGAACGGAGCGCAGCGCGCCGATGAGACTGAGCAGCGTCGTCTTGCCCGACCCCGATGGGCCGGTCATGATGACGATCTCCCCCGCCTGGATCTCCGTCGCTCGCCGCTCAGGATCGAATACGCACTTCGACCTGCAGGTTCGTCAAGTGCGCCACGCGGTCGCTTTCCTCGAGTTTGATGCGCACTTCCACCACACGCGCGTCCGTCTTCGCGGCAGGATCCGTACCGAGCACGTCGCGTTTGGTCTCTTGGGCGTCCCGTTCTTCCGCCAACAGCACCCGCTGTTTGTCGAGCCGTTCAAAACGCTGGAATTGGCGTTCTGCCTCGGCTAACTCCGCCTGAATGCGAGCCACCGCGGCATCCTTCGTCGAGTAGTTGTCGAACACCCCGATGACATCGCCGGCCGCCACGTGGTCGCCCTCTTTGATGAACAGCCGCGAGAGCACTTTCATGAACATGGCGGGCTGCGCCGGTCCGGCGACCTTGAGCACGCGGTCCTTGGGCTCGATCCGCGCCTCTTCGTACTCCGTGCCCACATCTATAGCCGGGGGCCGGCGGTGTCACAAGGCGAGGTGGTGAGTGGCGGCTGGCAATGCTCGCGGCCGCCGTTTCGACGAAGCGCAGCGCATGCGCGCTGTGCGGCGAGCGATAGTCATCGGTGGTTCCCTTCTGCGAAGCGGCTCTTGAGCGCCAAGAATCGCTGCTCGAAGAGGTGGTAACTTACCACGGCGAATGCGGTGGACAGCGCCAAGATGACCACCGTTGCCGTCGCCTGGTGCACGACGGCTGATCCCCCCACCCGAGGAAATGCGCTGCCCGGCAACCACCCATGTACCCACATGCACACCGGCCAATGGAAGACGTAGATCCCGTAGCTGTACTTGCCCATCGCTCGTAACGGAGAGAACATGAGAGCGTGCGTCACCCCGCTATCTGGTTTCCGCGTTAATACGAGGATGAGCCACCCTCCGAAGAGGAGGGCGAAAGCCGTGCTGCCGGTAGCGGCCATGGCGCTTTTGAAAGGGCTGACACTCTGTTGCCAGACCATCGTTCCCACTAGCAGCCCAAGCCCGGCGAAGACCGCTTGCCGAGCCACCCGTACGAGGAGCGCTCTCGGCAGCAGATCCTCTTGCATCAAAATAGCAATCATACTGCCGGCCGCGATCGAGTCCAGCCGGCCCGGAGTCAGGAAATAGGGTACCAGTTGGTTCGATCCGCAGAGTAAGAGACCGACACGAAACACAAACGAGAGGAAGCAAAGTGCCAGGCAGAAGCCGACGAGCTGCCATGAGCGACGAAAAACACCGACGACGAAGGGCCATACGAGATAGTACTGTTCCTCAATGGAAAGCGACCAGAAGTGCGAGAGCAACCCCAGCAGGGGCTGATGCTCGGGATCGACGATCGGATATAGGTTCTGCACGTAGAACCAGTACCAGCGCTGGTGCTCGTAGCTTTTCCGATACGTTTCGTTCGCAAGAACCAACGGATATAGCAAGGGAAGGACTACGAGCGCGAGGATCAGGCAGAGGTAATAGAGCGGGAAGATCCTCAGCACGCGCCGCACATAAAAGCGCTTGAGATACTGACCTTGTGGCAAATTGCGCGAGTGGAGCAAGATGCGCGTAATGAGAAAGCCGGAAAGGACGAAAAAAAGGTCGACGCCGCAGTAGCCGAGCCCAAATACTTGGCCCCACAGGCGGTCAAAGAGGTTTTGCCTGACGCGCACGAGAACGGTGACAAGAGAGTGGAACAGCACCACGAGGAGGATGGCGATTCCCCGCACACCGTCCAGTGCCGGCAGATGATCGAGAGCGCGGCTACGCTCGGCCAGGTCAACGCGATCCCCAATGGCTTCTTGGGCGCTCTGCACAACCGAGAATGTTTACCACCCTGCCAAGAATGGGTCAAACAAGAGCCGCAGAACGGGGAGAGTGTCGATCAACGGCAACGCGACTATTTGACCGCGGCGTAACCCTCCATGTCATCTGATGAGCGGAGCAAAGACGCTCATGTTTATTCCCGGCGCCGCATGTAGGCCGAGATTCTTCGCTCCGCTCAGGATGACAAACATTTCCGCGTTCGGAGAGAACATCGACAGTCTCCTTAGTACTCTGGTTCATAGGTTCGGCAACGTATTCCAATCAAGCGGCGCGCCGTAGTGGATCGTGGATGTCATCGGCAAGCGTTCGAGGAGGGCGTCAAGGTCGATGCGAGTGAACTTCCACTCAAAGGGCACAGCAATCCGCTCGTAATGTTCCTGGAAGCGAAAGAGTCGGTCTTCAACCTCATCCAGCGACGCAAAATCGTTTGGGGTGAGCACCTTGCGTTGGATGATGGAGAAATAGATCTCGATCTGGTTGAGCCAGCTGGCATGAACGGGGCCATGAACGCGAATGATGTCGCGGAAGCGAGCGTGCAGACGACGCACGCAGGTGCTGCCACGGTGAGAAGAGCCGTTGTCCATGATCCAGAAGACCCGGCGAGCGGTCTTGTAGGGCGGCTCGCCGCGTTCGTACTCGTGCTCAACGCGCATGGCCCGATGCGAAGCGGGCGGCAGGGTGGGATGAATGCGGTGGCGCGCTTGTATGCTGGTCTTCTCGTCGGTGGAGATCACGAAATCGTTGCGCCCCAACGGTTTGCCCTCCCAGCGGCGGGCGTAGAGATCCAGAATGCACCCCGCCTTGACCGCGAAGTCCGGATCGCGCGGAAAAATCCAGCACCGATGCTGCCAGGGGCGGATGGCATTCTTCACTGAGCCACCGCCAGACGGTTTCGTCGCTGATGGTGGCCACCAGCCCGCTGCGTTCGACCTCGCGCACAACGTCGCTGCTGCTGAAGCGCGACAGGGGCAGACCGCGCTTGGCGGGCAGTACGCAAGCGATGGCTTTAGCCGACACGACGACCTCTGGGGGGAAAAGCTCGGGGACGACCCGAGCGCGGGCGTTCCTCCAGACCCGATACGCGTTGCTCGAAGAAACGCTTGCGCCACTGGCTCACCACGTCGCGTCCGACATCGCCGTGCTCGCCGACCCAGATCCCCCGTTGGGACTGGAGAAATTGCTTGAGACTCATCCGGCGCTCATTGCATTCGATTTCCTTCCTCACGCGACCGCGCTGCGCGACGTCGAGCCGTTTACAGTCCATGTGCTCAACTGTGACGGGGCCTGGCTGGAACTGGAGTGTCACAGGGCATTCGAGTGGCGGGGATTCCTTCGCGGTGCCCCTGTGGCTCAGTAGCTTCCTGGGACGTCGGGCAGTCCGGTGTGGAATGATGAATGGGAAGTACCTCACCGCGAAAACCGCGCCGCTGTTTCGTGAGGTGGCTGAACAGTGGTTCGAGAACAAATGGGGCCGTCGTCCGTCTACGCTGGCGGCGTGGCGCACGCACCTGGATAAGCACCTGCTCCCTGTCTTTGGAGATCTGCTCCTCAGCGAGATGGATGTGACCGTGATCGAGGCACGGCGCAACGGCTGGCTCGACCAGGCCAACGTGCGCGGGGGGCGTCTCTCACCGGCAACGGTCAATAAATTGCTGACGACGTTGTCGAGCATCTTTGACTTTGCGCGCAAGCGGAAGCAGTGTGTTGATAATGCGGCAAAGGATGCCGAGCGCGTGAAGCGCGACAACGGCGAACTCACCACGGAGGCCGTGGGGCGGCGCGACTGCAATGAAGTGTCACCGGATGAAGTTCCTGAGTCCCGAAGAGATGAACCGACTCATTGACTACGCGGAAGCCGGGTACTATCGGACCCTGATCATGGCCGCTGCCTTCACGGGAGCGCGACATGATGACCTCCTCGCGCTGCAATGGGGCGATCTGGACCTGAACGCGGCGCGCGTGCGGATTTGCCGCTCACTGTCGTGGGCGCGTTTGTCGGGTGAAGCGGTGCGCCCGCGATTCTATCAACCAAAAACCAAATCCGGCGTGCGCACCATCCCGCTCGCACCGGAACTCTTGCACGCCTTGAAGGTCTGGAAGCTGCAATGCCCAGCCAGCCCGGAAGAGTTAGTTTTTCCGACACCAGACGGAAAGCCGATGTATCGCGGCACCGTGCTCCGTGTCGGTTTGTACCCTGCCCTGCGTCGCGCTGGCCTGCGACGAGTGGACATGCAGTCGCTGCGGCACTCGTTTGCGTCGGGCTTGGTTGCCCAGGGATGCCCGGTGACCGAAGTCCAGCATTACCTGGGACACTCCAAGGCGACCACGACGTTGAGCATCTACAGCCATTGGTTTAGCCGCACCCAAACCGATGCCGTGCAGCAGTTCGCCCAGAGGGTACGCACGGGAAAATGGACACCAAATAGACACCTAAACGAGAAGACGTCACGAGAAAAGGCTACAAGTACTTGATTTTCCCATATGCCGGGGTGGTGGAACTGGCAGACACACAGGACTTAAAATCGCACTTTCAATTCCACTAGCGAGACAATTCATCGAAAATCCAAGAACTTATTCGCATATTGTCGGTCGGTAGTGTCTTACACAAAGCTTACACAGTTTCCGCAATCTGTAGGGACTTGGAGACTACCGACGCACGAGCGAAACGCACACGATCCTGGGCGGCAAGGTTCACGTCTACGCTTGCCTGCGCGCGCCCTTGCTTTGCAAATTCCTCTTGGCAGCCATATCATACGGCCGCGATGCGGGCGTGGCGGAAACGGCAGACGCAACGGACTTGATGCAAAACTTGAGTGCTCACCGGGAAACCGGCGATGCAGAACTGCCCAAATTCGGGGAAACCTTTGAAATGGCAATCCCGAGCCAAGCCCGGCCGGAACATTCCAGCCGGGAAGGTGTAGAGACTAGACGGGCAGCACCTAATCCCCTGGCATCATCCGGGGCACGGTGAAGGGATAGTCCAGACCGCAAACCCACCAACGCGCTTCAAAGCGCAACGGCGGGGCGGCGAAAGCCGTAGACGGTACGAAAATCCGTTGAGTGTAACGCTCGTGGGGGTTCGAGTCCCCCCGCCCGCACCATTTTCCCGCTGCCTCCTCGCGCCGAGAAACAACCGGACACCATGCGCCGGAGGCACCCAAACTCGCCAACGGCCCACGAAGAAGCCAATCCGCCGAAGAGCTATTTTGCTATCCGTCACCGCGTCGCCAGCACCCTCAAAGGCAAGCCGCAGACCATGCGGACGAGTAGAGAGAGCCCGGCCGGGCGCTGATTTTACTTGCCCTATCAGCGGTTTCCAGTGGCTGCCGAAGGGCTGAGAGTCTTTTGGCAGAACTGGCGACGGATTCTTGCTCCTCGGCCGTTTAAGCGAGTGGGCCAATAGAGGCCCCACAACGGAAAGGAGACCGACATGAAACTTGGCCGATGGTTCCTAATGGGCACAGTGCTTACACTCGCTGCGCCGCTGTTTGCCCAAAGTCCACCGAGCGCAGCGGAGATCGAGGCGGAACGTGCCGCGCTCTTCGCGCAGGCCGACGCCGACGGCAACGGCGCTTTGTCTCTTAGCGAGTTCAAGACGTTCGAGTCGCTCATGCGCGACAAGATGACCGAGCACCACTTCAACCATCTGGATACGAACGGTGACGGCGCCGTCAGCCTCGACGAGTTGCAGGCAGACCGTCCGGGTCCGGGATTCGGCCATCCTCCCTTCTAAGGTCGCGCCACGACGGCGCATTCGGTACCATGCGCCAGACGGGCTAGTGCACTGGCGCATGGTATCGGCACCGAGGTGGATGGACGGCTTTGGACGACTCCGATGAGATCCTCATGCTCAAGACCGGGACGGGAGACCGTGAGGCCTTTCGCCGACTGCTCGATCGCCACCTCCGACGGACAGTCGCTTTCGCCGCTCGCGTACTCGGAAACCATGCTGCCGCCGAAGATGTGGCGCAGGAGACGTTCCTTCGGCTCTGGTCGCACGCGCCACACTGGCAACCCACAGCGCGCCTCACGACGTGGCTCCACCGGATCGCACTCAACCTCTGTCTCGATGTCCGTCGGCGTGGCCGAGACGTCGCCCTGGACAACATCGCAGAGCCCCTTGACCCGGCTCCGACACCGCTGGCGTGCGTACAAGTTCGAGATATTGGACGGCATGTCAACACCGTACTGGCCGAGCTTCCGGTCCAGCAACGCGTGGCGATCACGCTCTGTCATTATCAGGGACTGCGTAATACGGAGACCGCAGACGTCATGGGCGTGAGTGTGGAAGCGGTCGAGTCATTACTGGCGCGGGGAAGACGAACGCTGCGCGCGCGTCTCAAAGCGCTGCTCCCCGATCTGCTCGGGGAGGAATAGCAGCACTCATGGACCATACCTCGACAATGTCACTCGAGCGACTGCGCGCACTCCTCGATGCCTACGGGGCCAACCAGGACCGCTGGCCGCCGGAGGAGCGCATGGCCGCCCTCGCGCTGCTCGAACAGTCGCCCCAGGCGCAACGCTGGCGCGACGGAAGTGCCAGCGTCGATGCGCTGCTCGATCACGCGCCAGGATTCGAAGTTTCGGCGACCCTGATCGATCGCATTCTGGCCGCCGCGCCCACACCCGCCCCCTCGGCGAATCGGACGCCCCCTCCGTATCGCCACATCACACGGCGGGTGCGGACGTGGCGGACTCTCGCTGCTGCGCTACCGCTTGCCGCCGCCGCGGCGGTGGTGGTGCTGTGGGTGTTGACCAAGCCCTCGCAAACCCCTGAGCGCGCCAACGTGACCCTTGCCGAAATCGAGACCTTCGACGTTCCCACCGACGCACTGCTCGACGTGCCGAGCGTCCAGGCGCTTGACCGTGTTCCGACCTTCGGATGTGCCGGTGGCGGGCTTGGCTGCGTCGACACGGGAGAGGCCGACAATCGGTCGCAATCGGCGCTGGATGTGGAGACCTTTGCATGATGCATCGACGGATGACGATTGTTTCTTTTCTCATTCTGGTAGCGGGGCCGTTGGCCGTGATGGCGCAGCCCATGGGCGAACCGCCGATGGGCCCCGGCCTGCCGGGCATGAGCCCTCCAGCTTTCATCGAGAACGTCTTCCCACCGAGTCTGATCATGCGGCACGACACCGAGATCGGGCTCACGGATGCACAGCGCGACGCGATCACGAAGCAGATGGAAGACGCGCAGAAGTCGCTCGTGTCGTCGCAATGGGACGTCGAGCGGGAGTCGCAAAAGCTCAGTAAACTGCTGGAGCCCCCACATGTCGACGACGCGGCGGCGCTAGCCCAGATTGATCAGGTCATGAAGGCCGAAGAGAAACTCAAGAAAGCCCACCTGGCGCTCCTGATTCGGATCAAGAATATTCTGACTCCGGCACAACAGGAGAAACTGCGGCAGCTGCGCCCGGAACGCCGACCATTCTAGTGCAGCAACGCCGGTGGTCGCTGCCGCTTTGGGTCGCCGAACCCTGGAGAAGGCCGCCATCGGACATCAGGCGCGCGCGACTACCGATAATCAGATTTGCCAGCCGTCATGACCGCGTTGGGTGATTACGCAGGCTGACCGCTTTCACCGCGACACCAACTGAGATCCCGACCGCTACTCCGATTTCGTGACGCGTTCGAATCACCAACCGACGGATTCTCCTTGCCCCAGACGTTCAACCATCCAGAAGAGTGATCATCATGAGAGTCCAACTGACGGCGGTGGGAAGGCATTCGGCGATGTTCGGCCTTGCGCAGGGGATTGCCCATGTGTCATTCGCGGGCGCTGGCTTCTTCGTACCGGCGCGGAGCCCGTACGATCGGCAGCTACTAGCGGACCGCGTGCTCGACCGCGTCCGCGTGAAAGGCAAAGTCCAAGTTCTGGTCGATGCTCAGCGCTGGTTGGTGCAACTGCTCCGAGACAGCAACATGGCCGGTTGTCGCCGATGTGGGTCAGCCATGGATTCCGTTTGTTGCCGCTCGGCGAACCGAGCGGCTAGGTACTGCGTGGCGTGCGCGTTCACAACGGACAGTAGCTTTCCGGCGATCCGCAGCGGCCGAACCTCCGCGCCGAGCCACGCACGGTCCGAAATTGAGGACAATGCGGCCTAAACAAGGCCTAGATGAACGAACGCGAGACGGACTTTTGCTCGTCGGCCGTTTAAGCAATTGGGCCAATGGGGGCCCTACTAACGGAAGAGAGACCGACATGAAACTTGGCCGATGGTTACTGATAGGCGCAGTGCTCACACTCGCGGCGCCGCTGTTTGCACAAGGTCCACCTGACCCGCGGCAGATGGAGGCAGAGCGCGCCGCCGCTTTCGACGAGGCAGACGCCGACGGGAACGGCACGTTGTCCCTAGAGGAGTTCAAGACCTTCGAGTCGCTCCTTCGTCAGAAGATGGCGCAGCACTTTAAGGATGCCAACGGGGATGGCGCTGCGCCGCCTCCACTGCCGGCAATGGACCCCGAACGGCACTTCAAACAAATTGATACCAACGGAGACGGCGCCGTGAGCCTCGATGAGCTGCAAGCGGAGCGCCCGCGTTTCGGACGTGGTCAGCCTCCCCCGTTCTAAGGCGCCATGGTCAACGCGCTTGTTACGGCACCATACCCCGAGCCGGGCATTGTCTACCGGTAAACTCTCACGTGCTGCCGGGAGCCCGCGATGTATCCGAGGAGAAACAGATGAAGATCGCTCACTGGCTCATCATGGCTGCGCTGCTGTCGTCGCTGGCTGGTTGCGGAACGAACAGCGGCGTCTCGGGCTCTAACCTACATGCAGTTGCATTCGGGCACGGAAGCTTTGTCGCTGTGGGCGACGGCGGCGAGATCGTCGCCTCCAGTGACGGCTCTTCCTGGACCTCGCAGACAAGTGGCGTCACTGCGGACTTGGTCGGTGTTACCTACGGCGGGAACAAGTTCATTATCGTCGGAGCCGGCGGCACGGTCTTGCAATCGAGCGACGGCACCGCATGGTCCGTTGCCACAGTAGCGAACGACGTATCGTTCCTTGGAGTGGCTTACGGTGACGGAACATTCGTCATCGTAGGCAAAGGTGGCTCCGTCTATACGTCAACCGACGGAGCCACTTGGAGCTCTCAAGCAAGCGGCACGTCCAGCGCGCTCGAAGCAGTCACCTTCGCGAGCACGTTCATTGCTGTCGGCGATGATGGGACAATTCTGACGTCATCAGATGGTGCCAGTTGGTCTGCAACCGCCACCGGCACAAGTCAGACACTCCAGGGCGTTCGTTATGGAAACGGCACGTATCTGGCGGTCGGTGCCAACGGCGTGATCTCGCAATCAAGCGACGCCGAATCGTGGTCGGCGATTGAGACTGGCATCAGTCAAGATCTGAACGGGGTCGGCTATGCCCTGGGGCTGTTCGTGGTCGTCGGCGTGGACGGGAAGATCCTCACGTCGGCTGACGCCAGCACGTTCACCACGCGGACGTCCGGGACAAGCGAGAGCCTTACAGGCGTTGCGTTTGGCAACAATCTCTTCGTCGCCGTGGGATTCTCCGGAACGATCTTGAATTCCGACGATGGGATTTCGTGGACGACAGCGTGAAACGAGGCCGTATCAAGTGCCGTAACTGTGCTTGCGACGAGTTCGCTGCGCCTAGCTGCGAATGTGGGTTCTGCGCCGGCTGCTCTGACGACGTGTGCGTCGATCAGGGTTGCCGATGCCTTCCTACGCCCGGGCCGAAGCCGCGTCGTTAAGGTTGCGCTGGCGGCCTCCCGCATGGAGACGCGGGGCTTGACGATTACGCAGATAGTTGTAAAATGCAAATATGCTGAAACGCAAACGTGCAACTGGTTTTCCAAGCGCCCCTTCCGGGGCACCAATCGGGAGCGGGGCGGTTGAGCTGGTCACGCACCTCGATCGTGCGATGCGTCGGCTGGTTCTCACCGACATCGAATCTGACTCCCACGAGAGCTTCAGTCGTTCCGAGATCGCGGTCCTCGACACCCTCGGCGCCGAGGGTTCCACGACCATGGGCCTCCTCGCCGCGCGCGTACGGATGCCGCTCAGCACGGTCACTCGCGTGGTCGACCGTCTCGTTAGGCGGAAGCTGGTGCAGCGCGAGCGTCCGGAAGAGAACCGCCGCATCGTGCGGGTCGCCCTCGCGACTGCCGGGCACGCCTTTTACCGGGCTGCACTGAAGGGCCGGGTGGCCGGCGCAGAGCGCATGTTGGCCCGCTTGACCGTAGCCGAACAGCGCGAGCTCATCCGACTCTTCCAGAAGATTGCCATGTCTATCGACAAGGAGTCGACGGAATGACCGCTGCCGCGCCGCGAACCGCATGGACCTTCTGTCTGATGCCGCTCGGCTGTGCCGCCTGCCTCGCGGGCTGCGTGCTCGTCGGCCCCAACTACGTCGCGCCGACAGCTGCCGAGCTCAACGTACCATCTTCCTGGCAGGGAGCGTCGCCAACGACCGGAACGGGCCTTGAGGTCGCAAATTGGTGGCAACACTTGGGCGACGCTCTCCTGAGTCGGCTCGTCGCCCAGGCCATGCAGGCCAGTCCGGACGTGCAGTCCGCCCGCGCCAAGCTCCGCCAGGCGCGAGCGCAGCGTCGCCTGGCCTTCGGTAACCTGTGGCCCACGATCAACGCTTCGTCATCGGCACAACACACAGAGATCAGCCAATCCGGTGTGCAGGGCGGCCAAAGTCCCGGCCCGAACGGTGCCCAGAACGCGGGCGTTGGCGGCTCTCAAGACCTCTACGACGTCGGCTTCGACGCGTCCTGGGAACCGGACATCGTCGGCGGCCAGCGCCGCGCCCTCGAGGCCGCGCGCGCCGACGAGGAGGCGTCTGCGGCAACTCTGCGACAGACACAGGTCACGTTGGCTGCCGAAGTGGCGCGCAACTACGTCGACGCGCGCTCGGCGCAAGCCCGCATCGTGATCGCTCGGGCAAATCTCGCCAGCCAATCGGAGACCCTCGCGCTTACCGAGTGGCGTGTACAAGCGGGGCTCACCAGCTCGCTCGACGCGGAACAGGCACGCACCAACGTCGAACAGGTCAGAGCGGCGATTCCCGTTCTCGAAACCTCCCTGGCTGAGGCGGAGCATCGGCTGGCGGTTCTCGCGGGTCTGGCACCCGCCGCGTTGCACGACGACCTCGCGACGCCGGCGCCGATTCCGCACGTTCCGGAGCCGCTCACGGTTGGCATCCCCGCAGACATCTTGCGCCAACGACCGGATGTCGCCGCCGCCGAACGCACCCTGGCGGCCGCCACCGCGCGGATCGGTGAGGCCACGGCGGCCCGCTATCCGACCCTCACGCTGTCCGGATCGGTCGGACTCGAAGCGATGACGATCGGCACGCTTACCAATGGCAGCTCGCTCGCTGCGAGCGTGCTCGGCAAACTCGCGCAGACCGTCTTCGACGGCGGGCGCATCAATGCGCAGATCGACGTCCAGAATGCGGCTCAGCAACAAAGTTTGGCGAGCTACAAGGCAACCGTTCTAAGCGCGCTCGAAGATGTCGAGAACGCGCTGGTGTCCATCGCCAACAGCCAAGCTCGGGTAACGGCACTGACCAACGCGGTCGAATCCGCCCGCAATGCGGCGCTCCTCGCTCGTTATCGCTACACCTCTGGCCTCATCGACTTCCAGACCGTACTCGACACCGAGCGCACGGTTCTGACCGTCGAGGAGAGTCTAAAGGGAGCGGAGGCCGACAATACAACCGCGGTCATCCAGCTATACAAGGCGCTCGGCGGCGGCTGGGCCCCGGCGGAAGCGCTGGCCGGAACCAACTCGGTATCGAAATCATGAAACGTAATTCACCGCATACCGCAGGCACTGACATAGCTGCCGTTCTTGGAGCGGCTCCCACGAACATCCGTCCCGGGCGCTTTCTGCGCTGGATCGGCGCTCCGGTCATAATCTTGCTCGGAGCCATCCTCTTCGCGTCTCTCCGTTCCGGCAACCACAATCGAGGCCCACTGTATGCGACCGAGACGGTGTCGCCCGGCAATCTCGTGGTGACTGTGTCGGCCACCGGCACTCTGGAGCCGACCAATCAGGTCGATGTCGGCAGCGAGCTCTCTGGGCTCGTGGAAGTCGTGTTGGCCCAGGAGAATGACCGCGTCGAAAAAGGCCAGGTCCTGGCCCGTCTCGATGTGTCGAAACTCACGGACGAGATCACTAAATCGGAGGCCACACTGGCCTCCGCGGAGGCGAAGGTCCTCCAAACGACCGCCTCCAGCAAAGAGGCGAGTGCGAAGCTCGACCATCTGCGCGAGGTGTTCCGTTTATCCGGAGGTAAGGTACCGTCGAAAACAGAGCTCGAAACCGCAGAGGCAACGCTGGCGCGAGCCCTTGCGGATGTCGCGAGTGCGCGCGCCGCGGTCACGGAGGCCCACGCGGTGCTCAGGTCGAACCAGACCAACCTCGCGAAAGCCTCGATCCGGTCGCCGATCAACGGAATCGTTCTGAAGCGCAAGATCGAACCCGGCCAGACCGTTGCCGCGGCGTTTGAGACGCCCGTGCTGTTCACGATCGCCGAGGATCTGGCACAGATGGAACTCCATGTGAAGGTGGATGAAGCCGATATCGGCCAAGTTCAGGAAGCGCAACCGGCAACGTTTACGGTCGACGCGTATCCGACACGTAAGTTCCCGGCCCAGATCCGACGTGTGGGATTCGGATCGCAAACCACCGACGGGGTGGTGTCGTACAAGACGATCCTGAGCGTCAACAACGACGACCTGAGTCTGCGACCGGGCATGACGGCGACCGCGGAAATCACCACCGCGACGCGAGAGGGCGCGGTGCTGGTGCCGAACGAAGCGCTCCGTTTCACGCCGCCCGCCGACAACCCCTCCAGCCACAGATCGGGCGGCATCGTGGCCAGCTTGCTGCCGCATCCGCCGGAGCCACCCGCGAAGAAGTCTGCCGCGTCTCCTGCAATTGGCCGCGGGCAGCAGGTGTGGATCCTTCGCAACGGGGAGCCGGTCGCCGCGCAGGTGGTAGTGGGTGTCACTGACGGCCGCCATACCGAAATCGTGGGTGCTCCGGGCGGCGGTCTCGAAGCCGGCATGGAGGTCATCACCGATGTCGTCACCGCACCCAACTGAACGAGATGCGACCTACCAGGCCGCCGCGCCGCTGATCGAGCTGACCGGCATTACCAAGACTTACGGTCAAGGTGAGTCGGCATTCCAGGCATTACGCGGCGTGGACCTGCGTGTCCACGAAGGCGAGTTCGTTGCCGTCATGGGACCCAGCGGCTCCGGTAAATCGACGGTGATGAACATCCTGGGCTGCTTGGACGTGCCGACGTCGGGTGCGTACGTGTTCCGCGGTGTGCACGTCGAAACCCTCTCCCGCAATCAGCGCGCGTTGCTCCGGCGCCACTTTCTCGGGTTCGTGTTCCAGGGGTTCAATCTGCTGCCCCGGACATCGGCGCTCGAGAACGTCGAGTTGCCGCTGCTGTATCGCGGTGAAGCCGCCGCCACACGGCATATCGCGGCGCGTACCGCACTGGCGTCCGTCGGCCTCGATGGATGGGAGGACCATACCGCTGCGGAGCTCTCAGGCGGTCAGCAGCAGCGGGTGGCAATCGCGCGGGCCATCGTTACCAAACCGACGCTGCTGCTCGCGGATGAACCCACGGGGAATCTCGACACACAGTGTAGCCGCGAGATCATGGAGCTGTTGACCGCACTCAATCGCGAGCAGGGGATCAGTATCCTGATGGTCACCCACGACGCGGACATGGCCGCCTTCGCGCGCCGCATCGTGCATTTTGTTGACGGCCGCATCCAGAGTGTCGACCACAACGGAGAGGCGCCGTGATGGTCTGGAGTACTGTTGTGCTCGCGCTAAGGGCGATCCGCCGCAACCTGATGCGGGCCTTTCTCACCATCTTGGGCATCGTCATCGGCGTGTCCGCCGTCATCAGCTTGGTCACGCTCGGCAACGGGGCTACGCGGGCGGTCTCAGATCAGATCTCAAGCTTGGGAAGCAACCTCCTAATGGTCAACCCAGGACAGCGGCTCGGCCCCGGACGCGAGACCGCGGGGGCGCCGAAGTTCAAGGCGGCGGACGCAACGGCCATCGAGACCCAAATCGGGGGACTCAAGGGCGTGGCTCCCACCGTGAGTACCAGTGTCACCGCCGTGCACATGGCCAACAATTGGTCGACAACCATTACCGGCACCACGGAGCCCTACTTCCTTATTAGCAATTGGAAGCTCGCTGCCGGCCGTACGTTCAACGAAGCCGAGGCAAAGGCCGGCAAGGCCGTGTGCGTGATCGGCGACACCGTACGGCGGGAGCTGTACGGCCATCAGAATCCCGTCGGCGGCGACTTGCGAGTCAAGCAGTTTGCCTGCGAGGTGATCGGATTGCTTCAGGCGAAGGGGCAGGGCGCGATGGGCATGGACCAGGATAATACGGTGGTCATGCCGCTGCGGACCGTTCAGCGCCGGCTGACCGGCAACCAAGATGTCGGCACGTTGCTCGTTTCGCTGCAAGACGGGGCGTCGAGGGAGAAGGTCAAGAACGCAATCGAAGGGCTGATGCGGGAGCGCCGGAGAATCGCCGAGAACGAAGATGACAATTTCAACGTGCTCGACACGCGGCAGATCGCGGAGACGCTCTCCGGCACGACCCGGGTCATGACCATGCTCTTGGGCGCCGTGGCTGCCGTCAGCCTGCTGGTCGGCGGCATCGGCATCATGAATATCATGCTCGTGTCGGTGACCGAGCGCACACGTGAGATCGGCATCCGCCTCGCGATTGGGGCGCTCGAGCGAGAAGTCCTGCTGCAGTTTCTGGTAGAGGCCGTCGTGCTCTCCGCGTTCGGCGGTCTCGTCGGCATTGTGCTGGCGACGCTGGCTACAGTGGGACTCGCCCGCGTCATCCAAGTTCCCTACCTTTTCAACCCGCAGATCAACGTACTCGCATTCCTCTTTTCCGCAGCGATCGGCGTGATCTTTGGTTTCTTCCCCGCTCGCCGTGCCGCCCAACTCGACCCAATCGAGGCGTTGCGACACGAGTGACTCAGGCGGTGCCTATTTTGCGTTTCATGCGACGGATTTCGTCCGCTCAGCCGTTCATTCGGACGGATGAGGTGGACTACAAAGCGCAGGGTCTGGAGTGAGGGCGCGGAGCGCGCGATCCGCATCGCGTTCGTTTTGTCGCTAGCCCTGCCCCTCACGTGGCTGCGTGATATCCCGCCGTCCACAATGTGGACAGTCTCGCCGGCGATGTGAACCATGACAACGAGAGCATTACCCCTTGGACACTGGGGATACGACCTGAGAACGTCCTGATGAACCGCGCGCTCCCAAAAGCCGACGAGCCGCAAACCGTTCTGCAAGCTTCTGTGCAAACCCATCGGCGAGTTCCTCTGTGAACACCTCGCCCTCGTGCGGCTTAAAATCCTGTGGGGGTTTCCCCCGTACGGGTTCGAGTCCCGTCCCCGGCATTGCTACTCCCTCGCAATTCCAAGGACTTCCGAATCCGCAACAGGATTGGGGGCCAAATTGGCGAGTTGGCGGAGTTGCTCGGCCCCCTCACTTCGCAGCCACTTGCCGTTGTGACGCTTGAACGTCTGGGGGGGGTGGGGAGGCGGTGGCGCGCCATGACGTGAGCCCCTCACGCCCCACCCTCTGTCCCTCCCCGCTCGCCCTCGCGCGGACGCACCCCTTCACATTCTCCGAGCGGGTTATCGAAAGGCCGACGTCACAGACGTTTGTGACGCGGGAGGTTCCGCGTACGTCGGGCCGCTCGCCAACAAATGGCAGAAACATTTTCCACGGACCTAGCAAGTCGCTTCCGCTTGCGAGCTATCCCCCCTAGCGCCAGGAAACGGAGACGGGTATCCCACATCGACGGGCGCACCGACGCAAGAGGGTGAGCAGCTCGCATCCTGATTGCATTTCCGATGCACGCCACGTTATAGGCATCGCCGTGTCACCGTACTAAGAAGGGAATCTGCATCTACGCTGTGCTGCGTCTCTCCCGATCCCATCACCCATGGACCAGCCGCTACGCTTTTGCATCGTCACCACCTTCTACCCGCCCTATAATTTCGGCGGTGATGGTATCTTCGCCTATCGTCTCGCCAATGGGCTGGCGCGTCGCGGACACGAGGTGACGGTCCTGCACAGTCCGTCGGCATATGAAGTACTGGCCCGCCGACGTCCGCCTGAACCGTACAACGACCATCCCAGGGTTCGGGTCCACGGCATCCGTACGCCTCTCGGAAAATGGGGACTACTCGCGGTGCAGCAGACGGGCAGACCGGGACCACAGGCCGGTGAACTGCGCAGGTGGCTTGACCACGGCAGCTACGATGTGATCGTTTACAATAACGTCTCCCTGCTCGGCGGGCCCGCTGTCTTTCGCTACGGACGCGGACTGAAGTTATGCAAGCTGTCTGATCACTGGCTCGTCTGTCCCATGCACGTCCTCTGGAAGTTCGGACGGGAGGTGTGCTCGCAGCCGGCCTGCTTCCGCTGCACGCTGGCCGGTGGCCGGCCGCCGCAGCTCTGGCGCGGCACCGGTCTCATCCAACGGGCCGTGCGCCACATCGACGCCTTCCTCGGCCCCAGCGTGTTCACCATCCGTATGCATCAAGAGCGCGGGCTGCGCGGAACAATGGTACAGCTCCCAGGTTTCTGTCCCGAGCCGGAAGCGGCCGTGGAACACACCGGACAAGAGAACGAGGGTCGGCCGTACTTCCTCTTCTGCGGACGCTTGGAGAAGATCAAGGGTGTCCACGCGATCATCCCGATCTTTTGCGGCCAGGATGTCGATCTGCTGATCGCCGGCACCGGCGGTTTCGAAGGGGAGCTGCGATCGATGGCCAGTAATGCCGCCAACATCAAATTCATCGGGCAGATCGACTATCGGCGGCTGCAGTCGCTCTACCGTGACGCAGTGGCCACGATCGTGCCGTCACTGTGCTACGAGGCCTTCGGGCTGGTCGTCGCAGAGTCGTTTGCCGCCGCCACGCCGGTCATCGTACACGCGCAGGGTTCCCTGGCAGAAATCGTGAGCACATACGGCGGTGGCTTGATGTATCGCACCACCGACGAGCTCCGAGCCGCGATGGCGCAACTGCTTTCCAGTCCATCACAGCGCCAGTACCTCGGACACGAGGGCCGGAAGGCATACGAGGTGGAGTTCGCAGAGGATGTATTTTTGCAGCATTACCTCGACGTTGTCCACGTGCTGCTGGCCGAGAAGCGTGCGGGCCGGTTGGTCTCCGCCCTCGGCGACTCCGGCTCTTCCACGTTGGCGGGACGACGGGTGTTTTTCACACCTGCGTCTTCATCCTCTCCCTAGCCTTGAACCGAGGCATGCGCCCCATCGCGATCCTCACTTACCACTCATTGGACGCCAGCGGTTCAGTCGTCTCGGTGACACCCAATGTTTTTGCCGGCCAGATGGCGTCCATAGCGGAGCTGGGATACCGGGGGATCGCATTGCGCGATGCCGTGACGCACCGCGAGGCTCACGGCTCCTGGCCTGATACATCCGTCGTGCTCACGTTTGATGACGGGTATCGGAACTTCTGCGAGCATGGCTTGCCGGTGTTGGTGCGGAACGGTTTCACTGCCACGCTCTTTCTCGCGAGCGGTCACGTCGGAGGTGAAAACGACTGGGCAGATCCACCCCCGCTCTTGGGGAAGCTCCCACTGCTGTCATGGAACCAGGCGAGGGATCTGTCTGCCGCTGGAATCGAGATCGGCGCGCACAGCAAGCGCCACCCGGACCTGCGCCAGCTTTCACCGCTTGAAGTCGAACGCGAGATCGTCGGCTCACGCGACGAGATCGCAAACCGCATCGGCAGCCCGGTAGAGACCTTCGCCTACCCCTTCGGTTGCGTCGGCAACGCGGCGCGACAGATCGTACGGCGCACGTTCCGCGCCGCCTGCACCACCGTGCTCAGACGCGCTGCCGGCGAACCGCTGCATGAACTGCCCCGAGTGGATATGTACTACATCCGTTCTCGGGTGAGTGTGGAGAAGCTGCTGAACGGGCAACTCGACCCTTATCTTACAACCCGCCGCTGGGGTCGCCTTATCCGTCAACTGTTCTAAGACTCCACGAGTCCAAACCAAGGCTGGCTTGTGGGTCGGTGACACTCCGGTTACTGGGTAAGCAGTTTGCTACCGCATCTCCCCAGCAAGCCACTGATCGCACAGAATGCGGTCGGGGGTGAGTAGCGACAGGGAGATTGGGATAGAGTTCAAGCCGGCACCGCCGGTCGGGCTGTCAGGGCGAACGGATGAACGGTTCGCTTGGGGAGGGTTCACAGACTCTACTTCCCCCGACCAATACCGTCCTCACGAACCGAGTGCGTTTGCGTGTTCAATACTTCGGGTTCGAGATCGCAGACGAGCAGCTTCAGATGGTACTCTTGTCCGGTGATCCTCCGGAGGACCTCGTGCGGCCGGGTCGCTCGGATCACGTGGCCGCGTTGGGTGCACAGGAACCGCGACGTGGAGTCGTCTTCCGCCCGTTCCACCACGATGGCGTGCAAGCCCTTGATGCCGCACGCCCTGAGGTGGTCGTGCAACGCGATGCTCAACACATGGCCGATGCCCTGCCCCCTGTACCGGCGCTCGACGTTGAAGTGGGAATGCGCGGGGTGCGTGATCAGCGGTCGGGGCAGCGTGCCCGACCGGCGCGGCGACAGACGCACGAGCAGGTGCCACCAGAGCGCCCGGTATGTCGCCGGCCGCCGGTATCGCAGCGTCATGACGTTCAGCATGATCCGCAGCGCAGCGCGCGGGATGATGCGCCGTCGCAGCGCCATCAAGTACGCCTCCGTGCTCTTGCACCCCACGGTGTACCCCACGACCCTCTGATCTACCGTGGCAACGAAGCAGCAGTCCGGCTCCGCGTCCAGGTAGTAGTCAGCGAGGAGGCGTGGCGCCAGTTCGTCGTCCTCTTGGAACAACGGATCCGGCCGTTCGCGCGCCGCCTGGCGGCAGATCTCTCGGACCGCCGCGCGATCCCGGTCGCCGTAGGGTCTCACGACCACCGCCGGCAGGGAGGCCTGGTGTGGCATCAGTTCGGAAGGTCTATCAGATTTGTGCAAGTACGCTGAACACCTGAGCCCTCTGCTCGCGGATAGTCCGTATTAACGGGCGATTCGACATAACGGTCCCGGTATCAGACGTTCCCGAAACCCCCAACGTCCCCCCTGGAATCTCAGACGGACCGTCTATACATCCACAAGCAGTCACGAGCACTGCCATGGCCGTCCATGTCCACTTCTCACAGTGATTTGTAATCATGGCCGGAACACCGTGTCGGCATGCCACCCCAAGAACCCACGGTCACAAGCTCCGCCGCAAACCGCGCGGTGGGGAGCGGCTTTCCTTCGACGCCATTGCGACAAAGCTCAACGAGATGGGCACACCATCAAGAACGGGACGGCCGTGGATGGGGCCGACGGTCTACAAAATCGCCAAGCGCGCAAACCGGTGAGAAGCTACCGTGGGCGCCTGTGATATATCCATAAGCCCAGCGGCGGCGCACAGTGGCTCCAGCCGCCGTCGGCTGCAAGCCGATGTTAGCCAGTCACTGGCCGGCTACGTTAATGTATTTGGAAGAAGCCGTTACCAAGTGATCTCCATCGGTGGATGCGGCCGTCGGGCAACCTAGGGTTGTGGATCAAGTCGGTTAGTCCATCGCCATCATAATCTTCCGCCGACCAAACCCCGAGTGACGCGTCGTACTTGTGCTCCGGGTTCGCGTTCTCAACGAAACTGAACTTGGGAGGTGCAACCGGAAAATGGCCGGTGCCGTCGCCGAAGAATATGTGTACGTACCCCGGCTTTTCTACGTTACGTATGACAATGTGTGCGAGATCAAGTTTGTGATCGCCATTGAAATCGCCTGTCAGCCATGGTCCTGCCGTTACGTCGTAACCGGGAATCTCCGTAACGATTGGCTTCTTTCCACCGCCAAGCTGCACCGTAATTTTATTATCCGCCACAGAATAGGTGTCGGGCCTCCCATCATTGTCGAAATCGAGAGCGCCTGCAGGGAGGACGGGCGTCGGTGTCGGAGTTGCAGGTAATGACAGTTTGGGCTTCCGAGGTAACACTACTGACTTAGCATCACCGCCGAGGTTGACGACAAAACGGAGCTCTTGGTCACCGACCCTTTTCAAGATCATTTGATGTTCTGTGTCTGGTGCCCAGTCTCGTGGAAAATTTACCAGGGACGTTGGACTTCCTATAAGCTGAACGTCCTGATCCACATTCACGTGGGCTGTGGTGGCACCCGCGGTTGGCCGCCAGTGAATCTTCACCGTAGCCGCGTCGTCACTTGCGTCGATTAACCACAGGAAGAGGCCTCGCCCTTGATTCAGCGAGACCATTGCCGCAATGCAGGCGTTGTAGGCCTTTGCGCCCGGCCCGTCGAACGAGTTACGAACGTACTGGCGTGCCTCATCGGCACTCTGCCGGTAGTCCAATCGGGTTAGCTCCTGCTCTCTTCTTTGATTAAAGTCCTCGTAGCTCGCGCTGCCGCTGAGGCCTATCCCCGCGATATCAAGGCCTCCGCCGCCTCCGCGTTTTGCCTTGATCTCTTCGAACTCAGCGCGATCCAGCGCTCGTAAGAAAGCCGCCCGATACTCCCGACTCATGCTGCCCGCATCGTGGTTCTTGAACGCTTCTGGATCGCAGTTGAGAAACTGCGCGTCGGTGACACTTGCCATACCGATCAGTGCCACCGTCGCCAGAAATGAATAGCATTGCGGCAATCTCGTTGTCACATGCATAGTGCCTCCTAATCGAATCCAATACTCCTGAGTGTTCGTATTGATTGGTCTGGCTAACGTTCAACTGCAATTCGACTCCCGAAACTCTCCGCCACTCTTGCAGTGCGCCGCAATGTTCGCTTGCTAGCGTTTGATTAGGCCCATCAATGCAGTGCCCCCCAAGCCGCCACGGGTCAACACCCCTGCTTGATCAGATCGGAAAGATCCCATCGTGAGATATCGGATAAGCGAGGAGCGGATTTTGCCGCACTTGCCGAGGGCTCATTCTGCCCGAGCAGATCAACAAGAAGGGCTTCGATGCTACCGCCGGCAAGGAGGATCACCGACTTCCAACACTCAGCGATGAACGCACGCTGGAGTTCTGAATAGTCACGCTCGATGATATCGCGAATTCGGCCATCGCGAACGAACGGAAATGTCCGGCGTTGCGTGACTGGGGCTGCGGCGGGAGAATCACATTCAACCTCAAGTCTGGCGATGGCTCGATTGAGGTAGGAGACAATCACATTGGTGCGGTACCGAACTTGTCCCTCGCCCCGCCATAAAGCATCACCTGTCGGATCGAGTTTGGGAAGAAGGCCGGGACATGCATTTTCGATCCTGTCCACCTCTTCCTGAACTCCGGCAAAGATTGATGACTCAAGCAATGTATGGCTGCGTCCAAGTTCATCGTTGAACTGGTCGCGAAGGTGGCGGAGGGCATGGTACCCAGATCGCAGAATTCGGAATGTACCTTCATCCATCGCTTCGCCTCACCTCTGCCTAATCTCGAATTCGGCGTATCAATGAAACCGACAGACCACGCCGGCGCTCGCGGGTTAACACCGCCGTTGTCATGTGCACCTCATACACCTGAATTCCCAACTTCTTCAAGAAGCTAAAACCGCCCCTTCATGTGCGGCTAATCATGGCGCATAAGCCGGCGGCAGACCTGCCCGCGCCAGTGGTGCGGATATCTTGTAATACGGCGATTCGTGGCGTACTGCTCTCGATGGCCGGCTGTGCGGCCGCCGAGGGAAAGGAGGTGGGCGATGCTCAAGTTTGCGGCCTTTGTGGCAGTGATGGTGGTGGCGCTTCCGTTGCGCGCGGAACAGGCGCGCACGCGTAGCACAGACGAGGCAGCCATCCGGAACTTGTATGCCAGTTACGATGCCTCCTGGAATAAGGCTGATCTCAAGGCCATGGGAGCGTTGTGGGCGGAAGACGCGGACCACGTCGAGCCCGACGGCCGGATGATCACAGGGCGAGCGGCGCTGGAACAGGACCTCGCGAAACGGTTCGCCACCGACCTGCGCGGGACGCGCTCGGCACAGACGGTCGAGGCGGTGCGGCTCATCAAGCCGGATGTTGCCGTGGTCGATGCCGCGTATGAAGTGACCGGTGTCCAGGATGCGGAAGGCAAAGCCCTGCCACCGCTCAAAGGGCGCTACGTGGATATCTGGATCAAGCGCGGGAAAACATGGCAGATCATCGTTGATCGGCCCGTCGCAGCCCTGCGCGTGCCACGGTAATGGCCGCAGACGCAGCCCGGCTGCGTCTGCTCTGCGAGCTCGGATGTGCCTTTGCGGCACGGATCGTAAGGCACGAGCTTCGTTACTTCTACGGTGTTCACTGTAGATCCCTCCTGCCCGCCAAGCGCATGACCCTACAAATGTGCCGGCGGGTGGCCACGACAAACACCGCCAACCTCTCCGGCCTAGCCCACAGTGCTTCCGATCGGTTCCATATAACGGGCGTTGTAAACATCCAAATTCTTACGGGCGGAAGCTCAAGCTTCTTCTCGGGAGAGCTATTCAACGCCTTCCCGCAGGCTAAGGCGTCTGGTCGTCCAGTTCCGTTGCCGTTTTAGGCCGCCCCGCAACACCATCTCTCGCGAATGAGGAGGGCGGTAGGGGTGCGTGTCAGGCGAAAGGCGTACCTCGCCCAGCGTTCGGAGCGAACGCAGCCTTATATCGCAAACGCGCGCGCCGCCGACCCGAGACGGTCTCGGGTTTCGGGGGCCGTAGACGGGTATGGTTCATGGCTAAACCCCAGTCCCGCCTTCCTCTCGGCACGCGTTCCAAATAATTGGCCCCCGAGGGGCCAATTCGCGCAACAACGTGCATCACGGCGCAACATTCGCCGCGAAATTCCTCAATCATTTCGAGCGCCGCTTCGGGTTCGAGTCCCGTCCCCGGCATTGATTTTTCAGCACTTAGCTCACCTCCCCTGACACCTTGCCGGTTGGCAGTGCGACTATTTTCCCTAACCCGTCGCTCGTGGCGCGGCTGATGCCCTTCGGAGCATTCTTAATCAGCCGGTCCGAGTTCGAGTCTCGGGCGGTTCATTTTCTCCGTCTCTTCCTCGTACGCCCTCGTGAAGAACGCCACAATTTCCTCCATGCAGTC
Source organism: Binatia bacterium (assembly GCA_044450645.1). GTDB lineage: Bacteria > Desulfobacterota > Binatia > HRBIN30 > HRBIN30 > JAGDMS01. The sequence continues at coordinate 70,236 of JBIOJG010000028.1, forward strand.
GATGTCGGTGGCGGTCGGTCCCAGGATTCTACGCAGCCGGTATTTCGCTTGAGGAATCGTGTGGCCTCCGCCATGAATCGTGTACACGCTGACCTCCGGCGCGAAGTCCGCCCTCCACGTCATGCGTTCTACCCAGGTGTTGTCGTCGGGATGCAATTTTGGATAGCGATGGATCTCCGGGGGACCTTGGTAGCCTGCAACGCGCTTGAAATAATCGGCTGTCTCCGTCGTGGAACGCAGACCTCCGTTGCCGGCCAATCCGAACCAACCTGGTCCGCCCGCGTAGGGGTTGACGGGATCGGCCGTTCCATTCACGATCATAACGGCCACCGGCCATTGTGCCTCTCGACACGCCCAGTTTTCTAGCGTGGGAAGGTTCGACGCAACCGCCGCAATCCCGGCGATTTCATGGGGCAGCTCCAGTGCGAGGCGAAACGCCATTTGGCCGCCGTTGGAAAAGCCCATCACAAACACGTGCGCGGGATCGATGCCAAAGTCCCCGCGGAACCGATCGATCAGTGTGTGAATAAAGCCGACGTCGTCGACATTCCGCGCCTTGGCCTGCTTGCGACAGTCGTTCCAGTATCTTTCGAATCCGTCAGGATACACGACTATGAAGTTTCCCCGGTCGGCGAGAGTCTCGAATTCGTAGGCCGTAAGCACTCGCATCCTTCGGCCAGTACCTCTCGCTCCATGGAGAACGAACAGGAGCGCCGGGTTCGCAGCGAGGTTCGCGGGGGTGTAGAAGAGATAGGACCGCTCCAACTCGCCGACATGGACGGCGCCATGCTGGATCGCCGAACTGAGCGCCGGTTGTTCCGGCGGCACAGGATCCGTCAAGACAAACCGTGCGGCTGCCACTGCGATCAGTGTCAGGCCCACCAGAGCACCAACTATCTTGAGGGCCATTCGAGGGCGTCGCATAGGGCGAATGCCTGATCCCTGAGCAACCGGTCTGGGCTCACGGGACTTCACACGTTTCTCTCACCTTTCACCACCGTTTACCATCGTGCCTGAGTTGCCCGCCACATCCGTCGCCAAGCTGAGCGGTCGCGGGACCGCCCGTACGATGTCAACCAAGGAGCTAGCTTAATCGTCAACCGGCGTAAGGAGGGAGTGCTGTGAGCACGGATTCACGTTTCTCGCATGCTATCGGTCACCGCCCAAGAATTCGAAGGAGGATTGCGATGAGAGTATCGAAGGTCATCACGCTGATCGCGCCGCTCACCGTGGCGCTCATCATGGCGCCGGGCGCGGCGCGTGCCGAGCACGGCGGTGGATTGTGCCGCCAGGAATTCCAGAACCTCTGCGGGAACACACCGGGTTCTGGTGGCTTCTTTGCTTGTCTTGCAGCCTACGATGTTGCGACAAATTCGCAGGGGCTGACCGCCCCCTGCCTAACGCGTCTAAGTCACATCCAAACTAATATCGCCGTATGGAAGACGTGCGAGGCCGACCCAACGGTCCAAACGGCCTGCGGACAAGATGTCGGCCCTGGCCACCACAAAGACTTCATCCGGTGCCTGCGCCAGCTGGACAAGAGCGGCGGGCTGCCGACGAGCTGTCAGCCTCTCCTCGCCCAGCATCACGGGCATCACCCTCACCACCACCATTGCCATCCGACCCCGACACCGGGCCAGTGAGGATGGGCCTCGAAGCAGACCGAGCTACCGGACCATTCATTCGAGCGCAACTTTGTAGGCTGATCTTCGTTAACTAACCAGGAGAGACAAGGGCGATGGCCAATGCTATCCTCGCCTTGGGATCGGTGACGCTGGTGAAACATACGTCGGCGGCGACCCACATGGATTTCGCGTTTTCTATCGGCGTGCCATTTTTCGGGGCAACGACAGGTGTCCGGGGGCAGTTTTACGGTCTTCCGGCGTACGCTCGCCCCGTGTATGCGCCGCCCGCGGAGGAGTCATGAGAAGGTTAGCAGCGATTGTGCTCATGGTTGCCGCGCTATTTCTCGTTTCCGCAGGGCCGAGTCACGCTCAGCGGGGACATGGTGGTGGGCATAGCGGCGGCTGGCACGGCGGCGGTTATGGCGGCTGGCACGGTGGCGGTTATGGGGGCTGGCGCGGCGGTGGTTATGGG
>JBIOJG010000029.1:0-72005 GCA_044450645.1 Binatia bacterium
GCTCTTCTTAACCTCATTGAGAATGGCCTTTCGGTGTGTGTGGTATTCGCTGCTCGCAACAACGAATCTACCACAACGGAAGGCCTTCTCATGGATCTTTCATCGCGAAGCGATACGAAAATAATGTCACATCAAGGTTAGATGACCGGGCTGGAGGCCAGTCTCCAGTCTCACTTCGTCCCCACCAGGACCAGCGGCGGCGGCTCGGTCTTCACCAGATATTCGAACTGGCGCCGAAACTCCTCCACCGAGATGCCGGCCGTGGCCGCAAAGCGCTCCAGCCCCGCCGGGTCCTCAAAATCGTCGCGGCGCAGGCGGATCATGTAGCGCCGGGCGATGGCATAGCGCGTCGAGTGGATATCCACCAAGCGGACTTTGGCGCGCCCGGTGTTGGGATCGATGAGCTCCGGGAACGGAACCGGCACGAAGTGTCCTCCCTGCATGGAGACCATCACCGCATCCCCGCCGTCGAGCAGATATTTGGCGGCGCAGTAGCCGAGATCACGGGTATACTCCATGTCGTACGGGATGGGATCGGCGCAGCGCAGCTCGTACCCGATGTTCTTGGCTGCCACCGTGGTCTTGATGCCGAATTCCGCCAGCCGCCGCACAACGGCGCGCTTGAGCATGTCGCCGATGTCGATCTCGGCGAGGCGGATGTTTCCATGCGCGTCGCGCTCCACATTTTCGAGGCCCGCGAGATCCTGCGGATCGATGTCCAATACCAGTCCCTCGGCGATCACCGCCACCCCGTGACGCTGTCCTTCGGCCGACCGTTTGATGATGGCGCCCACCAAGGTGTCGACAATGGTCGCGAAGCGCACCGGCCCGTCTCCGAACTCCTCCGCGATCAGCGTCAGCGTTGCACCGGCCGCCTTACCGATTCCCAGCGCAAGATGACCCGCTTTGCGGCCCATGGAGATCACGAGGTACCAGCGCGAGGTGGTGTACGCATCCACCATGAGGTTCTTGACGATCTCGGCACCGACGTGCCGCGCCGTCTGAAAGCCGAAGGTATCGATGTGCGGTGGCAGGCCGAGGTCGTTATCGATGGTCTTCGGAACATGCACCACCCGGATGCGGCCGGCCGACTTTTCCGACAGCTTCATTGCCGAGAAGGCGGTGTCGTCGCCGCCGATGGTGATCAGCTGCGAGACGTTCAGCCGTTGGAGCGAATCGACACAATTCTCCAAATGCCGCGGGTCGCGTGTGGGATTGGTGCGAGAGATCCCGATGTACGAACCGCCGCGGAAGTGCAGGCGCCGCACGGCGTCGATGCTCAACGGCAAGACGCAGTCGACGTTCCCCTGCATGAGACACTCGAAGCCGTCACGGATTCCCAATACCGGCACGCCTTCAAGCACGCTGCGGATCGTCGCCGCGGCAATGACGCTGTTGATCCCTGGCGCAGGTCCACCACCGACAAGGATCGCCAGATTGGCTTGGCGCGTCATGATCTCAGCCCTCCTCACCTGCCACGCGCAGGGTACAGCTCCCACTATCGTTCCTGCCTTCACCCCTTCGGTCAAGATGAACAGCAAGAAACGACCGAGACCTGCCGGAGCGGCGCTTACCGCCTCTCGGCTTCCGCCTCGGCCTGAAAGTCGCCCTCGAGTTCCGCGGAGGAGAAGCGCGGGTAGTAACGCGCCATTGCGTCACGAAGCTCCTCAAACGGGAGATCGGCGCGGCTGCCGCGGTCGTTGACGTACTCCATATGGCGGCGGTTGCTGGCGTCAAACGGATGGAATATCGCGTCCGAACGCCCATCGAACTCGAGCGGCAACACGCCGAACTTGCGGCACAGCTCGATGTTGAACGCCGGCGTCGCCTTCACCCATTTGCCATCGAGATGCAGCTCCGTGAAACCGTGATAGTAGAAAATGTCCGTCCCCATCATGCGCCGCAGCCGCTCCGTGGCCAGGTGATTGCGGACGTCGGCAAAACCGAGCCGTGCGGGGATGCCCGTGGCGCGGGCCGTCGCGGCCAGCACGACGGCCTTGCCCACGCAGTAGCCACGGCCGCGTGCGATCACCGCACTCGCCTTGAAGGTTTCGGGGCGGTAGTCGATGGAATATGGATCGTAGAGGAAGCCGTCACGCACGGCGTAATACAGGCGTACCGCTTTCTCTACATCATCGGTCGCCTCACCGATCGCCTCTTTCGCAAACGCCCTGACGCTCGGATCCTCGGCGTCCAGATAGTACGTCGGCTTGAGGCAGGCGGTGAGGTCATTGACATCCTCGTGCTGCTGCGGCGCGTTCATTTTGTCCTTCCCGCACCCCGCCCTATAGCGCACCTTCTGTATCGAGCCAACGGAAGACTTGCCAACCGGCCTGCCGTTACACCAACGCCAGCAAGTCCGGGATGCAGCGGATAACGTGTTGCGGGCGAGGATCGTCGGTCGGAGGATCACGGTCGTCGCGATGCCAGAGGAGAACCGAGCGCAGGCCGGCGCGGTTGGCGCCGGCAATGTCCTGCGCAATCGTGTCGCCGACGAACAGCGCCTCCTGCGGGTCACACTCCGCGCGTCGCAGGGCTTCCGCGAAGATTTCCGGGTCGGGCTTGCACGAGCGCGCCCGCTCACTCGAGAGGGCCGAGTCGAAATACGGCCCGATGTGTGCGACTTCGAGCAAATGCTGGAGTTGGTCCTCGTCGATGTTGCTGACGATGGCGAGGTGCACTCCTCGCGCACGCAGTGCCTGCAACGTCTCCACCACTCCCTCGCGCAGCACGAAATCCCGCGCGTGGCGCCGCCACTGTACTGACCGGTAGCGTTCGAGATGCGTGGCGTCGGCTGAGGACCCAAGATCCTCCAGCATGCCGGCCACGGCATCGTGGAACAGGTCGCGATGCAGATAGAAGCGCCGCGGCAGGTAGGTATGAAACACCCGGCGAAGCGCCTGGCGATGGCAGTCGAGGATGACGGACGGCTCGGCCTCCACGCCGGCTGCGCGCGCCAGCTCAACGAGGCTCTCGTACTCGGCCGAGGCCAGCGTCATGTAATCGTACAGCGTTCCCCCGAAATCGAAGAGCACTGCGCGTACCGGCGGCATCTACGTTTCCTCTTGTTCGCTCCGGAACCGCGGCCCGGTGCACACCCCACGCTTCGAGGCGCGGATGAAATCGATCAGGTACCGCACGTCCGGCGAGCACGGCCCGCTTTCGATCTCGGCAAGGGCTGTGCTCAGGTTTCCGGATCGGCGGAAGAGTCGGCTGAAGGCATTCTGCAAGGCGCGAATGCGGCCGGCATCGAATCCCGCACGGCGCAGGCCGACGCGGTTGATTGCCCGCACCGTGTGCGTCCAATCCATGATGCAAAACGGCGGCACGTCGCGGCTGGTGCGGCTCAAGCCGCGCAAGATCGACAACCGGCCGATGCGCACGAATTGGTGCACGACGCAGTTGCCGGAAACGAAGACCTGATCTTCCACTTCGACGTAGCCGCCCAGCACCGCCCCCGTTGCCATGATGATGTTATCGCCCAGCCGGCAGTTGTGCCCCACGTGGGCGTTGGTCATCAGGTAGTTGTTGTCGCCGATGACGGTACCGGAATCCGGCTTCGTGCCGCGATGAATTTGTACGTGCTCGCGAATGGTGTTGCCATCGCCGATGCGCACGTAGGTGTCTTCATCCTTGAACGCCATGTCCTGCGGCGTATCCCCGATCACGGCGCCCATGTGGATGACGTTGTCGGCACCGATCTGCGTCCGTCCCATGAGCGTCACGTGTGCCAGCACGCGTGTCCGCGGGCCGACCTGCACGGGACCTTCGATGACGACAAAAGGGCCGATCTCCGCCTCCGGATGCAGCGCAGCGCGCGGATCGATCACCGCCGTTGGGTGAATGGGCACGACCGTGACTCCGCTTCAGCAGGCCGAAACGCGCCCTGTCGCCAAGCTACCGACCGGCGAGCGGGGTTGGCGCCCAGCCCGCCTTCCCTCACGGCGTGTCGTCGTCACCGTCTTCGTCTTCCTCCGGCGCCGCCTCGGTCGGCTCGCCGGGAATGTGGTAGCGTTCACTCGCCCAGTTTCCCAGATCCTGGAGCCGACACCGCTCCGAGCAAAAGGGTCGGTACCGGTTTCCTTCCCACGGCGCAAGCCGCCGACACGTCGGGCAACGGACCTCTTTCAGCACGGCCTTCAGGATACACTCTGTCGCCGCAGCAATTGACGCAGCTCGTCGATCTCTTTCTGTACGGTGCGATTCCGCCGCGACAGCAGGAATACGTAAAAGAACAACAACACCCAGACCACCGTGTACGCCGCAAAAAGGAAATTCAAGTTCGTCACGATCTCATCGCCTCCGGCCGGAAGTTACCTGTCTCTCTCTTGACCATCATCGCTGCGGCTCGCGCCCGATCACCTGTTGGCGCAGGTCTTCGGTAACGTCGCGCAACCGGCCGCTTTCATTGCACACCCACAGCAGCCATACGAACAGCAGCAGAAAGGCAAGCATACAGATCTCGAACGTCAATCGCATGCTGGGATCGCCCAGGCCCGACCCGCCCTCGCGGGTAATGAGCACGGCCGGATGGATCGTCCGCCACCAGTACACCGAACGATTGATGATGGGGATGTCGATCGCGCCAACGATGCCAAGCACCGCGGCGTACCGTGCTCCCTGGTCCCCTGTCCCGGACATCGTGCGGAGCATGAGGTACGCCGCATAAATGAGCCAGAGAATGAGCGTTGTAGTGAGACGCGCGTCCCACGTCCACCAGGTGCCCCAGATCGGGCGCGCCCAGATGGGACCGGTGATCAAGACGAGCGTACAAAACAGCATGCCCACCTCGGCACAGGAATGCGCCAGGCGGTCCCAAAAGCGGCTGCCGCGCCACAGGAAGAAGGCGCTGGCAATGGCGACCAGCCCGAAGGCGGCAAAGGTCATCATGGCCAGGGGCACATGAAAATAAAAGATGCGCTGGACGATGCCCTGGACCTTGTCCGTGGGCACCTGCACGAACACCATGAAAATCGCCGCCGCCATGGCCACGAAGGTCAGAAACGGCAGCACGGTGTCAGCCGATTTGCGTAAAACCTGCGTCATTCCTCCACAGCATATTCAAAGACCAGCCAGCCCACAACCAGGAAGATAAAGTCAAAGCTTCCGATCAGGTTGAGCCACTGCGCCACGTCCGCTAGTGGCTTCCCCGCCAGCACACGGGCGGTCACCTTCACCCCACCGATGAAGATCGGCACCACCAGCGGCAAGAGCAACAGCGGCAGCATCACCTCGCGCGCACGCGTCCGTACCGATATGGCAGCGAACAACGTTCCCACGGCAGCAAAGCCAAGCACTCCCAGCAGCAATGCTAGAAAGACACCACCCAACGCCGGCGTTGCCGGCAAATTGAAAAAGAACACGAAGATGGGCACGATGATCAGCTGCGCAACCATCATAAACAGGAAATTGCCGGCGGTCTTCGCCAGATAGATCGTGCCGCGGTCCACCGGACACAGAAGCAACCCCTGGAGACAGTCGTTCTCGCGCTCCGCCAGGAATGAGCGGTTCAGTCCGAGCACGCCGGCGAAGATGACGGCGACCCAGAGGGCGCCGGGCGCCGCCTCGGCTCGGAGCTCACTGGTCGGGTCGAACGCAAAACTCAGCACGACGAGTGTCAGCAAGCCGAGCATGAGCAGGGAGGCCAGAGTCTCCTTGGTACGGAACTCGATCTGCAAGTCTTTCCGAAGCAACGCCCACATGGCGACCGGGGGCCTTCTTCCTACGCCGCGGCGGCGTGGGATCCATGCGCGGCGGCCAGATACGTGCGCTCGAAGCTCTCACGTTCGCGCTCGAGGATCGGGCCGCTCCACGCCAGGCGCCCGCGCACGAGGATGAGCGCCCGCCGGCACAGCTCGAATCCTTGCGCCATGTCGTGGGTGGCCATGACCAGCGTCGTGCCACAAGCGTGCGCCTGCTGCAGCATCCCTCGCAACATTTTCCCCGCATCCACGTCCAAACCCGTAAACGGCTCATCGAGCAGCAGCAGTTGCGGCTGATGCAGCAGTGCCCGTGCCAGGGCACAGCGTTGCTCCAGACCCCGGGACAAGGTGCGCACCGGCCGATGCGCCCAACCGAGCAAGCCGACCTGATCCAACAACTCCTGCACGCGCGCCGCGGGTGTCGGAATGCGGAACATGCGCCCGTAAAAGTCGAGGTTCTCCGTCGGCGTGAGATCGGGATACAGAAAACTCTGGTGCGACAGAAAGCCGATGCGGCGCCGAGCGTACGAACCCCCGTCGTTCACCGTGCGGCCGAACAGACGCAAGGCGCCGCCGGTCGGGCGCAATAGCGTTCCGATCATCCGCAGGAGCGTGGTCTTACCGGCGCCATTGGGTCCGAAAAGCGCGACCGCCTCCCCCGCCGCCACCTGCAGATCGACGCGATCGACGGCAGTGACGCCAGCAAACCGCCGTCCGACGCCCTCGGTCTCGATCACCAGCTCGGGCATAGGGCGCCCTTAGCCGATGGAGACGCAAAAGGGAAGGCTGCCACGCCTAGCACCGTCGCAAAAGGGCATGTACATAGGAGGCTACGATGCAGACTCGAATTCCTTGCGGATGGTTTCTGGGAATTGCGGCCGCCACGACGTTGCTGGGGTGCCTGTCCGCCACGCCGCCGCCGATTGCTCCATCCGATCAAGCACAGCCACCTCACGGCACCCACGATGCCACCGCGCGCCATTCTTTCGAAAACGTCGAGCACTGGGTGTCGGTCTTCGACGATCCTGCACGCGATGAGTGGCAGAAGCCAGCGCGCGTGGTGGAAGCGTTGCAGCTGCGGCCCGGAATGTGCGTCGCTGATCTCGGTGCCGGCACCGGCTACTTCAGCGCCTACCTGGCTGCCGCCGTTGGCGAGGCCGGCACGGTGTTCGCGGTCGACACCGAGCCGGCCTTGGTCGCTCACCTGCGCGAGCGGGCCGAACACGAGCGCACGCCGCGCGTCGTACCCATCCTGGCTTCGGCCGACAACCCGCGCCTCCCGGTTGGCGCCGTCGATGTCGTGCTCATCGTCGACACCGCGCATCACCTCGATGACCGCATCAACTACTTGCGACGGCTGCGGCACGTCCTGAAACCGCGTGGTCGGATCGTCGTCATCGACTTCAAGAAACAGGAGATCCCGGTTGGCCCGCCACCTGAGCACAAGCTGGCACGCGAGCAGATCGTCGAGGAGTTCGGCAGTGCCGGTTATCGGCTGATCAGCGAACCCGACATCCTGCCGTATCAATACTTCCTGATCTTCCAGCCGTCATGAGTCGTGTCATCACTTGAAGAAACTGACCAGCACGCGCGCTAGCGCTTCCGGCTGCTCGAGGTGCGGATGATGCCCGCTGCCGGGAATCGTCACGCGCCGCGCCTGTAGCGCGCTCAGACGCTCGTCGAGGTCCGCTGGCGGCAGTCGCAGCACACTCTCCGCGCCTTCGACGTACAGCACCGGACACGACACGCGCTTCCAGAACTCCCGCGCCTGCGCGACGTACGTCGGCTGCGGGGCTTGCGTTTGGTGCAGGGGGTCGAACTTCCACACCCGCCCGCCAGCGGTGTCGCGTGTGCCGAACTCGACCAGGTGTCGTGCCACCGTTTCGGAAAAGCGAGGAAAGCGCTCACGCAGTCGCGCCACCGCGGCGTCGAACGTCATCGTGCCACGCACGCGCTGCTCGATCCGCTCGAGATCGCGCAGCCAGCCTACGACCCGCTCCGGCACCGTACTCGGGTCGGTGTCGGGAACGCCGAGCCCTTCGATCGACACCAGTGCGCGCACGCGCGCCGGTTCGGTGCCGGCGTAGAGCACCGCGGCGCCGCCACCCATCGAGTGGCCGACCAGCGCCACGTAGCCGCCGAGTGTTCGGACCAGCGCGGCGAGATCAGCCACGTAATCGATGAAGTGGTAGTAGCCGCCGGCGCCGATCCATTCCGAGTCGCCGTGCCCGCGCCAGTCGAGCGCAAAGACGTGGTATCCGGCCTCCGCCAGCCGCGGCGCCACCCAGTCCCACACGTGCGCGTGTTCGAGGAAGCCGTGCAGCAACACCACCACCTCGCCATCGTCGCCCCACTCGAGCAGATGTAGCTTGAGGCGGTTGGCCTTGATCACGCGGTCGCGAGCTCGCTGCATCATCCGGCGCTCCAAGTGCCCTCCTCACATCCGCGCGAGCACCTGCTCCGCGGCCCGTCTGTACCGTCGACGCTCTCGTTCTCGATCGCTAGCTCGGGCATACGGCGCCACTAGCCGATGGAAACGCAAAAGGAAAGGCTGTCGCGCACCACCCCTGGTATGGCCGGCGTCGCTCCAGCTATAGTGATTTCCCATGCGCGTGAAGGTGGAAGCCTACTCCGGCTATACGGCAAACGAACGCCCGCTGCGGTTCACCTTGGGGGAACATACCATCGAGGTGAAAGCGGTCGTTGATCGATGGTACGGAGAAGCCGAGCGCTGCTTCCGGGTGAGCGGCGATGACGGCAACACCTATGTGCTCAAGTATCTTGAACGGGAGGACGCGTGGGAGCTGGCCGAGTGTACCGGCGAGACAGCGGGGGGATCAGATCCCACTGACGATGTTCGCAAGACGCTGCATTAGGATCTGGCTTATCGCCAAAGGAGCATCGCATGCGTGTCATCCCTGTACCCCAACTGACGGACAACTACGCCTATCTGATCATCGATGAGACGACCCGAAAGGCCGGGATTGTCGACTGCGCCGAGGCCGAGCCCGTCTTGCGCGCCGCCAGGGAAGCCAACGCCGATCTCGTCGCCATCCTCCCGACCCACCATCACTGGGATCACGTCGGCGGCAATGACGATCTTCTGAAACAGCGGCAGCTGACCGTCTACGGTCATGTCGGCGAGGCGCAGCGCATCCCCGGATGCACGCACCAGGTGCAAGAGGGTGACGCCGTGCGCATCGGCGCGCTCGTTGGCCGTGTTATCTTCATCCCGGCGCACACCAGCGGCCACGTCGCTTACTACTTCGCACGCGAACAAGCCCTGTTCACCGGCGACACCCTGTTCGCCGGGGGCTGCGGCCGCCTGTTTGAAGGCGATGCCGCTTTGATGATGCAGTCCCTCACCAAACTGATGGCCCTGCCCGACGACACCAAGGTCTATTTCGGTCACGAGTATACGGAGAAGAACCTGCGCTTTGCACTCGCGCTCGAACCGAACAACGTGCCCCTGCAGCAGAAACACGCCTGGGCCGTCGCGCAGGCCGCTCAGCACCTGCCAACCGTCCCCACGACTATCGCATCTGAAAAGGCGACCAATCCATTCTTGCGCTGGAAGAGCGCTGATCTGCGCGCCACGCTGCGGCGTCAGTTTCCCGACCTGCCTCAGGATGACGTATCCATCTTCGCCAAGACGCGGGCGCTCAAGGACGCGTTCTAGGGCCTGCGGCCGGCGTCATTTCTATGGCCCGCTCCCCGTTGGGTCGCTGCAGGGTGCCAAGTCCGACAGGCTGCTAGCGGCAGTCACTCCGGTTGAGTCAGCGGCGGAACCGCGCATAATGGCGGACGACGCGAGGTATCCCGATGACGAGACTACTGAGCCAGTACGACAAACTCGAAGCCGTGGTCGATCAGGTTGCGGCCAGCTACACCTGCAATCGCGAGATTGATAGCCTCGAAAGCGCCGCCTTGCCGAGCCGGCGCGCGGTGATCGAGGCGCTGAATCACCTCAAACCCGTCATCTTCATGGGCTTCTACAGCACGCGGCCGTTGAACCCCGGGAACTTGCGCTACGCCATCAGCGAACACCTGCACCCGGCCTGCGAGCTTTTCGTCGAGCAAATCGGGCGAGCAATCCAGTACGAGCAGACGTGCGGTCGGGCCACGGTCGCTCGTGATCCCGATTGGGCGGAAGCGGTGGTCCTGCGCCTCCTGAGCAAGCTGCCGGACATTCGGGCACTGCTCAGCGAAGACGTCATCGCGGCGTTTGACGGTGACCCCGCCGCCAAGAGCGTGGAGGAAGTCATCTTCAGCTATCCCGCAATTCAGGCGATCATCACGCACCGCATCGCGCACGAGCTGTACGACGAAGATGTCCCGATGATCCCCCGCATTCTGTCGGAGCACGCGCACGGTAAGACCGGAATCGACATCCACCCCGGCGCCCGGATCGGGCGCAGCTTTTTCATCGATCACGGAACGGGCGTGGTCATCGGCGAGACCGCCGTCATCGGCAACCACGTCAAGCTGTATCAAGGCGTCACGCTCGGCGCCCTCAGCCCGCGCCGAACGGAAGGGGCAGCGTTCCGCCACCGCAAGCGGCACCCGACCATCGAGGACAACGTCACCATTTATTCCGGTGCAACTATCCTCGGCGACACCGTCATTGGTGAAGGCTGCGTCATCGGCGGCAACGTGTGGTTGGTCGAATCCGTACCGCCGCGCAGCAAGGTGCTGTACGACGCACGCCTCACGCATTCGCGCAGTGACAAGCCTGCCTAGCGGCGTCTCAAGCGTCACTTCGGTTTCGCCCGAGGCCGGCCTTGGCGCGGCGTTGCGCGATGCAGCCGCGACAATTGCCGCTCCAGGCTTTTCACACTGGCTTCGATGCGACGCAGTTCATTCTGGATCGCGGGATGCGCCGTTACACGCTCGATCGACGCACGCACTTGTGCGTCGATGCGGTGCTGCAGCTGCTCGATTTGCTTCTGTGGCACTTCCAGGATCTCATCGAGCAGCCGCCGCGTGCCGGAGGCCCCAACCCCTTTCTTCACACCGCGGCCCTTGGGGCCGCTCGTTTCTCCGCCTTTGAGCAGCTGCTTCATCCCCTTCTCCGCAAGCTCGCGGACGTTCTCGAACGCCTCGCGGCCGCGATCGACGCTGCTCAGGATTTCCTGCACCGTCGCCCCACCCCGCTGGATGATCCAGCGCAGCACCGGCAACTCCAGCAGGCCGTTCTTGCGCTTTTCTTCCTCAAAGATGATCTGCGCAAAGATCAACGCCGTCAGATCTTCACCGCTGTCATTGTCGACGATGTGCACCTCGTCGCCAGCACGCACCAGGTCGGCGACGCCGTCCAGCGTCACGTAATGGCTCGCCTGCGTGTCATACATCTTGCGATTCGCGTAGCGCTTTATCAGCCGATCCATGCCCGTCTGTACGATCGGCCTCGACGGCTAGCACAGCAGGGGCGCCGGCAGCAAGGCGGATGCGACCCGCTCCGGAACAGCCGCACGTCCAGGCGCCGCCTGTCCTGCGCGCAACAGCTGCGGCCCTGGTGCACTATGACGCATCCAGCCAGCGGCGCTGGCGCCAGACGTACCGCATCAGGAAGGGACCAAAGCTGAAACAGGCGACGTTGATGCCGATCTCGCCCAGCATCGTACCGTCAGGGTGCAGGTACATGCCGTGCTCCAGGTTGTACAGCGTGTCCATCAGCCCCAGATAGATGAAGGCGCTGCCAGCAGCGATGCCGTAGAGGACAGCCCACGCCCGCCGGCGCCGCAGCCCCTCGGCGCATGCAAGCGCCGCAATTCCCAACCACGCATCAGCGGCCGGAAACGCCCGCTCGAAACCAAGGTACATGGCATCCGGACTCGACTGCACCTCTCCCGTCGTAAAGAAGAGCACCCAGTACAGCAGGTCAAGGCCGGCAGTCACCCATAACCCGACGATCAGCGCCGTCAAACCTGCTGGCTGATTGCCAGCGTCGCGCTTCTCCGGCATCGCCATGGTTTCTGCCTCCCTCCCCGTGGCGCGTAGAGTGCCAAAACCGGAGCGCCGACACCAGAGCCAACACTCCCCAGCCCACGTACAATCTCGGGACTCAGCACTCAGGACTCCTATCGCAGCGGTGGACTCATATCGCCATGCGCTACGATCAGTTCGTCGACCAAGCGCCAGATTTCGTCCAACGTCAGCTCGGCTGCGGTGTGCGGGTCGAGCATTGCCGCATGGTACACATGCTCACGCTTCCCGCTCAGCGCCGCCTCGACCGCCAGCGCTTGGACGTTCACATTCGTCATCATGAGGGCGGCCAGCTGCGGCGGAAGCTCGCCGATGCGTGTCGGTTGGATGCCGTTGCCGTCCACCAGGCACGGCACCTCGACGCAACAGCCGCCCTGCAGATTGCTGATCAATCCGCAATTGGGCACGTTGCCGTAGATCACCCGAGGCGTTCCCGTCTCCAGGCTGTGAATGATCACGGCGCCGTACTCGTGGCTGCGCTCGATCTCCGTGATCGGCTCCTCGCTTTCGAAAAACGCCCTCATGTTCCCCCAGAACCCGTCCATGAACTCACAGCGAGTGATGTACTCGTCGAGCGGAACGCCGAAACGCTCAATCAGGTCGGGCCGGTCGCGGCGGATGAAGTACGGTGTGTATTCGGCAAAGTGTTCGCTCGATTCCGTTACGAAGTAGCCGAGCCGCATGAGCATCTCGTAGCGCACCCGGTTGTTCGCCGGGACGCGGCCGTCGGCCACCACCTTGCGAATCAGCGGGTACAGGTCCTCGCCGTGGCGTTCGAAGCGAAGATAGAAGGCCATGTGATTGATGCCGGCCGCCTGGTAATTGATGTCGCGGTACGGCACACCGATGTCATCCGCCAGCTGCATGGCGGTACCCTGCACGCTGTGACACAGCCCCACGGTGCGGATCGGTGTCGCCCGCGACAGTGCCCAGCAGTTCATCGCCATGGGATTGGTGTAATTCAACAGCCAGGCATGCGGGCACAGCGCCTCCATGTCGTGGCAAATGTCGATCAACACCGGAATCGTGCGCAAGGCGCGCATGATGCCGCCGATGCCGAGGGTGTCGCCGATCGTCTGGCGCAGATTGTGCCGCTTCGGCACGTCGAAATCGACGACGGTGGACGGCCGGTACCCGCCGACCTGAATGGTATTGATGACGTAGTCGGCGCCGGTCAGGGCACCGCGCCGCTCCGTATGGGTCGTAATCGTCGGCTTCACCTGTAGCGCGGCGGCCACTTTCTGCGTCATGCGCTCCGCAGTGTGCAGGCGGTCGGCGTCGATGTCCATCAAAGCGATGTGTGCATCGGCCAGCTCCGGAAAACTCAGGATGTCACCAATGAGGTTCTTGGCAAACACAACGCTGCCAGCACCGATGAGAGCGATCTTGGCCATCGTGAGCGTGGAGCCTAGCGCGTGAGGCCGGAACAATTCAATCGGCTCGCGGGACACAGCCCTTGTCAGCGCCTTCCAATCCGGACTACAACCGCTCAGGAGAATCCCGAATGTCAGCTGCGTGTACTGCGGTGGGGCGACGCTGTTTCAGTATTGCCGGCCCGGCGCTCGTTGGGTTGCTGGCCGTGGCAATCGGATGCGGTGACAGTAACGACAGTTCCAATCCGATGCGCGGCGGTAGCGTGTCCAGCCCAGCCGTCGAGGGCCCGGTCACCGGTGGCAACGGGACCCCGTTCATCGCCTCGACGACCTTCGATCTCGCCGCGGTCGGCTACTCCGAGGCGGAGTACTTCATCGCCGGGGCGGCGACCGCCTACACCGACGTCGGCCCTTTGGGCACCGACGGCAACTGGACGGTCACGCGTAGCGACACAGCCGCCTACAAGACGCGCATCCTCGTGTATCGCCCGCTTGACCCGAAGAAGTTCAACGGCACGGTCGTTGTGGAATGGCTCAACGTCAGCGGCGGTCTCGACTCTGCGGCCGACTGGACCGCGGATCATACCGAACTCATCCGCGACGGCTTCGCCTGGGTGGGCGTCTCGGCTCAGCGCGTCGGAGTGGAAGGCGGCCAAGCACTCATCCCGGGCTTACCGGCTATTCCGTTGAAGACCACGGACCCTGAGCGGTATGGGTCGCTCGTTCATCCTGGCGACAGCTTCTCGTACGACATGTTCTCGCAAGCCGCTCAGGCGATTCGGCGCCCGGCGGGCAGCAACCCTCTCGGCGACCTGAAGATCAGTACGGTCATCGCCACCGGGGACTCGCAGTCGGCATTTCGATTGGTCACGTACATCAATGCGATTCATCCGCTCGCCGACATCTACGATGGGTTCCTGGTCCACAGTCGGGGCGGTAACAGCTTCACTATCGCGTCACTATCCGAGACGCCACAGCCGGCGATCACGGTGCCCGGCTCGGCACAGATTCGCAACGACCTCGACGTCCCGGTGCTGATCTTCGAGACTGAAACGGACCTCACCTTCCTCGGGTACTTCTCCGCGCGACAGCCGGACACCGACCGCTTCCGCCTCTGGGAGGTGGCCGGCACTGCGCACGCCGACACCTACACGCTTGGGGTCGGGAACACCGACCTCGGCAACTCGCCCGACGCGGCAAAGCTCGTCGTCACCACCAGTCCGGTAGCCGCGTTCCCCGCGCTCACGTGCAGGACGCCGATCAACTCCGGACCGCAGCACTTCGTCCTGAACGCCGCCATCGCGGCGCTGAACCAGTGGGTGCGACATGGAACGCCTCCGCCGCTCGCTCCACGTCTTGATGTGGTCGCCGGCGCGGCGATCACGATCGTGCGCGATGCAAACGGCAACGCCCTCGGCGGCATTCGTACACCGCAGGTCGACGTGCCGATCGCAGCGCTCTCGGGTCAGGGACAAACCGGGTCGATCCTCTGCGCGCTCTTTGGGACCACCAAGCCGTTCGATGCAACGACCTTGGCCTCACTGTATCCCGACCAGAGCGCTTACGTCTCGGCGTTCAACGCAGCGACGGACCGGGCGGTGGGTGCGGGCTTCATCCTCCAGCCCGACGCGGAGCTGATGAAAGCCGCCGCCGCCTCGTAACCACGGCCGGTGAGCGTGGCCGTCCGATTGTCGTGAGCAGCTCGTGATCACCTTCATCACCGCAACTGTCAGCGGCGCCTTCGGCTGGTGGCTCGGTTCCTATGTCGGCTTCATGACGGCATATGTTCTGAGTGTTGTTGGCACCGCGGCTGGCGTGTACCTGGGACGACGGTGGACTACGCACTACATGAAGTGAGAGCTTCCGATGATGGGGAACTGCAACCGATGCGGCGCCTGCTGCCGCGTGTTGACGCTGGCCCAATCGCCCGAAGAGGTCATGGCGACCGCCGCGCTGACCACCGTTCTCGGCATCCCTTCCGATGCGGCCTTTGCCGCCAAGCATTGGCATCCCCTGACACGCGACGAGGCGACGAGGCGGAACCCCTTCTACACCAGCCGCTTGTCGGCTGACGCCCATCTGTACCGGTGCGACCAGCTCGCCGACGATGGCCGCTGCATGGCCTACGAGGAGCGCCCTCTCGTCTGCCGCGGCTATCCCTGGTACGGGCAGCCAGCCCGCTTGATGACGCTGCCCGACCCCGACTGCGGCTACGCCATCGATCAGGTGATGGAGTTCGTGATCCGCCGGCCGGATCTCTGAACCACTCTACTTCGCCTTCGAACGCAGTCGCTCGATCGCTTCTTCCACTTCGCCGGGCTCGGGGAACCGACCGAGTTGGTGCTTCGAGAACACCAGCCGGCCGTCGACCTCTACGTCGAATACCCCATCTTTGCCGCGGATGAGTTCAGAATCTACCCCGAATCGCTTTTTCAAGGACGCGGCCAAACTGGTCGCGCGTGGCAAGTAGTTTCAGGGCACACACCACGTGATCGAAACCTGCATCGTACACTCCCCTTACGGCGAAGTACTATATGAAGGCGTGGCGTTGCAGACAAGGGCGCACCGTGGACTTCCAGGGCCACCGCTACGTCAAGACCGAGGGGTCAATTCAGGCTTCCAAGGTTCGGTCGGGCGATAGGGCATGATGACCCACAGCACGACGTACACGAGAATGCCCCATCCGAATCCGATCAGGGTGAAGAGGATGGCCGCCAACCGTAACGCCGTTACCGATATGCCAAACTGTTCCGCCAGGCCGGCGCACACGCCTGCGAGCATCTTTCCCTTTCGTGAACGGTACCAGATGCGGGACAGCGCGGAGTCCGCCAACAAGCTGCCGCAATAGCGGCATTTCACGGCCTGGTCTTGAATATCCTCGGCACAATAGGGGCATGGTTTCATCGTTCTCTCACTTCAGATGCCGGTCCTCACACTTACCGTTTGCCGCGCCATCAGCAGCGGCACGGCCGCGTAGGTAAGCCCGAAGACGAACACGAGGAAGGCGGCGTAACTCAGCACCACGTACACCACCAGGACACTAGGAAGTATCGCACTTCCCCACCCGTATGCGGCGTGGAGAAGGTACGCATCAACCACCAGCACCGGCGGTAGCGGCAGCAACGCACGCAACAGATGGGCCATCACGCGGCGCCAGGACATACCACGCATCGTCTTCAGCTCACGCCGCAGCCGCACCAAGGTCCGTGCCGACATGCCAGCGGTATCGATATCCACATCCGTGGAGTCGAGAAGGGCGGCAATACGACCGACCGGCAGCGGAGAGACCCGGCACTCGTCGCACTCGCTTGCATGCGCCGTCAGGCGCGCGGTCCCGTGCCCGCCATGAAACAGCTGTTCGCTCACGGCTTTTCCTCCATTCGCACGTGCGCGGCCAAGCGGGCCAGAGCGTTGTGCAGCCGGCTCTTTACGGTGCCTTTCGGGCAGCCGAGAATGCGCGCCGACTCCTCTTCGCTGAGGTCGTGAAAGTACCGCAAGATCAATACCTCCCGTTGCGGCTCGGGAAGCACTGCCAGCAACCGGACGGCATCCATCCGGGCTTCGACTCGGCCCAGGTCGACGGCTGTTTCCGTGACGTCTGTCGCCGGAACCACATCGGACGCCCAACGCCGGTGCCAGTCGCGGCACAGATTGACGGCGATCTGGAAAACCCAGGTTGAGAATCGCCGGCCTGGATCGAATCGTCCCGCCGCCCGAACCGCGCGCAGCCAGGTCTCTTGATACAGATCTTCAACATCCCGTCCCCCGGTATGGCGGTAGATGAAGTGTGACAACGGGCGTTCGTAGCGCCGCAGCAGCTCGTGGAGAGCCGCCTCATCTCCGGCTGCCACTTGGCCGACGAGGTCTTCATCTGTCGCCATCGCTCCCGCATAGCATGATCAATGGCCTGAAGTATCGACCGGCGGCGGAGGTGGCCTATCCCCGCGCCCGCTCAGCCTGCGGGTGAGCGCCAGCGCCTCCTGCAGCAGTCTCTCGAGCGGCGAATCTTCCCCTGGACTTCGCGGGATGACCAGCCACAGACCCGCATACAGCAGAGGACCAAGCAGATGGATGAACGTGAGCACCACAAACACCAGGCGTACCAACGCCACGGGCACGGCGAGCACGTGTGCGAGGGCGGCACAGACCCCGGCCAAGCGCGCCTCCGGATGGCTCCGGTGCCAGCGGGAAGGGTCAAACGAGGTCAACCGGCTCCGGCAGTACCGGCAGCGAATCGCCTCGGCTCGAATCTCCTCCGCGCAGTAAGGGCATTGTTTCGTCTCGGCCATCGCCTCCTCCCTTTCTGCACGGTAATACGCCTCACAACGAAAAAGGTTCAACGCCTGACGCTCTTATGATGCATACTCAAAGCTGCACGCTGCCGGCTGCGCCGTGCAGCCTTTACGCGCGCCGAGCGCCCGGTGTGCCTGGTCGCAAGTGCACGGGTGAGGGCCCGCGGTTTGCAATCCGGGCCTTCTGTGCGTTACATGCGTTCATCACTCATGCGGGCCGTACGGAGCGCACGTAGAGTTACGGCAGTGCTCGCCACTGCAGTCGGTCTCCTTCTCTTCTCTTGGGTCGTCTACCTCGGCCTGACCTGGGACCTGCGGAAAAGCGAGGCCGATCCGGCGGCCGCTTTTCGCGCCGCCAAAGTCGTCCGTGGCAGTCTCCACGAGACCGTGGCCGCCACGGGGACCATGGAATCCGTGACGCGGGTGGAGATCAAGTCCGAGGTCTCGGGCATCGTGCGAAAGCTCTATGTCGAAGAAGGGGACCGCGTGACGCCGGACCAACCCCTCGTCGAGCTCGACCTCGACCGGCTTGCGGATCGGGTCGCCGAGCTTCGTGCCGCGGTTGAGGCGCGACGGGCGCAGGCGCACCAGGACGTGGTGGGCAAGGCCTTGGCTGACCTTGACCAAGCGCGGCGCGACCACCACCGCGTTGCGCGTCTCTTTGCGCAAGGCGTCGCGTCATCCCAAGAGTCGGAGGACGCTCAGCACAAACTGCGTCTTGCCGAGATCGCCGTAAACGACGCGCGCGCCGAGCACGAAGCGCGCCAGGCCGCCATCCTGCAGGCACAGGCCGCCCTGCAGAAGGCGGAGCGCGACCTCGAACATGGGGTACTGCGCGCCCCGATCGAGGGCGTCGTCATTCGCCGGGATGCCGAGCTCGGCACTCCGGTAGCTGACATGAGCGCCAGCAACGGCGGCACGCTGGTCGCCGTCGTTGCCGACGATCGCCACCTGCGTTTGGTGGCGCAGGTGGATGAGAACGACATCGCGCACGTCCGCGTCGGCCAACCTGCCGACGTCCACATCGACGCCTTCCCCGGCGACACCTTTCACGGGGCCGTTCGCAAGGTGTCTTCCGCCGGTACGCTTGACCAGAAGGTCGCCAATTTCCGTGTCGAGCTCGAGCTGCCGCATGAGGATCGCATCCGGGTCGGCATGTCGGCCGACGCCCGCGTGGTCGTCGGCGAGCACCGCGATGTCCTGCTCATCCCCAACACCGCGATCGTGCGCAGTGATGACGGACCCAAGGTCCGCCTTGGCGACCCGCGGCGCAGCGACACCGCGCGGCTGGTGCCGATCCGCGAAGCGTACAGTGACGGATTCCAGACCATCGTCAGTGACGGGCTGGCCGAGGGAGACTCGGTCCTTGTCCGCGGCGATCCGCAGAAGCCGTGACGCCTGTTATTGCACTGCAAGCGGTTTACAAAGCATACCCCGTCGGTGAGCGCGAGGTCGAAATCCTCCACGGAGTCGACCTCAGCATCGATGAAGGGGAGTTCGTCGCCATCATGGGGCCGTCGGGCTCGGGAAAGACGACCTGCCTCGAGATCCTCGGGGCCATCTCACGTCCGACCGCCGGCACCTACCGCTTCGACGGCGTACCGATCCAGGATCTCGATGACGACCGTCTCGCCGACCTCCGCGCCCAGCGCATGGGCTTCGTATTCCAGACCTTCAACTTGATGCCCCGCATGTCGGCGCTGCGCAATGCCGCCCTCCCGTTGCTCTACGCCGGCATTCCGCGCGCCGAACGCGAGCGCCGCGCTCAACTCCTGTTGCAGCGTCTGGGTCTCGGGCACCGGTTGCACCACCGCCCATCGCAGCTTTCCGGTGGTGAACGCCAGCGTGTGTCCCTGGCGCGCGCGCTGGTGAACGAACCGCGCGTGATTCTAGCGGATGAACCCACTGGCAATCTCGACGAGGCGACCGGCCGCGAAATCCTCGCCATCTTCCGCGATCTGCACCGTGAGGGAAGGACGCTCGTCGTTGTCACTCACAGTGAGGACGTGGCGGCCTGCGCCCAACGCATCGTCCGCATCCGCGACGGACGCATCGACGGGGACGGTGCCCATGCGTGAAGCGAGACCCGAGGTGGGGTCCAACGGCCGCCCCGTAAACACGGCCGGCCTCGTTCCGCGCCGTCTGCGCCGGATGTTGCGGCTCCTGCGCCCGCTCATCGACGACGGCCGCTCGCAGCTTGCCGCCGAATGGCGTCGTCACGTGCTCACCCTGGTTGGCATCGTCTGGGGATCCGCCGCAGTGGTTGTCCTGCTCGCGTCCGGCGCCGGCTTTTATGCGTTCGTCGATACGGGTTTCAAGAAAACGGGGGACCGTCACTCCTTCGTAGTCGGCGAGTACACGACCGCCGAGACCGGGGGCGCCCGGCTCGGGCGGCCGATTCATCTCACCCGTGACGACCTCGATCGCTTGCGCGCTGGGGTTCCTTCAGCACAAGTGCTGGCGGCGGGCGTGACCCGCGGCACCGTTGCCGTACGTACGGTTCACCGTACACGCAACGCCGTGGTAGCAGCCGTAACGCCGGATCTGCAGTACATACAGGAGCTGCACGTCGGACGTGGGCGTTTCTTCGATGCCGACGACGATCGTTCCGGTCGCGCCGTGGCCGTGCTCGGGGCCAATCTGCCCTCCGTCTTCTTTGGAACCGATGACGTCCTCGGCCGCACGATCGAAATCGAAGGCAAGCCGTTCCAGCTGGTAGTACTACTGTGTCACAAGACGCAGGGAGCCGCGTGGCCGTTGGTTTTCCGAGACGCACAATCGGGCCGGTAAAATCGCGGAAATCCGCCTGGGACAGGGCTTTCATGAGATTTCATGACACAGTAGTAGTAGGGGTCCTCGCGCATAAGGGGCAGCAGCTCATGGTAGACTGGGCCCCGCACGACGACACGATCTTCATTCCGCTGCGCAGCGCGCGGCCGCTGTTTGGCCAGCAGAATGAGGTCGATGTCGTGTATGCGAAGCCACGGCGTCTGGACGACATCCCATCCATGCATGCGGAGCTGCGCGCCGTCCTCAGCCCCTGGCACCACGTTTCCTCCGCCGATCACGAGGCCATCCGGCTCATGAGCGTGGCCGACTACACCGAGCCGTTCCGCAAGATCGGGCGTGGGTTGCAGATTTTGCTTGGCTTCATCGGAACCGTGGCCCTGGCAATGGCAGGGGTAGGTGTGGCCAACCTCATGATCGCCATCGTCAACGATCGCCGCATGGAGATTGCGGTCCGTCGCGCCTGCGGTGCCCGCCGGAGCGATGTGATCTTCCAGCTGTTGGTGGAGACGCTGGTCATCGTCTTTGTGGGTGGTGCCATCGGTATCGTGCTTGGGGTCGCCCTCGCGTCCGGTGTCGGTCTGCTGCCCCTTCCGGACATGATCCCGGCGCCACGGTTGTCCTTCAGCGTGATTCTCACGACCTTCGGCGTGCTTGCCGCAGTCGGTCTCGTCGCTGGCATCGTGCCCGCCCGCCTGGCGTCACGCGTCGATCCCGGCGCGGCGATGCGGGTCACGTAATGGACCTGAGAGAGCGTTTCCGACAAGCCTTCGAATCGCTGGCGGACCACCCACGTCGCGTGATCGCTTCGGCCATGGGTGTGCTGTGGGGTGCGGCTGCGATCGTGCTCATGCTGGCCTGGGGAAGTGGTTTTCGCGAGTTCATGCGGGAGGAGATGAGCCGGTATGGCAAGGGCTGCTTGTTCATCATTCCTGCAGTCACGTCTTCCGGCTTCCCCGGCCATCGCGCCGGCGTGCACGTGCGTTTGTCGCGTGACGACGCCGCTGCCGCCGAAGGCGCCAACCACGACGAGGTGGAGGCGATTCTTCCGGAGCACTTGTCCCGAGAGCGCGTACGCGCCGAGGTCGCCGGACACGTGCGCCGGCTCGACCTGACCGGAGTCGACGCGCGCTTTGCCAGCCTGCGCAACTTCAGCATGGCCGGAGGCCGTTTCTTCGACGCCACCGACATCGAGCTGCGTCGCGCCGTGGCCGTTCTAGGCTACGACGCGGCACAGGCCCTCTTCGGGCAGGCGGAGCATGCCGTTGGGCGAACCCTCCACGTCGAAGGCCGGCCATTGGAGGTCATTGGCGTGGCGGCGCGCAAAGGCCGCCAGTACATGAACAACGACCGACTGGACAACCAGCTCCTGATCATCCCGATAACCAGCGCCGAGGCTCTTTTCGGCTACGACGAGAAGAGCGTCAGCATCTTGGTCGTCTACCCGCGACCGGGAGTGACGCCGGAACGGGCGTTTCGTGCGGTCGTGGCGACGCTCGGACCACGTGCCGGTTTCCATCCAGACGATATCGACGCGGTGCGTTGGTACGATCTCACCCTGCCATCGCGCATCTCGGAGCTGTTTTATGCCGGCTTCATGGTGTTCATGGGCATCGCCGGAACCGTGACGCTCCTCATCGGCGCCGTCGGTATCGCGAACTATCAACTCGCGACGCTGGCGGAGCGGGCCGTCGAAATCGCCGTGGCGCGTGCGATCGGAGCGCGCAGCCGTACCCTCGTAGTCCAGACGGTGATCGAGTCACTCCTCGTCTCCGGCGGCACCGTCTTGCTCGGCGTACTGCTCGGCGTCGCCGGCTGCGTGGCGCTGGCGACGCTCACCCCACCGGGCCTCTTCCCCAAACCGATTGTTTCCGCGATCACGGTAGGCGTTACCGCAGTCGCGACCCTGGGTGTGGCGATTGTCGCCGCCGTCGTCCCGGCACTGCGCGTCCGCCGCATGGAGATCGCCATGGCGTTGCGCGCGGGCATGTAGCAGCCGAGGTAGGATTTGCCCGTCAGCGCTCGGTTCGTGAGACAGTCCCAGAGGGCCGACGGTGTCACATTCGGCGCGGCGTACATCACCGGCAAGGCGTGAGGAGCGGTGCGCGACCCCGACCGGAGAGTCCGGACCGATTCGGGAAGGCTGCGCGGCCCTGGTCGGGAACCCCGGAAGGCGTCGGGAGCGGTGCGCGGCCTCATCCGGACACTCCGGTGACCATGCTGCCCGGCAGCGTCAAAGAGTCGCTAGCCGCCCACCTGGAGCGGGTGCAGCGTGTGCACGCGCGCGATCTGGCGGCGGGCTTCGGGCGCGTGCAGCTGCCGGACGCGCTGGCCCGGAAATACGTGAATGCGAACCGCGACTGGGGCTGGCAGTGGATCTTCCCCGCTTCGAAGATCTGCCGCGATCCGCGCTTTGGCGAACCGCAGCGGTACCACATCCACGAATCGGTGCTGCAGAAAGCCATTCATGCCGCCGCGCGGAAAGCCGGCGTGGCGAAGCCCGTCGGGCCCCATACCTTGAGACACGGCTTCGCCACCGATCTGCTTCAAACAGCCCGTCCATCCTGAGTAGCGAAGCGT
The DNA here is from genome assembly GCA_044450645.1 of Binatia bacterium. Taxonomy (GTDB): domain Bacteria; phylum Desulfobacterota; class Binatia; order HRBIN30; family HRBIN30; genus JAGDMS01. The sequence continues at coordinate 22,720 of JBIOJG010000029.1, forward strand.
ATCGAAGGACATCCGCACGGTGCAGGAACTGCTCGGGCACAAGGACGTCACGACGACGATGATTTACACGCACGTGCTCAACCGCGGCGGGCACGGCGTGGTCAGCCCGGCGGACCGGCTGTGATGGCGGGGGTGCGGTTAAGGTGTTAACCCGCCGGGCGCGGCGGGTTAACACAACGTGGAACCACGTAAAGAAGGCATGCCCAACTGCTTGAATCGATGGCGGAGTCTGGTGTATGAGCGGCCCATGCCAACGGCGGTGTTAACCCGCCACGGCTGGCGTGGGTTGGCGGTTTCATTGATACGCCGAATTCAAAGTTCGGCTACTCGTTCAGGGGCGGTGGACGACGAAACCATCCCCATTGCATAGGCGAATGAGCTGATGCGCTTCATCGAAATCACCATTCTTCAGGGAATGCGAACACACATCACGCAAACGAGGTCCGCGAACACGTCCGCTCTCGACAGCGTGCAGATCTCCGTTAGCGCACGCTGGAATGTCGGTAGGGACCAATTGGCAGCGATGGCAGTTGACGTTCTCCGGCAGCAACCATGGTTTCAGCCGACGGGCTCTGGATGGCGAATCGATCTCGACAAGTTGCGAGAACAGGTCCCCCAGTGCGCGGACTTAGAATGGCTGAAGGGCTCGACTGAGGTCGTGCCTGAATACAGCCTCCACAGTTCACGCTCCCTCAGCTTCGGGCTGGAAATCCAGAACTTTGATGCCAGACTCGTGAGTGCCCTTTGGCCCGAACGCTGTTGGACCTCTCAGCAACTACATCCTCCCGGCCTTGCACCATCCGGGTTGGACGAGAGTTTGGCGGCATTCCGGCGAGACCATCCGGACCCTCGCTCGTCTGCGTTCATTGTGATGGGATTTACACCTTCCAAGGCGCATCGAGCAATAGCAGATGCGATTCGCAAGAGCCTCAAAGACTGGAATATCGACGGACTCCGTGCTGACGACAAGCAGTATCACGATGACCTCTTCACGAATGTGCTCACTTACGTGTATGGCTGCGGCTTCGGCGTTGCCGTATTCGAACGCGTAGAAGGCGACGAATTTAATCCGAACGTAGCTCTAGAAGTCGGATACATGTTTGCGTTGGGAAGACCGGTCTGCCTGCTGAAGGACCGCACACTGAGGGCTTTGCCAACCGACTTGGTCGGAAAGCTCTACCGAGAATTCGACTGTTACTCTCCAGAGCAAACCGTCCCGGACCAATTGACGAGTTGGTTGAGGGACAAGGGGATTCTGGGTGTCGTTTCGGAAGGGTAAGCCGAACCAGCGCTTGGAGACCGGCGCGCAGAAGAACGCGCGCGGCTCAAGCGCACGACGTTCGGCAGCGGCAACGGCGTCGGTCGCGACGGTTAGGGTCTCGGCGTGCGCGACGAACCACGGGCCGGTCCTTTCTTGCGACGTCCACTCGTCCCTCTTCTTCGCGCTCGAGTTCCACCGCGACGCCGTCGCTTCTACGCGCCACCACCTGGCGCCTGAGGCCGAGCCGTCCGCGCCTCGGACCTGGGCATTCCCTGCGGCTCAGTCGAACAAGCGGCAATTGAGGTCCGAGGACCTCCCGTTATGGCGAGTCCCCGAGGACCTCAGTCACTCACGACCGTAGGCGGCGGCCGACGTCGTTGGTGGAGCGGCAAAGCGAGCTTGCGGGTGCATTCGCCGGAGGGGCAGATTCAGGACGTAAGCTGACTCGTCACCCGGACCTGGCGACCGGTTTACCCGATCGCGCCGAAGAGGATCAGATCGAATCGCCTGGCAGGCATCGCCTCTCAGAGCAGCGCGGCCGCGGCCTGGCGGGGAAGGTTGGCGAGGAGCGGCACCAGCGCCGCCCGCCTGGGCAGCCTTACGTAAGGCTTCCCCCGCCGGACCGCACGCAAGACCGCGTTCGCCACCTTCTCGGGCCGCAGCTCCACGAGCACGTGCAGGCGGAAGAGACGCCGGAAGGCGTCGCCGGTGGGCGTGTACTGCATGTCCAGATCGAGCATGCCCGTGCGGACCGGCCCGAGCTCCACGAGCGTGGTACCGACGCGGGAGTCCTTCAGGTCGAGCTGGAGGCTGAAGTGGAAGTGGGTGAGTCCGGACTTCGAGGACGCGTACGCCGTGAGTCCTGGAAAGGAGAAGGCCGCAACCATCGAGGAGACGTTCACGATATGACCGCGTCCGCGTTCGAGCATGTGGGGGACGACCTGGCGGCAGAGCTGGACCGGTGTCACCAGGTTCAGCTGATAGGTGCGGTCGATCTCGTCCGGGTCCTGGTTCAGGTAGTCACCCGCCAGCGCGAGGGCAGCGTTGTTCACCAGCACGTCGATCGGTCCCCCCTCGGCCTCCACTCGCCCGATGAGCCCCGCCACCTGCGCGCGATCGGTGAGGTCGGCCGGATGGGCCGTTCCTTCGAGCTCGATCGCCATCGCCTCGATGACGTCAGCAGAGCGGGCGACCAGGGCGACGCGGGCTCCCTCCTGGGCGAAGGCCCGCGCCAGCGCTTCCCCGATGCCTCTCGAAGCCCCCGTGACCACCACGTGTGCGCCTTCCAGCTTCATTTCGGTGCACCCTGCGCCAAGTGGACGCGCCCTGCGACGGATTGTCCTTTTCGGCCTCGCAGCGATTGCCGTGCCCCGCTCGCGCGGCGAGTCAGGCAACCGCGCACCTGTCTCTCCGGCCCCCAAAACAGCGGAGAACGGCGAACGAGTCGCCTGTTCATGCTCGCCGTGCTTCCCGCCACGTCCTCGGCCTCCTTCAACGCGCGCGGCGATGGCTTCCGGCGGTCTCTCTGCTCAGCCATCGGTCGCGAGCAATCAGCGCGGCACCCAGCGCGCCGACGGTGTCCGGCTCTTGCGGCCTCTGAATCTCGCACCCGAGTGCAGCACTCAGAGCACCGATCACGCCGGAATTGCGCGCCACTCCCCCGGACATGGCGACGTTCAGCCCGAAGAGATCCGGCGCGACCCGCTTCACGAGACCGCGGGTGCGTGTCGCGATGGCTCGGTGCAGCCCGTTGACGATCTCGCGGACGTCCGTTTGCTTTGCGACCAGCGACACGACCTCGCTCTCGGCAAACACCGTACACATGCTACTCAAGGTCACCCTCCCCGCTCCGCCCTCGTCGAGACCACCCAGCTCGTCGACGCCCACCTCCAGGGCGCGGGCCATGGCCTCCAGGAAGCGTCCGGTGCCGGCAGCGCACCTGTCGTTCATCGCGAACTGCACGACGGATCCCGCCCCGTCGATCCGGATCGCCTTGCTGTCCTGCCCGCCGATGTCGACGAGCACGCCGGTGCCCGGCAGCACCCTTCGGATGCCCCTCGCGTGGCAGGTGATCTCGGTGACCACTGCGAGCGTTCCGTCCACGCAGTTGCGACCGTAGCCAGTGGCCACGGTCGCGTTCAGCTCCTCGCCGGCGACCCCGGCGGCCTCGAGCACTTCCCGTCGCGCCCGCTCGATGGCCGCGCCGTTGCGTGCTCCGGTCGGCACGACCGACCAGCTCACGACGTCCCCGGCGCCGTCGATGAGGACGGCGTCGCAGGAGAGACTCCCTATATCCACGCCCAGGAAGAGCATCAAGCTGAGTCCACCTCCCCTTCGCGGGGCGCCGACCGCGGCCGGGGGGTCTTGTGTTCGAGGACCTCGATGAACCCCTCCAGCCTCGTCTTGACCTGCTCGGGCGAGTACTCGCGTCCGTCGCTGATATCCATATCGAGGGTGAGCAGCGGGACGCCGATCGCTGCCAGCGAGTCCTGGAGCAATCTGTACGCGCCGTTGGCGTGCCGGCAGGCCGGCGTGGCGAACAGGAGTGCCCCATCGATGTGATATTCGTCCATCGTGGTCGCGAGACCCTCGACACGTCGCGTATGCGGCCCCACGAAGGGGTTCTTCAGGCACTTGAGCGCCAGGCCTTCGAACGGGTTCTGCTCGTCGATCTCGTCCCAATGAACCTTCATCGTCTCGCAGATGGGGACGCTCACGTGATGTGCCTTGAGCACCTCGAAGATGTTCGTGGCGTACATCGGAACCCAGGCGAACCAGAAAACCCGGTGGCGCTCGGGCTCGAGGTCTTCGCCGGCGATTCGCCGCTCCATTTCCCGGACGAATGCCTCGTTCAGTCGTTCCAACACCGGGGTCCCGGCAAATTGGCGGGCCTGGATGGAATAGAGGATCAGCGCGGCGTCGCTCCAGGAAGCGGGGCGGTGCTTCAGGAGTTCCAGCAGCTTCAGCTGCGATCGTCTCGCCCGATTCGAGCTGCGCACCGCTTCCCTCAGCCGGTCTTCATCGAAGCGCTGTCCAGCGACGTCGGCGATTCGCTCCACGATCTGGCGCAGCTGTTTCTCGACGTATCGTATGGAATCCGCGGTGACGGCTGAGGGCGCCTCGAGCAAGAGTGACTCCGCGCCGTACAGGCGCGCGACGATGTCGTTGGTCTTGGTCTTCTGATCGCAGTAGTACGATGTGGTGATCAAGAGATCGGGCTTCGGGAACTCGTCGCGGAAGACCCCGCCGAGGGCGAGCCGGTGCAGGGAGCACATGTCCATCGGATAACCGCGTCCCTCCGCTTCCGTCAGCCTGGGTACTGCCGGACCGGCCAAGCCGATCACGGCCCCGGCCAGCTCGAAGTCGAACTGCGCCACATCGAAGGCCGCGAGCAGCTCGCCGGGGAAGGCATAGCAGGAGCTGTAGACCACGGTCTTGCCCGGCTCGAATGCGTCGAGCATGAGTCCTGTCATCTCGTTCAGCCACACGGCCTGGGGGTTGGCCGCCTGGCTCGGTAGAGCAGCTGACGGTTGCACCATGGATTGAAGAATCTGTTTCAACATGTCGGTGTCCTCGCCATCACAGCATCTCGAGAAAGGCTTCCACCCGGGTCCGCAGCTGGCCCGATCCAGTCCATTCATAGTCGTTCTCGAGCCAGAGAAAGGGAATTCCCGCGTGCGTGAGTTCCTCCTCGAGTAGCGGGAGATCGTAGAGATGCGAATCGCAGAACTTGACGGTGCTGTAGATGACACCCGCCGCCCCGCTCGACTCGACGAGCCCTTTCAGGTACTCGAATCGCCGCTCGAGCCCGTGCATTCTCGGGCACGGCGATCGCAACAGGTATCGCGTTGCCAGCGCCAGCATCGGGTCCCCGGTGTGCTCCTCGACCAGCAGGTCGTAGTGCCGGACGCCGAAACAGGTATCCAGGGCCACGACATGGGCGCCAGAGTCCTCGATGAGCGTCAGTAGATCGGGGCGATTGATCATGTTCCCCGAGAGCACGATCCGTGGTCCGCGCGGCGCGCAGCCCTCCTCGTCGATCTTCGAGAGGAACTGGTCGATCCGCTCGCGGAGGTCGCTCGGTGTGAGCTCCGCCGCGCCGGAAGTCAGATCGAAGAAATCCGTTCCTCGCACCCGTGGTGCTGCCTCCTTCTGGAGCGTCAGCACCTCAGACATCTGTCGCCGGATCGTGTTGCAGGTGCGGATGGCGCCTTCGAGGCGCTCGTCCGAGCCTCTGGCGTTCGGGAGCTGTCGTTCGAGAGTCTCGGCCAGTCTCCGCAGCTCGGAAGCAAAGAGAGCGATGGCATCCGGATCTCGCTTCTTCGGGACATCCAGGAAGAAGACGGGCACACGTGGAACGTACTCACTCCAGACGTCATAGAGCCTTCGCATGCCATCGCATGAGTTCGTGACGACGAATCCGTCGAGTTGGGGAGTCTCTCCCTCGAGCGCAGCCGCCAGCAGGGCTTTCACGTAATGGCACGTGTTTGCGTGGATGTGGGCGTCCGCCTCGGCGGGTCGAGTCTGGGGCATGATGCGGCGGGGAACGAATCCGGCCGCCATGACGATCTCTTCGGGCAGGTAGGAGCACGCGTACCCGATGTGCCGGGATGAGGTGCCGTGAGTCGAATTCGCGGCCATCATGTTATCGTTGCTAACATAGGATGTTACTGATGTCAACACCGTGCTATACTGGCCGCACCATGCGGGAGAAATCCCACGCAAGAATGACGGATTCCGGGCCAGCTCTGCGGAAGCGAAAGGGCTCCTATCACCACGGGAACCTGCGCCGAGCGCTGATCGACGCCGGGCTCGGCCTGATCGAGCAGGAAGGCGCCGCAGCCCTGTCGCTGCGGGAGGCGGCCCGGCGCGCCGGTGTCTCCACCGCAGCGCCCTATCGACACTTTCCGTCCCGGAAAGCCCTACTCGCCGCGATCGCGGAAGAGGGATTCCGGCTGCTGGGCGAGGAAATCCGCCGGGCGATCGCAGCCCACGGCGACGACCCGGCGCGGCGTCTCGGTGAGTCGGGGATCGCGTACGTGCTCTTCGCTGCCGCGCACCCGTGTCACTACAATGTAATGTTCGGCCCGGAGCTGGCCGACCGCGCGGCCCACCCGTCCCTCGAGGCCGCGGCCGCCGCCACCTCGCTACTGCTACTCGGTGCGGTCCGAGACTATCAAGAAGCCGGGTGGATGAGTTCTCGAGATCCAAGCGAGCTGCAGCTCGCGGCGTGGTCGAGCGTGCACGGACTCGCTTCGCTGATCACCGGCGGACACATTCGAGTCGCGGGTTCCGATCCAGGGCGGATCGAAGAGATCGCCCGCGCCGTTGTCCGCTCTCTGGTGCCCGGCTTCGACGGCTGACTCACAGTTCCGAGTTGGTATCACCTGAATTGCGAGGTAGATCCACGAAGCCGCCACGAACGAACTATAGCCAGAAGTTGTGGATCGCCTGAAATGTTTTTCACGGGGCGCGTACCGGCGATGCCCAGAGTGCCCAAGGTGCCGCCGCCCGCGATCGAGGCGATGAAGCGCAAGATCGACAGTGTTGGCCGCCGCTGCCATCGTCAACTCCTCGCAGGCCCACTCCTACGCCAGCTCCCGTCATTTTCAGAATGGTTGCTCGCGGACATTGGCCGTGAGACACTTGCCGCGACGGGAGGTGGGACGGTGGAGCTGAATTCCGTGATCTTCTACGTCAATGATTTTGCCGCGGCGGTGCGGTTTTACCGCGACCTGTTGGGCCTCACGGAAATCTTCAACGATGCGACCAGCTGCACGCTTGGGCTCGGCGCGAGCATGTTGGTGCTGCACCGGTCCGACCTCGGCCCGCAGGACCCGGAGAGCCTGCATCAGAATCCTGACAGTCGCTCCAGCGAAGGCGTGTGGCCGAACTGCGGCCCGGAGGTCGCCGCAGGACGGCATGCGCTGCGTTTCAATGTGGAAGATCCAGACGCAGTGCTCGATCGCCTGACCAGGAACGGGGTCCGCGTGCTTGAACCCGCGATCGACTACTGGTGGGGGCGCTGTGCGCTCGTGGCGGACCCGGACGGTCGCCCCATCGCATTGGCTCGCATGGCGTTTTCCATCCCGGTTCAGAACGGCTGAGGGATATGAGCGCACTCCGAAACCTCGCGCCAAGTCTCTGGGTCGCCGACCGGCCACTGAAGCTGGCGGCGGGTGACATCGGCACACGCATGACGGTCATCCGGCTCGCCGACGATGGCCTGTTGCTGCATTCGCCGGTCCGCTTAGACGCGGACACCCGCCGTGCGCTCGATGGCTTGGGACCAGTTCGCTGCGTCGTGGCACCAAGCAAGGTCCACCATTTCTTCGTCGCTGACTACATCGGAGCCTATCCGGACGCACGCATCTATGGCGCTCCTGGCCTGGCGCCCAAACGGAAGGACCTCAGATTTCACGACGTCCTCAGCGACGACGCACCTTCCGAGTGGCGGGCGGAAATCGCGCAGCACCTCTTCCGCGGCGCGCCGGCCCTCAACGAGGTGGTGTTCTTCCATCGGGCGACACGCACGTTGGTCCTCACGGACCTCGCCTTCAACGTCGCCGCGGACAAGACCTCCGGCGCCCGTCTCTTCTACTGGCTGGTTGGCGCCGCCGGACGTTTCGGCCCACATCGCCTGGTACGCCTGGTGATCCGCAACCGGCACGCCGCTCGGCAGTCCGTGCAGCGGATTCTCGAATGGGACTTCGACCGCATCATTGTAACTCACGGCGACGTGCTCGAATCGGGTGGCCGACGGCGCTTCATGGAGGCTTTCAGCTTCTTGCCCACGGCAGTGCCAGAGTCCACCGGTCTGCCGTAGAGGCTCGGACGCATGTCGAGGACCGCTTTTCGCCCGGCGCTCCTCGCTCACATGCGTCACGTCGAGGCTACAACGGGCGCTGGGTCTGCTTTCTAGGGGAACCGCCTGTGCCCGTGACAGTCTCGGCCGTACGGTGTACTCTACATCACCTCGCTTACAGGAAGACTGGACCCGCACGGATCATGGGCACGGTAACTGAGTTCCGCAAGTTCCACCGGCACGGCCACACTCCCGGGCGTTTCGTAACCTGCGAGCACTGCGGCGAGCGACACCCCATCGTCAAGCTCGGCGACGGCACGTTGCAGTGTGTCACGGCGTTCGGTGACGAGGGGCGTTGGTTCTGCCGCAATCGAGGCTGCCGCGCCGCATGGCTGGCACGCCAAACGCGCGAAGGAGACTGATCTCGGTCCTCTCACTTGCCCTGCGCGCCCGCCCGCCGGGCATCGTCGGGGGCGTTCAGGTTTTCCAGTAAACCCTCGGCCCGGCTCTGAAGCCGCCCGAATCCCAATTCCCGCGCCGTCGCCAGCGCCCCGATAAACAGCTGCCGGCCCTGCTCTCGATCACCTCGCATTGCCGCCAATTCGCCAGCCCCCATCTCCGCCGCCGCCAGGGTCGAACGCGCGCCGATCTGCTGTGCCAGTTCGATGGCCTCCTGATACCGTTGCGCGGCATCATTCCAATGCTGCGGTCCGAGGCGCAGCATAACGTCACCGAGGGCCGTCGCGCAGTGTGCCTGGCGCAGCCGGCCGCCGGCATGGCCGTAAGCCGTCTCGCCGAAGCGCCGGGCCCGCTCTATCTCCCCAACCGCCAGCAACGTGTCAACAACCAGAAGGCTCTTCAGTGCCATGTCGCTCCGGGCGGCGTATCCCTGCTCGATCAGCTCCATGTACCGCGGCAGCGGCGGTGCCTCACCCAGCCCCACGCGAGCCGCGAGTGCCAGCGCCGCCGCTGTGCGGACGGTGGCCACGTTACCGATGGCCTCCGCCACCTGCAGGCTCGTATCCGCCCAGCGCCGCGCTTCGGTGTACTCTCCACGCGCCAGGTGTACCGACGCCAGGGACGTGGCGCTCATGCACTGGATTGTCCGATTAGAAGCCCTCACCGCCTGCTCGTAGGTCCCGACGGCACCCTCCTGCGCCCCTTGCAGATCATCACATAAGTACCGCAGCGAGTCGCGCATGGCGCAGGCCCCGAGGTAAAGGTCCGAAAGCTGCTTATTCTGCCCTAGGCGCTCCAGCTCGCTCACCGCCCAGTCGGCGGTTTGCATCCCGAGATCGAAGCGCCCTGCGTACACGTACGCGAACGCCAGCGCGCGGGACACACTGATCGCGGTGAGCGTGAGTCCGGCCCCCTGCGCCACGCGCACCCCCTCCTCAACCAGGGGCAAGCCCTCACTAAACTTCTCCCGCGGGCCAGCCATGATCATCATGCCGTGGAAGGTGCACGCAGCCGCGAGGGCCTCCGCGTTCCCGAGGGCTTCAGCCAATGCACGCGCGCGGCGCACCGGCTTCTCGAGGTCGGTATCGGACGATCCATACAGAATGACCGCGCGACACAGCCCCAGCGCCGCCTCGAGCAGCGCCGCCGCCAGCGGTCCGGCCGCCTCTTGTCCTTCCGGCACGGCCGCATCCGCCAACTCCCACGCTTGCCCATAGAACCGCAGCGCCGCCGGGTACCACGGGAGCTCCGCCGCATCACGGGCAGCCCGCAGCAACGCCGCCACCGCCTTCTCTCGATCTTCACTCAGCGCGAAATGCTGGGCGATCAATGCGGTGCGCTCCGCCGTCATGTCGCCGGGCGCCGCCTCCAACACGCCACCAACGCGACCGTGCAATCGCCGCCGTTCCTTCAAGAGGAGCGCTTCGTATGCGACTTCCTGGGTGAGACTTTCGCCGAAACGAAACTCGTCTTTCGACAAAATGCTCTTCCGATGTATCACACCGCGGCTTTCCAACATTTCCAGCGTGCCACCGACGTCGATGCCTTCGGCCTCGAGCAGCTGCTCCAGCTGCACCCGCTGAAACTGGCGGCCGAGCACGGCCGCAACTTGCACAACCCGCTTACCCTCCGCACCCAGCCGGTCGAGACGCGCACTGACCAGCTCCTGCACCGTGTCGGGTATGCGGACATCGGAGACCGGGCGTGTCAGGCGCACGTGCCCGTCGCCGCGCAGCACCACCCCCTGCTCGACCAGCGCCCGGGTAATCTCCTCCGCCACGAACGGATTCCCTTCCGCCTTCACTAGTATCCGGCGCTCCAACTCGGCCGGCAGCCGCCCACCCGCCAAGGCACGAATGATTTCCGTCGTCTCCGTCTCCGAGAGCGCGCCCAGGTTGAGTTGGGTAAACGCCGCCGGTGTCTTCCACGCCGGCTGGTAATCGGGGCGGTGACTGACCACGAGCATGATCCGGCCGTCCAAGTGCGCCACCGCCAGATCGAGCATCTCGCGGGACGGGTCGTCGATCCACTGGAGGTCTTCCAGCAACATGATCGCCGGGGCCCGCGCACTGCTGGCGACCACCAGCTGTGCCACCGCCTCGAACGTCTTCCGTTTCAGTTCCTCGGGCGGAACATCGGGAAGATGTCCCCCGGGCAGCGCCAGCAGCCGGCACAAGTACGGATACAGCTCCGCCGCCGTGCCAGCCGATGGCGAGATCTTCTGCGCGATCTTGCCACACGCACATTCGGACGACTCCCCCGGCGTCAGATCGAAGTATTGCCGCAGCATGTTGATCCAGAGGGCGTACGGCGCCACTTGACTCAGTGCGGAACATCGCCCTTCGAAAAAGACGACATCCGGCGCCGCCAGTCCCTGCTTGAATTCGTACAGCAGCCGTGACTTCCCGCTGCCCGCAGGGCCGACCACCGCCACCAGCTGCGCGAGCCCTCCGGCGAGGCGTGCGAAGCAAGCGCTGAGCTGCGCCAGTTCCTGGTCGCGGCCCACCAAAGGAGTCAGGCCACGCTCGGCAGCGATCGCCATAGGTGTCGACAACCGGCTGCGGCCGAGCACCTCGTAGGCCGTGACTGGGCGCCGCTTACCCTTCACCTCGAACGGGCCGACCGGCCGCACCTCGAACAACCCGCGTACCAACCGGTGCGTCGCCTCACTCACCAGGACAGTTCCGGGTTCAGCCAGCGACTCCAAACGGGACGCCAGGTTCGTGGTGTCTCCGATGGCGGTGTAGTCCATCTTCAAATCGTTGCCGACGGTCCCGACCACCACCGGACCGGTGTGGATGCCGATGCGCGCCAGCAGCTGCACGCCACGCTGTGCCGGCAGTTGCTCGTTCAAGACGCCGAGTGCGTCACGGATGCCCAATGCCGCCTCCACCGCACGCTCGGGGGCGTCCTCGTGAGCCAGCGGCGCCCCAAAGAGCGCCATCATCCCATCGCCGGCGAGCTGGTTCACGATGCCTTCGACGCGATAGATTTCGCGCAACGCCACCTCCAGATATTGCTCCAACAGATCGTGGTACTCTTCGGGGTCAATCCGTTCGGCGATGGCCGTTGAGCCGACGAGATCGCAAAAGAGGACCGTCACCAGTTTGCGCTCACCAGCCATGGCGCCGGTGCCGGCCCGAATCTTCTGGGCCAGATCTTCGGGAATGTGTTTTGCCAAGGCAATGGAGCGCGGATCCGTTCTCGGCCTGACGTCGGGCGCCAAGTCCGCCGGCACGCCGGTCCCCTCCATGAGCCGAAATCCGCAATCGGGACAGAACCGAAATCCCGGCCCGATCCTTCCGCCACAGCTCGGGCAGCCCGGCACCGCCGCGCTCCCGCAGAGATGGCAGAACGGTTTTCCCGGTATCAGTTCGGTACCGCAATTGACGCAGTGCATTACGAAACCTTCGCCTTGAACCAAGGCTGAGTCAAGACGACCCGCCGGCGCGCTAGCCGTCTCCGCTCAGCTTCTTGTACCGCAGCAAGTGGCGGATCGCCTGCGTATGGCGGCCGAGCCGTTCAAGCAGGCGTCCGAGGTTGAAATGCGCATCGGCAAAGACCGGATCCAGCGACACGGCACGCTGGTAGTGAGACAGCGCGGCGGTCGTGTCACACTGGTCCTCCAACGCCAACGCCAGATTATAGTGACCGATGGGGTCGGTTGGGTCACACTCCAGCGCCAAGTGGTAGAGGCGCGCCGCCTCGGCGAGGTCGCCGCTTTCGTGCGTCAGCCGACCCAGATTGATGTAGGCATCGCCCAGTTTGGGATCGAACTCCAAGGCGCGGCGATACGCGGTACGGGCGGCAGCCGGATCCTTCTGCTCCTGCTCCAGACCCAGATCGAACCAGGCCATCGCTTCTTCCCTGGGATCCCGCACTGGCACCGAGCGCCGCTTGCGCGGGGACTGCACCGGGACCACCACGCCGGCCCGGCACGCCAACTCGTCCACGGCGAAGCTGAAGACCACCTGACCGCTGTCGGGTTGCCATGCCGCGCGACCGTCGCGCGCCACCACCTGGCGGCCGTCGGCATAGATGCGCACTCCGGATAGAGGCCTACTCGGTGGCAGCTGCCGCGCCAGCTGGGCGAGCGCAAGTCGGACTCGTCGTGGCGGCACTTCCGCCTTCAGGAGGCCATGCGCGGCCCGGAGAAGCACCAGATCCTGAAACCCGAACTCCAGCACCCGCCCACGCAATCCCGGCCGCCCCAGACCGAAGCGCACCATCGTGCGCACGCGCTGCGGTGTCGTACCCAGAATACGAGCCACCTCAGTCGTGCGAAAGACGTTCGCAGACGCCACCGAGGTACGAGACGTGCGGAGCTGTTTCACGTTTCTCACCCGATCCCCACCCCTCACCCCTGTCTCGGCGTCGCAGTCTACTTGGTTCTAGCGGATTTACGGCTGGCGGCCGCCTTGCCCTTAGCATGCGCAGGTTTACGGGCTTCCCCACCGGCAGCAGCAGGGCGCGGCCTGCTGGCCAGACTGGCCTTGAGCGCCTCCATGATGTCGATGACTTGGGCACGCCGCTGCGGCGCCGGCGCGACGACGACTTCTTGGCCAGCGACCTTTCGCTCGATGATCTCGAGCACCTTCTTTCGGTACTCATCTTCGTACCTGCTCGGGTCGAACGACTTCGAGGCCAGTTGCTCGATGAGCTGCACCGCGAGTTCGATCTCGCTCGGCTTCAAGGCCAGCTCTCCACCCAGATCGATGTCCTCGAAGCCGCGAACTTCATCGGCGTAATAGAGCCCGTGCAGCATGAGGCCGCTGCGCGACTGGCGCAGCAGGACCAGTTGCTGCTTCCCCCGGCTCGAAAACGTCCCCAGCGCTGCCTTCCCTGCCTTCTTCATGGCGTCGCACAAGAGGCGGTACGCCTTCTGCCCACCCTTGTCGGGACCGAGCAAGTACGATCGCTCGAAGTACACCGGATCCACCTGGCTGATCGGCACGAACTCCTGAATCTCGATCGACTGATCCGTGGTGCCCTCGAGTGCGCGCAACTCCTCTTCGCCGAGAATCACGTATTGGTCCTTGCTGTACTCGTATCCCTTCACCGTGTCGGCACGGTCGATGACAGCGCCACAGGTAGAGCACACGTATTGCTGCCGCAGCCGTGATTTGTCCTTGCTGTGCAACAGGTTGAACGAGATGCTCTTCGCCTTGGTGGCCGCGTAGAGCTTCACTGGGACGGACACCAGTCCGAAGCTTATCGTTCCCGAAGAAATCGCATGTGCCGCCATGGCGCGTCCTTCTCCAGAGCCGCGGAGATAGACTATCACCGATTCACGGGCGAGGCGAGAACTGCGGCGATGGCACACACTTCCATGCCTCCCGGAGACAAAAGAACGATGCGCCCGTGCTGCCTCGCCTGATCAGCTGGCGGTACCGTCACAGATAGCGGGACCAGCCACGTTGTTTCAGCTCGTCGGCTATTTTCCGCACGTCCTGAGCCCGATCGCGGGCGCATATCAGCACGGCGTCGGCACTGTCCACGACGATGAGATCTTTGACGCCGATCAGGGCCACCAAACGTTCAGGGCAATAGACGATGGAATCACGCGCGGCAACCGACAGGACTTTTCCCATGACCGCGTTTCCGGTCTTGTCGCAACCCCACACGTCGGACATGGCAATCCAACTGCCAACGTCATTCCAACCGAACTTCGCCCGCACCACCGCCACCCTGAGGGCTGGATCCTGCACCGCGGCGACCGGCTGCATGAGGCCCGCATCCACTGACACCGACGGTAACCGGCGGTAGATGCGTCGCAGCCTTTGCAACCCGTGTCGCTTCGACGGCTTCGCGCCCCGATCCGGCGACCACGCACCATCAAGCGCCCGGCGTACCTCCGGCAGATGGCGCTCCAGGGCCGTGCGGACAACGCTGGTCCGCCAAACGAACATGCCCGAGTTCCACAGATAGCGGCCGCTGCGGACGTAGCGTTGCGCCACGGATGTGTGGGGTTTCTCATGAAAGCGCCGCACCCAGCGGGCCGCCGGCCAGCGGCGACCGATGGCGTCTCCCAGCTCGATGTAGCCGTATCCGGTTTCCGCCCGCGTCGGCTCGATCCCTACCGTCACCAGCGCATCCGTCTTGGCAGCCAGGTCACACGCCGCGGCCAGCGTGCGTCGCAGCATCGGCGCACTGTCGATGACGTGGTCGGCTGGCACGGCCACCATCATCGCGTCGGGACTACGTGTCGCGATCCATTCAGCCGCCAGGGCGATGCATGGCGCCGTGTTGCGGCCCACCGGTTCGATGAGCACCTGCTCCACCGGAACGCGCGGCAGCTGCCGGTGCACCTCGGCTGCCTGCTCGCGGTTGGTGACGATAAGGATGTGCTTCCAAGAGAACAGCGGCACTAGCCGCCGCACCGTCTCCTGCAGAAGCGTGCGGCGCCCGATAATGGACAAGAGCTGCTTCGGCAGGCGCCGACGGCTCCGGGGCCAGAAGCGCGTACCCTGCCCTCCCGCCATGATGACGGCGTAGAGCGGCAGCGCTCGTGGGCGCCGACTCTTGCGAATGCGAGGCGCGGCAAGCATGTGGCGCATGATCCGGCAACCCGGGTTTCAAATCAACCGCGATCCCACGGGAATATTCCGCTCCGGTTGACGAACCCTCCATGGGGGATTATCCGACGGCAGGTGAAATCGTCTTCAAAGAGCATTCCGGCTCGACGCCGTCCATGAGTGACACAAGTCGCACCCGCGAAGCCCAACGGGCCGAGCTGGCGCTAGCCACCGTCGCCAAGGGGACAGGCATCGCTCTGGCGGGCCGGGTCACCGGAGCGGGGCTCGGCTACGCCTTCAGCGTTCTACTGGCACGCTGGCTAGGGGCCGAGGACCTCGGACTGTTCTCGCTCGCCTTCACGGTGGTCACCGCTGCCATGGTCCTTGGCCGGCTCGCGCTCGACGAAACGCTTGTCCGCTTTGTTGCGCTGTATCGGGGCGAAGGAGCTCTCGGCAAGCTCAAAGGCGCGGTGCGCTTGGCGCTGCAAACCAGCGTGGTCGGTGGCATCCTGGTGATGATCATACTGTTCTTCTCGGCCCATGCCATCGCCGTCGTTGCCTTTGGCAAGCCGGAGCTGACATGGGTGATCCGGGGCTTAGCCTGCATGGCCCCGGTAGGCAACCTCGCGATGGTGGCACTCGCCTCCACACAGGGGTGCCGCGTAATGACCTACGTGGTCCTGACGTCCTGGGTCATCGTACCATTGCTTCAACTGGCCCTTGCGGCGGTGCTGATCGCGGCAGGCAGCGGTCTGACCGGCGCGGTCGTTGCCGCAGTGGCAGCGCAGACCCTCGCAGCGCTGCTGGGCTACCGATTCGCGGCGCGGGTACTGCCCGAGCTTCACGATCGCCGCATCGCGGCGGCGGCAGAACGCGCGCGCATCCTCCGTTTCGCCGTGATCATGACGGCGCTGGGACTCACGGCCTTCCTGATCGGTTGGATCGACATCTTGCTACTCGGCGTCTATGTGCCCGCCTACGAACTCGGACTCTATAGTGCGGCCGCCCGCACAGCGGGCCTGACGAGTTTCTTCCTGTTCAGTGTCAACACCCTGTTTGCACCCACCTTGGCTGATCTCTTCAACCGCGGTGATCTGGCGCTGCTCGAGCGCCTGTTCAAAACCACTACCAAGTGGGCCGTGACCGTTTCACTGCCCTTCTTCCTGCTGTACGCCTTCCGAGGTGCCGAGGTCTTGGCGTTGTTTGGGCCGAAATTCCCCGTCGCCGCGCAATGCTTGGCAGTGTTGGCGGCGGGACACTTTGTCAATTCCGCCACGGGCTCCGTCGGCTACATGCTCACCATGAGCGGCCGCCAGAATCTGGCGCTTGCCGACCAGGTCGGCGGCGTCGCCGTAGCCATCGCCCTAAGCATCTGGCTGATTCCACGCTGGGGCGTTCTCGGCGCGGCGGTAGCCATGTCCGTGGCCATGGCCGCTCTCAACCTCCTCCGGCTCGCCCAGGTGGTGCGGCTCATCCGACTGCATCCATACGACCCGAGCTTCCGTCACCCGCTGTTGGCTGCAGCCGCAGCGTTAGGCGTGGCGGCCGGGCTGGTGCACATAACAGGTACGGTCAACGCCGTTACCACGCTCACCATATGGGTGGCGGGATTCACGGTGGTGTACGTTGTCTTGCTCGTCGCGCTCGGGTTGTCCACTGAAGACCGGCTCGTGCTGGACCGCATTCGCCTACGCATCAGCACATTACGCACGGCACCGTTGAAATGAAGCCCGAACGCACTGGGTGTGGGTCTCGTCAAAATGAGGCATCGCGATTATCACACCAGAAGGGGATTCCCCGCGGGAGGCTAGAACTGGCGGCGAGCAGTGTCCACACTCGCCTTTTCATCATGGTGGGCGGTCCAGTTGCCGGCCGCCGGCCGCTTCAGGTGCAGGGGATCGCCGCCCATCCGCATGATCATTCCAACCGGCACCACGAAGACGAAATAGAAGAAGACCATGAGAATGCGCGTCTGCACCACGCCGATGGCGCGCGCAATCTTCTTCCAGTGGTTCCAGGTCGCCTGCAAGAATCCGAGTGGGTTCGCCGATGCTGGTGCTGGCGCGCGCGTTTGGGTCTCAGATATCGATATGCCATCCGTCATAAGGTGGCTACTCTTATGGCACGATCCGAATCGGTATCTCAAGCTCAACCCTTCGGGCTCTTGGCCGCCCGTGTCGGAGTCGCCACAGGCTTAGCAGCCACGGCTACCGTTGGTGTGCTCGCGCCACTCGAAGATGTGGTCGAAGCAGGCGTCGGCTTCGCCGCGGGAACCGCTGGCGTTAATGTCCCCGGGGCAGCGCTTCGCGAGTTGCTGGCCTGTGCGGTCGGCTGACGAGCCGGCGAAAGCACGGCCGACGCGGGCGTTTCAACTGGCGTGGGAGTTTGGCCGCTCTCGGGGGTGGCTTCGGTATCGGTTCGGCTCGGGGTGTTACCAGCCGCCTTTTGGTCACCGCGCTGCGTCGTGCCGCTGCTCTCCGAAACCGGCTTCGTCTCACTACCGGCTCCTGGCTGCTGCGGAAGCCCGCCGGGAACTGCCCCGTAGCCTCCCAAATCCGGGCCCACACTGGCGCTGCCGGGTACGACGCCAAAAGCCCCTGGCGCTGCAACACCTGGTACGCCGACCGGGGCCGCGCTGGGCCCGTCCACCTGGATCTTGAGAACGCCGATGTAATCCAAGCCACCCTGCTCATCGGCCCCTTGACCGCGGGTGGTTGGATCCGAGGAACTGGGTATGGGAGCGTGGGCGGACACCTTGTCGTAATCCATGCCGAACTTCTCTGGAGGCAGGAACGAGACCGCGATGACAGAAACCGTATCGGTACCGTCGCTGTACGTCATTTCGGGCGGCCCTTGTACGGGAGCAACGGAAAGCGCGTAGACCGTGTCATATCGGACCGGCGCAGGCGCATCGCCGCCGCGGGAGCCGTAGCGTGGAAACAGCACAGAAATGCCGGGATGGTCGAGGACACCGTCGAAGTACAAATTGAGAACAAAACGCTGGTAATCATCGGTACGCGTCATGACGCTCGGTTCCCCGAGGATGGTGAAATCGTTCTCTCCTTCAATCAGCGATATCTGGATACTGAAGTCCGGCATGTTGGCAAGCCGTTCATCCGAGTTCTCCGGCGGTAAGCCCGGGAGGATGCCGAGACCGTACCAATCCCCACCGACTGCGGTACGCCACAACTGACCGTGCTTGAAGGTCTCCGTCACCGGGTCCCAGGCATTGGGCTCTCCAAAATCACGAGCCGCATAAATCATGGCGCCGCTCAAGGTCACAGCAGGGGCCGCCACAGGAATAGCGAGCAAGACAGCGACCCAAACAACCGCGAAACGCATCATCGCCCCGAAGAATAGTTGACGGCGCGCACCCCGGCAAGTTCGAGCGTGCGGAACACTATTTTCCTAGGCGGCGCCGGCGAGGTGGCCGGGGCGGAAAATCACCTTCCTGTCTTTGACGACGAGCTGGTCGTTGAGGAAGAGTTGCACCGCCTGCGACAGGACCGTGGCCTCGAGCTCCTTGCCGCGCGCCTTGACCTCGTCCAACGTGTCCTCCCCGACGCGAATGTGAAACACGTCCTGTAGGATGATGGGGCCCTGATCGAGCTGCTCGGTGACGAAATGCGCCGTGCAACCGGAGACGCGCACGCCTTCCTCGTAGGCTTGCTTATAGGCGTTGGCGCCCGGGTGATACGGCAGCAGCGAGGGATGAATGTTGATGACACGGTCGCGGTATTGCTCGATCACGGCCGGGCTGATGATCTGCATGTACCGGGCTAGGACCACCAACTCGGCCTGATACTCCTTCAGCTTCTGCAGCAGAAAGGCTTCGTGGCCGGCCTTGTCGGTGGACGGGAACCAGAAAAACGGGATGTGGTGAGGGGCCGCCAACGGCTGAAGCACGTCGTGATTCGACAGCACGACCGCCAACTCCCCATTCAAGGCGCCGCGCTCTCGATCAGCGATCAGGCGCTCCAGGCAATGAGCTTCCTTGCTGACCAGGACGGCGACCCGTTTAGGCTCTTTGCGCCCGTGAAGCCGGATGGTCACATCCATGTGGATCTCTTCCCCGATGCGCTTGAGGCCGAGAATTAGCTCATCCAGGTTGATGCTCAGGTCCCTCAGGTCCACGAGCATCGTCATGATGAAGAGGCCCTCCATCACGCGCTGCTCGATGTCCTCGATGTTGATGCTGCAGCCGGCCAGATAGGTCGAGATCCGCGCCACGACCCCTTTCTGATCGTGCCCGATTACCGATATGACAGCCAAGTTCTTGCTCATCGCCTCACGCCGCAAAACGGACGTCACCTTAGTGGCAAACTCGGGCACGGTCAAATTTCTTGGGATTTCGGTAGTGGGGTTGCCCTCTCTACCGGGACTTCGGCGTCCACCCGCCCGTTCCGACGCTGCGATTCACCTTGAGACCGTGAGCGGTTAGCTAGCATTAGGGCCAAACCGTGGTTACACTGGCGTTGAGTGTGAAAGAGGCGAGTGCCATGCAAAGAAGTGATGCGATGGACGCGAAGAACCTGGCTCGATTCCGCCGTATCCTCCTGCAGAAGCGCCGAGCGCTCTTTGCAGAAGTGGAGAAGGTGGAAACGGACTTGCAGCAGATTGCCGAGGACCGTGAACCGGAACTGGAAGAAGTTGCACAGGAAGAGCGTTCCGCCCGGGTGCTGGCCCGTCTGGATGATCGTGGTATGGCCGAGCTGGATGAGATCGACCGGGCGCTAGCCAGGATCGAAACCCGCAATTACGGGCAGTGTGCGGGCTGCCGTAAGCCCATCCCCGTCGCGAGATTGGAGGCCCTGCCGGCAGCGCCGTACTGCCGCGACTGCACCGAAGG
The DNA here is from genome assembly GCA_044450645.1 of Binatia bacterium. GTDB lineage: Bacteria > Desulfobacterota > Binatia > HRBIN30 > HRBIN30 > JAGDMS01. The sequence continues at coordinate 42,609 of JBIOJG010000029.1, forward strand.
GCTTGAACGGAGCGGTGCAGTCGAGGCGGAAGCCCCTGCCCCGGCGCATTTGGAACCAGCGGTGCCACCCGATTACAATCTCCTGAGCGGCCGTGAGCTCGAAGAGGCTATTCGCGAGCACTTGCGTGAAGACGGGCGTATGGATATGGAAGAGTTGCGAATCGTTTGCCGCCACGGCGTCGTCCACCTGAGTGGTTCGGTACCTAGCGAAGGTGAACATCAGATCGTCCTACAGACTATCACGGACGTGATGGGCCTGAAGGATGTCGATGATCGCCTGCGGGCGAACGAGATACTGTGGGAACGGGAGGACCGTAACCGGCAAGAGGAGTTGCTGGAGACGAGACCGTGGGAGGAGCAAGCGGGCACGGAGGACGTAACCGAGGCGCATGAGGAAGGGTTGGACTTCGTACCCCCTACCCGCCCGGTTCCGGAGGAAGAATGAGGGAAGGCGGGGCTGATCGAGTACTCTGGAAACAGAAGTGCCGCATTTGAATTTGCCACGGGACGCGTCCGTCTAAAAGGGGACAAATCCACCTTTTGGCAACTTTCTTCAGACAAAGAGGCATTGATGGACAACGGTTTTGGCGCGTTGGCGCTAAACGTGGAAGACGAAGATAGCGTAAGCGCGGATGAGGATTTGGACTTGGATGACGGGTCCGAAGATCTCAAGGCCGTGGAGGTCGGAGTCCCTGAAGTAGTCGGCGACTATGATCTACAGTCGCATTTCTTTCAGGACGTCGGCTCCACCACGCTGCTGACAGCGGAAGAAGAGCAAGAAATCGCGCGCGCCATCGTACGATCCCGCAACAAGATCCGGCGTCTCTTGCGGCGTTTTCCTCGCCTGACCGCGGCGGCTTTGCCGAAGCATGGGCGGAGCGTGATCCGGCCGATCAACGATTTCCGTGAGCGTGAAACCGTCACGATTCTGGAGTTCGCGCGCCAGCTGCTGCGTTCACGGCGCCGTGTCGAACCGCAGATCGCGTCGCGCATGCGCTTGCGCGAGTTCGTCCACGCCGTCGAAGCTGAATTGGAAGTCTACCGGAAGCTCCGGGACCGAATGATTGAAGCCAATTTGCGTCTGGTCATCTCCTTTGCGAAACGCTACCGGCGCACCGGGGTATCCTTTCTCGACATGGTCCAAGAAGGAACACTCGGCCTCATTCGTGCGGTCGAGAAGTACGACCCGGTCAAGGAAGTCAAGTTCGGAACCTACGCGGTGTGGTGGATCTGGCAGCAGATCGGCCGCGCCGGCGACATGCACGGCGGCCTGATCCGCACCCCGGTGCACTGGAATCAGCTCCGTCGCAAGGTGGGTCGCGAAACCCAGCGCCTGCAAACAAAACACGACGGTACCGTGACCCGCCAAGAGTTGGCGGAGGCGAGCGGCGTGGATGCCGACCGGCTCGACACCATGACCCAGAGTTTCCAGTGCCTGTCCCTCGAATCACCTCTCGGCGCGGACGATGACCGCACCCTGGAAGAGCTGCTCGCGAGTGAAAGCGACGATCCCGAGCAGGGGGCGGCCGCGGTCGACCTGAGCGAACAGCTCGAGGTGGCGCTCTCTCGCCTCCCCCAGCGCGAAGCCGACATCTTGCGCTTGCGTTTTGGCACCGCAGACAGCCAATCGCTGACGTTGGAAGAGGTCGGACGCCGTTACGGCGTGAGCCGGGAACGCATCCGGCAGCTCGAAGCGCGCGCGCTCCGCCAGCTGCTACCGATCTGCGAAAGTCAAGGCCTGCGGGCTTACGTCGATTGAGTGTCCGGAGCCCGGCGCCCTGGCTCTTCGCGCCCGATCGCTCTGGTCTCCAACCTGCACTTCACAGATCGAATGCTTGCTTCACACCGGCAAAGACGGGTAGTACAGCCAAGCCTCACGTCAGCCTGCTCTCTGAAAGGACGACAGATTATGAAGAAATCGATTTTTCTGCTCATCGCCACGGCCTTCGTGTTCGTGACCGGATCCTCGGTGAGCGCGGCCGGCCCGGACCTGAAAACCGACGAGCAGAAGACGATGTATGTCCTCGGCGTGATGATCAGCCCCAGCCTGACCCCGTTCAAGCTGACCCAAGGCGAGATCGAGCAGGTTGAGGCAGGACTCGCCGACGGCGTCTTGAAGCACGAGCGGAAGCTGGACCCCGAAGCCTACCAGGCACAGATCCAGCAACTGGCGCACGCCCGTGCGGGCAGTGACCCGGCGCAAGAGCAAGAGAAGAAGGGCGACGCGGGGGAAAAGAAGAACCCATCAACCAGCGCAGCGGCTAACCCCAAGACGCTGTATGCCCTTGGTCTCCTCTTCAGCCAGAGCCTTGGCGTGTTCAACCTGACCGAACCCGAGCTCAAACTGGTTCAGGTGGGGCTCGCCGACGGTGCGCTGAATCATGAGAAGAAGGTGGACCCCGAATCATTCCAACCGAAGATCCAGGAATTCGTCAAGACGCGTGTTACCGCTGCCGCCGAGCAGGAGAAGAAGGTCGCACAGACTTTCCTCGACAAGGCCGCAGCGGAGAAGGGAGCAACCAAAACGGATTCCGGCCTCATCTATTCCGAGATCACACCCGGAAAGGGTGCGCAGCCGACAGCGACCGATAAGGTGAAGGTCCACTACCAGGGCACGCTGACTGACGGAACGGTATTCGACAGCTCCATAAAGCGGGGCGAGCCGGTGACGTTTCCGCTCAATCAGGTCATCCCGTGCTGGACCGAAGGCCTGCAAAAGATGAAGGTGGGCGGCAAGAGCAAGCTGATCTGCCCATCCAGCATCGCCTATGGGGACCACGGGAGGCCACCGACGATCAAGCCCGGCGCAGCGCTGGTCTTTGAAGTCGAGTTGCTCGAAATCGAGAAGTAGCAGCCCGAGCCTCACGGGCGCAGTCGGCCACGTCAGCAGCCTGTCGGACTTGGCAGCCCGGAGCGACCCATCGGGGAGCGGTTCGCCGAACCTACGCCGGGGCGCAGCCCCCTACACTGAGTCCGTCTCGGCCGGTTCGCCCGTCCGCGGCTTCTCCGTTGCCAGGGCGTAGGTGAACGTCAGCGCCCCGTCTTGCGCATCGATGGTCACCCGGCCCCCATCCCGCAAGCAGCCGAACAGGATCTCGTCCGCCAGCACCCGCTTGATCTCGTTCTGAATCAGCCGGGCCATCGGCCGTGCCCCGTACGTCGGGTCGTACCCTTTGTCTGCCAGATAGTTCCGTCCTGCCGCAGTGAGCTGCAGAAACACGCGCCGTTCGTTGAGTTGCGCGTCCAGCTCGAGGATGAACTTGTCCGCCACGCGCTCGATGACCGGCCGCGACAGCGGGGCAAACGCGATGATGGCGTCGAGACGGTTACGAAACTCGGGGTTGAACAGGCGTTCGATGGCCTTGAAACCCTTGTCGGCATTACTGCGTCCGCCAAACCCAATCGCCATGGCCGCCATTTCCTGCGCTCCGGCGTTGGTGGTCATGATGAGAATGACATTGCGGAAATCTGCCTTGCGCCCGTTGTTGTCGGTGAGCGTCGCGTGATCCATCACCTGCAGCAGGATGCTGAAGAGGTTCGGATGCGCCTTCTCGATTTCGTCGAGGAGCAAGACCGCATGTGGCGTCTTGCGGATGGCGTCGGTGAGCAGGCCACCCTGGTCGAAGCCGACATAGCCCGGTGGCGCACCGATCAGGCGCGAGACGGTGTGTGCTTCCATGTACTCGCTCATGTCGAAACGCAGGAACTCGATGCCGAGCGCCGAGGCGAGTTGCTTGGCCACCTCTGTCTTGCCGACCCCCGTTGGCCCGGCAAACAGAAATGAACCGACGGGTTTCTCGGGATGGCCGAGGCCGGCACGCGAGAGCTTGATCGCCGACGACAACGTTTGAATCGCCTCGTCCTGCCCGAACACGGAAAGCTTCAGATCGCGTTCCAGCGTCTCCAGCCGTTCGCGATCGGAGATCGAGACGCTCCGGGGAGGAATCTTGGCAATCGTCGCCACGACGTGCTCAATGTCCTTGATGCGGACCAACTTCTTGCGCTGGCCGGCGGGCTGCATCTGCACAATGGCACCGGCCTCATCGATGACATCGATGGCCTTGTCCGGCAGGTGGCGATCGTTGATGTACTTCGCTGCCAGCTCCGCTGCCGCACGCAGCGCGCCACGGGTATAGCTCACGCCGTGGTGGCTTTCGTAGTGCGTCTTCAGTCCCTTCAAGATCTCGTGCGTCTCCTCGGTGCTGGGCTCCGGAATCTCGATTTTCTGGAAGCGGCGTGCCAGCGCGCGGTCGCGCTCGAAGTAGTTCTTAAAATCGTGGAACGTGGTCGCACCGATGCAGCGTAGTTCACCCGAGGCAAGGACGGGCTTGAGGATGTTGGAGGCATCCATGGAACCACCGCTGGTCGCCCCGGCGCCCACTACCGTATGGATCTCGTCGATGAAGAGAATCGTGTCCGGCCGTTTGCGCAGGGCCGCAATCACCGCTTTCAGGCGTTGCTCGAAGTCGCCACGAAACCGGGTGCCGGCCAGCAACGCGCCCATATCGAGTGCATAGATCCTGGCATCCTTCAGCGCCGCCGGTACCTTTCCCTGATGGATCTGTAGTGCCAGCCCTTCCGCCAGCGCCGTTTTCCCGACACCGGCCTCACCCACGAATACGGGATTGTTCTTGCGGCGCCGGCAGAGGACACGCGCGGTGCGTGCGAGTTCGTCCGCGCGACCGATCAGCGGATCAATCTTGCCTTCGGCGGCGCGCGTCACCAGCTCGGTCGTGAAGAGCGCCAGCGGATCCGTCCTCGGAGCGCCCTCCCCTCCCTCCTCTGCGCCGGCTTCCCACTCGGTCTCCATCTCTCCGCTTCCTGTCGGCTCCTCCGCGATCTTCGATACACCGTGCGAGATGTAGCTGACGACGTCCAGCCGAGTGATCCCTTGCTGCTCCAGGAGGTACGTTGCCAGACAATCCGCTTCGCGGAAGATCGCCACCAGCACATGGCGTCCGAGGATCTCGTCCTTGCCGGCCGACTGCACGTGCGCCGCCGCCCGTTGAATCACCCGCTGGAACGCCAGGGTCTGCTGCGGCGCCATCTGCACGCCGTCCGCGAGGCGTTCGACCTTTTCATTGAAGAAGCGTTCGAGATCGCGTTTCAGGGCCTGCACGTCCCCCCCGCAGTGGTGGATGATGTCCGCCACGTCGGTGTCGTGCAGCAGCGCAAAGAGCAGATGCTCGATGGATAAGAACTCGTGTCGCCGCCGCCGCGCTTCGTTGACGGCGAGCGCGAAGGTGATTTCGAGTTCTCGGCTGATCCGCATTCCTACGCCTCTTCCAGCCGGCAGCGCAGAGGGAACTCGTGCTGGCGCGCCAGCCGTTCCACTTGCGCCACACGTGTCTCGGCAATCTCGTACGGATACATACCCGCCACCCCCATCCCGTTCTTGTGAACGTGCAGCATGATTTGCAGCGCCTCCTCCTCCGGCCGCTGGAACACGCTCTCCAGGATGTACACGACGAATTCCATGGTGGTGTAATCGTCGTTCAGCAGAAGTACCTTGTACAGCCGAGGCTCTTTGAGCTTGCGCTCGGTACGGGTAGCCGTCGCGACCCCAGCATCGCCGCCCTGCTGCTGTCGCTTCCCACTCATGCCACCCAAGATAGCATCACCGGCGCGCCGAACAACAGCCGCCTCCCGTCCGGCCTGCCTGTGCTTGCAACAGATAGCAGTACGCGCTTCATGACTTCGTTTCCAACCTGGCGCGTAACTCGCGGATGATCCGATCGCTTTGCGCCGCATGGACGATGGCGATGAGGTTCGCAGCCAGTGCGCCAAACAGTGCAGCCACTCCCCAGTAGAGGTGCGACAGCACCTCGTGGCTACCCCGCAAAAGATAAATCCCTTTCGTGAACGCCACCGTCAGCAACACGGTGGAGATTGACAGCAACACAATCGTGACCTTGCCCATGCGATGCCCCTTCGTCCCTACGGTAGCGCGCCCGCCGGCAACTTCTTCAATCGCCGGATGAGCAGGGCGAGGCGCAGCAAGCCTGCCGCCGTCGCCCCGCTCGCCAGCGGTCCGATGTTCCAGATCACCACATGCCGCAGACCGGCCGCCACGAGGGGGCGGATCTCTTCAACGACCTCGTTGACGCTGCCCGCCACCATGCCGGCTTCGATCAGTTCCGGGGTCACCTGGCGCCGTGCGGCCTCGATCTGCTCGAGGGTGATGGTCTGCGGGACAAACTCAGGAAAGCCTTCAAAGTTCGGCCCCAGCGGGTGCTGCAATCCATGCCGCGTCCACAGGGCTCCGGGCAACAGCATTGCCATAGCGCCGCCTGCAGGGAGTTTCAGAAGCTGCTCGGAGACCGCGCGGCGGTTGCTGCCGAGGGCCAGCTGAATCTGCAGCCCAGGCTCGAAGTTCGTCAACTTCCGTCCCGCCTCCGCTGCGCCGGCGCGAATGCGGTCGAGGGCGACGCCGTACTCCTCGGCGCTCATCTTCTTGGTCGGAAACCACCCATCGCCGAAGCGACCGGTCAAGCCGATCATGCGGGGCGCGTGCGACGCGATCCAGATGGGAGGCGGCTTACCATCGTACAACGGCGTGGTGAACAACGCGCCGCGCAGCCGCCACACCGAACCGTCGAAGTCGACTGGTTCGCCGCCGCTCTCCCACAGGAGCCGGATGATTGACAGTGCCTCCTCCAACCGACGGACTCGCTGCGTGAAGGGGATGCCGTACGGTTCGGTGTTCTCTCGCTCGCCATTCCCGATCCCGAGGATCGCACGCCCCCTGGTCAGGTGATCGAGTGTGACGAAGGACTGAGCCAGCGTCGCCGGGTGGCGGCGAAAGGGCTCGGTCACTCCGGTACCGATGCGCACCCGCCGGTAGCGAGCCGCCATCATCCCCATCATGACGAACGGATCGAAGTACGCGTCGGGTGACGGGATGATCTTCGCCGCCGGAGTGAGCCCCGGCCCCCACACCGACCGCGGAATGAAGCTCAGATAATGATCCGGCAAAAAGAACGAATCGGCGCCCATGAGCTGGAACATCCGCAAGCTCATGCGCTCGAGGTTCATGGGCGCGGTGCAATTCGTTTCCAGCCCAACTGACAGCCGTCCCGTCATAACGCATCCCCCTTTGCGCCCGCAAACCGTTACGTCGCCCGATACGCAGCACTGACACAATGACCAAGATACGGTCTTGTAGGCATGTGCCGGCTCAAAGACAAGGTTATGGGCCAGCCCTTGGCGAAAGAAAACTCCTCGCCTTCGGTATTCAATTTCAAACAGGAATTCCACTCACCCTGAGCTTGTCGAAGGGTATGTCTCCCGTTTATCGACAGTCCCTTCAGCCTTGAATGCCAGGTGGCAGCTTTACAATGACCCACGGCCTTGCAGGCGTCATTCTTGCGCTTGCGTTGCCCTCGAATATAATGAGGAAACTTAGCTTCCTGAGGACACGTTGCTTGGCTTGGTTCAGTATGCCTCACGAGGACACCCAGCGCATGCATTCGAACGCCACAGTGTTCGTAGTCGACGATGACCCGGCGATGCGCGAGTCGTTGCGCTGGCTCATCGAGTCGGTGGGCCTGAATGTTGAGACCTTCCCAACGGCCCAGGAGTTCCTCGAAAGCTATGATCCATCTACGCCTGGCTGCCTGGTCCTGGATATCCGCATGCCCGGCATGAGCGGTCTCGATTTGCAGAGCGAGCTGGCGGCACGCAAGATTCCAGTCCCTATTCTCATCATCACTGGTCACGCTGAGGTGCCCGTCGCTGTGCGCGCCCTCAAAGCGGGAGCGCTGGACTTCATCCAGAAACCCTTTAGCGATCAGCTACTCCTGGATCGCATCCGCCGTGCCATTGAAGCGGATGTACTATCCCGCCGCGCCTGGTCGGAACGTGCTGAAGTCGCCGCACGGGTGGGGCAACTGACGCCGCGGGAGCGCGAGGTAATGGATCTGGTCATTGCCGGCAAGGCAAACAAAGTCATCGCCTCAGAGCTCGGCCTGAGTCCAAAGACGGTCGAAGTCCACCGCGCTCACGTGATGAAGAAGATGCAGGTCGATTCTCTGGCCGACCTCGTCCGCCTCGGGATACTGGCACGAGGCGAGAATCCCAGGGAATAAGAAGCACCTGCTGCGGCGAACCCAGACGGCGTCGCCAACTGCCATAGCGCTCTCCTTCACGCCCGCACCAATTGTGGCGTTTGTGTTCCGGCACGCTCTCGCCAGCGTAAGTGAACATCCTAATCGGGCCGGGAAAAGTGCTAGCTTACAAATTCGCCTATGGTCCAGTAGGATCACGCTCGTACCTTGATGATGCGTGAGACACCTACTGATTCGAGGGGACGCGCCGATGGATGAGTACGAAACCGTTCCTTGGGCCGAGCGGTCGGGTGGTCTCTTTGAGCCTGACGTCATCTTGCCGGTACAGTTCTTCAGAGCGCTGCGGGGCAAGACAGTCCACGGTGGGGAGCGTCGACTCGCCATTGCCGTGCTGGACGACGCCATAAGCTGTTTTCAGAAGAATCTCTTCGCACGAGACAGGCGCGGACGGCGGCTGTTCCGCGAAGCCGAGACGTGGCTGATGAGCAGGGACCCGGAACTCCCCTTCTCGTTTGAGAATATCTGCGAGTTCCTGGCCCTCGATCCCGACTACATCCGGAGCGGCATCAGGCGCTGGACACACATTGCCGTGTCGCAAGATGCCCGACGCTTAGATCTCCCAACCAACGTCGCCGTGTAACGTTTCGGGCAGCCCGTCCAAACCGGCACGGGCTGCGCCCACCTTTGTTGTCGGTTTGCCATTCCGCATCACTGCGCTAAAGACAGCTGGTGGGTCACGATTCCACCGACGCGCACGCGGACCTCGACCACCTCGAGCAACTCCGCGACCACACACTGCGCCGGCTGCCTCGGCTGCGTGTGCGAGGCCCGGCGCACGCGCTCCGTTTCATCAACGAGGTCGGCCTGGCGTCGTTGTTCGCCACGCGAGGGCTCAATCTCCCGTGTCTCTGGCTGGCTGTATGCGGGCAGCGTGAGCCGCAGTTCCCACACCACAGTCACCACGATCCTGAGGTCGGTCTCGCATGGAATCTCAAGGACCAGCTCCCAGCGGAAGGCAGGGTGTTTTATGCCAAGCTCATTCGCGGTAAGCCGACCTTCGTGGCGTGGGACGTGTTCCCTGACGTTTACCGGCTCTTCGGGCCGCGGCGGGATTACGTGCGGCAGTATCACGATGGCCTGTTGTCACCCGCGGCAAAGGCGATCCTTGACGCCCTGCATCGCAAACGGCCGCAGGACACATTCGCACTGAAGCTGGCAACGAATTTGGCACGCCCCAGTCAGCGCAACCAGTTTGATGCCGCCATGGCAGAGGTGCAACAGAAGCTCTACGTTTCAATGCGCGAGGTCCGCTACGATCCGTTTACCTACGTGTGGGATCTAGTCGAAGCCCGCTTTGGCGAGCGTGTTGTCGCGGCTCGACAGCGCCGGCCACGAGAGGCCGCGCGGACGCTGGCGCAGCGGTATCTACAGGCTGTCATTTACGCCAGTGAACAGCAGTTGCTGAGCGTGCTCGGAGACCGCTCACGTGTGCAGCAGGCCATCGCCGATCTCGGGGGCGCCGGCACTGTCGAAGTGGACCGTCGCATCACCGGCTTACCGGGGAAATGGCTGGTCCTTGCCGGCACGACACCCGGTCCGTAACGTGGCGGGCATCTCGGGTTTTGCCGTGATACTTGACGCGCAATCTCAAAACTTATAGAGGGCTTATACTTCGGCGGATGTGTGAGATGAAGACGCTGATCACTGCTGCACTTATTGTTCTTCTGCCTGCGAGCATCATTTGGGCTGGAGTAACCGTGCGGGCCGCCGCTCCGGCAATGGACGAAGCCGGATTGATCATGCTCGGTCTGGGCTTGGTCGGCACTGGGATCGCACTCCTACGCCGGAAGTAGCCTTCCATAGAGACACCTGTCTAATGCTTCGGATGGATACATCGGAGACCTCATGAAGGTAGGTATCACAACGGCTTTGCTTATGACTCTCCCACTCGCGGCGCACGCCGGGGGAACGGTGGCATTGACGGCTGCCCCGGTGATGGACGAAGGCGGCTTGGTTATGTTGGCGCTTGCACTGGCCGGTACAGGGCTGGCGCTGCTGCGTGGCGCCAGACGCTGACCCACATCAAGCTACAGCCGCAAGTTGAAGCCTTCGAGTCCGTTCTGGACGGGAAGGCGATCCGTCTTTTTCAGGTTCTTCTCTGCTTCATAGTCGGCTTCTGGGTTCTCGTGCCCCTGCACGAGATGCTGCACGTGCTGGGGTGCGTAGCAACAGGAGGCGAAGTCACTCGCTTAGAAATCAGCCCGCTGTACGGCGGGGCGCTCTTCGCCAGGTTCTTCCCATGGATCAGCACTAATACTGAATACGCCGGCCGACTCTCCGGGTTCCGTGCCGCGGGTGATCTTTCGTACCTGATAACCGTTCTCGCCCCTCTCCTCGTCCTTTGTCCGCTCGGTTCTGCGCTCGCCCGATTTGCTGTTCGGAGACGCCGGCCGTGGTTGTTCGGCGTTGCATTGGGCGCAGCACTTCAGCCACTCGCCTCCCTCACGGGAGACTGCTACGAGGCGGCATCCATCCCCATCACGCGGTTGGCGAACTTTGCTGGATTGGATTGGGCGCTACGTCTCAGAGGCGACGATCTGACGAAGGTCGTGCAACAGGCCGCGCTGGTTCATTCGCCGCTGGCCTGGGGGCTTGTTGCCGCGGGATGCCTGGGAGGACTCTTGGTCGCGGCGCTCACGCTCATTCTTTCCGGAGGTGTTGCGCCACGCGGCGCGCAGTTGAAGTTACAACAGGCTCCCGAGGGATCTTCCCGACGCTCGCTCCTGCGAGCAGGATTGGCGCTGGCCCTCCTCGCAACGGGCGGGTGGATTCTCAGGCGGGTGTACCTGCCGCGGCGCCTCAAGCCCGCCGAGGTGGACACTCTCGCCGCGCTATTGGACACTCTCATCCCGGGGGGCGAGTTTCCCGGAGCACGGCAGACCGGGTTTCTCGACCGGTTGTTACGGGAATGCGACTCCAAACGGCAAACGAGGCGCGCCTTGGTCGAAGGCGTGCAACTCCTCGACAGCAAGGCGGGAGGGCGCGGCGCGAGTGGCTTCCTCGGCTTGGAACCCCAGCAACGCGAGGAGGTGGTCGAGGAATGTGCCAGGGGGGCAGATGGAACCTTGCCGCGATTCTTCTATCGCACGGTGCGTGACCGGGCCATGCAATTGCACTACAGCCAGCCTGCCACGTGGAAACCGCTCCGCTTCGATCATCCGCCTCAGCCCGAAGGATATCTGAACTATTGGCAAAAGCCCGATGCCTGACACCGATGTGGTTATAGTGGGTGCGGGAGCCGGTGGGCTGGCTGCAGCGTGGAGACTCACAACGCAGGGCGTCCGGGTAACGCTCCTGGAAGCGGGCCGGCATTACGACCCGCCACGCGACTACCCGCAGACGTTCGACGATTTCGAGCTCCGCCCGTTTCCGTACGACGCCACGACCGACGAACAGGGCTACCCGCGCTACGGCTTCGGCGTTGCACAGCGGCTGGAGCCACAATGGGATGCGTACCGGTCGTGGAACCGGGCTCAGGGGCGCTATGCTCCCGGTGACACGCGCCTGTATCAGCAGTACTCGCACGTGCGTGGCGTCGGTGGCAGCACCTTGCACTTCCAGGGAGAAGCGCATCGTTACCATCCTGACTCGTTGCGCATGCAATCGCTCTTCGGCATGGCGTCAGACTGGCCGATTGCGTACGCCGAGTTGGAGCGCTACTACGACCTCGCCGAGCAAGTGATCGGGGTCGCGGCGCCGGCCAGCAACCCGTGGCGGCCGCGTTCGTGCGCACCTGTTCTGCCGCCTCATCGGTTGTCATACGCCAGCACCCGCCTCGTGCCCGCCTTCGAGCGAGTCGGGGCCACGCTGATTCCCAACTCACTCGCCATTCTCTCGGAGGCCTACGGCGGCCGGATTTCCTGCAACTACTGCAATTCCTGCACGAACGGTTGCCCCATCGGCGACAAAGGAAGCGCTGACATCACCTTCCTCCCCCCGGCTCTGGCGACGGGGCGTCTGGACCTGCGGCCGAACGCACAGGCCGTTCAGATAGAGGTCGACGCCCGCGGGAAGGCCGCAGCCGTCGTTTATCACGACGCCAGCGGAGCCACCCAACGGGTGCCCGCGCGCTTCATCGTGCTTGCAGGGGGCGCCGTCGAGACCGCGCGGCTGCTCTTACTTTCGACCTCAGGCTCATTTCCGCGCGGTCTCAGCAACGGTTCCGGGCAAGTGGGAGAGAACTTGACCGAATCGTTGTTCTGGAGGGCCGTCGCGCTCCTCCCCGAGCGAGTCGACTCTCATCGCGGGGTGCCTATTGACGGCACGGCCTGGGATTTTGCTGTACCCGCCGAACGGCCCGGTGGCTGCGTGGGTGGCTTCCGACTGTCGACTGCCCACGGCGCCGCCGAGCTTCGAGGCCCGGCCGCCTACGCGGAGCGCCTCGTTCCAGGCTTTGGTCTCGCGCATCAGCGCCAAATGGCGACCGCGTTCGGCCATGCCGTTGCCCTGCTCGGACTCGGCGACTGGCTGCCCAATGCGCGAACAAAAGTCGATCTGGATCCTTCGCTCAAGGATGCCGCTGGCCTACCGGTAGCACGGATCACCTCTCACCTGGGTGACAACGAACGTGGTCTTCTGAAGCAGATGGGCGACACGGCCCGGGCGGTGTTTGCTGCCGCACGCGCCGAGGTCGTCGAGGAAACCTCCGCCCTCGACCTCTTCTCCACCGCCCACGTGCTCGGCACTTGTCGGATGGGCTCGGAGCCGCGGCGCTCGGTCGCCGACACCGACGGGTTCAGTCACGAAGTTCCCAACCTCGCCTTCGCCGATGGGTCCCTCGTGCCCTCCAGCGGCAGCGGCGATTCTCCCATGTTGACCATCACGGCGCTGGCCCTGAGGACAGCCGACCGCTTGCTGGCCCGCGCGACCTGAGCCCTGCAGCCGACAGACCGGACGACGGCGCCGATTGCGGCTGAGCCGTAGAATTTGATAAGATCAGCCCATGCTGATCGGTCCCCTTTTTTCCGGCAGCTTCATCGTGCTCGTTTTCCTCATCAGCGGCCTCAAGATCGTACGCGAGTACGAGCGTGCCGTCGTCTTTCGGCTCGGCCGGCTCACACCATCGCGCGGGCCAGGCATCATCTACGTGATCCCCCTGATCGAGCAGTTCTTTCGTCTCGATCTGCGCACCCTGACACTCAACGTCCCATCACAGGATGTGATCACGCGCGACAACGTGTCCATCAAAGTGAACGCGGTACTCTATTTTCGCATCACCGACCCCAACCGGGCCGTGCTCGAGGTGCAGAACTATCTCTACGCCACCTCGCAAATCGCGCAAACGACCCTGCGCAGCGTCTGCGGGCAAGCTCATCTGGATGAGCTCCTCGCCGAACGTGACAAGTTCAACGCGCGATTGCAGGAGATCATCGACACGCACACCGAACCATGGGGAGTGAAGGTCGTCTTGGTCGAGGTCAAGCAGATCGATCTGGCCACCGACATGCAACGCGTCATCGCCCGGCAAGCCGAGGCTGAGCGGCTGCGCCGCGCCAAGGTCATCAACGCCGACGGCGAGTATCAAGCCGCGGTGCGCCTGAGCGAAGCCGCGTCGATCATGGAACCTCAGGCTATGGCAATCCAGCTGCGCATGCTGCAGGCCCTGTCGCAAGTGGGCACCGAAAACAATCGCACCGTCATCCTGCCCATCGCCGTCGATGTGATACAGGCGCTGTTCGATCGCTTGAACCCTGAAGAGAGCTGACCGGGCGCCACGCCGCCCGGTTTGCCGCTGCGCCGGCAAACCGCTAACCATAGTGGGTAATGGTCGTCTCAATGGAAGTGTTCGAGCGGCGGCGCCGGGCATTCATGGACCGGCTCGGGACAGGAGCGGCGGCGATTGTTCCGGCCGCGCCTGTCACCTTCCGCTCCAACGACGTGGAGCACCGCTATCGTCAGGACAGTGACTTCCTCTATCTCACCGGGTTCCCAGAACCCGAGGCGGTCTGCCTTCTGCTTCCGGGCCACCCCAAAGAAGAGTTCATTTTGTTCGTTCGGCCGCGAGACCCTGAACGCGAAACGTGGACTGGGCGGCGGGCGGGAGTTGAAGGTGCGGTCACCAGCTACGGCGCCCAGATGGCGTATACGATCGACAAGCTCGACGAGAAAATTCAAGAGCACGTCGGCCCCCGGGACCAGCTGTATTTCCGATTTGGCCGCGACGTGACGTTCGATCACCGCGTACTGGCCTGGATGCGGCAATGGCAATCCTCGCGCCCGCGAACCGGCACCGGCCCGACGGCAGTGTTCGACCCCGGCGAGATTTTGCATGAAATGCGCCTGCTGAAAGAGGGCAAGGAGATCGCGTGCATGCGCACGGCCATCGCGATCGCGGCCGAGGGACATCGCGCCGCCATGCGCACAGCCCGCGCCGGATTACACGAATATGAGATCGAGGCGTTGCTCGATTACACCTTCCGTCGGATGGGCGCCTCCGGCCCGGCTTATCCGTCAATCGTGGCGGCCGGACCCAACGCCACCATTTTGCATTACGCCATGAACGACGGCGAGCTGCGCCCGGGAGAGTTGCTGCTCATTGACGCTGGCGCGGAATACGACGGTTACTGCGCCGACATCACGCGGACCTTTCCGTTGGCCGACCGCTTCAGCGGGGCTCAGCGCGCGATCTACGATATCGTGCTGCACGCGCAGCTCGCCGCCATTGACGCGGTCCATCCCGGCGCGACCTACGAAGAGGTGCACAAGCGAGCCGTTGAGGTTTTGGTCGATGGGCTTCTCGACCTGGGACTCCTTACCGCCGATCGACAGGAGATCATCAGCAAGGAACTCTACCGGCCGTTTTACATGCATCGCACCAGCCATTGGCTGGGCTTGGATGTGCACGACGTGGGCAACTACAAGGCGGACGGTGGTTTCCGCAACCTCGAGCCCGGTATGGTCCTGACGGTCGAACCCGGCATCTACATTTCCCCGGACCGCACCGATGTCGACCCGCGCTACCTCGGCATCGGGGTGCGTATCGAGGACGATGTGTTGGTGACACTAGACGGCCACGAGGTGCTGTCGGCCGCGGTGCCGAAGCAGCCGGGCGACATCGAAGCGTTGCGCCGTGAGGTCCGCTAAGCCTGCTACCGTGATCAGAATAGTCGGTCCCAGATCGAATTCTGTTTCTCAACCGGATCGGCTGCCAATGCGGGCACGGTGCCCACCACGGCATCGCCGTCCTTGACGACGACTTGCCCGACCTCCGCATTAGCGCTCAGGGGCGCCAGCACCTTCCCCGGCAACGACAGCTCGAGCGAAAACTTCCGCTTCTCAGCACGCTTCGCCAGGATGGCCACGTCGCCACCCGCCACGACACGCACAAAGTGCGGCTTCCCCCCGCTCACCGCCACGTCGTTCGCAACCGTATCGCCCTTCTTCACCGCAACCAGGGCCTTGTAGTCCGCGAATCCTTTGCTGAGCAGCGCCGCGGCCTGCGCGAAGCAGTCGCGCTTCTGTGGCGCGCCCATGACCACGGAAATCAGGCGCAACCCGTCGCGCTTCGCAGTTGCCGTGACGTTGAAACCCGCCTCTCGGTAGTAGCCGGTCTTCAAGCCGTCCACCCAGCCGGTTTCGCGTACCAGACGGTTGGTGTTGGTCAGCGTCATGGCACCGTTCCGGAACGGCGCCTCCTTTGTACCCGACCATTTCATGATGTCCGGATATTTAACAACTGCGCGCGCCACCGTTGCAAGGTCGAAGGCACTGCTAACATCCGCCGACTGTCCCTTGCCCGGGGGCAGTCCATGGACGCTGTGGTAGACGGTGTCGCGCATCCCGAGCTCTTTGGCACGCTCGTTCATCAGCTCCACGAATGCCTCGCTCGAGCCGGCCACGGCTTCAGCGACGGCGACGGCGGCATCATTGGCCGAGTGGATCGTAATCGCCTGCATCATCTCGGCGAGAGAGAACACCTCGCCCTGCTTTAAGTACACCTGCGAGCCGCCAATCTTGCTGGCCCAGGCCGAGGTGGGAATCGGATCGTCCCAGTGTAGGCTGCCATCGCGAACCCGCTCGGCAATCAGCAACATCAGCATCATCTTGGTCATGGACGCCGGTGGTCCCGCCAGGTGTGCGTTCTTCTCGAAAAGCACGCTGCCCGATTCGGCATCCACCAAAATCGCGGATCGGTACAGTTCGACATTCCCCGCCGGCGCCTTCTCCGCCGCCGGGTGTCGGACGATGCGGCGGGCTTCCACCCGGCTCGCTGCCAGTCCGACGCTGAACACCGCCACTGCCGCCCCTGCCAACCACAGCCAACGCTTCATGTAAACAATCCTCCTGCTGCTACCGCTGCGCTCGCAACTGCTCTTCCAATGTCGGCAGCCACTCGTCGACCGGCACCGCCGCATCGACAATGATTTCGAACTTCCCGTTCGGGAGACGCCGGACGCTTCCCGGGACCGCTGGGCGCAATGGGATCACCACAGCCTCGCGCGAGATGCCGACGCGCTCCAGTACCGTAAAAATCTTCTCGATTTCGTGCAGAGTGACGGCGCTCAACACGATCCGCTGCCGCCTGTACCAGAGATTCGACCTACAACCGCCACGCTCACCCCACCAGCGTCTTACGTATACCAGATGGCCGGGGCATCCGGAAGCCAGAACGTCATCCCGCAAGGCCGGGGATGCCTGGAGGTTGCACACGCGTCACAGCGCGCATACCGTCGCTCGGCTGGAGATCGCCGTGGTCCGTCGTGCTTGACGGAACGGGTTGCGATCCAGGCCGTTCGTACAGTAGCCGATGGAGATACCGGTCTCGGGATCCGCCCAAGCGATTTGTCCACCCGCACCGTTGTGCCCGAACATCAGTTCTGAGCCGCAGCGGCCGAAGCCGCGATAGACCCTGTCCCCGTCACCAGCCACGATGATTCCCAGCCCGCGGTTCGCCTTCTTGCGGAATACGGGATCGGTCAGGTCGCCGCTGCGTATCTGGCGCGCCATGCGGATCGTCTCCGGCTCCCAGATCTGCGTGCCGTCAGGCGCACGCCCGTCCGCCAGCAGCGCCTGGTAGAAGAGCGCGAGATCGCCCGCCGTCATGATGCCGCCGCCACCGGGAACACCAACCTCCCGCACCGCCCGCTGGTTGAAACCTAGCAGCGCGTCCTCGATCAGCGCACCCTCGGGCATGTCGGGATATCCGAACGCTTTCAGTTCCTCCGCTGCGGGCTTGTTTCCGACGTGCACGATATCAGCGACCCGAGCGTGGAGCGCCGCGGGCAAGCCGACGTAGAGGTCCGAAAGGCCCAGGACAGTGGCGACGCGCGATCGGACGAACTCGCCGAAAGGCATGCCGGAGCGCCGTTCGATCAGCTCGGCCACCACCCACATGCTTGACGTCGGATGGTACTCGAAGCGCGTGCCGGGTTCCCAGTTCAGCTTCCATCGCCCGAAGCGCTCGACCCGTTTGGCTCGATCGTGCCAGTCCAGCGGATCGAAGGGTGCATACGGGAACCCCGCTGTGTGCGTGAAGAGTTGCTCCACGGTGACGCTGCCCTTTCCATTGTTACCGAACTCGGGGATGATGTCGGCGACGCGTTCGGCAATACTCAGCTTGCCTTCCTGGATCAGGAGCCACGCGGCAGCCGACGTGAGCGCCTTGGTCGCCGAGAAGACGACGTAGAGTGTCTCATTCGTCGCCGCCGCGGCTCGTCCTTCATGTGTCACCCGCCCGAAGGTACGCATCCCGGCGATCTCGCCTCGGCGCGCAATCGCGATCTGCACCGACGGTAACAGCCCCTCGCGAACCTCCTGCTCGGCCCGCTCGAAGAGACTGTGCAACTTCTCGGAATTGATCCCAACAGTTTCAGGGGAAGAAGCGAAGAATCGTGCGTCGGGCATCTTGCTTCCTTAGTGTTCCTCTGGCCTTCTGTCCAGCACCCGGATATGTCCGAGGCCATGTCATCTGCTCACTCCTCCGCACCTCATCGCATTGCGTGCGATTCGCTCGTCGCCCTCGGCGGCGCCACCGTGGATGGCGCAGCGCTCTTCGCAAAAAACAGTGACCGCCCGGCGCAAGAATGCCAGCCGTTGTTCCAGGCCCCGCGGCAATCGCATGCGCCGGGTGCACGCGTACACTGTACCTACATCGACCTCCCGCAGGCCGCTGAAACCGCGCGGCTGATCGGATCACGGCCGTCTTGGTGCTGGGGCCTCGAGCACGGCCTCAACGAGTACGGTGTGGCGATCGGTAACCATAGCGTCTTCACCAAGGACTCGCTCGGCGCAACGGGGCTCATCGGCATGGATCTGGTCAGGCTCGGTCTCGAGCGCGGCCGGAACGCGGCGCAGGCAGTCGAGGTGATCACCGCACTGATCGAGCAGTACGGCCAGGGTGGCTCCGGCTACCATGACAAAGAGTGGCCGTACCACAACTCCTTTCTGGTAGCGGATCGCGCCGCAGCGTTTGTCTTGGAAGCTTCGGATCGGCACTGGGCACTGCGCCACATCGAGGACGTCGGCAGTGTTTCCAACCACCTCACCATCGGCGCAGACTGGGATGCCCTGTCGGACGGTGCCATCGAACACGCCATTGCGGCCGGTTGGTGGAGCGAAGAGTCGGATCAGCGCTTCGACTTCGCCGCAGCCTACCGCGACACCACCCTCGTGCCGGAGGTGATCTCAATCGCCCGGCATCAACGGACCTGTGCGCTTTTGGAACTGGAGCATGGACGAATCGGGTTGGACACGCTCAAGCGGGGATTGCGGGATCACTACGGCCAACCGGCGCCGGCCGCCGATATCGAGCCGGCGGATCCGCGGTACTTCAGTGTCTGCATGCACGCGGACCCAGTCGGCACAACGACGGCGAGCATGATCGCTCGCATCCCGCACCGCGCCGACGAGCCGCTGATCTACTGGGCCAGCTTCGGCTCGCCCTGCGTGGGGGCCTTCATTCCTTTGTACGTCGACGCCGAGATTCCGGCGGTGCTCGGCCGCGGCGGGGAATCTCCGTCCGACGATTCGCCCTGGTGGCAGTTCAAAAAGTTACTGGCGCACGTGCAAGAAGATTGGCCTCGGCGCGGACCGCGCGTGCGCCAAGCGCTCGATCAGTTCGAGACCGAGGTCGCTGACCAGATGCGAGCGTCCGGAATGTCCTCCAGGAGCGCCGTCGAACGTACCGCCTTCATGCAGGCCATGGTCGACGATCTGTCGGCACGGTTGCACCAACTTGCCGCGGTTGCGTAGCCGGTCAGAAGCAAGCTCCCACCAATTGCGACAACCTGGACAACCAGCTATACAGCGCCACCTTGAGACGAACTCGCGCACAGGAGGTCGACGATGTTCACGGTGCTAGCAGAGCTGAAGGTCCGTGAAGGTAAAGTTGACGAAGCGAAAGGCGCGTTCCGCGAGCTGGTGCGGGCGGTGAAGTCCAGCGAGCCCGGCACGCTGGAGTACACGTTCCTGCAACGCAAAGACGATCCCCTCACTTTCATCGTCTACGAGCGTTACCAGGACGAGAACGCGTTTCAGACGCACATGGTGAACCTGCAACAACATGCTGCCGCTTTTGCCTCGGTTTTGGCGGGCGCTCCAAACGCGACCTTCCTCGACGAAGTGTGAACGCGGATTCTCGTCAGCAGAACCGAGGGCAAGCGCGCATGAAGTTCGGGGTGATGTTTGCCAACGCCGGGCCGTTCGCCTTCCCCGAATACCTGGAGATCCTCGCCCGCATAGCCGAGGAATCCGGCTTCGAATCGATCTGGACGGTCGAGCATGTGCTGATCCCGCTCGGGTATCACTCGCGCTACCCCTACAACCCTTCCGGCAGGTTACCGGGACCCGAGAGCGCGCCGATTGCCGACCCGCTCTTGCCTCTGGCATTTGCAGCGGCCGTGACCAAGAAACTCCGGCTGGGAACCGCCGTGGTGATTCTCCCGCAGCGCCACCCGGCTTACGTCGCCAAGGAAATGGCCACGCTAGACATACTCTCCGGGGGCCGAGCCATGCTTGGGATTGGCATCGGCTGGCTCAAAGAGGAGTTCGATGCCGTCGGTGTTCCGTTCACGGAACGGGCGGAGCGCACGGACGAGTCCATCCAAGCTATCCGTTCGTTGTGGAAACCCGCGCCGGAACCCTTCGAGGGCAGGTTCTACAAATGGGGACCGGTGGAGTCGAATCCGAAGCCGCTGCAGCAACCCGGCGTGCCGATCATCATCGGTGGCCATTCGCCAGGCGCGGCGCGCCGCGCCGCGCGCCACGGTGACGGTTTCTTCCCCATAACCGAGGATCCACAGGTTCTCTCCTCTCTGTTGGCGATCCTGCGCGACGAATGCGAGAAGGTCGGACGGGACCCGAACGCAATCGAGATCTCGACCGGCAGCGTTCACATCGATGATTCCGTTGACTTCGACACCGCCCGGCGCGCACAGGATGCGGGCGTCGGACGCCTGGTCATTGCGCCGCCGGCGTACGACCCCGAAGGCCTGCGCACAGGACTTCAGCAGTTCGCCGAGCGGGTGATCGCCAGGTTCTAGAGATCCGGCCGAAAACGCGTGTCGAAGCGAAAATCACCGGCCGCAGCGAGCGCAAGGAGGCGGGACGAAACCACTATCTCTTCAGCATGAGAAACGCGGTGCGGAGACGCTCCACCTGTTCCTGCAGAGACGGCAAGCGGCGGCTGTCATTCAGCAACTGAAAGACCTCCAACTCGCTGGCCTCGCCGCCGCGCTCGGTCATCTCGCGCGACACCTCCAGGATATCGTGGATTAGGCGAGGGATCTCGCGCTGCGGGATGACCAAATCACCACGGCCGAGGGTGCCGCTCCAGTTCGACGCATACGGTCGCAGCACGTTGAGGATCTTCTCCGTTGCGCTGCGGTCGCCGGCCATGTTTATTACTCCTCTCCGACGTACGGTCCAACTCGACGCCTCAACCTTAACACAAGCGCTGCGACGAGGGAACCTCGCCGGCGGCGTGGCGTTGGACTTGCGAGTTACCGCAAGGGGCTGTAGATAATCAGCATCCAAGCCGCAGCTGTTGCGGTAATCCTACACGACGGGGGAACTATGGTGGTTGATGCAAAGACCGTTGCGGCCCTGGCCGCGGAATATGGTACCCGCGAGCCAAGGGATATTCTTGCGCTGGCAATTCGAGAATTCGGACCGGACATTGCGATTTCATTCAGCGGCGCCGAGGATGTCGTCCTAATCGACATGGCAAGCAAGCTCGGCGGCAAGTTCAAGGTGTTCTCGCTGGATACCGGGCGGCTGCATGCCGAGACGTACCAATTTATCGATACCGTCCGCCGCCATTACGGGTTCCCGGTGGAGGTGTTTTTCCCGCAACCCGAAGCGGTGCAGAAGCTGGTCCGTGAGAAGGGACTGTATTCGTTCTACAAGGACGGCCACAAGGAATGCTGTGGAATTCGCAAGGTGGAGCCCTTGGTGCGGGCACTGAAACCATTGAAGGCTTGGATCACCGGCCAGCGCCAGGATCAGAGCCCCGGTACGCGGGCTGAAGTACCGGTCATTCAGCTCGATTCGTCCTTCGGCTCGGCCGAACGCCCGCTGCTAAAGTTCAACCCGATCGCGCACTGGACCTCGAAGCAGGTGTGGACGTACATCCGTGCCAACGATGTCCCCTACAATCCCTTGCATGAGCGCGGCTTCGTCTCCATCGGGTGCGAGCCCTGCACTCGGCCCGTACACCCGGGCCAGCACGAGCGCGAAGGGCGCTGGTGGTGGGAAGAGGAGACGATGAAGGAGTGCGGGCTGCACGCGAGCAATACGAAATGTCAGGATGGAAACCTGTAAGCTCCACGCATGCACATCACCATGGTCAAAAAGAAGATGCGGGACGGCTCGGACTGCCGTAAGTGCGCCGAGATCACCGAGCATCTGCGTGCACGTGGCCTCTGGGATCGCGTCAACGAGGTGGTGTGGGCGCACGAGGGCGATCCCAGCAGCCCGGGAATGGTCCTCGGTGCGCGCCTCGGCGTCGACCGTGCACCGTTCTTCCTTGTGCGTGATGACAGTGGAGAGACGGTCTACACCAGCGTGCTCCGCCTGATCCAAGATCGTCTCGGTCAGCAGGGCACCAGCCTTGATCACGCCCGTGATATCGACCCCGACGACATCGGGGGAATCTAGGCGGTCCTGACTGCCGAGTCCTGCGTTCCGAGGGATCGCACGCCTGCTATCTTCCCAGGACGTCTGCCAATCGCTCGGCCTCGGCTACCATCTGACGTAGTGGCTCGAGGCCGAGGTTCCAAAATCCCGGATCGGTAATATCGATATCGAACTTGCACAGTAGATTCGCGGGCGTGTCCGACCCGCCGGCAGCCAGAAGCGCCAGGTATTTCGCCACGAAGGGCGTGCCCTCACGCCGGTAGATCTCGTACAACGCCAACACCAGCAGTTCGCCAAACCCGTATGCGTAGCAGTAGAAGGGCGAGTGCACGAAGTGCGGGATATACGCCCACCACCAGCGATACCCCTGGGTGAGCGTAACCGAGTCCCCGTACACCGCCGCGTTGGCTTCCATCCAGAGGGCGCCGATGTTCTCGCGCGGCAGTTCTCCTTGCTCGCGCCGTGCTACGTGAAGCTTCTGTTCGAAGCGCGTGAGCGCCACCTGCCGGAACACTGTGGCGATGGCGTCTTCGATCTTGGTGCACACTAACCCGAGGCGGGCTTCGGCATCGGTAACCTCTCGCAGCAGATGCTCGAACACCAGCATCTCGCCAAACACGCTAGCGGTCTCGGCCATCACCAGCGGGGTATCCGCTTCGAGGTATCCGCGCGGCCGTGCCAGATACTGATGTACGCCGTGGCCCAACTCGTGTGCCACCGTCGTCACGTCGTTCAGCCGTCCAGTATAGTTCACCAGCACGTACGGGTGCACGCTGGGAACAGTGGAAGCGCTGAAGGCCCCGCCCCGCTTCCCACTCCGTACCTCGGCGTCGATCCACCGTCGGTCAAAGAATATCGTGGCGATCTCTGCCATGCGGGGTGAGAACACGTGGTATGCCGCCAGCACCATTTCGCGGCAGCGTGGCCACGCCACGACCGCTTTGTCGACCGCAATTGGAGCGTACCGGTCGTAGTCGGCCAGCTCATCGAGTCGCAACAGACGACGCTTCAGCCGATAGTACCGTCGCACGATCTCGTGATTCACCTCGCATGCTTCCATCAGGGCGGCGACCGTCTCGCCGCCGATTTCGTTGGCGAGGTGCCGCGCCGCCATTGGATCCTGATACGTCCTGAGGCGATCATCGATGGCGTGATCCTGGACCAGGGTGTTGAAGATGAACCCGAGCAAGAGCTGATGGCCCTGCAGCCCGCGCGTCAGGGCTTCGGCCGCGGCACGCCGAACTTCACGCCGGTTGTCGTACAGCAGCGTGAGAACGCCGCTTTCGTTCACGTGCCGCCGCGTTCCCTCAACCTCGACCTCGAACTCCAGTGACGACAGCACCTCGTCGAACAGCCGCGAGAAGGCTCGGGAACCAGTGTTCGCCTTCTCCTCCAGGATCTTCTCCTCGGGCTCGGACAAGACGTGGGGCCGATAGCGCCGGAGACTGCTCAGGAAATGGCGCCGTGCGGCGCAGGCGGGATCGGCGAGTACGCGCTGCGCCGTCGCTTCGTCCACAGCCAGCCATTCCAGTTCGAAGAACAGCACCTCCCGGCGAACGGCCGACGCCTGCTCTTGCGTCAGGGCCACCAGAGCGCCGTGCGTGGGCGGGGTGACGTCGGCCGCATGCAAGAGTTCGGCGTAGGCGCAGGCCTTGCCAGCTTGTTCGAGAATTGCTTCCAGAGCGGTTGCGGCTTCCGCCAC
Source organism: Binatia bacterium (assembly GCA_044450645.1). GTDB lineage: Bacteria > Desulfobacterota > Binatia > HRBIN30 > HRBIN30 > JAGDMS01. Next base: position 66,510 of record JBIOJG010000029.1, read on the forward strand.
CACGCCGGGCGCTGGGCCGGCCGGAACGTTGATCCGTGCGCGATAGACTTCGCCGAAGCGTCGTGCCGCCTGCAACGCCGCCTCGAGATCATGCACGATGCGCGGATCATCGGGGCCACCATACAGATCGGAAAGGTTCCATGTCACGCCCGCAGCGAGGTTGTGCTCCATAGTTTCTCCGCTGAACTGCCCTCAACGTGCCGGGTACCATACCTGCGTGGAAGCCGGGCGTACAGGTACGCGTGCTCTTGAGACCCGGCCCTGGTTCCAGTAAGAGGCCGCACAGGAGTATTACCGATGGCAAATCTGAAATCGCAGCACGTGGTCTGGCATCCTGGCGCGGTCACCAAAGCTGACCGGGAAGCCGTCACCGGGCACAAAGCCTGCACTCTCTGGATGACCGGACTGCCGGCGTCGGGAAAATCGACCCTGGCAGTGGCACTGGAAAAGGTCTTGTGGGACCGCGGGGTCCACGCCTACATCCTCGACGGTGACAACATCCGGCACGGGCTGAACAAAGACCTGGGTTTCTCCCCGGAAGATCGCAACGAGAACATCCGTCGCATCGGCGAAGTGGCGAAGCTCTTCACCACCGCCGGCGTGATCAATATCACCGCCTTCATCTCACCCTATCGGGCCGATCGTGACCAGGCCCGGAAGCTCATGGGTGCAGGGGAGTTCATCGAGGTGTTCGTCGACTGCTCCGTGGCTGAATGCGAGCGTCGCGATCCCAAAGGACACTACAAAAAAGCCCGTAGCGGCGAGATAAAGGATTTCACCGGAGTCTCGGCCCCCTACGAGCCACCGCTGCGACCCGAGATCGTCGTGCATACCGACCGCGAGTCGGAAGAAGAGAGCGTCGCGATGATTCTCTCACACCTCGAGCGGAACGGCTACGTCCCCGCCGCCAGCCGGTGAGTGTTACGGCGTGAGTGCGCCGCGCAGGCACGCTCACGCCACTCCGATCTCCGCTTCGGACCGGTACGAATCCCACTCGCGGCACTGCGGGCAGTAGCCTTTCCAGTCCGGAATGATCCGGCCGCAGACGTTACAGTGGTAAGCTGCCTGCCCGTTTTCTGTCTGGGCGTAGGCAACGACCGCTTGATCGAGTTGGCCGCGACGCGCGTGCACTTCGGCCCAGAGCCGGTGCACGCGAGTTGGCGCTGCTCCAGGATTCTGCAGCGCCTCGAGTTCCCGTGTCGCCTGGACCGCATTGCCATCCTTCAAATACAGTTGCGCCGTCAGCAGGCGGACGACATCGGCTCGCACCTGATCGGCGCGCAACTTACGCAGCAGCGCGCGCAGCCGCTCGCGGTGGCGCTCCTCGCTGGCTATGGACGCGAGGCGTTCGACGAACACCGTCCTGGGTTGCGTGCGCAGGGCCCGTTCCCACACCAACGAGGCTTCATCCTGGCGCCCGCTCGCCAGCAATGCGTCCCCGAGGCTCACCCACACCGGCACGCTGCCGGCACGGCTATCGGCAAGGGCCTCGAGCGCCTGCACCCTGCTGCTCACGTCGCCAAGATGCTCCGCCATCTGATACCGCAAGACCACCAACCAGGCGCGTTCGCGCCCGGCCTGCACGGGATCACGCACCTGCCCGACCAGCGCTTCTTGCAGCGCCGTAGCATCGGTCCAGCGCTCGCCCTCCACATACGCGTCCCGTAACGCACGCAACACTCGTGGCGCCTGCGGGCGCAGCGCCCGCAGGCGCTCCAGGGCGGCGACCCCCGCGGCCCGATCCCCCAACGAGCATTGCGCCTTGGCCAGCGCGAGCAACACACCGGGATTCGTTTCGTCACGATTCGCCGCGGCGCCAAGCACTTCGCACGCGCGTTGAAATTCCCCGGTCTCACAAAACGACTCGGCCAACGCCAGCACCGCGCGCGCACTGTCCGGACGGCGCTGCGACGCTTTCTGCAGCAGAACGCGACCCTGCTGAGCATCGCCTTTCCAGATCAGTTCCTCACCACGCGCTTCCCAGTCGTCGATGCGTTCGATACGGCGCTGCTGACGTCCCTGTTGCCAGGCAACGACGGCACGTCTTCCCGCCTGCACCAGCACCGCCGTGAACACCAGCAAAATGCCGATCACGAAGGCAAGGACCATGAGAACGGCCAGCGGTGCCTGGATGCTACGCGCCGGCGTCAGACGAAACTCGACCGCCGCGGGATTGAGCCACGAAAGGTAGGCGACCAGGCACACCATGGCGACGCCCACAATGACGGCGACGGCCCGTTTCATACGAGACTCCGACTCGACTGGTTAGCGCGCTTCGCTAGCCAAGCGCAAGTCGTGCGCCTGGCTGCGGTATGGTTCCGGCAGCCCGACCCGCGGCGCCCGTGCCCATAAGCGCTCGAGGTCATAGAACTCACGTACGGGCTCATAGAAGATGTGGATCACGACGTCGCCGTAGTCCATCACCACCCATTTCCCGCCGGTGTACCCCTCGATCGACAGCGACCGAGCGCCGAGGCGCCCGAGATTCTCTTCGATGCTCCGGGTAATAGCCTGGACCTGGGTGTCCGAGCGGCCGGTGCAAACCAGGAAATAATCCGCCAGCGAGGTGAACTGGCCGACCTCCATGAGTATGAGGTCGTAGGCCTTCTTTTCGAGGGCGAACCGTACGCAGAGAAGCGCCTTGGCGCGGCCCTCAACCGGCGTCAATTAGACCTCCGCGCGTACAACGCGTACCGTGAGATGTATCGTTCGACCGAGGCAGGGACCAAGTACCGAATTGACAGTCCGCCGGCGAGGCGCCGGCGAATGAACGAGGCAGAAATCTCCAGATCGCTGATACGTTGAAAAATGATCTGATTCCCCGTGCGATGCTCCAATCGGTTCGAAGAATACCAAAACTGCGAACGTACGGCAACGGGGAGCGCTTCACGTAGTTGCGGTTCCTCCACCGGCGGACGCGACGTCACCACGAGGTCACAGAGCGCGAAGATGCTTTCGTACTCCTTCCACGTATCGATCTCGCGGAAGGCGTCGGCGCCCATGATGAAAGCGAACGAAGTTCCCGGCAGGCGCGCGTGCAGCGCGCGCAACGTATCGACCGAATACGAATGCCCGGGCCGTTCAATTTCAATGGTGGACACCCTGAAATACGGATTCCCACTAATCGCTAGCCGCACCATAGCCAGACGGTGCTCGGCGGAGACCAGGCCCTGCTTGCGCTTGTGCGGCGGCGTGGCGCTGGGGACAAAAAGAATCCGATCCAGCCGTTGCGCCTCGCGCACTTCTTCGGCGCTACGGAGGTGTGCCAGATGAATGGGGTTGAACGTCCCACCGAAGATGCCGATGCGCTGCGGCCGTTCTTTCGGCTGCTTCACTGACGGTCCGCGTTACCGCGCATCGTGTTCACTGCCGCTTTTGCCCACTGCCGCACCTGAGCCACCCGCATTCGTCCTCGCCTATCATCCGGGGGCGGGTTGTACAATCCCGGCCGGATGTTGCACCGAAAGGAGGTATCCCTCGTGGCCCCCGACGATCTGCGCTCCGCAATAAGTCGTGGGCGCGACCTATGCCTCGGTTGAACTACAGTCTACCCGCGTTGAAGTGCGCCGCCACCCGCGTCGCGGGCAGCGCCGAACCGTAGATGGCGACTTCATCGAGTACTCCGTTGAAGTCGGACAGCGCGCCAGCACCTTCGGCCAGGCCGAGCAGAGCGGTATTCGGCAGCACGCACACAGCCCCCCCCAGCGAGAAAGAGTCCTCAGCCACCCCGTCGACGTATAAGCTCGCAAACCCAGTCGCCGCGCCGTAGGTGCCGACGAGGTGATGGAACGAGCCGTCATCGACGACTGTACTTGAGTAGAGGACCATTAGTGTGCACGCGCTTCCGAGACCGACCGTCCACGTCGCCTCACTGCCGGTGATCGACAGCTCGAACTGTACCGTACCGTCGGCCGTGTCCGTGCGCCGGGCGATGACCGTATCGCCGGTTGCGGAGGTCTTGACCCACGCCTCGAAGGTCAATGACGCCGTGTCGTAGGTCGCACTGGCCCCATCATCGATGCTCGCACCCTGCCCGCCGCTGAACTGGACGGCGGTATCGGGATCGCTGAGCAGCGCTCCCTGAACACCGAGTGTCGGACCACCAAGATACGTGCCGGTGTGCCCGTTGCCGCTGCTGTCGCCCGCCACCGTCCCGCTGCCTTCACCGAGGCGCCAGTACGCAATTGGGTTGTCCGCCAGCACCGCAGCGACATACTGCGATTCTCTAGGAGTGGCTGTCGGCGTTGGTGTCACTGTGGGGCTGAGCGTACGTGTCGATGTCGCTGTCGCAGTTGGTATGGCGGTGGGTGTCGGTGTGACGGTCGCTGTCGACGTTCGTGTGGCGGTCGGCGAGTTGGTGAACCTCGGGGTAATGGTGGGCGTCGGTGTAATGGTGGGCGTCGCAGTAGCCGTGGGTGTAGCTGTGTTCGTCGGGGTGCGAGTAGGTGCGGTGCACGCTTGCCAGTTCACCACCGCGCCGCCGCTGGTCGACGTCTGGGCCGAGCTATCCGGCGGCTGCGAGCACACCATGTTGATCGTGAGGACATTACCGTCAGAGGGTGCCGTATCAGTGACTTTCATGTACAGGCCGGTCGTGGGCGTTGTCAGGAATGACACGTCATTGAACGTAAATGGCGTGCTCGCTCCCGGATGAGAGATCGTGAGCTGCGTGGCCGTGGCGGAGTAGTCCTTGAACGCAACGTAATCGAATCTCGTGATCGTGCCACCGTTGATGCTGAACGCAACGTTATCGAGAACCAAGCTGTCCACATCCACACCGGCAACCGAGAGCGCGTTGCCGGAGCCAAAGATCGTCGGTGATACCGCTGCCGGCGACTGCAGCTGCCCATTGGCAAACACGGTGCTCGTCAGGCTCACCCCCTCCCCCGTGTTGGCAAATTGCACATTCTGGAAATGCGAGACACCGTTGTAGCTGCCGGGGTTGTTGAAGGTGATCGTCTGCGCCACCCCGACGTTGCTGCCGTTGAACACCACCGTGTGCGTCCCCGAGGCCGCAAAGGCGGACCATGTCGTCCCCGCATAGACGTACGGTTGGCTGAAGTTGCCCCCCACCTCCAGCGTCCCGGCCGTCAGCCGCCCTGTCGTATCCCCGCCGGCGAAGGTCGCATCCCCGCCGACCGTGAGCTGGTCGCTCGGGTTCCGCATCGTCAGCACTCCACCGCTGCCGGTGCTGAAGCTCCCGCCCACCGTCACCGTCTGACCGTTCACGCTCAGGTTGGCCGTCCCGCCGGACACCGCCAGATTGCCGGTGAGCGCGAACCCGTTATTCAAGACCGTGGCGTTGGTGAACGTGGCGTTGGTTACCAGAGCAGCCGGCAGGCTTACGGCATTACCCGTGAATGTGGTGTTGGAAACCTGCCATCGACCACCCACCGCATCCACCAGGTTGCCTTGCAGCGTCACGGCGCCGCTCGGACCACCCACGACCCCGCTCGTCACGCTGGCGGAGCCGTTGACAAACGTACTGCTGCCAAC
>JBIOJG010000030.1:0-68656 GCA_044450645.1 Binatia bacterium
ACCTAACGCGGAGCGGGTCGCACCCCACCCCCCTCGCTCGTTCCGTCAGCTTGTGGAGAACCGCTCCCCACAACCCCAACATACAAGTAGGTCCCATCGTCTCAGGGACCGTATCGAAGGGTGCCCGCCGGCTACCGGACTTCTTGTGCAAAGCCGTCTTGAGTGCTGAGCCGGGACAACGAGATATTTTCACGACTCGGGACTCAGGAACTTCTTGTCCTGACACGGCGGCCGACGATTTCGAGTCGGCCCTCGGTCCACAAGCGAATGGCCTCAGGGTAGAGTTCGTTTTCGAGCTGATGGACCCGTGCGGCCAACGTCTCGGGAGTATCGTCGTCCAGGACAGGTACGGTGCCCTGCAGAATGATGGGCCCGGTGTCGTAATGGTCATCCGCGAAGTGGATCGTGCAGCCACTGACCTTGACCCCGGCTTCGAGAACGGCCCGATGCACTTTGTCGCCGTAGAAACCTTTGCCGCAGAAAGCTGGAATGAGGGCAGGGTGAACGTTGAGCACATGCCCGGCGTAGCGCCCGCGGAGTTGAAACGGGGAAAGGAAACCGGCCAGGATAATCAGATCGAATGCGTGGCGCTCCAGTTCGGCGTGCAGCGCATCGTTGAAGCCGTCAAGATCACTGAATTCCTTTCGCGGCACCACCGCAACCGGAACGCCGGCATGGCGCGCCCGTTCTAAACCGCCAGCGTCAACCCGTGAGGAAATGACCACGGCGATCTTCGCGGACAAACGGCCATCAGCGACGCGGTCGATGAGGTTCTGCAGTGTCGTGCCGCCGCCGGAAATCAAAACGGCAAGCCGCACCGGCGAAGCCGAGGAGTCCTGAGTCCTGGGTCCTGAGTTCTGCGTGGTCATTGCTGGTCTCTCCGCACCACCGGCCTTCTGTTCTTTTCCTTAGCTCAGGACTCAGCACTATTCCTTGCGAGGAAGCCCACGATGGCGTCGAGGCAGTTCTGCCGGCGCTCGGTCAGGAAACCATGGCCGGCGTTGGCGTACATGACCAGATCGGCGTTGGGAATGCGGTGTGCCAGGAGAACCGAATTGGGCGCCGGGACCATGAGGTCCTCGCGGCCCACCATCACCAAGGTCCGATGACGGATTTCGGAGAGGCGGTCGTAGACGTTGAACTGTACCGCCGCAGCGAAATGACGGGCCAACGCATACGGTGGTGTGGGGTACTCGATCTCAGCGACCAGCTTGGCTTCCAGGTAATCTTCATGTGCGGCGATGAAGCCGGGGGTGAAGGCGAAGCGCCGATTCTTGCGCGTTGCCTCGGCCGCTGAAAGGCCGTCCGTGTTGGCGATCGCTTCGAGCGTCTTGAGGCTCGGCGGCGTAATCTGTGGGCCGCCTGGAGTTGTGCAGCAGAGGACAAGGCCATCGATACAATCGGGGTGATCCAGCGCCAGCTGCAGCGCGATCATGCCGCCCATGGACGCACCGACGATGTGGGCGCGTGGCATCCCCAGCGTGTTCAGGAGCGCCGCGGCATCGTTCGAGAAGGTGTGGATCGCATAGGGATGGTCCGGCTTATCGCTGCGGCCGGTGCCACGGTTCTCGAAGGCAAGCACGCGAAAATGCTGTGCCAGTCCGTCAATGAACTCCGGATCCCACATCGCCAGGTTGCCACCGAGTCCCATGAGTAAAACCAAGGGCGGCCCGCTGCCATGAATCTCGTAGTAAAGATTGACGTCATTGACGCGAGCGTGTGGCATGGGGCCGCAGGCTAGGGCGTTTTCTTTTCGGAATCAATCGGGGGGCGAGGACCGGGGCTGTCCGGAGAAGCGGCGGTCGACTCGAGTTGGTGCCTTCAACGCCAAACCTCCCAAGCCTACTCCGCAGGCGCCGCGTTGATTCGGTCGATCAACTGACGGAGGCGCCCGAAGTGGATGCGGTTGAAGCAGAACACCAAGCGCGGCAGATGGAAGATGGCGGCATCGTCACGTTCCGTCGGAAAGGCCGGTCGTTGCTCCATGACGCCGTCGACGATGATGTCGTGAAACTCCTCGGTGAGCGCCTGTACGAACGGCTGCGGGAGCGGACGCATCAGCCGGATCACCAAGCGGTCGCCGACGTACCGCGAGGAGTGATAGACGCGGTAGAAGGTGACAATCTCGTCGACCGCGGTCTGGACATTGTCGGTGACCTTGTAGAGCGCCAAATCGTCAGACGAGATCATCCCGCGCCGCAGGATGTGATCTTCAACATAGCGCTGCCAGGTCTTCCAGTAGGTGCCCCGCGGCCGGTCGAGCAGGACCAGCGGTATGGGTTTCGTTTTGCCCGTTTGCAGGAGCGTCAGGGTCTCAAAGCCTTCGTCGTGTGTGCCGAAGCCACCGGGGAAGAGGACGACCGCATCGGCTTCTTTGATGAAGAATAGCTTGCGGGTGAAGAAATACTTGAAGTTGATGAGCTTCGGATCGCCGTGGATGACCCGGTTCGGCTCCTGCTCGAACGGCAGTCGGATATTGATGCCGAAGCTGCGGTCGCGGCCAGCGCCACGCTGGCAGGCCTCCATGATGCCGGGGCCGGCTCCCGTGATGACCATGTAGCCGCAGTCGGCGATGCGTGCGGCAAACAGTTCGGCGAGCGTGAAAACGGGGTCCCCGGTCTCCGTGCGAGCCGAGCCGAACGTGCTCACCTTGCGGACGTGGCGGTACGGCGCGAAGAGCTTGAAGGCATGACGCATTTCCTTGAGAGCGCCGGTGGCGATCTTCAAGTCGCCGATCGAAGTGCCGTCCCTCGCCAATTCCTGTGCGCTGGCGATGAGCGCGTCGATGTATCGCTGTTGGGCCGCGCCGGTGGTTGCTTCGATCCCCGGGTCGACCGCGCCATCAGAAATAGGAAGCTTAGTGGACATAGCACATCTATAAACCAAGCCGGATCACTGATCTACGAAGGGGGCGCAGAACGGGAAGATCCCAAGCGGCGCAGGCGCACCCCGGCCGGACGGCTAAAGACCGCCTCGGATCAAAACGTGAACCGGCGCATGCTGATGTTCATTAGCATGCCGATGGCGATCATACTGGCGAGTAACGATGAGCCGCCGTAACTGAAAAAGGGCAGGGTGATTCCCACCACCGGCAGCGACCCAGTGGCCATGCCGACGTTGACCAGCACCTGACTGAAGATCATTGCCGTCAGGCCGAACGCCAGCAGTACCCCGAAACCGTCGCGCGCGCGCGTCGCCACGATGAAGCAGCGCAGCAGCAGTGCCGAGTACAGGGCCAAAAGGAGGCAGCCACCGAGGAATCCCCACTCTTCGGCGAACACCGAGAAGATGAAATCGGTATGCTGCTCGGGCAGGAAGTTGAGTCGGTTCTGGGTGCCGTGCAGATACCCCTTGCCATCGATCATGCCCGAACCGATGGCGATCTTCGACTGGATGATGTGATAGCCCGCCCCCAGTGGATCCGCGTTCGGGTTGATGAAGGTCACGACGCGCCGCTGCTGGTAGGGCTTCAGGTGATTCCAGACGTACGGCGCGGCCGGCACTAGCACCGCGGCCAGAATCAGCACCCAGCGCAGGCGGAATCCGGCCGCCAGCAAGAGGGTCGCCATCGTGACCGCTAGCACCACGACGGTTCCGAGGTCTGGTTGCCTGAGGATGAGCAGTGCCGGCGGCGCGAGTAACAAGGCCGAAATGACGACGCTGCGCAGTGGCAATGACTCATCGCCCACCTGTCGGTGCAGGTGCCGCGCCAGGGCTACCACCAAAGCCAGCTTGGCGAACTCGGAAGGTTGCAGCGATGCCGGTCCGAAGTTGATCCAGCGGCGTGCGCCACCACCCGAAGCCCCGAGCAGTGCGGTCACGAGCAGCAGGAGTACCGCGGCTGCGTACAAGAAATACGCGTAGCGTTCGAGCCAGTGATAATCGAAGCTGACGGCGAGGAGCAGGCCGATGAGGCCGAGGGCGGCCCAGATGACCTGGCGTGTAAAGAGCCCGCTCATCAAGCGGCCGGGCGTATGGGTGGCACTGAGCACCGTCAGCAGGCCGCAGCCGATCACCAGGAGCGCACAGATCAGCAAAGACCAATCGAAATGCAGGATCAGCCGGCGATCAATTTTGAGCATAGGTGGCCTCTTCGCGGGCCTTCTTCAGGTCGAAGTAGCTTTGCATGACCTGGCGGGCGATCGGCGCGGCGACCGCTCCGCCGCCCCCTTCGGCGTGTTCCACCAGCGCGACCACGGCGATTTCCGGCGCGTCCACCGGCGCGTAGGTGACGAACCAGGCGTGGTCGCGCTCTTGCCAGGGGAGCTGTGCCGACTTGACCCGCTCTTTCCCCATCTTCACTACCTGCGACGTTCCGGTCTTGCCTGCCGCCACGATGCCGTTCAAGCGGGCGAGCTTGCCGGTGCCGTTCGGCGCGTTGACGACGTCGCGCAGGCCGTCGCGCACTTGCATGAGCGTGGTTGCACGCACCTTCAGGGTGCCGATGATTTCAGGTGTTTCCGTTTTGACGACACCGCCGTCCGGCGTGTCGATCTGCTTCACGTATTTGGGGCGGAACCGTTTGCCGACGGCAACCGTGCTGATCATGTTGGCCATTTGCAGCGGCGTGGCGGTGACGTATCCCTGCCCGATGGCCACCGACAACGTCTCGCCGGCATACCATGGCTGATTGAAGCGCCGCCGCTTCCAAGCCGTGTCGGGAATCGTGCCCACCTTCTCGTGTTCCAGTTCAATCCCAGTCGGCAACCCCAGCCCATAGGCGCGAGCGTAACGAGCAATCGTATCGATGCCGAGACGCTGCGCTACCTGGTAGAAGAACACGTCACAGGATTGCACCAGTGCGTCGTGCAGGTTCATCGAGCCGTGCCCCCCCTTTTTCCAACAGCGGAAGTAGTGGTTGCCGAACTGCAGGCCGCCGGGGCAGTGGATGCGGGTAAACGGGTTGATCACACCTTCCTCGAGCGCGGCTGTTGCGACGATGATTTTGAAGGTCGAACCGGGCGGGTACTGCCCCTGGATCGCACGGTTGTTGAGCGGGCGGTGCTTGTCGGTCAGCAGCGCCCGCCATTCACCGCGATGGATACCACGCGCAAAGACGTTGGGGTCGAACGAGGGCCGGCTGACGAGAGCCAAGATCTCCCCGGTGTTCGGGTCCAGCGCGACCACGCTACCGTCATGATCGCCCATGGCTTGCCACGCGGCGTCCTGGAGGCCGCGGTCGATCGTCAGCTTCACCGTACTTCCGGGGACCTCTTCGACTTCTCGCAGCACGCGTAGCTTGCGGCCGACGGCGTCAACCTCCACTTGCTGGCCACCATCGACGCCGCGCAGGTAGTTTTCCAGGTGCTTCTCCAGGCCGACCTTGCCGATGAGATCGCCCATGCGATTGCGCGGATCGGCCAGCATATCTTGCTGACTGCCCTCGCCCACGTACCCGAGCAGATGTGCTAGCTCTCCATTGAGGGGATAGCTCCGGCGTGAGGTAATCTGGAGGCTCACACCGGGAAGGTCGAGCTGGTGCGTTTCGAGCGCAACCATGTCTTCCCAGTCCAAGTCGCGCTTGATGGTGATGCCCTCGAACGCCGGCCGGGCAGGCGTCTGAGTGAGCAGGGCGTGCACGTTGGCGGCGCTCTGGTGGAAGAATTGGGCCAGGTTCTCGACCGTCAAGCCCATGTTGTGGGCATCTTCCGGAACCAGGACCGCGTCAAAGGAGGGCCGGCTGTCGATCAGTACCCGACCGAAACGATCGAGCACCGTGCCACGAGTTGCCTGCACACGGTGCAGCCGGATGCGGTTGTTTTCAGACAGTGTCCGCATCTCGTCGCCGTGCAGAATCTGCAGATCCCACAGCCGGGCCAGGAGCAACAGAAAGCACAGGAGCCCAATTCCAAGCGCGATCATGACGCGCTGGCGCAGGACTGCGGGGACCTCGCGTTGGCTGAGCGGGACCACTTATTCTTCCTCGGCGACGGCCAACTGCTGGCTGTGAGCCAGCAGGGCGAACACTGCGGGGCTGACAACGGCGGCAAGGGCCGCTTCAAGAAACAAGTACCGGAGAACGCTCTGCCACAAGTTTCCGGCCGACATGAAAAAAGCGATGAGTGCAAACACCGCCGTGGTCTTCAGCACGGACGCGAGAAACACCAAGACAATCTTCGAAATGGCGTTGTCGACCCATAAGCGCCGCGACGTCAGGTATACCAGAATGAACACCAGGCACATCCCACAGGCATTCAGTCCGACCACGCTGCCCGAGAACGTATCCTGTAAGTAGCCAAGGAGAAAGGCGCCGACCGCCCCAGCGACGGAGTGCTGGTGCAGACCCAGGTAAACACAGACGATCAGCAGCAGATCCGGAGTGGCCTGACCGACGGTGAGGAACGGAAGGAGGGTCGTTTGCAACAACAGTGCCGCTACCGCAATGGTGGTCAACAAAACTGCCGCCCGCACGGACTAAGCCCCCATTTCGGTATCCGTACGGACGGGTTGAGAGAGAGAGGGAAACTGCGCCACTGAGATCACGGGGCCGTCTCCTTCAACTGGACGCTGCCGTGTGTGACCAGCACCTCCTCGATGCGATCCAACGGCACGCTCGGCTTGATGTCGGCCACTTGGAGCAAACCCCGATTTCCACGTGTGACGCGGGTGACCTCGCCGATCATGATGCCTTTTGGGAAGAGTCCATCCAGTCCTGAGGTGACGACGCGATCCCCAACTTCCACGTCCTCGTCGCGCTTAAGATACTTCATTACGCAGCCGCCATCCAGCGCGCCCTCGACAATACCGCGTGCCCGACTGCGCTGGACGACGGCATCGATGCCGCTGTTGTGGTCGGTGAGGAGCAAGACGCGGGCGGAATGGGTTCCTGTCGCCATCGTTTGGCCGACGACCCCGAACGGCGAGAGCACCGCGGCATTCTTGTGCACGCCGTCGCCTTCCCCTTTATCGATCGTCAAAGTGCTGAACCATGGCAATGGGTCGCGGCCGATGATGGTGGCCGCCAGTATGTCGCCCTCGAGCGTCGAGCGCAAACTGAGGAGTTCTTCGAGCCGCTTGTCGGTCTGTTCGACTTCCCCGAGTCGCACAGCCTCTTGCTCGAGCTCGAGAATGCGGCGGCGCAGCCGTTCGTTTTCCTGCCTGACACCGACCAGATCGAAGTACATGCGCCATGTTCCCACGACAACCTGAATCGCGCTGGTGGTCGCTCGTTGCAGGGGCCACATCCCGTCGAGCACTACGCCGGCAACAGGATCCATGCGCCGCCGCGTCCGAGAACCAACGGACAGCAAGAGCACCGAGATCAGCAACAACGATCCGGAGGTGAGGACGACGCGATTTCTCCGGACGAACTCCAGCATGAATGGCGACGGATTACGGGTTCAGGGGCTCAGGACTCGGGGCGGCGAGACGGATGAAACGCTCCTCGAACGCTCCAACCAGAAGCCACTAAAGGGTGACATCCTTCAGCAAGGACAGCTCATCCAAGATTTTGCCCGCACCCATAGCCACGGCGGTGAGCGGGTCGTCGGCGAGTATGACCGGGAGGCCGGTCTCTTCGCGCAGGAGAACGTCGAGATTGCGCAGCAAGGCGCCGCCCCCGGCCAGCACGATTCCCTTGTCGACGATGTCCGAGGCGAGCTCAGGCGGCGTGCGTTCCAGTGCGATGCGTACGGCATCGACAATCTGATTGATGGGCTCGAGCAGGGAATCGCGGATCTCCTCGTCCGAGACTTCGACCGTTTTGGGCACGCCCGCCACCAGATCACGGCCCTTGATCTCCATGGTCTGGATCTCGTTGCCCGGGTAGGCCGACCCGATGGTGATCTTGATGAGCTCGGCGGTGCGTTCGCCGACCAGCAGGTTGTACTTGCGCTTGATGTACTGGACGATGGCTTCGTCCATCTTGTCGCCCCCGACCCGCACCGACTTGGAGAACACCACGCCTTTCAGGGAAATGACCGCAACCTCGGTGGTGCCACCGCCGATATCGACGATCATGTTGCCGGTGGGTTCCGTGATCGGCAATCCGGCCCCGATGGCGGCGGCCATGGGCTCCTCCACCAGGTACACCTCGCGGGCCCCGGCCGACTGCGCCGACTCGGTCACCGCCCGTTTCTCCACTTCGGTGATCCCGAACGGTACACCGATGATGATCCGCGGGCGAACCAGGGCTTTCCGATTGTGGATCTTCTGAATGAAATAGCGGAGCATGGCTTCGGTGATCTCGAAATCCGCGATCACGCCATCCTTGAGCGGCCGAATGGCGACGATGGACCCCGGCGTCCGGCCGAGCATCCTCTTGGCCTCGGCACCGACGGCGAGCACACGGCGCCCGCCACGCGCGTCTTTCTGCACCGCCACAACGGAGGGCTCATTACAGACGATGCCCTGGCCTTTGACGTAGATGAGGGTATTTGCGGTTCCCAGATCGATCGCGAGATCGTTGGAGAACATACCTAGGAGAAAATCGAATACCATCTTTATATCGTGCCCGCGTTATGAGTTCGTGTACAAGAATTCCGGCAGCAGGGCAAGGTAAAGTTCAGGATTCCTTCTCTAAAGATCGGAATTCCTTGTCACCTGTGGCGCGCCTCGATGAACACGGCGCGGACCGCTGACCTGGCAAGATATCAATTCGGGTGTATTTTTGCTTATAATTGCACTCGGTATCCCGGCTGGGAAAACCGAGTGGCGAAGTGAGCCAGCGGCACAGTACGCGAATATGATTCGAACTCTTCTCTCGGTTGTGCTCTGCGCTGCGGCCGTCATCATTGGTGATGTCATCTTCCGCACCAGTCTACTGCACCAACTGCGCCCGATCATTCTGTCACCGTCGGATCAAGCGGTGGTCGATCCTCCCGTCCGAGTGGTTTGGGACGGTCCCCAACAGATGCGGGTGCTGCTCTCAATTGCGGGGGAGGCGCAACGTGATCTCGGTGTTCACGAGTCGCCACTCGAGATCCCGGGCGATCAGTTCCCCCGGGAGGGCGGCTACGGTCTGGAATTGCAGTCGCTCCGGTACGGCAACTGGATCCGGGCAACGCGTTGGTTCCAGGTCCATGCGGTGCAAGAGCGCCGTCCGGAACCGGACCACAAAGAGCGAGGCTGGGAGGCCAAAGACCTGCTTCGTGCCTTGGAGGCGGCGCGTACGGCCCGTGACAAGGCGCAGGAACGGACGAAATTTCTGAGCGAAGAGAACGCCGCCCTCCGGGATGAAAGCGAGCGTTTGGCTAAGCAGTTGGAGGCGCTGTACAAAACGCAGGAAGAAGAGATGGAGCGCAGCACTGAATTGGAGAAACATCTCGCCCAGCTGGGCGAAGAAAACCGGGCCTTGACGGAGGAGAACGCGGCCGTTCGGCTGCGCCTCAGCAACGTCATCCCGTGCACCGTGTGGGGGTACTTCAGCTATCCGCATCCGCAGACCATCCCGCTCACCCGCCGCATTCTCATGGTGAGCGACACGCGTGGCCAAGTGTTCCGTGGCCAGCCCGACTGCGAACTCATGCGGCGCAGTGATCCCACCGCGGCCTCCATCTGCTTCTGTGTGGGCAACTCTTGGGGGGGGTAAGAGCGCCAGAATTCGGAACGTCAGGCTATTCGCGGCGCCGTGCGTCGGCGGAGCCCGACGATTCGCCACTGGTTGGCCGGCGCTGGTCCGGAGAGCCCAAGACCTCGTCCTGAAGGTTGTCAACCCCGGTTTCGAGGGTGACGTCCATGGGGACGCCGGACTGCTCAAGGACGGCGCGCTTCACGCGTTCGAAATCAACACGCGAACGCAGGCCAAACTTGTCGATCAAGCGTGCCGCCTCCCGGTACGGCCCAGGGGTCAGCTCGTAGATGTCTTTGTGCACTTCGACGTAGACATGCCCGTCGCGGATTCCCACCTTCACCGGCTGATAGACGAACTCGCCAGGCGCACCGACCGGCACCATCGGAAACAGCCGCTCGATGTCCTCGGGGTATAGTCGAATACATCCATGACTCACCTGCATGCCCACGCCCCATGGAATGTCAGTCCCGTGGATGCCGTACAGCGGTAGGGTCAGTTCGAGCCGGTACTTGCCGAGAGGATTATCGGGCGCACCGCCGGCAATGAAGTCCGGGGCAGGTTTCCCGTCTCGTCGATGCTCGGCCTTTATGGATTCCGGCAGGACCCAAGTTGGGTTGACAGTCTTGCCACGAATACGGAACGTGCCCTGCGGCGTGCGCCAGTCATCACGCCCAAGACCGACCGGAAAAGTGGTCACGATGACGGTGCCTTCCGCCCCGGGCCGGAACTGGTACAGGCGCATCTCCGGGATATTGACGACAAGACCCTTGTATTCCACATCCGGCAGAACCCATGCGGTGGGCAACAGGATGATTTGCCCTGGCTTGGGGATCCACGGGTCAACGCCGGGATTAGCCTCGCTGATCTCGTTGTATCCAAGGTCGTAGTAGCGAGCCACGTCCAGGAACGTGTCGTTCTTCTGGCCCTGGTAAAACCGCGTTGAACCGATAATGGTATGTGCGCGGTCCGGATCTCGGCTTGCGACCGCTACAAACGGACGCGCGAGGCTGACCTTCTCGTTGAAGAGTTCCTCGGTCCACTCGCGCGCCCAAGCGCTGCTTGTCAGCGCAGTTAGCAACGCGGCCAGCCCGAGCCAGCGCGCTCTCGAACTCATCAAATTAGGAAAGAGTGCGCCAAGAGATTGACATCCACCACCGTCCGACCACCCCGCACCCAAAGAAGCTAGAGACGATATCTGCCATTGCTTCACTATGAAAGCACAATGAAGCGGTCAAACCAAGCATTGATAACGACTGTCGCCCCGAGGAGCCCAGGGCGACAGTCAAACCGTACGGAGCAGATCAGTGCACCGTGATGGGCACCTTCTTGGCCACCATTTCCTTCGGCGCCTTCATCGTAATCTCCAAGACGCCATCATGGTAGGTCGCCTTGATGGTATCCGTGTCCACGCCCTCGGGTAGGTCCACGGCACGCTCAAAGCGCCCGTAGCCAACCTCCCTGTAGAAGTAGTCCTTCTCCTTACGCTCCTCCTTGGCCTTGCGTTCGCCGCGCAACATCAGCCGATGGCCTTCGACGGCAAGCTCAACTTCCTTCGGATCAATTCCAGGCAGGTCGGCCCGGACGATCAACTCACCGTTGCGCACATAGCTTTCAACGGTTGGCATAGTCGGAAAGCCGGAACGCCAAGTGCTCGGAAGCCACTCTTCCTCTGTCGTTCCAAAGAAGCGATTGAACATTTCGTCGATGTCTCGGTGAAGTGTGGACAGCTCCCTGAAAGGCCTCCATGGCGCTAACGCTCTCATTGGTATTCACCTCCTTCTGCGCCAAAATTAGTTACGAATCACGCCAGTTCAAGGGGTCGGAAGGATGCTCGTTTTCGCGGCAATTCGCGTGGATCCGCCCGATGTTCGAACGGGGCTTCAGGCGCGCGATTGGCGCCGGATGCCGACTGCCTTGTCTTTGCCCCCGTGGTTATGAATACTCGCGGTAATGGCCACGACCCAATTCACCGTTGCGGTTGCGCAGGTCAATCCGCGTTTGGGTGACCTCGAGGCGAATCTTGTCCTGTACGAAGAGCGTGCGAAGGCGGCACGCGGTCTCGGCGCGGATCTCGTCGTCTTCCCGGAGCTTTCGCTTACCGGATACTTTCTGAAAGACATGGTTTCGACGGTGGCGCTGCAACTCGACGCCCCGGAGGTGAAGCGACTTGCCGAGTTGAGCCGCAAGGGCGGCCTCATCGCCGGCCTCGTGGAGGAAACGAGCGACTATCGCTTTTACAATAGCGCCGTTTATTTTGAGGACGGCAAGATCGTGCATGTGCATCGCAAGGCGTACCTCCCAACCTACGGGCTTTTCGACGAAGGACGGTACTTGGCGCGCGGCGATCGCATCCGTAGCTTCGATTCGAGGTTCGGGCGGTGCGCGATACTGATTTGCGAGGACATGTGGCATCCATCGACACTCTACGTTGCGGCCCTGGACGGGGCGCTCACCGTCTTCTGCCCGTCCGCGAGTCCGTTGCGCGGCATCAGCGATCAGCGTGAACAGGACGACAATGCCCGTTACTGGGAGCTGATCAACACCATGTACGCGCAAACGTTCGCGCTCTTCCTGGTGTACGCGAATCGCGTCGGCTTCGAGGACGGCATCGGTTTCTGGGGTGGCTCGGAGATTCTCGACCCGACCGGCGCGCGCTTGAGCAAAGGCCGGTACTACGAGGAGGACGTGATCGTTGGAGAGATCAACCTCAAGAGCGCTCGGCGCCAACGGGTGATTTCGCCCCTGCTGCGCGATGAGAACATCGACCTCACGATTAACGAGTTGACGCGGATTCGCGGCCGAATGGCAGCGACATCATCGACAGGTGCGAAATCTCTTGCGGCGGCCTCAAGCAAAGAACGCCCTGCGTTGCGAACACGGCGCGTGTCACGCCTGGCCCGCAAGCGGTAGGGGAGCAGAGTGATGAGGGCAGTGTCCCCAAAGCCTACTCCGGAGGGCCCGCGGCTGGTGCGTCCAGCCATTCCGACGAACCCGCCGTTGCTGCGCCGCATCCTGACGAAGTTCATCTGCAACGAGGTCCGGAAGGTCGGTGCTGAGCGCGTTGTTGTCGGCCTTTCCGGCGGTGTCGATTCCAGCGTCAGTGCCATGCTGGCGGCGGAAGCGCTCGGAGCCGCCAATGTCCTGGCGATCAAAATGCCGTACCGCACGTCGAGTCAAGAAAGCCTGCTGCACGCCGACCAGGTCGTTGCTTGCACCGGAATGGCATGCTTGCAGGTGGACATCAGCCCGCAAATCGACGTCTATTTCGAGCGTTTTCCGGATGCTGACGCGCTGCGGCGAGGCAACAAGATGGCGCGCGAGCGTATGACCATTCTGTACGATCATTCAGCGCGCTGGAAAGGACTCGTGCTCGGCACTAGCAATAAGACGGAACTCTTGCTGGGGTACGGTACGCTGTACGGTGATATGGCCTCGGCCGTGAACCCGCTCGGTGATTTGTACAAGACGCAAGTGTGGGCCTTGGCCCATGAGATCGGTGTTCCCGAAGACATCATCCGCAAACAGCCGTCGGCCGATCTGTGGGCGGGGCAGACAGATGAGGCGGAGTTGGGCTTCGGCTACCACGAGGTGGATCAGCTCCTCTACATGATGGTCGACTTACGCTACTCGCGGGGCGAGTTGTACGCCGCGGGCTTCGCTGAATCGTTCGTGCGGCGGGTGAGCGACATGGTGCAGCACTCGCAGTTCAAGCGACGCTTGCCGGTTATCGCCAAAGTCTCGAACCGGACCATCGACCGAGATTTTCGCTACGCCCGCGATTGGGGCCGGTGAGCACAGTTGTGAGCGTTGAGGCGCAGGAGCTCGCCGGTGTAAGGCCATGCTAACTCCTGGCACGCTCTACGTTGTGGCGACGCCGCTGGGCAATCTAGAAGACATTACGGTGCGTGCGCTGCGCGTTCTGAAAGAGGTGAATCTGATTGCGGCGGAGGACACGCGCCACAGCCGCAAGCTGCTGATGCATTATGGTATCAGCACGCCGCTGACCAGCTATCACGACTGGAGCGAGCGGCAGAAGGCTCCGCAGCTGGTGGAGGAACTGAAGCGGGGCAAGAGCATCGCTCTGATTTCCGATGCCGGGACGCCGGGGATCGCCGACCCAGGATATCACCTGGTGCAGGCGGCGATTGCTGCGGGCCTGCGCATCGAGGCAGTCCCCGGCCCCTCAGCAGTAGCTGCGGCGCTGAGCGTGGCGGGGCTGCCCACCGACCGTTTTGCCTTCGAGGGCTTCGTGCCCGCGCGCCAGAGCGCGCGCCGCACGTTCTTTACCGCTCTGGCGCATGAGCCCCGGACGGTTGTGGTCTACGAGGCGGCACGGCGCCTGCCTGCGTGTCTGCACGATCTGCATGACGTTTTCGGCCCCCGGCAGATCGTGGCCGTGCGCGAACTCACGAAGATGTTCGAGGAGATCCTGCGCGGCACCGCAGGCGACCTCCTGGCGCAGCTGAACCGGCGCTTGGGGGAGCGGACGCTGCAAGGAGAGGTGACGCTGCTGATTGCCGGCGGTGAAGCCGCCGCGGTGCCGGTACCGGCTGAGGATCTGGCCACTGCGATCGCGCGCTTGCGCGGCGAAGGCATGAGCTTGAAAGACGTCGCACGTGTCCTGTCGCGCGAGCGGGGAGTGTCGCGACGCGAGGTGTATCAAGCCGGCATAGACCTTGGGCATCACTGAAGATCTGGAATCCTCCTGTCACCCTGCGGGGCACGCGAACAATTGTGAGTCAAGACAGCTGTCGTACGACTCGTCGATGGTACCGTTGTCGCCCACGTCGATGGTCACGCCACCGGACGTGTAGGTGATGCGGTCGGTCTTGCCACCGGCGGTCACCCGGATCGCCCCAAGGGTGGGGCAAACGTTTCCGGGTGGAATCGAAAGCGGCGTTACGGTCTGGAAGATGACATCATCGCCACCGAGGCAGGCCGAATTAGCGGTCCCATTCACCGTGCCTACGTCGTTTCCGGATGTCCGGTCATCGGCGAAAACGAAACTGGTGAACGTGGCGCTGAACGTGCCACCTTCTGCGTCGGCCAGCGTTACGGGACCGTTGAGAGTGATACGGTAGATCTGCGGTACACAGTCGGTGTTGAACTGATCGATATCAACGCGCACGTCCGTGCTGTCAAAGCCGAGCGTTTCGTTGAGCATAGAGGTCTGAACAACGAGGGTGCCCGTAAGCATCATGTCGGCAGCCGCGATCTTGCATGCGGAGAAGAGGTCCGGCGTGACGTTGAGAGACCCTGTCAAGTTCACGGTTGCGGTGAGAGTGGTCATCCCCGCGTTGACTGCCGTGATGTGCATGTTGTTCACGGCGAAAGAGGAGAGGGACAGAGGCGGAAAGCCGCAGGTGGCCAGGAGTCCGGTCTCGGTTGACTGGGCGGTGATAGTGCCTTCGATCGTGACGGTCGCGCCGGTGGTGGTGTTGAGCGTGCAGTTGGTGAGCGTGACTACGTAGTCGCGCACGCCCGGAACGGCCTGGGTGCAGGTGAAATTGTAGGTGCCGCCACCGTTGCAGCTGTGGTCGGCAGCCGCGGTTCCTTCGAAGGCTCCAGCCGCTCCGCCCTTAGCGAGCGGGGCGAGTGACGAGATCAACGCGGGTAAGCCCTGCAAGCCTTGCACCAGGGTGACAGTTGTCGCTGCCGCCCGCCGCGGCACGGTGCCTTGAGTGGTGGTGGGTGCTGGGGTGGGAGGGGATGCCGTTGGTGTAGGCGTGGCGGTTCGCGTAACGGTTGGCGGCAGCACTCCGGTAGCCGTCGGAGTCCTCGTCGGGGTGAGGATCGGGGCCACACAGCCGGTCAAGGCGTTGTTGACCGCCGTGAGTATCTCGTCGACTGTGATGACATTGTCCAGATTGGCGTCGCCAGGTAGGCACGCCACTATGCCTGTATTCCCGAGCGCGATATTCACCATTGTCAAGATCTCATCCACGGTGACCTGATTGTCGCAGTTGCAATCGCCAACACAGGAGGAGCACAGGCCAGGGCTCGCGGTGGCCGTCGGGCTGCTGCTTGGCGAGCGTGAACCGGTTGCGGTTGGTGTCGCCGTCGCCGGCGAACCGGTGCGCGTGGCGGTTGGAGTGGGGGTCGGGGTCGCGGTCGCCGGTGAGGCCGTGGGTGTTGCCGAAGGTGTCGGCGTCCCCGTCGGTGGCCGTGAGCCGGTCGGCGTCGCTGAGGCGGTAGGAGTCGCTGTCGGTGTGGTCGTTGGCGTGAAGGTGATTTTCGGCGGTCGCGTCTGGGTCGGCGTCTGTGTGCGCGTCGGTGTTGATGTCGGTGAGCCTATCGGCGGCGTCAGGCTTGGGGTGGCTGAGGGCGTCAGCGTACGCGTCGGCGTTGAGGTCGGAGAGGGGGGTCCCGGGGTTGCAGGTGTGGTTGAGGGTGTTGGGGAACGCGTTGGCGTCAAGGTTGCCGGCGGCACCGCAGTCGCAGTTGGCGTCGGGGTTGGGGTTGTTGACGGGGTTATTGTTGGCGTGAAGGTGATCTTCGGTGGCCGCGTCTGTGTCGGGGTCAGGGTTGGCGTCAGTGACATGGTTGCTGTCGGTGTCAGGCTGGGTGTTCGTGTCGCGGTCGGTGTCAATGAAGGCGACACGGTCTGCGTCGGGGTGGAAGTCGGTGGCCGCGTGCCGGTCGGCGTAAGCGACGGCGTGAAGGTGCGTGTGGGTGTGAAGGATGGCGGAGGCGTCTCGGTTGGCGTGTTGGGTGGAGTCTCAGTATACGTCGGCGTGAAGATCGGCGACTGTGTCTGCGTCGGCGAGGCAGTCCGCGTACGCGTGGGTGTCCAGGTGGGCGGCGTGCCTGTCCTTGTCGGAGGCGGCGTGCCGCCGATGCAGATTCGTAGCCCCCAGCTATCGAGAGTGCCCGTGTCGAACAGCTGTCGGTCATAGATTTCCAACAGCCAGACGCCAGCGGCATCCTCGCCAGTAAACAGCCCAAGCGGTTCACTGGGCAGATGTGGCAGGCCGTCAGTCGGTGGACAGACCATCGGGCTGCCGAGATCGTCGAGAATGAGGTTGAAGCCGTAGTTGTTCCCACAGACCCGGTTCAAGATGGTCACATCGGTGCCCAACGGACTGATGAGATGGAATTCGAGGTCTTGCATGAACGTGTGCGTGCCGGTGAGCGGTCGGACGCTTACGGAGGTGATGGTCCCTCCCGAGGGCACGACCAAGAATGAGGCCGTCGACCCGAGATCGGGAATCGATTGGGGAACATCATTAGAAGAATAATCATGACAGTTCGGTGGTATCGTGGCAGTAGGGGTCGGCGGCGGTGTACCGAAGCACACTTTCAGTCCCCAGCCTTGAAGGGTACCGGTGTCCCCGGCTTCGCGGTCGAAAATCTGCAACTTCCAGGTGCCGGCCGCGGTCTGTCCGTGGAAGGTGGAGAGCGGATTATCGGGGACGCGGGGCAAGCCATCGGTCATCGGACAGGTGAACGGGCCTCCCAAATCGCTCACGTCGAGGTGGAAATCCTGAGAGCTTCCGCACTTGCGATTGATGATGGTTACGTCGGTACTCGCCGGACTGATCAGGTGAAACTCCAGATCTTGCACGAACGTGTGTGTGCCGGTGAGGGAGAGCACACTGA
This sequence comes from Binatia bacterium, assembly GCA_044450645.1. Classification (GTDB taxonomy): domain Bacteria; phylum Desulfobacterota; class Binatia; order HRBIN30; family HRBIN30; genus JAGDMS01. The sequence continues at coordinate 17,111 of JBIOJG010000030.1, forward strand.
CCGAGGTGAGCGCGCCGCCGCTGGGAACGTTGAGCGTGGAGATTGTGAAACCGAGATCCGGAATCGCTTTGGGCACGTCGGTCGAGAAGTAGTTCTGGCAGCCGGGCTCTGCTGTCGGTGTGGGCGTTGGCGTACCACCGCCGAAGCAGACCTGTAGCCCCCAGCCTTGAAGGGTGCCGGTGTCCCCGGCTTCGCGGTCGAAAATCTGCAACTTCCAGGTGCCGGCCGCGGTCTGTCCGTTGAAGGTGGAGAGCGGATTATCAGGGACGCGGGGCAAGCCATCGGTCATCGGGCAGGTGAACGGGCCTCCGAGATCGCTCACGTCGAGGTGGAAATCCTGAGAGCTTCCACACTTGCGATTGATGATGGTTACGTCGGTACTCGCCGGACTGATCAGGTGAAACTCCAGATCTTGCACGAACGTGTGTGTGCCGGTGAGTGAAAGCACACTGACCGAGGTGAGCGCGCCGCCGCTGGGAACGTTGAGCGTGGAGATTGCGGAACCGAGATCCGGAATCGCTTTGGGCACGTCGGTCGAGAAGTAGTTCTGGCAGCCGGGTGGAGGTGTTGCCGTCGGCGCTGGGGTATTGGTCGGGGTGGTGGTGACTTCGATAGTCCAACTCTTGAGTGCTGTGACCTGAGGCTCTCCTACGTCAGGAGTGCCGTTGCCGTTGCTGTCTGCGAACGCCAGTATCGAGTCGTCTCCAGCGCCACCGGCATCCGTATAGGTGAAGGTCACCTTCCCGTCTGCGTCGCTATGACAATCCGCTGGCACGCAACTCCCAGTGGCCCCCAAGTTTGGTCCTGCCGTGATCTTGAAGCCGATGAGGCTGCCGGGTACCGGAGCGCCCGTCGCGTCGCGGAGTTGGGCCGTGACGGTGTGCGTTGTGCCGACGGGGTTTGATGCCGAACCCGGTGTGAGCGACAAGCCTACGGAAATGAGTTGCTCACCGCGCGCCAGGATGTATGGTGTCCCGACCGTTCCATCCGGGGCAGTAAATGAGGACCCAAAGTTCCGTGCGATGGCCAACACCAGGAAATTGGCTGGCCACTTATCGAACGCTTCGTGTACCGAACAACTCCAGTTCGAGATGTCCACGTCGGTGAGGCCGGCCAGGGCCGGATGGGAGGCGACGATGTGTGCGTCATTGTAGCAGTTTAGATTTCCGGTTACGGTAAACCCGCCGGCGAAGAAAGCGTCCAAGAGCGGCACCGGTGTGCCCGCACTCGCATAGTTGTAGTAGCAGCTTAGAGTGATGTAGGCGCCGGTCTTGTTTGGCTCGGCTGCGGCAAAGGCGATGCCTTTTTCAGTAAGTGTAGCAGCACCCGCTACACCTATTGCGGCATGATAGGCGGGGTCGGCCCCGATGAGGATCACGTTGCCGCTGACCGCCGGTCCCCACACTCCGGTGTTTGCCTGGGCCGCAGAAACTGGGCCAGTGCTGGTAGTGTTACACGTAGGGTCTCCGAGGATTATCGCCTTGTAGGTGGCAAAGTCGGCCGTGCTCTTGGCGGCCCATCCCGCGTCGTCCACGATTTCGACGCCGAACCCCAACGCCGTTGCCTTCGTGGCTTCAACGCTGGAGGTTCCGCCGCTCACCGTGTTAGCAAGAATGAGCACCGTGTTAGAGTCAGCCGCGCCGGTTGCTAGTGCGGGATGGCGACCGCCACCGAGTACCAATAGTCCCAAGACAATGATTAGCAGCGACGTGACGAATGGCCTGCGCGAGCGCCTGCCGGCATCGCACCGCTCTTGCGTAACGGTTGCAGAGTTCATAACGACTGCCGCCAAGCAAGGTGGTCCCCCACCCACGACTTCCCTGCGTATCGCTATCATTTGTGTCGCCCCCGTTACGTCGTGCTGTCGTGCTGCGCCAGATCGTGACCTAATTGCCCTGGAGGGCGGTAGGCAATACGCGTGCCAGCGTGGACGGCGAGGCGGCCCTCGCGACCTACGAACGAACAGACCCGTGGTCTTCCGAGTCATGGGAAAACTCTTCTTGTGCGCCGGGGCAACCGCTGGAGTAGTACGAGCGAAAAGAGGCTAGAATTCCGCAAGACCGCCCGGTTGACTCGCCTGGTATCAGCCAGAGGGGGAGACGCGGATTCCGATTCCTAGTGCTTTTTCAGTGGCGCACGTGAAAGACGTCGAACTCGCCGGTGTACGGCAGCCAGTGCTCTTCGACATCGGTTACGAGCGCAGCGCGTGGACCGACGTGGCCCCAGGCTGCCAGAAGCTGCAGCCGCTCCTTCGAACCCTCGGCAACGAGTTCGACGTCGCCATCGGAGGCGTTGCGTACCCACCCCGTGAGTGCAAGGCGGCGGGCCTCAGCCACTGCGGAGAAACGAAACCCGACTCCCTGCACGCGCCCCTTGATGCGGAGCCATAGGCGCGCCCGTTCTTCGGCCATAGCGTGACGTGTCCTGGTTTTGGCGTGTCAACTCGCCTCGAGCATCCGGTGCAGCTCCCGCTGATCGATGGTCTTGACGCCCAGCTCTCGCGCCTTGTCGAGCTTGGCGCCAGGGTTTTCGCCGACGACGACGTAGTTGGTGGTCTTGCTGACGCTGGAAGTGACGCGGCCTCCCTGGGCTTCGATCGCCTGCGCCACGTGGTCGCGGGGAACGGACAAGGCTCCGGTCAACACGAAGGTTTGCCCGGCGAGTTTGCCGCCGCGCCGGCGCCCTTCCACCACCGGGTTCAAGCCGGCGCTTTTGAGCCGGTCGATCACGCTGCGGTTTTGCGGTAGCGCGAAGAAGGCACCGATCTCACGGGCCGTTTCCGGACCAACTTCGCGGATCGTGAGCAACTCGTCTTCCGTTGCGTGCTGCAAAGCATCGATGCTGCCGAAATGCTCCGCCAGCAATGCCGCCATGTGTTCCCCGACCTGGGGGATACCGAGGCCGTACAGCAACCGCGTCAGGCTGGTGCGCTTGCGACCGGCGATGGCGTCCAGGATGTTCTGTGCGGACTTGTCGCCCATGCGCTCGAGACTGACGAGTCGCTCCTTGGTCAGGTCGTAGAGGTTCGCAACGTTCTTCACCCAGCCTTTGTCCACCAGTTGCGCCACCAGCTTCTCCCCGAGACCATCGATGTCAAGCCCATGTTTCGAGCCGAAGTGGCGGATGCGTTCACGCAACTGCGCCGGACAGCTCATGCCGACGCAACGGTATGCTGCCTCACCGGCTTCGCGCACGACATCGCTGCCACAGGCGGGACACTTCTTGGGCATGTGGAACCTGCGCTCGTGTCCGCTACGCTGTTCGACCACCACCTTGACGACATACGGGATCACATCACCGGCTCGTTCGATGAGAACAGTGTCGCCGATGCGGATATCCTTCCGCTCGATCTCGTCCATGTTGTGCAGGGAGGCGCTGGAGATGGTCACGCCACCGACCTGCACGGGCTCGAGATGAGCCGTCGGTGTGATCACGCCGGTGCGGCCCACCGAGGGGAGGATGTCCTTGATGGCGGTGGTGCCCTGTTGCGCTTTGAACTTGTAGGCGATGGCCCAGCGGGGCGAGCGCGAAACCTCCCCCAATTGTCGTTGCAGCGCCATGCTGTTCACTTTAGCGACGACGCCGTCGACCTCGTACGGCAGCGCCGCCCGCCGCTCAGCCATCTCGTGGTGGTAGGCGACCACGGCATCAGCCCCCTGGCAGAGTCTGTTCAGCGGATTGGTCTTCAAGCCCCAGGCGGAGAGGAGTTGCAGAAATTGCCAGTGGGCGTTCACCTCCAAGCCGATGATCTCGCCGAAGCCGTGACAGAAAATATCGAGCGGACGCTGCGCCGTAATGCGCGAGTCGAGCTGACGCAGCGAACCAGCGGCGGCGTTGCGCGGATTGGCAAACAGCGGTTCGCCGCGTTTGCTGCGTTCCTCATTGAGCTGCCGAAAGGCGGCCTTCGGCAGAATGACTTCGGCGCGCACCTCCAATCGCCGCGGAATGGGCGGAGTCCTACGGTCCGGCCGGATGAGGCGGAGCGGGACGCTGCGGATGGTCTTGACGTTGGCGGTGATGTTCTCGCCGTTGATGCCGTCGCCACGCGTCGAAGCAACGGCCAGCTCACCATTCTCATACACCAGTTCGACGGCGGTGCCGTCGAGTTTTGGTTCGGCAACGTACTCAACCTGCCGCTCGCTCTCCAGCGCCCGGCGCACCCGCCGATCGAATTCGCGAAATTCCTCCTCTCCCATGGCGTTGTTGAGGGACAGCATGGGTAGCGTGTGACGCACGGTTTCGAACCTTTCGGCGGGCGGTGCACCCACGCGTTGCGTCGGCGAACTCGGGCTGCGGAATTCCGCATGCGCGTTCTCGAGTTCCGTCAGGCGGCGGAACAGATCATCGTATTCCGCGTCGGAGATGACGGGGTCGTCGAGAACGTAGTAGCGGTAGTTGTGATAATCGATGGCGCGCCGCAACTCTTCGATGTCACGAGCAACGTCGATCGCGGAAGACGCTTTTCGAGGCACGCGTCTACTATAACGCGTCCTCCGCGCCTGGCAATCGCGGCACGGGTGGAACCTCTTCGACTGCTCGCGACTGAGCGGAAGGAATCGTGGACACTGTCCTGCGAAGTGTTTTCGTGAGAAAAGATTCTACTCGGTTACATCGCCGCCGCGGTTCGGAGGTGGCCTCGCTTTGCCACTTGGAAGGGGCGGCGTTAGGCCTTCGGATCTGGATCGTACACGCTTTCAGTGGATCAACTTTCTTCCCGAAAGACGGCGTGCGCGATCGTTGTCCCTTGACCTGTCCGAACGCCGTGGTGTATGCGATTTGCCACTTGCAGGAGACGGCCGTGCGTTTTTTCAGTGCTTTCCCATCGATCTTCCGAGCACACCAAGCTCTTGGCGCAATCGCATTCGCCGCATCCACCCTGCTCTTCCTTGGTTGCGGGGGCGGTGGCACGAGTGCGGGTTCCACCGGCGGGCTGACTCTTCAGGCTCTTTGGGAACGATCATCGCACGGCCAAAGCACCAGCTCCCGATTTCGGCCACAGGGGTTCGAAGGGACGACCGAGATCCCACCCAGTGTGTCGTTGGTGGAGGTGCGGGTGGACGGCGCAGGCCGTCCGCGCGTGCGCTGTTTCGTGGATCCCCGCCAGACGCGTGTTGTGACCATCGATGGCCTCCAGACCGGAGCAGCTGATGTTGCGGTTTTCGGTTACGACATCTCGGTGTCGCTCGGAAGCACAACGCCGATTTGTGACACTCTTCCGTCGTTCCTGAGCAGTGCGGACGTTCCGCCGTCGTTCAAGAGCGCGCCGGTTTCGGTGTTCATCCCTCAAGGCCAGAGCGCCGACGCCGGAGTCGCGCAGCTTTTGGCGCAGCCGTTTGTGACCGACTTCGATCCGGCCCCGGGTGCTTCGGATGTTTCCCCTTCCTCCCCCGTTTCGTTCGTGCTCGGAACCGCGGTTGGTTCGATCGATGAGCACAGCATCGACATTACCATCAATGGCCAGGTACAGTCCGGGGCCGTACTGACGACGTGCAGCGATCCGAACCCACCATGTGGTACACGCGACCGGAACCTAACCGGATTCCTCGTTCGAGCACCGCAGGCGTTTGCGCCGAACACGACGATCGAGGTGTTGGTGAGTGCGAGCGATGTGGATCCCACTCGTGCCTTCAGCAACTTCCGGTATACCTTCACGACCGGCGCTGCGGCGGCCACGCCAACCGCCACCACGGTTCCGTCGCCGACGTTCACCGGAACTACCGCCCCATCGGCCACGCCCACGCAGACCAGTTCGGTGCCGACCGCGACTAAGACGACCGCCGCATCGGCAACGCCAACATCCACAATGACTGCCTCTCCGACCGCGACGCCGACAGTTGCGCCGTCGGCTACCCCTAGTGCTACGCCGTCACCGTCCAACACGCCGACAGCAACGGCGACGTTGACGGCCACGCCAACCGCTAGCGCGACGGCCGGTGCGCCCACGGAGACGCCGACGGGAACTGTAAGCGCGACGCCGTCGGAGACGCCGACCGAGACGCCAGTCCCAACGGCGACGGCGCCGTTGACGGCCACGCCAACGGCTAGCGCGACTGCCGGCACGCCCACAGAGATGCCGACGGGAACTACGACCGCGACGCCATCAGCGACGCCGACGGCGAGCGCGACGGTCGGCGCGCCCACGGAAACGCCGACAGAAACCGCAACGGCGACGCCGTCAGAGACGCCGACCGAGACGCCAGTTGCGACGGCGACGCCGCCGTTGACGGCCACGCCAACGGCTAGCGCGACTGCCGGCACGCCCACAGAGATGCCGACGGGAACGGCGACCGCGACGCCGTCAGAGACGCCGATCGAGACGCCAGTCCCAACGGCGACGCCGACGCCGACGGCGAGCGCGACGGCCGGCGCGCCCACAGAAACACCGACGGGAACTACGACCGCGACGCCATCAAGGACGTCGACCGAGACACCAGTTCCAACGGCGACGGCGACGCCGACAGGCACGTCGACCGCCACCGCGACTGAGACGGCAACGGCCACGCCGAGCGCCACAGCGACGATCAGCCGGTCATTGGTCTACGTCAGCAACAGTGGCGATAACACGGTGTCGGTCATTGACACCGGGAACAACCATGTGGTCCACACGGTCAATGTCGGAAGCGGGCCGTTTGGTGTAGCGGTGAATCCCGCCGGGTCACGCGCTTACGTCACGAACCTCTTTGATGGCACGGTGTCCGTAATCGATACCTCCGTCAATCTGGTTACAGCTACTGTCCCGGTTGGGAGTCTTCCGTGGGGAATCGCCGTGAATCCGACGGGGACGCGCGCTTACGTGAGCAACGACTTCAGCAATTCGGTTTCGGTCATTGATATCGACACGTCGAGTCTTACCGTGAACACGGTCATTGCCACGGTGCCAGTCGAAGGGGGGCCGTACGGCCTAGCCGTAGATGGCCTCAGAAAACGGGTCTTTGTGACAGATGCAAGTGGCGCTGCGGTTTCGGTTGTGGACGCCGATGACACGAGCCCGTCAGTGAATACCGTGATCGCCAGCATTCCCGTGGGGAGTGGGCCGAGAGGCGTTGCCGTCAACCCTGTGGCGCCGCGCCTGTACATGACGAACAACGGAGGCGCATCTGTTTCGGTCATTGACGTGGATCCCGCGAGCGCCAACGTGAATACTGTGATTGCCACTGTCTTGGTCGGTGCCCAGCCGTTTGGTATCGATGTGAATCCGGCTGGGACACGTGCCTATGTGGCCAACAACGCCGATGGCACGCTGTCGATCATCGATGTGGACGTGACGAGCCCGACGGTAAATACGGTGATCGCGACGCCGACGGTAGCAAGCGGCCTGGTCGGAGTCAGCGTCGATGCCTCGGGGCAGAGAGTTTACGTGGCTAGCTTCGATGGTGGGGCGGTGGCAGTGCTTGATGCGAGCGGAAATCCGGTGACCAGTGTGCCGGTGGGCAAGAAGCCTGCCGCGTTTGGTCGCTTCATCGGCCCGCTTCTGGGAGGGTCGGGTTGAGCTGGTCACAAGGATCTTCGATGAGGGAAGCGGCTGTGCGGGTTCCTGGTAGAAATGCTGTTGGGGTTGTCTGCCTCATCTTCGCAAGTGTCCTTATGCTGTGGAGTGTGCCGGCACGAGGCAATGTGCGCTCTCAGGCGCTGTACGCGCGCGGCTTGATCGCCTTCAATGATGCTCAGTGGGCCCAAGCCACCCGGCTGTTCGGCGAAGCTGTGCAGGCGGATCCCAGTGATGCGCTGGCACTGTACTATCGTGGTTTGGCGCAAGGGCACGAGGGGCATTTTGCGGCAGCGATCCAGGATATCGAGCAGGCACTGAAACTGAGTCCAGCGCTTCCGCACGCCGCCTTGGACCTCGGCATCGCCTGCTTCAACAGTGGGCAATACGCGCCTGCCAGAACTTGGCTTGAGCGGGCCTATGAGCAAGGGACAGAACGCTTCACGGCGGCGTACTTCTTGGGATTGACGCTCTATCGTTCAGGTGAGGATGCGGCGGCTGGGGCGTACCTGAAAGAAGCCGAAGCCGATCCGGAGCTTCGGCCGTCGGCGCACTACTATGCGGGTCTGGCGCTGCTGCGGCAAGGCAAGCCAGCTGCGGCGCGCGGCGAACTGGTTGAGACCGCCCGCGAACAGCCGCAGTCCGAGATCGGTAAGGCTGCCCAGGCGTATGCCGGCGGCGCGGGGGTGCGCCAACCACCGGCACGACTGGCACAGGAGCACAAGAAGCCTTGGTCGTTGTATGCGGCGCTTGATTTTCAATACGACAGCAATGTGGTGATTGCGCCGTCGGACTCGGAGGTGAAGGCGGCGGAGGGCATCAGCCGCCAAGCCGATGGCCGCAGCGTCATTGCCGCCGGAGGCAGTTACTTCCTGCTCGACGGCGACGCGGGATCTGTGCGGGCGCAGTACGACTTGTACCAAAGCGTACATTTCCGTCTCACCAAGTTTGATCTGCAGGGGCACCGCGTGCGCTTGGACGTCGCTTCCAAGCCCGCCGCGTTGCGCTACGGTCTGGCGTGCACGTACGATTTCTATGCGCTCGACTACCAGTCGTTTTTTCAAGAGGGCTTGGCCACCCCGTGGGTAGCATTGGCAGAAAGCCCAGCCGCTGTGACGCAAGCATACTACACGCTTCGCGGCCGAGACTTCTTCCGCAAACCGTTCAGTCCGGCGCGTGACGGCATCGACAACGCGGCGGGCCTGCGACAGTATATTGACCTAGGGAGTGCGGAACGGGTCTTGAGTTTCGGCTATCAATTCGATTCCGATGACACGACCGGGCACGATTTCAAATACGACGCACACCAAGTCGACGTCGGGGTCACTCTTCCGCTCCTCGATCTGGCCAATGCCCGGCTCGGCTATCTGTTTCGTCTCGAAGACTATCAGTCGCCCAACAGCCGCGCCGGGTTCCGATTTCGCCGACATGATAGCGAGCATCAGTTCGCCGTAGCGCTATCACATGATCTAACACCGACGGTGGCGCTCACGCTGGCTTATGTGGGAGTCCTGAATAACTCCAATTTGACTGCCTTCGAATATGATCGCGATATCGTGTCGGGCGGCGTGCAGGTGACATTCTGAGGCGTGCCGGATGATCCCCCAGACGATGAAGAGAACCGTGTGCGTGCTAGCCATCGCCCTCGGTTTGGCTGCGAGTGCTCAGGCGCAGTCGGAAACCGGAACAGTGGCGGCCATGGTGGGAGCGCTGCAGATTCAGCGCGGTGGGGCCTGGCAGGCGGGTAGTATTGGGGCGCCTGTGTTCACTGGCGACCGGCTGCGTACCGGGGCGAACGATCAAGCCAAGATCGTCTTTCGAGAGGAATCGGTTCTCGACATGGCGCCAAACACGGAGATCCTGTTGGATACACAGGTGTTCGACCGGCCTCCACGACTGCAATCGCTCTTACGTTTGAGCGGAGGGAAAATTCGAGCTTGGGTGAGCGAGTCCTACCATGAAGCGCGGTCGCGCTACGAGGTAGAAACTCCCACCGCCGTCGTTCGTGCCCGCGGGACCGAGTTCATAGCGCTCTACGATCCCGGGCCTGAACTCACCGATGTGGTGTGCCTCGCTGGGGAAGTGGAGGTCGTTGGCACACTGGGAGTGATCGGCAACAACGTGCAAGTGGGCCCGCAACTTCACTCTCAGGTTGCAAAGGGTCGCTTTCCAACGACAGCGCAACCCGTCGATACGACGCAGATGCCGCAATATGCCGCGGGTCTGGAAATCATCGGTACCGGCCACCGGGACGGTTTGAACATCCAGCACCCCGCTGTGGCAGGGCGCCTGATCGCGGCGCAGGACCTACCTGTCGGTGCCGCACCGACCGGCGCAGAGGAGATCACCGTCGGAGCTCCGCAGGAGTTTCTGGTTGACCGGCTATCCCCCGACGTTCGCACCAACACCCAACCGCTGCTCGATTTCGAGCGCACCCCACCGGGCCAGGTGCCAACCGGGAGTGTCAAAGTTCAGTTTTAGTGTGGCGTGAATCGGAGCCGTAACGGTCTGTAGTGCTAGAGCTTGTTTTGGTGTATAAGGCGGAGACCTTGCGGCGTGTGGCATTTTGTGCAATAAACTGAAGGGATGTTCGATCCCAGTGGTTGGAAGGAGGTGACACGATGCGGTTCGGAATGAAGACTCAGGTGGCGGCAAGTTTTGTCGGCTTGGTGTTACTGGCTGGCGTGACCGCTGGCTGCGCCAAGAAAAGTGGCGCGGAGGATGCTATGGCCGCGCGCGTCGAGGCGGCGGCGAGCAAGGCGGAGGCTGCGGCTAACAAGGCCGAGGCGGCGGCGAAGGGCGCGGCTGACGCTGCGCAGCGCGCTGAGGCTGCAGCACAGAAGGCCGAGGCAATCTTCCATAAGCACATGAAAAAGTAGCAATTGGGATAGTCAGAACCTGCAAAAGGGCGATCCTTCGTGGTCGCCTTTTTTGCGTGTGCAGTGTGTGTCGAGCCGTGCGTTCGCGCAGCCGAACGCGGTTGTGCTTAGGGGTTGACGGCGTCAAAGGTGACGAGCGTTTTTAGCGCAGTTTTATCTTGAGCCGCCAAGCGATAAGCCTCCGGCGCCGCCGCCAGTGGAAACCGATGCGTCACGACCTGATGCGCCGACACGATCCCGCTGGCGATATAACGGAGCGCTTCGCGAGTATCGAGCGGCCCGCACGAGTAGCTGGGAATCAACCGGATCTCTCGGAAGTACAAATCGTTCGTCGAGAGCGACAGGCGCGCTTCCGGCGGGGTGCCCATGAATTGGACCACTGTGCCGCCGGACGCAACGCACGCGAATCCGGTCTCCAGCGCCTCGACAGTTGCCGGCCCAACAATGACGATTTCTGTTCCTTCGCCGCCAGTGGCGTCGGCAACTCGTTGCGGCAGGCTGCCAGCCGCAGCATCGAGAACGACATCGGCGCCGAGCCCGCGCGCCCACTCGCAGCGGGTGCTGACGAGGTCGGTGGCGATGACGACACGCGCACCCAGGTGTTTCGCCAACACCACGTGTAACTGTCCCATCACGCCAAGGCCGATGATGAGAATCGACGCCTCCGCCACGCGACCAGCGCGGTTCAATGACTTGACGACGCATGCCGTCGGTTCCACCAACGCTCCATCTTCGTCGCTGACCGTGTCGGGCAACAGCAGCGTGTCGCCGAACAGGTTGGTTTCGGGAACGCAGAAGTACTCCGCCATCCCGCCGGGCACGATGCGCGACGCGCGCCACGTCGGGCACTGCGCAAACTCGCCGCGCCGGCAGGCGCGACACTTCAGACACGGTGCATGGTGATGGACGAACACCCGCATGCCGCGTTCCAGGTGCGTCACCTCGGCGCCGACTTCCACGATTTCGCCGACCGGTTCATGACCGAAAACCAGGGGGGCCTTCTTGCGGATGTACCAGGGCACGACGTCACCCGAACAAATGCCGCAGGCGCGCGTGCGGACCAGTGCCTCTCGTGGGCCGGGGCGTGGCACGGGATCCTCCTCGACGCGGACGTCGAGGTAATCGTAGATTCGGGCGACCTTCATCGCCTCACGGAACGACGGCGAATTTTATCCCGTCTCCGCGATGGTGTTCGTGTAAGGCTTGCTCGAGGCTCTGGAGCGGATAGGCGCCGGTGATCAACGCCTGCCCGTTGAAACTGTCTTGGGTGAGCATCTCGTAGGCCCGGCGGACAGCCCGCGGGGTGAAATGAAAGGGACTGATGATGCGCAACTGGTCATAGTGCAACCGTTGCGTGTCGAAACGGCTATGCGATCCACTTGGGCAGCCGCCGAACAGCACAACCTGGCCACCACGGCGCGCCAGCCCGGGCGCCGCTTCCCACACCGCGACTTGCCCGGTACATTCGATCACCACGTCGGCCCCGCGTCCGTGCGTGTAGCTGAGCACCTGCTCGCGGCCGTCTGGCAGTCCGCCGATGAACACCTGGTCGGCCCCGAGTCGGCGCGCGTGTTGGGCGCGCTTTGGCCGGCGTCCAAGGACGGCGATGCGCTCGATTCCCATCGCCCGCAGCACCAGCAGATGGAGTAGGCTGATAGCGCCGGCGCCGACGAGGACCACGGTGTCGTCCGGACGCAGGGTGACGAATTCAAGGCCGTGGAGCACGCAGGCGAGCGGCTCGAGCAAGGCCGCCACCGGAAAGGCCACGTTGTCCGGCTTGCGATAGAGATTCACCTTGACGATCCGTGCCGGCAACTTGATGTACTCGGCGTAGGCGCCGAGGACCATGGTCTCCATCACCGTTTCACAGAGATTTTCCTGGTCACGCTGGCAGTAGTAGCACTGGCCGCACGGGGCCGTGGGTACCGCCATGACCGGATCGCCTTCGCGAAACCCGCGCACCCGCGTGCCGAGATCCGCGATCTCGCCAGCAAACTCATGCCCGAACGGAGTGGGCATGGGAAACTTGGGATGGCCCCGCAAGAAGGCCTTCAGATCGGTGCCGCAGGTAAGGGCGGCGCGAATGCGAATCACCACGTCTTCGGGGCCAGGAAGCGGCCGCGGTACTTCACAGAGCGAGATTTCTCCTGGGCGCACCAGGACGTGGGCCCGCATGAACGCATAGCGGTCCGCCCGCGTCGCTAATGCGGATGCTTCTTGCTGCATGCCGTACCCGTATATGCGGGCCTCCGCCTTGTCAATCAAGTTCGCAAAACGCCGTTACGATGGCAGGGATTGTTCTCCCGTCGGCGAGGCGGTGATGACCTCTCCCGCGGTGACTTCCCGTCGCCGGCGCGCTATACGCTATCGTTCAATGCCGGAGCCTTTGGCAGTGGAACAACGACATCCCGAGTTTGCTACGCTGCTGCGTGCCGCTGCGGCTGGACAGCAGAAGCCGGTATATCTGTTCGTCGGTGAACCGTTTGAAACCAGGGCGCCGGCGGATGCGCTGCTCGATGCGCTCGTGCCGGAACCTCGCCGCATCTTCAACCTGGAAACCTACGATGGCCGGACCACTTCCCTGAGCCGAGTGATCGACAGCCTGCGCACACCCGGTTTCTTCCCGGGCGTGAAGGTCGTATGGGTGCGTGAGAGCACGTTGTTCCTGTCGGGCGAGAAGCGGCCCGATGTTGCGACCGCGCTCTTCCGTGCATGGAGTGAGGGGCGTGAGCACGACGCGGCGGACAAGCTGCTCACGCTGGTTGCGCTAGCGGGATGGTCGGACGAGCAATTCCGCGACACCCGCTGGTCCAAAAGCCGCGTGCGCGAGGTGTTCGGTGGGGATCTGGAGGCGGAACAGATGGCGCAACTCGACGCGCTGCAGGCTGCCTGTCTGGCACGCGACCTCGGTGTGAGTGCGTACCGCGACGACAGCGCGGTGTTGGTGGAGTTTCTCGACGCCGGCATGCCGCCGCAAGCCGTCCTGTTGTTCACCGCTTCGGCCGTCGATGGCCGCAAGCGCGTATGCAAGCGGCTGCGCGAGATTGGTGGGGTGGCCGATTTCAGCGCGGCCCGCGAGCGCAGCGGTGCGTTGAGCCGCGACACCGTGCAGGATCTGGTGCGCCAGATCGCGGCGCAATGTGGCAAACGGCTGGCGCCCGGATCTCAGGACCTCATCCTGCGGCGGGCTGGTACTGATCTCGCCATGTTGGCGATGGAGCTGGAGAAAGTGTGCTTGTACGTCGGTGAGCGGCTGGTGATCACCGCGGACGATGTCGGCGCGGTGTTCCGCGACATGGGCGAGTCGTGGATCTTCGATTTTACTGCCGCCTTGGCGAGTCGCCAGTTGGCGGCGGCTCTGCCACTGCTACGGGGGCTGATCCGGCAGGGCGAGCCACCCTTGCGGCTGCTCGCCATGGTGGCACGCGAGGTGCGCCTATTGTTAGTTGCCCGCGAGTGTCTGGATGAGGAGCTGGACGGCAAGTGGCGCCCAGACACGTCGTTCAACGTCTTTCAAACGCGCATCCTTCCGCACCTCGACGCCGGTAGCCGCCAGGTCTTCGGAAACGCGCACCCTTTTGTCCTGTACCGCCGCTTCCAGGATGCGGTCCGCATCAGCGCTCGCACCTTGCGGAATGCCCTGGTGCAATTGTCGGAGCTCGACACTCGGCTGAAGTCCTCGCGTGGCGATCCGGCTATCTTGCTCGAGAGCTTCGTCATTGATTGGTGCCGCACTGGCAGTGCGGCACCTCAACGGACACGGGTCGCATGAGAAAAATGTTCCGCCCCCCAGTCGCCCGCTTCGTGCCTGGTGCCTGGGCTTCGACCAAGGTCCAGGCCGCCGGCGTCATCAGGGCAACCCGCCACCTTGCCACGGGGAACTTCCTCGCGGACCTGGTCGGTCTCCTGTTGCTGGTCCCGGTGGCGGTGATGAGTTTTGTGCGCGACCGGTGCATCCAGTGGGCGGCGGCGCTGGCGTACTACACGCTCATTGGTCTGGTGCCGTTGCTGATTGTCCTCTTCTCCTTGATCAAGTGGCTCGGGCTGCACCGCCGGCTCACGCCGTTCATCGTCAGCACCATCGGTGCCGGCTCGCCGGAAGTGTCGATACAGATCGTCCGCTTCATCGACCGCACGAACATGAATGCGGTGGGTATCCTCAGCATACTCGGAGCGCTGCTCGCGGTTCTTGGGATCTTGGGAAACGCTGAGCTCTGCTTCAACACCATTTGGGGTGGTCTTCCCGGCAGGCCGTGGTGGGGGAAGGTGCGCGCTTTCATCGGCGTGGCGGTGGCCGCGCCCGTCATGCTGCTGCTGGCTTTGGCCGCCACGACGTTCTTCCGCCGCGGCACCACGGCCTGGGCGTTTTTCGAGGAGTTCTATCTGGGGGACGCGGTGCTCTTCGTATTGGGGATCTCGCCGTATGCGCTGCTCTGGGTCAGCTTTACGATGCTGTACACCGTGCTGCCGAATCGGATCGTCCGGCTACGCTCGGCCCTTGTCGGGGCCGTGGTCGCCGGCTCGCTCTGGCAGTTTGCGCAGTGGGGCTACGTCACGTTCGTGATCAAAATGGTGCGCTTCAGCGCCTTCTACGGCGCCCTGTGGCAACTGCCGATCTTGCTGGCCTGGGTTTACGTCGCGTGGTCGATCATCCTCTTTGGCGCCGAGGTTTGTCGCGCCCACCAGCAACGGCATGAAGCCCGGGTCACTTCGCGCCGCGTCGTACCACAAACACCGGACACGGTGCGTGTCGAATAATCTTCTCTGCGACGCTCCCCATGACGAGATGTTCGAGGCCGCTGCGGCCGTGCGTCGCCGTGACAATCAGATCCACGCTGCGCTGCGTGGTGATTGCGAGCAGCTGTTCGTAGGGGTCGCCGATATCCACCACGAACTCGCACTTCGAGTATCCCCCCGTCCATTTCTGATGGATGTCTTCCAGCAGCGAGCGGGCGCGGTTGCGGGCTTCGTCGAATGTGAGGGTCGGCCGTTCATGCTGGTACAGCTCCCCGCTGGGGACGTGAATGATGTGCGCCAGAAGGAGGGTTCCATCGGAAGCCCGTGCGAAACGCCCCCCGTATTCGATGGCGCGATACGAAGCGTCGGAGAAATCCGTCGGGCAGAGAATAGTCTTGAATTCACGCATGCTTGCTCTCCTCTTCTCAGACGACAACTTCGGCGGCCCGCAGCTTTGCGACCTCCGCCGCACTCATTCCGAGAACGCTCTGCAGGATCGAGTCCGTGTGCTCACCAAGTAACGGCCCCGGGCCACGTACTTGGCCCGGCGTCTCGGACATTTTGAACGGCACGCCATCGAATTCCACGGTCTCGCCTTCCGGCGTGGCAATCCTTGCCCAGTAACCGCGGGCTTGCAAGTGCCGATCTCGTTGACAGAGGTCTTCGGCATTCGCAACTATGCCGGCGGCCAGCCCGGCGCTTTGCAGATGCGTCATGACTTCTTCCGCAGCGCGGTTTCTGGTCCATGACTCGACGTGAGCATCGAGCGCGGCGCGGCTGGCGATGCGCCCGCGCTCGGTTGCGAAGCGTTGGTCGCCCGCCCACGGCGGATTCCCGAGGGCGCGCCGGAAGCGCGCCCAGTCGTCCTCGCCGAAGACGGCGATCGCGCACCAGCGATCGCCGGCTGGCCCAACACTGGGCAAATCGGCGCAGCGATACACACCGTGCGGTGCCGCCGGCATTTCCTGAGAAGCGTTGCCGACCGGCGTTGCGAAACTGCGATGCACCAGGATATCGAGCAGTCCGGGGCCAAGTAGGGCGGTCAGGTTTTCGAATTGCGACAAATCGATGCGCTGGCCTGCGCCTGTCCGGTGCCGATGCCAGAGGGCCATCAGAACGGCCAGCGCGCCGCTGTAGCCTGCGGCCATGTCGGAGTACGAAAATCCCCAGCCGCTGGGCTCGCCGTCCACATGGCGCATCAGTAGCGTGTATCCAGCCAGCGCCTGCAAAGTGGGGCCGTACGCGACGTAGTCCCGGTACGGACCGGTGTGACCGAACCCAGACATACTGAGGGCGATGATCTCCGGCTTCAAACGGCGGAGGCTCTCGTAATCCAGTTGCCAGTTCCGCATCACGCGTGGGCTGAAGTTGTCAACCACCACGTCCGCCGTCGCGACGAGTTGTTTCGCCAGCTCAACTCCCCGCTGGGTGTTCATGTTGATCACGATGCTCTGCTTCCCGCGGTTGAGATTGCCGGTCAGCCCGCCGCGGCGCGAGCCGAAGTCGAGGGCGTCACGCCGCTCGATCTTGATGACCTCGGCGCCGTGATCCGCGAGGATGCGTGTCGCTACCGGGCCGGCCACGACCCACGTAAAGTCGATGATTCGCACGCCCTCGATCGTGCTGAGAGGAAAGGGCTGAGCGTTGAGCGCTGAGTCCTGAGTCCTGAGTCCCGAATCTGCGTTCTGTGCTTCGATCTCCGCCAACACTTCGTTGGTGTGCTCGCCGACCAACGGTGGCCGGCGGCGGATACGCCAAGGCGTGCTGCTGAACACGTAGGGAGCGCCGGGGTACGCGAGAGTGGCGTTCAACTCCTCGTGGCGGACCGGCACGAAGAAGCCGCGGTCGAGTAGCTGCGGATTGTGCGGCAGCGTTTCTGGTGGGAGCACCGGGGCGTAGGGGATGCGCCGGAGTTGCGCGCCCTCGACCAAGTCGGCGACGGCGTAGTCTTTGGCCCACTGATCGAGCACGTCGAAAAGATGATTGCAGTGGTCGCGCCGGTGGTTGAAATCTTCCCACGCCGGCTCGACCAGGTCCTGCGCTTTGCCGTCCGCCTTCACCCACTCGATCAATGAAGTCCAGTCGCACAACGCACAGTGCATGATGTAGCCATCTTTGCAGCGGCCCACCCGGAAGTAGCGTGTCCAGTGCAAGCTGCCGTGACGTTCGGCGATCGTGCCGTTGTGATGGAAAAAGCTGCTGGCGTGCTCCAGCGAACCGGCAACGCATTCCTGCAGGCTGACGTCGATCCACTGCCCGTGCCCGCTGCGCTCGCGCGCCAGCAGCGCCAGCAGCGCGCCGATGGCGGCATACGTGGAGGCGCTGTGATACGCCTGCAATCCCAATCCTTGCAGCGGGGGCTCGTGCTCGAAGCCGTTCACATAGACCATGCCCCCGAGTGCCTGTGCGATCAGATCGGAGCTGCGGAAGTCGCGGTGCGGGCCGGTTTGCCCGCCCGGCGTGATGGAGACTAACGTGAGCCGCGGGTTGCGTTTGGCCAACGCTCCATAACCAAGACCAAGTGTATCAAGACCGCCCGGCGTGCCGGTTTCCACGACCACATCGGCGGTCGCGGCGAGCCGCATGAAGCGCTCGCGGTCTCGCGACGTGCCGAGATCGAGGGCCACGCTGCGCTTGTTGGTATTGTAGTGCCAGAAAAAGAGCGAGCCAGCCGGTGCTTCCTTTTTTCCGTCCGGGAGAGGATCGAGGTGAGAAGATGAGATGACCGACGTGCCAGCGTCACCTCTGAAGAACGGCCCGATGCGTCGCATCGCCACACCGCCGGGTGGCTCGATCTTGATGACGTCCGCACCCATGTCGGCCAAAAGTTTGGCGCAGTACACACCAGACTCGTCCGCCAGGTCGAGCACGCGCACGCCATGGAGGGCGCCCGGAGACCCGATCATGCGTTGCCCGGATAGAAGAGGCCCTGCCCGAAGTCAACGCGCCATGGGCTCATTGGCCTGCTTGCCCGACCTTGGTGAGCCAGGCGTCCCCCGCGTGTGCAGGTTCGTTCAGCGCTGCAGCCATTTGTTGTTGATGGTCTTTTGCAGGTTGTGATAGCGATGGGTCCCATCCATGGAAGCCTGGGACAGAGCAGGCGCCGAGGCTCCTCACACATATGATCATATGATCAATACGGGGCTCAGATTGGAGGGGGCCGACCCTCGGCATCGTCCACTCACGCGCGCCGGTACCACCGTCGCTGCCTGGGCGCTTGCCTTGGTTGCGCTGGGTTCGCCTTGGCGCGCAACCGCGCAAGGCATCGAGGGCACGACCTACGAGATGGAAAAGGTCACGCCGCAGGAGTTTCGCGGTAACGTGCGCAACCTGCCCAGGCTACCTCCCAGCCCCAAGATGTATCGACCCCTGCTGCGGGGACCACGTAGCACCAAAATATTTCCGAGCCGACCAACCACTTTTGAGTCAATCCCTGTCCCATTTTCCCTCCCGTTGGCGCAGATGCCCGGCCCGGTGGAAGACTTTGCCGGTCTGAGTTTCATCGACAGCTGCACCGGTGGACAGTGTGGCGCGGGCTGGCCTCCCGACCCGAACGGGGACGTGGGTTCGAACCATTATGTCCAAGCGGTCAACGATGCCTATGCCATCTACAGCAAAACCGGCACCCTGCTTGCCTCGTTCACGGAGGATCAGTTGTGGAGCGGTAGTGGAGCGAATCCCTGCAACGGTGATTCTCAGGGCGACACCGTTGTTGTGTACGATCAGCTGGCGGACCGGTGGATTCTCACGCACTTTGCCTTCGCCACCGCTGGAAGCACCCCGGTCTCGCCGTTCTACGAGTGCATCGCGGTGTCGAAGACGAGCGACCCGGTTACGGGCGGGTGGTGGCTGTATGCCCTGCGCATGGACCCAGGCGGCGCGGGCAAGCCTTCCATCAGTACAATGAACGATTATCCCAAATTTGGCTTGTGGCCCGATTGCCTGTACATGGCGGCCAATGGCTTCAGAGAACCGGGCGACACTTTCGTCGGGGTGGAGTATGCCTCATTCAGCCGCGGTGATCTGGAAAGTGGCGCCGCGCTGACATGGTCGCTGGGTGTTGTCAACAATGCGACGGACCCCTTCACCATGATTCCCAGCAACCTGTTGGGCAGCTCACCGGGCACGCTGCCCCCACCCGGTACGCTGAACTACTTCGTCTCCGAATCGCAAACCACGTCGGCCTTCGAGGTGAGAACATTTGCGCCGGGCGGCAACTGTGGTGCTGGCGGTACGCTCAGCTCCGCGACGAATGTGAGCCAGACGACCTATTTGGGCACGCCCGGCATGAACGTGCCTCAGCCCAATACGACGAACCGGATCGATGCGATCGACGACCGCCTGATGCAAAAGGTGCAATATCGCAAAGTCGGGAGCGCCGAATCGCTGTGGGTTGTTCATTCGGTCCAAACCTCATTCAGCGCTGCGGTGGCACCGCAGTGGGCCCAGATCGATGTCACTGGGGGCACGATTGCTACAACACCGGTTCAGCAACAAATCTATGCACCCGATACGACCCTCTATCGCTGGATGGGTAGCATAGCTGCCGACAGCGAGGGCAACGCGGCGCTCGGCTACAGCACCTCGAATGGTACCGCGCCGAACTACCCCAGCATCGCCTACTCCGGGCGCCTCGTGGGCGATCCGCTCAATCAGCTGCCGCAAAGCGAAGTCAAACTGATCGACGGGGAAGGCTCGCAAACTAATAGTTGCAGTGGCATCCCATGCGGCCGCTGGGGCGATTACAGTGCAATGAGTGTCGATCCAGCCGACGACTGCACCTTCTGGTACACCAACGAGTACTACAGCAGCCAAGCGAACGGCAATAGTGGGAACTGGCAGACACGCATCGGCTCGTTCAAGTTCCCGTCTTGCGGCAGCGCCGCGCCGACCAGCACCCCGACAAACGTACCCACGGACACCCCGACCGATACGCCGACTCAGACGCCGACAGTCACGCCAACGAGTACTCTGACCGCAACGGAAACCGCGACACCGACCAATACGCCGACGGAAGCCGCGACGGCAACACCAACAAACACGGCAACCGTGGCTCCGACCGACACGGCGACGCCGACAGCAACCGCAAGCGTGACGAATACCGCGACGGACACGCCGACTAATACCCCAACGAGCACAGCAACAGCGACTGTGACGAATACGCCGACAACAACCCCGACGAGCACCCCGTCGGACACGCCGACCAATACCCCGACTGACAGTCCGACCGTCACCACCACCCCAACAGTTACGCCGACGAGTTCGCCTACCGATACACCGACCACTACCCCAACTCACACACCGACCGTAACGTCGACACAGACGTCCACTCAGACACCAACCGCCACAGCAAGCGCGACGCCAACGCTAACGGCAACAGCGACCGGGATGCCGACGCCTACTTCCACAGCCACGGCGAGATCGACTCCGACTGGCGTCGCTACTCCAACCGCGACACCTACGGCCACGGCGACATTGGTCGCGTGCGTCGGCGACTGCAATGGAAGAAGGACGGTGACTGTGGACGAGATCCTTATCATGGTGGATATTGCGCTCGGCAACGCGCCGCTTCACTTGTGCAATTCCGGCGATGCGAACGGAGACGGACGGATAACGGTCGACGAGATTCTGAGCGCGGTGAACAATGCCCTGAACGGATGCCCTTGACTCGAATCCTGAATGACCATCCTTTGATTTCGCCTGGCAATCGGGTAGGGAACATCCATGCCGTGGGTACGTGTCGGAGATGCGTCGCTCAACTACGAGCAGGCAGGCGAGGGTACGGACCTCGTTCTGATTCACGGTCTGGGCGGTGACCTACACATCTGGGATGCCGACGCACCGGTTTTCGCGCGGCACCACCGCGTGCTGCGCTACGATGTCCGTGGCTGTGGGGCATCCGAGAAGCCGCCGGGGCCGTACTCACTCTCGCTATTTGCGCGTGACCTGGACGCGCTACTCGCGGCCTGTGGCGTGCGTGCTGCTCACATTCTTGGCGTATCGATGGGTGGCGTGATCGCCCAGCGCCTCGCGTTCGATGATCCGGATCGCGTGCGGTCACTGGTGTTGGTGAGCACCTCGAGCGAGGTGGGCGCAAGATCGATCGCTGCCTGGCAGCGGTTGGCCGACCTGATCGAACGCGAAGGCTTCGATGCCCGTAGCGCAGACGCGTCACGTGCCTTCTCGCCGGCGTTTGCCACCCGTCATCCCGAGGTGGTGGCCGAGCTTGGCCGCCGGAATGCCACGAACGATCCGCGCGCCTATGCCGCGACGGCGCGCGCGGTGAGCGACTACAACTGGACCGCCGAGTTGCCGCACCTGACGGCACCAACCCTCATTCTGCAGGGCCTCGATGACCAGCTGACGCCGCCGGGCGGCTCGGTGAAGATGAGTCGGGCGCTGGCGCATGCACGGCTGCTGATGATTGCCGAGGCGGGACACAACCTGGCGCTTGAACAGCCGGCGGTCTTTCACCATGCCGTCCTTGCGTTCACTGCCGGCGTAGACTTCGCGCGTCCCGCTTTTTGACACCATCCCTCGGTTTCACTACGGGTGTACGCACATGCGGCGGTTTTCGTATCGGGCCTTCTTATGGGTGTTTGCTGCCGGCAACGCCATCGTCTGGTTTCTGATCTTGTACGGCCTCGGATTGTTCCTGCACGCCCATCTGGCTCGGGATGGCTGGTTGACACGCCAGAGCGCGGCACGGATGGTATGCTTCGGGTTACTCATCCCTAGTGTGCTCTCGCTTCAGGGAGCCATAGTGAACTTGCGCGTGCAGTTCTTGCTTGGTCGTTTTCTGTCACCGGCTGACGTATCGGCTTCACCCAGGGTGGTGCGCAGTCCGTGGTACGTGGCGGTGATGACGGCCGCGATATTCTGGGCGGCAGGGCTGCCGGTCTTCTTTGGCATGCTGTATTGGCGGCTACCCGAGGGGCTGGGAGCTCGAGGAATGGCGCTGCTGATGGGTGGCGTCGGCGCGCTGTCTATCTTGATGCTGGCAGCCTTTGCTGGTGACCGCGAGTTGCGTAGCTACCTCCGTGTGATGGACGAGCCGACGGCGATGCCGATCTCGGCGGCACGCTACGCCGTGTGCCGCATCGCGATCCCTTGGGGAGTGGTGAACGCGGTCATTAATGCCGTCTTGGCCTGGATTACGTATAGTGTGGGCACAGGAGGCGCGCCGGCGGTGCTCCTTGACGACTTGCGCGCCGATCTCGCCGTCATGGCGTTTCTCATCAGTGTGTTCATGGCGCTGTCGGCGTTACCGGAGGTGGAGACAGATTTTCGGCGAAACGTGGTGCAGGTGCCGGCCTGGTTGCCGTCGATGCCACGGCTGTGGGTGCGGTACGGTTATGCGCTCGGTGTGGGGCTGGCGACGTATGCCGCCGTGACCGCAGCGGCGGCATCCGGCGTCTCCAGCGTATCGTTGGCGACTGCCGTTGTGGCCAAGAGCCTCATCAGCGGCGCTGTTGCGGCAGGTGCTGCCGGCGCCTGTGCCCTGTGGGGACTCGGTCGCTGCGCTCGCAGACGGGCTCCCCGAGACGTCGATGTCCTGGCGCCGGCAACGGCGCTTTGAATGAATCAGCAGAGCAGAAGGGAACGCGAAGATGAAGCGACGGAACCAGATTCACATGACGCCAGACGAAATGCGGCAATTCCTGAAACGTTCGAAGACGATCGTTCTCTCCACCATTGACCACCACGGGTATCCGCACTCGGTCGCCATGTGGTACGAGATGGAGGGGGATGATTTCGTCATGACGACCTATGCCAAATCACAGAAGGCGATGAACATCCGCCGCAATCCGAAGGTTGCGTTGATGGCGGAATCGGGGGAGACCTACGAGTCGCTCAAGGGGGTGCTGGTGCGCGGCCGGGCGGAACTCATCACGGATGCCGAGCGGTGCGTCGGGATCTTGCTGCGCGTACACGAGAAGATGAGCGGTGCCGCGCTGCCGCCCGGGGCCGAGGGCGTGTTGCGCGAGCAGGCACGCAAGCGCGTCCTGATCAAGGTCACGCCCGAGCGCACGAGTAGTTGGGACCACAGCAAGCTGGGCGGCGTGTACTGAGGATAAGCCGAAACCGGAACGCCCGACACCGCCTGCGGTGTGCTGGTCGACCGTGTTCCATAGCCAGGCACATAGCCTGGCGAGCTTCTAACAGTGCGGCGCCTTATTGCAAATGGACGGACGGAAGCGCATGAGAGGTCGAGTCAGCTTTTGCATGATGTCTAGGGATCAACGCTTTCGGCATCGCGCACGGGGCATCCTCCTTGTGTCCGTGGTATTCCTGTCATGCATGAATATGGCGGTTGCAGCAGAAGTGCTCCCCGGCGACGCGGACTGCGACGGCGGAGGAATCGGCGCCGCTGACCTTGTTGCCCTCGAGGACGCCATCTTCTCCGGCAGCGACTGCGCCGGCGCGGACGTGAACCATGACGGCGCAGTGACGGCAGCTGACCTGGTGGCGGAAATGGTGTTGCTGGTTCCGCCAACGTCGACCCCAACGCTGACACCGGCACCGTCGGTCACCCTGACGCCAGTCCCTTCAGTCACGAACATCCCATCTCCCACGCCGTTTCCTACTGCCACCGTCTCGGCGACGCCGACGATCACGTTGAGCCCTACGATCACTGGTACGCCTACGGTGAAAGGGTCACCGACCCGCACGTTCACGCCATCGCGGACGGCGACCCCATCTGCGACACCCACGCGTACGCTCCGGCCCACGCCCACGATCACCTCAACCTGGACCATTCCGCCGTCACCTACTCGCACAGCGACGCTCACGCCAACACCAACCCGTACGCCAACCTCAACCCGCACGCCGACGGTGACACCTACGTCTACTCCGAGCCCCACACCAACTTCCACGCCGACGCTCACTGGGACGCCGACGCCGACGAAAACGGCCACTGCGACCGCCACGTCCACCGCCACGCCAACGGTCACGCCGACTTCCACCGCGACCCTAACGTTCACGCCGACGCCGACTTTCACCGTGACCCCGACGTGGACCGCCACCCGAACGTCGACCGCGACGCGGACCCCGACCGAGACTGCGACAAACACCGCGACGCCGACGCCGACGCCGTCTCAGACCGCAACCGGTACGGCGACCGGGACGCCGACGCTCACGGCCACGCGGACATTCACCGCGGTGCCGACGGCGACGGGGACCTACTCGCCGACGTTGACACCGAGCGTGAGCCCGACGCGAACATCGAGCCCAACGGTGACCTCTTCCCCCACGACCAGTGCGACGCGGACTTTCACCCCGAGCTTTACAGCGACGGTCACGGCAACAGCGACGGCCACGGCAACACTGACGCCGACGGGGCAGGGTCCGATCATCACGTTTTTCGGAGTCCTGACGAGAGCGGATGGCTGTATTTCCTGCTGTGACGTCAGTTGCGCCAACACACCGACGCCCACGCCGTTCTTTGATGACCAGGGCCGCCGCATTTTTCAGGTCGACGGCGGTATCCTGAATATCGTCGTCGAGGGCGGCAAGGGGCTGAGTACAGCGGATGTAGCGACATCACTGCAACCGAGCCCCCCGGACAATCGACCCGACCTTCAGATCGAGGCCACGCAAAGCCTCGGCGACGGCAGCCCTGCAGTATGCGACATCGGTCCCACCTCAGCGGGAGGCGGCGGTGTTCCCGGGATAGTGCCGCCCGATTTTACACTTGAACCGAACCCGGGGCCGACGCCGGGGACGATCTCCGGGGCGCTGGCCGATTTCGCCTGCCGCTTCAGCTACCAAGCACCAGGTTTCCAATGCACCTACTGGGACCTGGCGACGCCGGGGTATGCCGGCCCGGGAAGTTCCGCTCAGTTCTGCGACCAGACGGATGCGAACGCCGCGTTCAATCCGGGAGACTCGATTTTGACGGTGCGGTTGCGTGACGTCAACGGCAACACCGGGCCGACGGCGCAGATTGTGGTCCGAGTGAACACGCCAAGGCCGACGCGAACGCCGACGCAAACGCCGACGCCGTGAAACGGCTGGGAAATTCCCGCGGCCGCGCCGGGACGCTCCTGGATCGTCCACGGTTCGATCTTCTCATATTGCAAACGGCGTGCATTCCAGGCATGACCAGAGCACTGTATGCTGCGTTCTGGTGTCTCGCGCGCGAGCGGTCTTCGTTATCACGGTGCGAGCCTGGTGGTCGTGGCCTTCCTGTGCATGTGGGCGTGCGGCTCAATCGCCGCGGCCACGACCTTGCCGGGGGATGCGGATTGCGATGGCGATGCCTTGGTCGATGCGACTGATGTCGCCGCTGTTGTTGCCGCGATCTTCGAGGGCAGTTCGTGCGCCGGTGCGGACGTCAACGGTGACGGGGTGCTCTCGGCTGCGGACCTTCCCGCCGAGGTGATGGCGTTCGCTGCTCCGCCATCTGAGACGCCGACAGTTACGCCCAGCCCCGGCCTGACGCCCTCGCTGACGGCGACCGCAACCGTAACGCCGTCGCCCACGCTTTCACCTTCGCCTGTCACGCCGCCGTCTACCGCGACATGGACTGTCACCCCATCAATCACGCCAACCTTCTCCGTGACCTCAACGCCGTCCAATACGGCGACGCACGGGCCGAGCCAGACACCGTCGTTGACTGCCACCGCGTCGCGGACACCGACCTTCACAACGTCGCCCTCGCCGAGCACCACTCCAACGTCAACCGCAACTGCGACCCGGACACCCAGCCCGACGCGGACGCCGACAGCAACGCCATCGCCGACCCCGACGCGCACGCCGACGGCAACTTTATCGCCGACCCCGTCCCGGACACCAACGTTCACCTTTACGTCGTCGCCAAGTGTGACACCGACACCAACCCCAACCGCGACGCTGACGCCGAGGCCGACGCGCACGCCTACGGCGACGGCGTCGCCGACTATGTCCTGGACACCAACGTTCACTTTCACGTCCTCGCCAACTGCAACACCGACACCGACCCCAACCGCGACGCCGACGCCGAGCCCGACGCGCACGCCTACGGCGACGCCGACGCCAACGCCCTCACGAACGCCGACTTTTACGGCCACGCCCTCGCTGAGCCCGACTCCCACACCATCGCCAACCGACACCGGCACGCCAACGCCGACGCCAACACTCACGTCGACACCGACGCCGACACCCTCCCGGACGCCGAGTTTCACGTCTACGCCGTTCCCCACACTGAGCCCGACACCGACGTTCACGGTGACATTGACGCCAACGTCAACGGGAACTCCGACCGTCACGGCGACGCCGTCGCTGACCCCGACGCCGACGCTATCGCCCACCAGCACTCAGACGTTGAGCCCAACGCCGACTAAAACGCCTACGGCAACTCGGACAGCGACCTGGACACCGACACAGACGCCGACACCAACACCGACGTCATCGAACCCGGGGCCGCAGGTGCTCTTCTTTGGCATTACGAGCCCAGATGGGTGTCTGGCTTGCCCAGCCCCTGGATGCGACTGTGTCAGTTGGCCGACACCGACGCCGTTTGTCGGCCCGGGTCCTCAGATCTTTTCGGTTCCCGGGCAGTTCATGATTGTCATCGAGGCGACGCCAGGCACAAACGGTGTGCCGGTCTCGAAAGTCCCGTACGTACAGCCGGGATGCGGTCCGGGCGTTGGGCGTCCGGATCTGCAAATTGAGACCACCCGAAACATGGGAACCGCCAGCACCCCATTGTGCAGTCTGGACGGGAGCATCACTCAGCTCGGATACATCCCGGGCATTCCGACGCCCAGCTTCGGCCCGGATACAGGCCCGACCCCCACGATCACGAACGCGCTGCAAAACTTCTCCCTGACGTTCACGTACCATGACCCTCTCACCGGTCCATGCACCAAGGATGCCGGAGGCAACGACGCGTATTTCCACGCAGGCGCGACGCAATTCTGCAGCGACCAAATCACTGGGGCTCAGAGCTTCCCTCAGGGCGAGTCGTTGCTCACTCTCCAGGTGCTCGATGCGAACCATAACCCCGGGCCAACGGCACAGATCATCGTGCGGGTACCAACCTGGACGCCAACTCCGACCATAACGCCCACACAGCCCACGTCTACAGCCACGGCAACGCAACCGTCCGCAACTCCTACCGTTACCTTTACGCCGACGATGACAGGGACCCCGACCGGCACGCCAACTGCGACGCTGGCGTCAACGCTCACCGCGACGTCGACGGCGGCGTCTACGCTTACTCCCAGCGTGACGCCGACGCAGACACCAACTAGCACGCCAACTGCAACGTCATCACCAACGCTCACCGCGACAGGGGTGGCGACGCCGACGCCTACCGTGACGCCTACACCGTCAGCAACCCCGACGGCCACGGAAACCCCAACGCCGTTTCCCACGGAGACGTTCACTCCTGGCCCGACGCCGACCAACACGCCTTAGCACGGCAAGAAGCCGCCGGATGCCGTCAAGGAGCCGAAAAAGGTGGTTTTTTCAAATAATTTGGGGTTTACTATTGACTAGTTTTGGCGAATACGGCATACGAGAAAGCGGTTTAGTCCGGGACCGAAGACCGGTCTCGTTAACAGTAGACGCTGGAATTGCCGAAAGGAGGCGTGCGATGCGTGGATCAAAGCGGAGTCCTTGGCTGTTTGGCCTTGGGGTACTGCTCGCTGTCCTGGTGGTGTATGGAGGGCATGCCCGAGCCGACGTGACCACCGATCGATCTGGTTCAATCATTGTGTTTCCCAAAGTGGTGGCGGATGGCACACGGGATACCATCATCCAAATGGCAAACACCTCTAACACGCAGACCACCGTGCACTGCACGTACGTCAACGCAGCCGGGTTCTGCAGTGTGACGACCACAACCCCGTGCGATCTCGATTCCGACTGCAGCACGGGCGAACTGTGCGTTCACCAATGTCTCGATCATAACTTTGAGATTTTTCTAACGGCGCAGCAGCCGACGTCATGGAGGGTCAGTGCCGGCCGTGACTCCTTCCCGTTTGGGGGTCTGTCGGTGCCGCCGATGTTTGGCGGCACGAGCCCGAGCCCGTTTGTGGGCGAACTGAAGTGCGTCCAGGTTGACGGCTCGGGTGCGCCTGTCGGCCAGAACTCGCTCAAGGGCGAAGCGACCCTCTTCAGCGTCGCAGCTGGCCAGAAGTTTGGGCAGGTCAGCGAATACAATGCAATCGCCATTCTGGGGAACGGAGCCGGGTTGTCTGCACATAGCAACGTGCTCAACCTCAACCTCGCTGGCACCTGTCTGGCCGGTCCGAACATCGGACTGGCTTGCTCGGTCGACACGCAAGCGTCTGACTGTCCCGGTAGCACCTGCACCTTCAATGCTTTGGGTGAGTTCAATGCGTGTCCGAACAGCCTGGTGGTGAATCACTACGGTGATGGTGCCACCGATAGTTTCACCGGTGCGGACGTGAATACCGAACTGACGCTGGTTCCGTGCACGGAGCTTCTGGAGCTGGTGCCGACACACGCCCTGGCGCAATTCCAGATTTTCAATGAGTTCGAAAACAAGCTGAGCGCCAGCATAGACTTTGACTGCCTTTTGAATCGGCGGTTGAGTAACATTAGCAGCCAGTTCACTGCTGGTACGATCGGCTCCGACTTTGCCAAGACGCGTATTTCACCGGCGGCCGGCAGCATCTGCTACACTGGCGACAATCGGTGCCATCTCTGTACGCTTGGCGACACCGACCTTCAGTGTAACCCGGTGGGTGGGACGCCGCTGCCGGTAGGGGCGCTCGTGGGTAACTGTGACTGCAACGCCGGCAACCCGTGCGTGAACCCGATCGGCGTCGGAACATGCGCCATAAGCGGGGCCAACTGTCAGAATGCTGGAGACTGCCCCGGTGCCGGAGACTCCTGCACCATCACGAACACCTTCGGGTGTATGCCTTGGTCCGGGCTACTTGGCGTAGCGGAGGAATTCCAGCAGCCTGTCGGTACGGGGTCCGTACCCGGTACGGCAGCGGTGAATGTGTATGTGGAAGGCAGTCGCCCAGGCGACGTCATTGTCCTGCCGCCGGTGCAGTAAGTAAGGGTGGCGCGAGGTGGATCGATGAAGTCGAATGTGTCTCGCAGGAAACCCTGGGTCGCCCGCGAGTGGGACGAAAGGAGATGGGCAATGGTGAAGATGACACGAGTTGCCTCGGTGACGACGCTGGCCGGACTCGCGCTGGGCATGTGGATGCTTGCGGCGCAGTCACCAGCAGAGGCCAAGACCACGTCGGATCAGGCCGCGGCCATACTCTACTGGCCTAAGGTCGTCGTGGACAGCGCCAATCATACCGACACTTTGATTCGCTTGAGCAATACCAACACGAGCCTGCAGAAACAGGCGCACTGCTATTATATCGATGCCAACAGTCACTGCTCCAATAACCCTAGTCAGGTATGCAACGGAAGCTGCTCTGGCGCGGGCGTGTGCCTCCAAGGCTGGGGCGAAATCGACTTTGACATCGTCATCACCAGAGATCAGCCGCTGGCGTGGCACGCCAGTTCTGGGATGCATCACGGGCAGTTTCCGCTCGAGGTTCCTGGTGTGTGCAAATTGGGACCTCCTTTCCCTTGCTCAGCCGACTTCCAGTGCCCTGCGGGCCCGGGGGGTGGCTGCCTGCTCCTGCCGAATAACATCGGCAGCGGGATCCCTCCCGTTGCGGAAGACCCGTTTGTGGGTGCACTGATTTGTGTGCAGTACGACCCGAGCGCAAATCCGCCAGCTCCGGACCAGAGCCTGACCACCGGCAATGCCCTGATCGGGGAGGCAACAATCGAGCGCGCGATCCCGGCGGCCGCTCCTGCTCCCGCGGGTGTGGACCTCGCGTCTTACAACGCGGTCGGCGTGAGGTATAAGGGTGGCGTCGAAACGGTGCCCCCTGGCGAGTTGCACCTCGACGGCGTGCAGTACGAGAGCTGCCCAACGACCCTGATTCTTGACCACCAATTCGACGTGGTTACAGGAACCGAGCAACAGGTGACCGATCTGACGCTGGTTCCCTGCGGTAATAATTTCCTCACGCAGACCCCAGGGTCAGTGACGGCGCAGTTCGTCATCTTCAACGAGTTCGAGCAACGTTTCTCAACCAGCAATGGGGTGGACTGCTTCTTTGACAAGCAGCTCTCCAGGATCGATACCGTAGACCCGTCACGCTCGATATTCACGAGTTCGCAGGCTGGGACCGCTGTGGGCCAGACGCGTATCCGGCCCGTCAGCAGCGCCGCCACGGGTCGAGGGGTACTGGGGGTGGCGGTGTACAGGCAGCTCGGACCCACCGGCCTTGTTGGCGATGCGGCGTATGATCTGCACCAGAGTGGCAGTCTCGCTCCTGGTTCAGGAACACAGCCCGACGTCATTACCATCCCGTAGTCATTGGTGCCTGAGTGACGGGGGAGAGAGTTCAGGCCGGAATCCTAATAAGGAGGAAGCTCATGAGGACGACCCAATGTGTGCGCGCCGGCTGGGTGATGGGTGCACTGGGAGCGTGCATGCTCGTGGCGGGTGCCGCGCGAGCGGACGTGACCACACAGCGTCCTGGCTCCATTCTGATTTTCCCGAAGGTTGTGAACGACGGGACGCGTGACACTGTTATCCAAATTACCAATACAAGCAACAGCTTGGACACGGCTCGATGCTTCTATCTTGCGGGCCAACTGGGGGCGAACGGGCTGCCGCTTTGCTCTGAGACGGACTTCTTCATCAACCT
Organism: Binatia bacterium; assembly: GCA_044450645.1. GTDB lineage: Bacteria > Desulfobacterota > Binatia > HRBIN30 > HRBIN30 > JAGDMS01. The sequence goes on from JBIOJG010000030.1 coordinate 47,899, forward strand.
CACGCGACAGCAGCCGACGATCTGGCGGGCGAGCACCGGCAGAGGCCAATTTAGCTCGGATGGACTGTCGCCAGGTCAAGTTCCGCCCGTGCCGCTCGGCTTTACGGGCGCCTTGATCTGTGCCGAGGTCGATTCCAGCCTTGAGGCGCCGGTGGCGAAAAATGCCCTCAAGGGCGAGGCCACTCTGCTGTCGGCTACCAGCGATGACCAGAGTAAGTACAATGGCATCGCCTTCCTAGGCGGCGCAGCGAATGATGGCGATAACGTTCTCAATCTCGACAGCAGCGAGTATAACGCCTGCCCGGCCGGGTCGCGCGTAGATTTCATCGCGTCCGATGCCGAGGACCCGGTGATTGACAGCCTCGGGAACGCCGGCAGATGCAGCCTCGCGGGTGTCCTGACGGCTACGCCCTGCAACACCACCGCCAACTGCACCGGCGGCCAGATCTGCTCTACTGGCCAATGTAGCAACGGCGCGGCATGCAACGTTGATGCGGATTGCACGACTGGCACTTGTGCGCCGCTAACCGGGGTGACGACTAACGTAACGGTCCTTCCGTGCAATCTCGATCTCAATGCGCTTGTGCCGACGGCTGTGTCGCTCGTGCTGAGCGGTAAGGACACCGAGCAGAGCACACTGAGCGGCTCGAAGACGATGTCCTGCTGGGAAAGCTTCGCGATCGATACCAGTGCAAGCTGCGCCGGAGGTTACGGACGGGTGTGCCTCACGCGGCCGAATACGACGTTTGCGAGTGTTGACATTACCTCCGGACGGGGCGGACCAGTGATTGCCGTGGCTGAGGCGTTTCACACGGACAGCGTAGGGCACACTTCCACGGCAGCTGTGAACCTGCACGTCGAAGGCCAGTGCGTCGGTGCCTGCACGGCCCCGAGCCTGGGGGTTCCTTGCCTGACGTCTGCGGTATGCGGTGCGGGAACCTGCACCGGGGTAACCAGCATAGGCAGCGAGTGCAACAGCAACGCCGATTGCGGCGGTGGCCTGTGTTCCGGGCCACGGTTCTGCAGCGGCGGAACGGACGCTGGACAAGCGTGCACCGCTGATGCCAACTGTACCGGTGGCACGTGTCCGTTGCCAAGCGCACGAATTCATCTGCCTGGCGCATGATGAGGTGCTGACATGGTGATGCGCGAGGGTGCGGTGGGTAGACGTTCATTGATTGAAAGGAGACGGGCGATGGCGAACCGGGTACGGTCGAGTGCTCTCATCGGTGGTGTCGCGGTGGTTGCCGTCCTCCTGCTGATGGCCCAGCGTGGTCAGGCGCAGACGGTCGCGTCGGACCGAGCGGCTGGCTACGTTGTATTTCCGAAGGTCCTCGTGGACTCCACGGACATATTCACGCAGGGACGCAAGGTCGACACATTGATTCAGTTAACCAACACGGCGGAAGCTGCCGGCAGTGATACGGGATGCCGGGTGGTGGAATGCGTGTACGTGGACGCAACGATGCACTGCACAAACGACGTTACGCGACAGTGTCGGACCAGTGTGGATTGCGCTACGGGAGGAACGTGTGGACGGACCGATGACTGGCAGGAGCGGAACTTTTTTATCACCCTGAGTGCCGGACAAGCGATCGGGTGGAGCGCAGATTCGGGGGCAACCCTGCCTGCCGACGCCGCCTGCGGAACGACGTCGCAGACGATTCCCTTTGTGCCTGAGAAGTTCTTCATCGGCGAGCTGAAGTGCGTCGAGCTTCAGGCGCAGGACGGTCCACCGCTGAACGCGAACGACCTCAAGGGTGAGGCGACGATTTACGAGGTGGCGACTGGAGTGACGCCCACAGGGGGCGTTGATGTACGGTCGTACAACGGTGTGGGTTTACAGGCGATCAAGACCGACCTGAGCACGCAAAGTGCGAGGTGCGTAGGTGGGACAAATCAAGGCACGGCCTGCACGGCGGACGCACAATGCCTGCCTACGGGGGTGGGTGTCTGTCTGCCGGTTTTGTGCCTGGGCTCGAATCCAGCGACGGGTGCTGTATGCGGCAGCTCGGCGCAGGCGTATGCCGGATGCCCAAGTACGCTGATTCTGAATCACTGGTTTGATGGGGCGCTCAACCCGAAAACCGAGAATCCGATTACTACGGATCTGACGTTAGTGCCGTGTACCGAGGACTTGAGGAAGGTTGGCGCCGCCGCAACACCCGCAACGACGGTTCAGTTTCTAGTGTACAACGAGTTCGAGCAGCGGTTTTCCGCGAGTACTTCGGTCCGCTGCTTTAAGGAGACGCAGCTTTCACGGATTGACACCCTGCCTGGGAATGACAGCGTATCGATTTTCAATTTCAGCGTTCAAGGTACGCTCACCGGGCAGACAAGAATTCGACCGATCAACGGCACCGAGCTCGATAAGGGTCATGGCCTGCTCGGCGTTGCCGAGGAGTTTTCCAGGGGCAGTGGCCTCTTCCCGAGGGGCTCCGCGGCGTTCGATCTAGACTTCACAGGCACGCCGACCGGGAAGGCTGACGTCGTAACGCTTCACGTAAGTACGCCATAGGGATGAGTTAATTCGGGTTTGCTTGCCAGGAGAGGGGCCGGCCGCGCTTGCGACCGGCCCTTTCTTTTGCGTAGGGCGCCGGCATTCGGCGCTCGCGGCGTTCATGGCAGACCGCGTGCGCTCGGTGCTGCGCAGCCCGGCAGGCGCTGTGTCGCAAGGGGAGGGGAGCGGCGCTGCGCTTCATGGGGCTAGGAATTAGAAGGTCGCTGTGTGCAAGCAGAGGCGCACGTGATGGCACGGAAGAAGATCCTGGTCGTTGAGGATAATCTCGATAATCGCAGGATCCTCGTCTATCGGCTTCGTCGAATTGGAGATTTCGAGATTCTGGAAGCTGGGAACGGCATAGAGGCGTTGAGGTTGGTAGAGGGAGAAGTGCCTGACCTGATCTTTATGGATCTTAAGATGCCAGTTATGGACGGGTGGGAAGCAACGAGGCGTATTCGTGCGGGTGGGGATGCGCGCCGGATTCCCATTATTGCGCTGACGGCTCAGGCGATGGCAGGGGATGAGCAGAAGGCGTTAGCGGCAGGCTGTGATGATTACGTTGCAAAGCCAATCGTTGACCCGGACCTGATCCGTGAGAAGCTTGAGCGTCTGTTGAACTGGGACGCTGCACTCCTGAAGGGGTAGAGTCGGTTACGGTCTGGATTCCTCTCGACAGACTTCCGACTGGTCTTAGCAGGCCACCGGCGATGGAATACGCACACACCATCAGCGGGCGGCAATGCCGATGGGAATGCCGCGAGTGTGTTGCTGCCGCGGAGACACGTACCATCGATTCGCTGGCAACCCTCTCCCAGGAGGTAAACGGAGCGTGAGGTGGCGCACTCTGTGACTCAGACTTGGGGTACGGGTGCTTCGCTGTTGCCGTTCTTTCGAGCAAAGCCAGCCGTATGGTGGCCGTGCCGCTCGGCAAACTCAATTAGTGTCGCTCTTGCGAGTTTGCTCGGGCGAAAACGCCCGTTTTCCCAGCGGTTCACCGTGCCGACCGTGATGCCCAATTCATGGGCGAACTCCTCTTGGGTCATCTTGAGTTCACGGCGCAGGGCGCGAACGAATTCTCCTGCTTCTTCCAACATGGCAGAGTTCCTCCGGTATTCTTGCAGCGCTCGCTGCAGGTATTCTCATGCAAGTGGAAAGAGCAAGTCAGGTGCCACGGTAGATTCACCTTCAGGTGGTGCTCAAAATACAGAGAGCATCTGTCACGCCTATGGCGTCGCCTCGATTACCGGTCCTTTTCGTGACGAGTGGAACAGCGGGCAACGCCGCGAGCCTTCAGAGGGCTAGCTGCCGAAAAATCGGCGTTTGTCAGCTGGGAGGGCAACGCGGTACTTCTCCTCGAGTAGCGCGGAGGGCAGGTAAGTGCGGTCAAGCGCCAGCCGGAGCCGCCACACTTGGTCGCATGCGCGTACGAGGGAAGTGAGCTGCTCGGGGAACAGACCCTGAAAACCATCCGATTTGGCGATCAGGGGGTTGGGATGTACCTCGACGAGCACGACCGAGGCGCCGGCCACAATACCCGCCAAGGTCATCGGATGAACCAGGTCTCGAATCCCGGTTCCGTGCGAGGCGTCGACGGCAACCGGGAGCCCTGAGAGCTGGTAGTGGAAGGCGGCGACGCTGCCGAGATCGAGTGTGTTTCGCGTGTAGCGATTGCAGGTCGTTATACCACGTTCGCACAGAATGACGTTTTCCTTCCCGCCGGACATGATGCGTTCAACCCAGAGGAGGTACGCTTCCGTGTCGAGGGAATTGCCGCGCTTGTGTATCACCGGCAATGGAGTGCTGCGCAGGCGGTTGAGCAGTGCCTGGTTCTTCGAATTGGGCTCCCCTACCTGCAGACAGTCGATGCCCGCATCCTCGTACAGCGGTACATCAGCGGGATCGAGGATCTCCACTACCGTGGGAAGTCCGTACTCCCGGCCAGCCTTGACGACCAGGTCTAGTCCTTTGCGGAGCGATTCGTGGTCGGCACCCACAAGTCCTTCCCACCCGCTGTACGGACTGGAGCGGTATTTGAGCACTCCGCCGCGCAGGGCTCTGCAACCGGCGGTCTTCACGATGCGAGCAGCCTCGATGATTTGGGCTTCACTCTCGACCGAACACGGTCCCCCAATCACTACAAGGTCCTGTCCCCCACATACCACCTGTCCGATAGCGACCCGCTGGTGCACCAAGTGGCCGGGAGAGCCTTTCTGGGCTGCCCGTTTGTAGGCTCTGGAGATCGGGATCAGTACTTCGACCCCCGCCATCTCTTCGATTTCCCCACTCGGGAGTCGGCTGATGTCTCCGTAGACGCCGATCAGGGTGATCTCTTCGCCCACGAGGATGCCAGTTTTGAAGCCAAGATCAGCCAAGCGATCCTCGATGGCGCGCACCTCATCGGTGCTACTGCCAGGTCGCATTTTGACTAGCATCTTGCGTAACCCAACGGACGCCGAGCGCGTAGCGCTTGAGTCCGGTTCCTAGGCTGCCGGTGGCGCTCCGACGGCAATCCGCTGCGGCAGGTTAGCTGCTTCGTTGCCTTGCGGTCGAATGTCTTTCGTCCGCAAGTTGACGCGCCACAGCGCAACTTTTCGCTCGGAACGCTCGGTCCACAGAAGAGTCACCTCGTATTCCGGCCCCTCGCGCTGAGTTGCGTCCCAGCTGAATTCACCAACGTAGACGTCCTGCGCCTTCGCCTTGAGGGAGTACGCACGGATCATGTCGTACAGGGTGTCGTTTCCCAGCGGCTTATAGTTTCTCACCAGCTCGATGGCATCGTTCTTTTTGTCCGCCCACCGTTCGCCCATGATGAGTGGCGCGCCGACGTACCAGGCGAAGGCGATTGAGAACACTGCCAGGCTTCCCCATCCCAAGATGGTCCCCCGTGTGCTCTCATGCTTCCCGTCCGCATTCTGCGTCATACCATCATCCCTCCTACGATCTCGCTGCAGCGTGGTACGTCAGGTGTGTGGAGCAGCCCGGATCAAACTCAAGCCCGTCATCCCGTCAACTGAGGCCAGTTTTGCCGCAATTAGCTGACCAGGAGTGCGAACGCAAGCGCCGACCAAGGTCGCCCGCCGCCGTCCAAAAACGCACCAGCGTCAAATACTTTCCGTCAGCTGAGCCGCCCCAAAAGGATAACGAAGACAGCCGGGCGAATTCCTTCTCTGGCACACTGCTTGCCATGTCAAATGCTCCGTGCGGCCCGAAATTGGAGGAATGTCGTGATGGATGGACGTAAGCCGGTTGTCATTCTCTTGGTGGAAGACGATGACGGTCACGCACGTTTGCTCGAGAAGAACCTGCGCCGGGCCGGTGTGGTGAACCGCCTGATGCGGGTGGCCGACGGTCAGGAGGCCGTCGATTACTTCTCACGCGCCAGCTCATTTCAGGACAACAACGCCTACCCCCTTCCGAGCATTGTTCTCCTCGATGTGCGCATGCCGCGTCTTGACGGCTTCGAGGTGCTGGCCCATCTGAAAGGCGATCCGCAGTTGTTGAATATCCCTGTGATCATGCTGACGTCCACAGACAACCAAGCTGAGATCAACAAGGCCTATCAGATGGGGGCCAACGGTTATGTCGTCAAGCCGGTGGGTGTCGAAGCCTTTATCGATCGCGTAGGGAAGCTGGGTATGTTCATCGAGGTCATCGAGTTCCCGGAAAATCATGGAAAGCAAAGTAGCGCAGCAGTCAGCGGGTGATATTCTCCTCGTCGAGGACGATCCCGGTCAGGCCCGTCTTGTCGAGAAGACGCTTACACGGGCTGGCTTACGGGTGAGCCACGTGCCGGACGGGAGTGCGTGTCTCGAACGGGTGCGGCGGCAGCCCCCGGACTTTTTACTGCTGGACCGTGGCTTGCCCGACGGAGACGGACTCGACGTGTTGCGGACGCTCCACGCGGAGTTTCCACAGGTGTGTGTCATCATGCTGACCGGCGCGGATGACGCTACGGTTGCTGTCGACGCGATGCGCCTCGGTGCGTGGGATTACGTCGTGAAACGGCCCGACCTTTCCCACTTGAACGATCTGCGGCTGGTGCTGGATCGCAATCGAGAGCGGCGGCGCCTGTTGCAGGAGCACGAGGCCCTCAATCAAGCCGTTCGCACCTCGGAAGAGCGATTCCGCGAATTGTTCAATAACGCCTCCGACGCGATCTTCGTGTGCGGCGACACCGGCGTGCTGCAGCAGGTCAACCAAGCCTTCGTCGACATCATCGGCCTCGACCGCGCGGAGATCGAGGGCAAGCATCTGGACAATTACCTCGCGCCCACCACGCTGACCCGGACGCAAGATCTACGGGAAGGCAGCCTGCGGGCGGAACGGCAGCCAGCCACGGAGGTGCACTTGGTTTCGAAAAGCGGCCGCACGACGGTTCTGGAAGTGACCACGCGACCGATGTCTGAAAAAGGGCAGGTGACCGGTTTCCAGGGGATTGGGCGTGACGTGACCGAGCAACGCCAGATCGAGCAGATGAAGGCGGATTTTCTGGCGATGGTTACCCACGACATGAAAAACCCCGTCAGCATCATCGTTGGCTACGCCGAGATCCTGCTGAACGACAGCGCCCTCCATCCGGACTGGCACGAGATGCTGGTGAGCATCGACTCCAGCGCACGCGGCTTGCTGCACCTGATCACGAACTTCTTGGACCTTTCGAAGATCGAGGCTGGAGCCCTGCGATTACACCAGGTTGAGATCAGTATCAATGAAGTCTTGCACCACATCGTTCAGTTCGAGCATCCTCTGGCCCGCGCCAAGAATATCGAGGTCGTCGAGAATTTCCAGCCGGTGCCAATCGTGCACGTGGATCGCTCGCAGATGGACCGTGTCTTCATCAATCTTATCGGCAACGCCATCAAGTTCACCCCTCGCGGCGGTCAGGTTCGCGTCGACACCTGCAGTCACAATGGCACGGTTGAAATTCACATTAGCGACACCGGGCCGGGTATTCCTCCGGAGCAGGTACCGCAGCTGTTTCGGAAGTATCAGCGCCTCTCGTCGACCAGTGGAGCTGACGGCACGGGGCTCGGCCTCTTCATCGCAAAATCAATGATTGAGGCGCACGGTGGGAGCGTGGCAGTAAAGAGCGTGCCGAATGCGGGTGCGACCTTCATTGTTGCGCTGCCGGCCACACGCCGCTAGTCGCGGAGAGGTCGGTACAGTCGGTACTCCAACGGTTGATCGGGTGGCTGGGTGGCGCTATGTCTGGCGATGTCGTCGAAGTGCACGCGCGCCCTCTCGAAAGCGTCAGCATCGACCCAGTGGGAGAACGACCCCACCAGCAAGGGCTCTTCAAACCCGCGAAACATAATGTTGGCGAGATGGCCGCTTTGGCCGGAAAGTGTACGCCACAACTTCTCCTCCTGCCCATGCCACTTGTCACTGTTGCTGGCCAGGTGGATGAGGACGCTGGCGGCTATGGCACCATCCGGCAGATCGAGCCCCTTGGTGGAGGTGACGGGTCCTCCGATCTCCACGATCAGTCGGTGTGGCCCGGTGCTGAGCACCGCACGGGCGCGTCGCATTAGTGGCGTCCCCTGCAGGTGCTGGCGGGCGCCGTCGAGAGCCTTTTTGCTTTCCCATTCCGAGTAAACCAAGCGCTGCAGTGGTTCCCTGAGGTTCTGATAGATACGGTGGGTGACGTAGCCTTGTTTGCGGCGGAGGATTTGCCAGGTTTCGCGCTCGTACTGCGCCAGCGCCGGCTCGGTGCCGGCGCGTATCGTCATCGTCAGCAATTCAGCGATCGGTCTCTTCATGGGCCCACGATTGCCCTTTTTGCCGTCCAACTCAAGTCGCTTCGCACAGCCGGCGTGCGTGTTGGAATCATGCGGTCAGGAAGGTAGAGATGCGACGCGTGCGCCGCAGTCGACGGGACGCCTCAGAGCTGACGCGGAGCGGGCGTGCTCCGCACTGCGCGCCTGCCCTTGCGCAACAGAGGAATCGAGAGGATCTTCTCCTCTTGCAGAATCTCCCAGATGACACCACGCGGTCGCGGATGCAGACTCGGCGCCGCGATCACCTGATCCGGAGTGATGACGAAATCGACCGGGATGTCGTGCCCGCGCATGGGGAGTCGATCGTCGATGATTTGCGCCGGATGGATGGTGGTGAGGATCGGGGTGTACTCCCGGATCTTCCCTTCACTGCGCAAGAGCGCATACTCCAGGTCGCCGTAGCCGCCGCCCCGGCCGAGGCGTGCACCTTGGCGGTTCACGGCTACGGATCCGCAGACGACCAGGTCGACGGGGCGTATCTCGTGCGGTGCAATCAAGCGCCCAAACTGCATGGCGCCAGTGATGCTGCCCACTCGAGCGATCTTCGCGCCGAGTCTATCCGGGTCCAGCTCGATGAAGCAACGTTCGCTGCGCAGCCGCGGCATTGCCAGGTAGACGATCTTGCCTTCGCGCAACGCCGCGCGCCGGATGGGAAGCTGTGGCGCATCCAAGTTGATTTTGACGGCTCTGGCGCGCTTCCACATGGGTAGCTCGCATAGCAGTCGTGCGGCGCGATCGGAGCCAACGAAGTTGGGGATGCGCGCATCAACCCCTGGAAAGCGTGCCACGCCCGCGAGCATGAGCCGCGTGCGCACCCTCTGGCGAATGTCATCTTTCGTCATGGAAGACGGTTGCGAGATGCACAAAAATCGGTACTACAAGCTCGCCTGTGAGTCAACGCGTTTTTGCATGGAGGACTCGCATACGCGCCGCGCCACGACGATGAAGCCGGTGTGACCGATCATGCGGTGCTCGGGGCGAACGCTGAGGTTCTTGACGTGCCAGAAGCGGACCATGGTCTCGAATGATTGGATCGCTGCAAAACCGCCGTGATCTCGGAGGCCATCCACAAACTGTTTGACCTGCATGACGGTCGGTACATAGCCCACGATGAGCCCTCCGCTGCGCAGCGCCTCCGCTGCCGCGGGCAGGAGCCGCCAGGGTTCGGCGAGGTCCACGGTCATGCGGTCGACCCCGCGTTCCTCGATGCCGGCGAAGGCGTCAGCTACCTTTACGGTCCAATTGGGGGCCGTACCGTAGAACTGCTGCACATTGTTCCGCGCCATTTCTGCGAAGTCAGGGCGCGTCTCGTAGGAGATGACGCGCCCCTCCAGGCCGACCGCACGCAGCAATGCCATGCTCAGCGCCCCCGGACCGGCGCCGATCTCGATCACCGTCGCCCCCGGATAGATGTCACCCCAGAGCAGGATCGGGCCGATGTCCTTCGGATAGATCACTTGCGCGCGGCGCGGCAAGTTGGGAATGAGCTGCGCAAAGCTTGGGCGCAGCATGAGAAACGGTTCTCTCGCTGTGGTGTAGACGATGCAGCCTTCTTCGAGTCCAATCAGATGGTCCGCCTGCATCGTCCCACCGCGGATATGCACGCGGGCGCCGGCGCGCAGCACGCGTAAGTACTCGCGTTCTTTTGAGTCGATGAACAGGACGCTATCGCCGGCTCGTAGCTGGCCGCTTTCCGGTCGCTCCATTGCAGGACCTCTCTGACGTGTTGTCGGATGTACTCAGTGGTTTTCGCTTGCGGTGTAAGCGGTGGGGCGCCGCTGCCGCTTGGCTTCGACCTCGCGGATCAGCCCGCAGAAGGCGCACGAGGAACCGAATGCCGGCATCCCGCATCGCTCGCACGAACCCGGCGCCCCGTCAACGTGCCCTGAGAATGCCGGCCTTCCGACGCGCAGGAATTCCTGCACGAAGCTGAGCTTCGTCCCCGGCATCATCGCCTCCAGACGATTCAACGCCTCCTTGTAAAGCAGCGGCGTTGCCCCGACGCTGTTCGGGCACTCCTCGACGACGTAGTCGATGCCGCGAAAGAATGCGTACACCGCCGATTCATATTCGCTCAGCCGAAACAGCGGCTTGACTTTACGGACAAAGCGCTCGTGCGTCGATTCCAGCACGGGACGCTGCTTGCCGAGATGGTGTACCTGCCAGTGGAGTACGTTGCCCAGCAGTCGGGCGGCCTCGTCGTCGAGGTTGTGTCCAGTTGCGAGCACCGGGAAGCCATGTTCGAAAGCGAGACGGTCGAAGTAGTGGCGCTTGATGGTGCCGCAGGCGGCGCATGCCGGGCGGTGCGTGTAGGCCGTCACCGTTGGGATCGCCAGCCCGTCTTCCTCCAGACGCACGGTGATCAAACGCAACCCTCGGTCGCGGGCAAAGGCCTCCGTTTTCTCGGTCGAGGTGTGCGAGTAGGATCCGATCCCAAGTGCCAGGTGCATCCCCGTGGTGCGATAGCCGAGCTCGTTCAGCGCATCCCAGAGGGCGAGACTGTCCTTGCCTCCGGAAACGGCCACCAACACTTCCTCGTCGCGAGTGAACATCTTCTCTTTTTCGACGGCGCGCTGAACCTGCCGTTGGAAACAAAAGATGAAACAGCCGCGGCAGAAGGCGGAGTTGCCCTGCCGGATCCGCACTTCGGCCTTAGACCGGCAGCGTTTGCATTTCATATGGCTGCCCTGCGTTTACCCGCCAGAGATGACGTTCCGAATCTCTATGGCGTCGTTCGCCTCGATGAACTCGTTGTCGCACACCAGCTCATTGCCGCGGATGACCATGACGGTTCCAGGCAGAAGCCCCAAATCCCGCAGAACGTCCGCGACGCGACGGCGTCCGTCCAGCTCAATCTGCTTGTGCTGGGGCAATAGCGTGATTTGCATGTAAGGGCTCACAGACAATAGGAAAAGCCAGATTGGGAGTCAACGCAACGGCTGACGGGTCGGGGCGGGAAGATTCAAAGCACCCCCAACAATCCCGTCAGAATCCGGTAGGTCAAGCCCCAGATCGTGTGCCCCTGATACAGAAAAGCATTCTGCTCCAGTTCCTGACCGCCGAGACTAAACCGGATACTCCCTTGAGCCTCGCGGTGTCGCAGGAATGACAGTGGGACCCAGAGCGCGCGGTCGACCTCGTGATGGTTCAGGACCAGTTGCACGGGATCGCTCACCGCGAAAACGAAGGGAGTGATGACCAACTCGAGGGGCCGGCCTCCGGCAAAGGCGGGCAGCTCGTCCAGACGTCCGAGCAGTTGGCCCTGTCCGAGTAGATCGATGCCAACCTCTTCGCGGGTTTCGCGCGCTGCCGTCATGAGGAGGTCGTCGTCTGACGGATGCTGCCGCCCACCCGGCAGCGCCATATGTCCTGACCATGGGTCACCTGTACGTTCGGAACGGCGGATCGCTACGAACTCAGCCCCACCGTCGGCTTCACGCAGCACTACCGCAACGGCCGCGCGCGAATAACCATTGCCCTCCAATACGGAAGGCTGATGCGTAAGGAGGCGTTCTCGGATCCGCTCAATCTTCATCGAGGTGTCCACTGCAAGATATCGCCCTGTCAATTACGACTCTAGAGCTTCAACGACTTCCACGCCAGTGGTGACCGCCCCCGATTCGTGTCGGTGCTAAGACGAATCGGAACCGCGCCAAGTGGATCGCGATGAGCCTATTGCCAATGGCCCGTCGCGCTCAGCTGGTGCTGTCCGACGGTACGCCATAAGCCAAGGCCGTCTAATCTAGGGCCTGAGGATCGGCGCGGGCGACTAGGGAGCGCAGGTCTTCGCAATGGAGGACCTCCTCCCGGCGTAGCTCGTCGAAAAGCCCAGCCGTTTGCGGGAATGTTTCGGCAAACCGTATCGCCAGCTCGCGCAGGCGCTGCGTCGAAGAACGATGAGCCTCGAGGTCCTGGAGGAGACGAGTCCAATGGTTCAACGCGCCGCGCGGCGGTGGTCCGGAGGAGACAGACGGAATACCGGCTCCCGCAGCATCGAGCGCTTGACGCAGGCGTTCACGTTGCTTCCCCTCGCCCGACGCCAGGTGCCTCAACGCGTCGGCGCTGTAACGTTGAGGGGCAAGTTCGGCGTGTTGCTCCAGCTGCGCTGTGCGCCGGGCGCAGTCGATGTACGACTGGACCAATGCTGCAATGGCCTCGCTTGGGGTACCGGCGTCTCCGCCGATGGCCAGACGAGACAGTTTTTGCATGATACCCATAGTGCCGGCCGAACCGTAGTGGTCCGACCGATGTCTGTCAAGCACCAGGCGTAGCTGGTCGTCACATGGCGAGACCTTGGGGCTTCCGGGTGGTGCTGGGTGTAACCCAGTACCTTCCGGGTGGCAGGGTTTCGCTACCGCTGGATTTTCGCTATATAGAAACATTCCAAAGGAGACGAAATGGCGCGGATTACCGTCGAAGATTGCCTGGAGAAGGTGCCCAACCGATTTCAACTGGTACTGCTGGCGGCCCGGCGGGCGAAACAGTTGTTAAAAGGAGCCCGGCCGTTGGTGGATAGCGACAACAAAGAAGTGGTTGCAGCCTTGCGCGAGATCGCCGAAGGTAAGGTGACGATGAAGTACCTGGACACGGAGGAGTCCTGAGTCCCAGCGTCCTCAGTCCGGAGATCCGCATCAGCCCTGAGGCTCACGACTCAGCATCCACGGCCGAGAACGGCGGTTGAGGGCTGTTCCTCCCATGACAGCGAAAGATCTCTACCGCGTGCTGGGAGTTGAACGTAACGCCAGTGCCGGGGACCTCAAGAAAGCTTACCGCAAGCTTGCTCGTCGCCACCATCCCGACGTCAATCCCGGCAACAAAGAAGCCGAGGAACGTTTCAAAGAGATCTCGCAAGCGCACGACATCCTGAGCGATCCCGAAAAACGGAAACTGTATGACGAATTCGGCCTGGAAGGGGTTCAGACGGGTTTTGACGCGGCACGCACGCGTGCACAAAGCGAATGGAACGCGCGCCAGCAGGCGAGGGGTGCCAGTCCGTTTGAGGGAGGTGGATTCGGCCGCTTCGGGGCGGGCGACCGTTACGAGAACCTCGAAGACGTTTTTGGCGACGTCTTCGGAGAGGCCGCCCGGCCAGGACCGCGGCCCGGGCAAGATGCCGAGGCCTCCTTGGATATTGGTCTGCTTGATGCGGTGCGAGGTGTCTCCACACAGATCACCCTCGAACGAGCCGATGCGTGCGCGACCTGCCATGGTTCCGGTAGTGAACCGTCATCCGAAACTGTATGCCCCGAATGCCAAGGGCGCGGTCGTGTTCAGCTCGGCCGCGGGCCGATTGCCTTCGGACGAACATGTCCGCGCTGCCGCGGTGCAGGCCGGGTCGGGATGCGAGCATGCTCCACATGCAAGGGACGGGGACAGAGTTCACACTCGGAGCGCCTTACCGTGCATATTCCGGCGGGCGTGGACACTGGGTCGCGAGTCCGGGTTGCCGGCAAGGGCGCACCCGGCAGCGGCGGTGGCCCGCCCGGAGATTTGTACATTGTCGTCCGCGTCCGCCCACATCCGCTGCTCGAACGGCGTGGCTCGGACCTGTATCTCGACGTGCCCGTGACTGTTGGTGAGGCGGCCTTGGGCGGGGCGATCTCCGTGCCGACGCCGGATGGCGAGGTCCGTGTGAAAGTTCCTCCGGGCAGTCAAAGCGGTAAACTACTCCGTATCCGCAGTCACGGGGTGCCCGCTCTCAAGGGTGGAGAGCGCGGGGATCTGTATGTTCGCTTGATGGTCCAGGTGCCGGTAGACGGCAATGAGAAAGTTCGAGAAGCCATCCGGACGGTGGAATCGGCGTATGGCGGAGATCTGCGCAGCGGATTGCGCCTGTAGAGCGAACCTGACGTCGTTGGCGTCGAGGTGACGTGTCGTGGCCATGCACCGCTACTTGAAGGTTTCCGAGGTTGTGTCACAACTCCATGTGGACGCCGACTTTTTGCGCGCCTTGGAGGCGGAGGATCTCATCCGCCTCAAACGCACTTCCGAAGAGGATCTGGTGATTTCCTCCGAGGATGTTGAGCGCGTGAGGCTGGTACTGGTGCTTACGGGCGAACTGGATGTGAATCTGGCCGGCGCCGAGGTGATCATGCATATGCGGGAATCGATGCTGGCCATGCAGCGCCAATTCTCGGAGATTCTGGACGCTTTGGTTGCGGAAATGCGGCGTCAGTTGGGACGTTGAGCCGCTTGCATCAGCCGTGCAACTTGCCGGCACCAAGGAATGAGTTTACATTTTCACTGACGCCGGACCAAATGAGCGACGAACTCGACGAAAAAGACAGGCAGGAACCCGCCGGGGAGCTCCGGCCGGAGAATGAAGAGGATGCTGAGGAACGGCCGGACGGGGGCGCGCTTGTCCGGTACGATCCTCTGCAGCGCTACCTGTCAGAGATCCGCCGCTACGCACTGCTGTCCCGCGAAGAAGAGCACCGCGTCGCCGTGCAATATCAGGAAAACAAGGACATCGAGGCCGCATACCGCTTGGTGACCGCGAACCTGCGACTCGTGGTGATGATCGCGCGTGAGTATCAGCACGCGGTTCGCACTCTGCTGGATCTGATTCAGGAGGGGAACATCGGCCTGATGGAGGCGGTGAAAAACTTCGACCCCTATCGCGGCATCCGCTTCCCATCGTACGCCGTGTGGTGGATTCGCGCCTATATCATCCGCTACGTGATGAACAACTGGCGCATGGTCAAGATCGGCACCACGCAAGCGCAGCGGAAGCTCTTCTTCAATTTGCAGAAGGAAAAGGATCGCCTGGAAGCGGAAGGGTTTGTTCCCGGGCCCAAGCTCTTGGCCCAACGCCTCGACGTCAAAGAATCGGAAGTCGTGGAAATGGAGCAGCGGCTCTCCGCCCGCGATCTCTCCGTGGATACACCGGTGGAAGCGGGGGAGAACGCCACCATGCTCGACTTCCTGCCGAGCAAAGATGCCACGGTGGAGGATGAGGTCGCTTCCGCCGAATCGCGCGAGCTGATTTCGCAGAAGGTCAAAGAATTCGGGCAGACGCTCACCGGCAAGGAGCAGGTCATCTTCGAGGGGCGGCTGATGGCGGACGAGCCCCTGACCTTGCAGGATATTGGCGACCGGTACGGCATCAGTCGTGAACGTGTGCGCCAGATCGAAGAACGGGTGAAGAAGAAGCTCAAGGCGTACCTCTTGGCTGAATGCAAGGACGTCGAGGACGCCGTCATCGATATCATCCGGTAGGCGACGCGCGTCGCTGATCGCTCGTGCTGTCCTTTGCGAATCGCGCCACTAGCGGTTGCGGCAGTAGGATCGCAATTGTATAGTCTCGCCCGTCAAGAGGATCAAGAAAAGCATGGCGCAAATACACGGTGGCCGGGTGGTGGCGAAAGCACTGAAGGCGGAAGATGTTCCCTACGTGTTTACGCTGTGCGGTGGGCACGTGATGCCGATCTACGACGGGTGTCTCGATGAAGGCATCCGGGTCATCGATGTCCGTCACGAGCAGACGGCGGCCCATGCCGCCGATGGGTGGGCACGGGTCACGGGACGGCCGGGGGTGGCGGTGGTCACCGCCGGTCCGGGACTGACCGACGCGGTTACCGGTGTCGCCAGCGCGCAGCGCGCGAACATCCCGATGCTGATCTTCGGCGGACAAGGTCCGCGGCCCTTTGCCGACATGGGCTCGTTGCAGGACATGAACCACGTGGAGCTGATGCGGCCGATCACGAAATGGGCGGTCTCGGTGCCCGAAGGACGCCGTCTGGCCGATTACGTCAGCACGGCCTTCCGTATCGCGACCACCAACGTGCCGGGACCGGTGTATCTGGAAATGCCCATCGACCAGCTGTTCAACGTCTACGACGAAGAACAAGTCGTCTTCCGTAGTCAATATCGGACCGAAGCCGGCATCGCCGGCGATCCAGTCTACATCGAGCGCGCGTTTGAGTTGCTGCGGAAAGCGCAGCGGCCGATGGCCATCGTCGGCAGCCAGCTGCGCTGGTCGAAACGCCGCGAGGCCTATCCGGTGTTTGCCCAGACGTTCGGGATGCCCATCTACGTCAACGGTTTGGGGCGCGGATCGTTGCCGCCCGACAATCCCTACTTCTTCTCCATGACCCGTAAGGAGGCGCTGAAACAAGCCGACGTGGTGATCATTTTCGGGACGCCGCTGGATTTCCGCTTGGGGTACGGACGCGAGTCCCACTTCAACCCGTCTGCCGCGATTATCCAGGTGGATCTCGACGGCGCCGAGATCGGGCGCAATCGGCCGATCGATGTGGGCATCGTCGGTGACACCGGCATCGTCATGCAGCAACTGACCGATCTGGCGGCGTCCGAAGGCTTCAGCTCCGCGATGGTCAAACCGTGGCTCGATGCGATGCGCGAGCGCGAACGAGAAAAGTGGGAGCACATGCGCCCGGAATTGGAGTCGGACGCGTCCCCGGTGAACCCGCTGCGGGCGTGCAAAGAAATCGCCGACGCCCTGGGACGCGACGCGATCGTCATCGGCGACGGCGGCGACTTCGTAGCGACCGCGGCATCGGTCATGCGCATTTACGAGCAGGGGCACTGGCTCGATCCGGGTCCGCTCGGCACCCTCGGCGTGGGGCCGGGCTATGCTATGGCGGCCAAGCTGGCGAAACCCCAGAGTCCGGTTGTGATCGTGTACGGTGATGGCTCGTTCGGCCTGCACGGACTCGAATTCGAGGCCATGGTGCGGCAGAAGATCAACGTGGTCGGCGTCGTTGGCAATGATGCCGGCTGGACGCAAATCCGACGCGGGCAAGTGCAGCTGTACGGCGAGGAACGCGCGGTGGCCACGGGCTTGAGCTTCACGCGCTACGACCGCGTTGTCGAGGCGCTGGGAGGACACGGCGAATACGTCGAGCGTCCGGAACAGATCCGTCCTGCCCTCGACCGTGCGCTCAGCGCCGGCAAGCCCGCGCTCGTGAACATCAAGCTCGGCGGCAGTGAGTTCCGAAAAGGTGCGGTGTCGATCTGATCCGGAGGGCTGACGTGCCGCTCTTGGCCAATGTATGCAAGACAAGACCGCAGCCATCATCGTAATCGGAAACGAGATCCTTTCGGGGAAGGTGGTGGACACCAACGCGGCCTTTCTCTGCCAGGAGCTGCGCACGCTGGGTGTGGCCCTGCGGCGTATCCTCGTCATTCCGGATGAGCTGGACGCCATCGCCGAAGCCGTCCGTGCCTATCAACCGGCCTTCGATGTGGTGTTCACCTCGGGCGGCGTCGGACCGACGCATGATGACATCACCATAGCCGGCGTCGCGTTCGGACTGAATCGCCGCGTCATCCGACATCCCTGGCTCGAGCAGAAGATCCGCGAGTTCTTCAGCGACAAAATCAACGATGCCCACCTCAAGCTGGCGGAAGTGCCCGAGGGGGCCGAGCTCATCTTTGCCGGCGACCGGAACTTTCCCAGCATTCAGGTGGAGAACATCTATGTGCTGCCCGGCATCCCGGAGCTCTTTCGGGAGAAGTTCCAGGGCATTAGGTCTCGCTTTGCAGTCGATCCCTACTTTCTGCGCGTCGTCTACATGCGGGCGGCCGAGAGCATGATCGCAGGTCACTTGAACGAGACGTTGGAAGCGTTTCCGCACGTCCAGTTGGGCTCGTATCCGAAGCTGGGGGATCCGGAATACCTGGTGCGTGTGACCCTGGAGTCGAAGGACAGGGACTACGTCGACCGCGCGTTCGATCACTTAGTGGCACAGCTCCCGGCGGGCATGATTGTCCGCACGGAATGAAATGAGGATGAAGGAGGCGAAATCATGTGGCGGAAAATGGCGTTGATCGGGCTCACCGTGTGCCTCTTGTCGCGCGGGGTCCTGGCGGAGACCAAGGATAACGGCGGCAACTACTGGGGGGACGCCGGATGGGGCGTGCTGGCCGTGGTGGCCAACGTTGTCTACATGCCGGTGAAAGTCGTGTACGCCGGGCTGGGCATGCTGACCGGAAGCTTGGCTTATGTGATGACCGTTGGTGATAGCGACACCGCACAAAAGGTGTGGAGCCCGTCTCTCGGCGGCAGTTACGTCGTCACGCCGGCCATGTTGCATGGCGAGGAGACTCTTTTGTTCAATGGACGCAGCTACTCCAACGACTGAGCGCGCTCGCCGCGCTGGTGGAGGATTCGATGAATAAGAAGATTCTAGCGGCCGTGGCAGTGGTGCTCCTCGGCGTGGTTGCCTTTGTCGTCTACAAGGCGATCGGTCTGCGCAGCGAGGCGGCGAAGTGGGCGGGACCGATGAAAGAAATCGTCGAGGAAAAAGTTGAGCACGAGGACGCGGTGACCCACACTCGTTACGTGTCGCTCATCAATGCGCCTGTCGCCGCGGTGCAGCAGGCGATCTGGGACGTTGAAAACAGCCAGAACACCGTCGAGAACATCAAGCTCTCGAAGCTCCTGGACAGCAAGGACAACACCAAGTTGGTGGAAATCAACCTGCTGTCACTCAACCTGCCGCTGCAGAACTTCACCATGCGCTGGACCCTCTTTGCCGACGAACATCGGATCACCTTTAAGACGGTGAAGTCACAGGCGCAGGATATCGAGGGTGAGTACAAGCTGGAAGCATCGCCGGATGGCGCCAGGACGCGGCTCGTCTACACCACTGTGTCGACGGACAAGATCGTGGTGCCGTTTCCTCAATCCGTGCTGGACAGCGCCAACCGCGAGACCTACGTGAACACCGTCCGCGGCATCGAGAAATCGATCAAACCAGGCGCCAAGGCAGGTTGAACCGCTTGCCGCCGCGTGCGCCTCAGCCGCGGGTGCATCGCGCCGAGTTCCTCGCCGGCGCCGCTGATGGCGGGCGCCTGCCGCAGTTGCGCTATCCCGAGATCGCGTTTGCCGGGCGGTCGAACGTCGGCAAGTCGTCGTTGCTCAATCGGCTCGTTGGGTGCCACAGCCTGGCGCGGGTGAGCAAGACCCCTGGCCGTACCCAGCAGATCAACTTTTTCCTCATCGACGAGCGGCTGATATTCGTCGATCTGCCCGGGTACGGCTTCGCGCGGGTCCCGGCGAGCGTCAAACAGCAGTGGAAGCAACTCGTAGAGAGCTACCTGAGCCAGCGCGCAACTCTGTGCGCGGTCGTCATCATCCTGGACCTCCGCCGTGGGATCGAGGCCGACGACCGGCTGCTGATCGAATACCTCAACGCGCATCAGGTTCCCGCCATCCTGGTGGCGACCAAGGCCGACAAGCTCGCCTACGGCGAACGCCAGCGCCGGGCCCGTGTGCTCGAGGCGGAGTGCTTGCCAGGGGTTGTCGCCGTGGTCCTCTGCTCCGCGCGCACCGGCGAAGGCATCCCAGAGCTGTGGCAAGCGATCGAACCGCTAGTGCATCGGTTTTCCCCCCGAAAGTTGTAGCGTTCATCGGATCGAACCCGCGTGTGCGCGATGCAACGAAACACCTCAGTTGTTCTCCCTCAGAGGCTCGTGATAGAAACAGCCATATGACCACTTTCTGGATCGGCACCTCCGGTTACAGCTACAAAGAGTGGAAAGGGCCGTTTTATCCCGCCGACATCGCCGAGCCAGAGATGCTCAGATATTACGCGCAGCGATTTTCCACGGTGGAAATCAATTACACGTTCTATCGCATGCCGAACGTGCGGACCCTGCAAGGATGGGCCAAAGAGACGCCGGAGATATTTCATTTCACGCTCAAGGCGCCACGCCGGATCACGCATGATCTGCGGTTACGTGATGCCGCCGACCCGCTCACGTACTTTTGCGACACTTCGAAGGCATTGAAGCAGCGTCTGGGGGCGTTGCTCTTCCAGTTGCCCCCGTTCCTGAAAAAGGACGTGGCGCGCCTGGAGGACTTTCTCCATCAGTTGCCACCGGGATTCCGCCCGGCGTTCGAGTTCCGTCATCCCAGCTGGTTTGCCGATGATGTCTACGAATGCCTGCGCCGTTTCGACGCGGCGCTTTGCATCGCGGAGCACGACGATCGCAGCGCCCCATTCGAGCAGACGGCCAACTTCGGCTACTTCCGATTGCGCCGGCCAGACTATTCCGACGCCGATCTGGCCGCATGGGCGCAGCGGCTCGAGGATGCCGCGGCACGGTGGACCGACGCCTTCATCTATTTCAAGCATGAGGAAGCGGGGAAGGGTCCCCTGTTTGCGGCCAAGCTGTCCGAGTTGCTGCGTGCGCCTGCCGAGCCCGCCGCGGCGGGCTCGGCCGTAACCGCCCGTTGAAAAAGTCGAAGCACCGTTCGACAGGCGGCCCATGAACCAACTGGCTGGTGGCCACCAAGCAGTGTGCAGAGCGGTTCCCCTCCTTACCAAGGAGGGGCCAGGGGAGGTTGGAAAGGTCGCGGCAACTCGATCTCCCCCTTCCCCCTCCTTGGGGGACTGTCGATTTTCGCCCAGCGGGCACCCCTCGATACGCCGCCAGAAGAGGGCGGCTACTCGGGGCGAGCGGTTCCATGTTGATTTCAGAGGGTTTTCCCCGTTCACCCCGAGTAGGC